>JAJTFH010000053.1 GCA_021298395.1 Gemmatimonadota bacterium | reverse complement strand
GCCGCCTGCGCATCGGTGCCGACGGAGGCGAGGTACGCCGCCTCGGCCTGCGCGAACTGATTCAGGGCCAAGAGCGCATCGAGCGCGGCGCCCTCGCGGCTCTGCTGCAACCGCTGCTGCGCCTCAGCGAGATTCGCCTCGGCCACCATCCGCTCGCCCCGCAGCCGCCCGCCCGCGAGCACCGGGACGGAGAGCCCGAGCGCGACGTTCCAGTTCGGGAAGTAGAGATCGAGCGCCGAGGGAAGGAAACTCCCGTCCGGCGGATAGGCGAAACGCTGATAGGTGGAGCTCAGCTGGAGCGCGGGGAGTCGCGCGAGCTTCGCCGCACGCACCGCGCTCTCCTGCGCCCGCACCGCGGCCTCGGCTTGCCGCACCGGCGCGCGCGCGGCGACGGCGGTGTCGGGGACGATCGTGCGGTCATCGGCCAGGGTGAGTGGGCCGATCGGATTCGCACGTGCGCCCGCGTCATCGCGGATCGGCGTCGTGAGCGTGAGCGGCGCATTGAGCGGGAGATCGAGCAACTGCTTCAGACGGAGATAGGCGGCGGTCCGCGCGCCCTCGGCGCGGATCACCACCGGCCGCTGATTGTCGCGTGCCACCGTCGCGCGGAGGAGGTCGAACTCGGCCGCGGTCCCGACCTCACGCGCCAGCGTCACCTGCGCCAGGGTGCGATCGACCAGGACGAGCGAGCTCTCGGCGATCGCGACGAACTGGTCGGAGGCGACGGCATCGAAGTACGCCTGCGCCACCTCGAGCGCCGCCTGTGACGTGGCGGCGGTGTACGCGATCTCCGCCGCCGAGCGGCCGGCCCGCGCGCCAGCCCGCGCGGCGGGGATGCGGCCCGCCGAATAGAGGTTCTGCGTCGCGTTGAGGGCGAAGATCGCCGTGGTGGGCGCCGCGAAGATCCGTGCGATCGGGCTGTCGGTGAAGCCGCCACCACCGCTGGACGAGTCATCGGGATCCCTGCGATCTGTGGTTTGCGCTGCGCGTCGACCTGTGCCTGCTGCCCCCGGGCGCGCTGCACGCCGGCGGCGGCGATCGCGACCCCCTCGTTCTTGCGCGCCGCCATCGTGAGCGCGTCGGCGAGGGAGAGGGTCGTCGGTGCGGGCGCCTTCGCGCCCTGCGCCATCGTGACGGTCGGCCCCGTCATCAGCGCGCCGATGATCAGCAGCACGAGCGTGCCCGCGGCGCCGAGCGCGCGCAGGAACAGTCGCACGTAGGCACGCGGGGCCTCAGTGGCCGGCGGGAACATCGAGGGCATCATGTCGCGATGAAGGGCATCGGTGAAGAGCGTGCCGAGGAGCATCGTGCACGCGGTATTCGCATCGCGGGTCGAGGGAACGCGCCCGGCGGTGTGGAGCCGATCGACATAGGCGCGGAGTTCGCGGAAGGAGGCGATCGGGTGATCGGCGGCGTCGGCGGAGTGCTCAGGGTGTTCGTGGAGCTCGGCGACGGCGGAGCGGAGCATCCCGCGGCGCTCGACCATGAAGGCGTGGCTCGCGGCGGCCCAGGCGGTCAACTCGGCTTCGGGGTCCGCCGGCTGCTCGGCGAGGGGGAATTGCTCCCCCTGGCGGCAGGAGCGGATGACCTCGTCGATGAGGTTGGCCTTGGATCCGAAGAGTCGGAAGAGGGTAACTTCATTGACGCCAGCGACTTCGGCGATTCGCCGCGTGGTGGCGCCCCGGAATCCCGCCTCGGCGTAGACCTGGGCGGCGGCATCGAGGATCTGTTGTCTGGTCGGCTCTGACATAGGTGTTGCAAGTGGTTGCTTGCAGTGAAAGCAAGCGGGTGCTTGCATCAAACACAACCCACCCTGCAAAGGTTCCGTCCCTCCACCGCATCTTTCCCCCATGGCCAAGCAGAAACCCGAGGACCCGGCCCTCGCCGCACGCCTCTCCCCCCTGCAGTACCAGGTGACGCAGTGCAGCGCGACCGAACCGCCGTTCCGCAACGAGTTCTGGGATCATCACGAGCCGGGGCTCTATGTGGACATCGTCTCTGGCGAACCCCTCTTCGCCTCGGTGCACAAATTCGACTCCGGCACCGGGTGGCCGTCGTTCACGCAGCCGGTCGCGCCCGCGCACGTCAGCGAGCACACCGATCGCACGTATGGGATGACGCGCGTCGAAGTGCGTTCCGCGCAGGGCGACTCACATCTCGGCCATCTCTTCCCCGATGGTCCCGGCCCGACGGGGATGCGCTACTGCATCAATTCGGCGGCACTGCGGTTTATCGCGGCTGATAGGCTGGAGGCTGAAGGCTATTCAGCCTACAGCCATCTGTTCGACGGGAATCGGTGACGCGCGATGTCCACCCTGTCCCCTGACCCCTCCCACCTGACCTCTGCCACGCTCGGCGGTGGCTGCTTCTGGTGCCTCGAGGCGGTCTATCTGATGCTGCGTGGCGTGCACACGGTGAAGAGCGGCTACGCCGGTGGGCATGTCGCGAACCCCACCTATGAGCAGGTCTGCGGGAAGCAGACCGGGCACGTCGAGGTGGTACAGCTCACCTTCGATCCGCACGAGATCACGTATCGGGATCTCCTCCACGTCTTCTTCACGATCCACGATCCCACCACGAAGGATCGACAGGGGAACGATGTCGGTCCACAGTATCGCTCGGCGATCTTCACGCACGACGCCGAGCAGGAACGCGTCGCCCGTGAGGCGCTCTCGGCGGCGCAGCCCCAGTGGGACGCGCCGATCGTGACCGAGGTCCGTCCGCTCGATCGCTTCTGGCCCGCCGAGGCGTACCACGACGACTATTTCGCGCGGAACCCGCAGAATCCGTACTGCGCGGTTGTGGTAGCGCCGAAGGTGGCGAAGGCGCGGTCGAAATTCCTGGAGCGGCTCACGCGATGAGACGGTGGCGTCTCTGGCGGGGGTGGCGTGCCGTGATGGTGAGCGCGCTGCTGAGTGTCCTTGCGCCGCATCGGGCGCAGGCCCAAGCGGGCATCCTCCGCGGGACGGTGACCGACACCACCGGGCGACCGCTCTCGAATGTGGAAGTGCTCTCGGTGAATGCCAAGCGCTCGACGCGCACCGATGCGGGTGGGCGGTTCACCCTCGCCAAGCTCCCGTTCGGACAGCAGCTGATCCTTGCGCGACTCCCTGGATATCAGCCCGCGGATCAGGCGGTCAACATGCTGGACGCCCAGGTCCCCGAGCTCTCGTTCACGCTCCGTCGGGTGATCGTCGCGCTCGACACGGTGCGGATCGTCTCGCACGACGGCTGCGCGGCATACGACTTCGCCGGCTTCGACTGCCGACGTCGGGCGGGGATCGGACAGTTCCGTGGCGAATCAGAGTTGACCGCGCTGCGGCCGATCTACTGGGCTGATATGTTCGATGAGCTCCCGGGGTTCCGGCGCTATCCGGTCCCCGATTCGCTGCTCGGGCGCGATTGGCAGGTGGAGTCGACCACCGGGTGGCGCTGTCTGATGGAAGGGTGGAATGGGCGGCACAAGATGGCCGCCGATCAGGGCGTCCGCCCTCGTGACATCGTCGGGGTCGAGCACTACGACACCTACGACAAGGTGCCCGCCGCGTACAAGCGGCTCGCCTGGCCGACGGGGCAGGACAAGCCGTGTGCGCTGGTGATGTACTGGACGCGTGGATATATCGAGAATAAGAACAGGTAAGAGGGAACAGGGATCAGGTACCAGAGAGCTGATCGCTGAGCAGCCGTCATTCATCTCTTTCGAGGAGTCCCCCCGGATGTTCGTACGACGACGCTCGACCGTTCGCACTGCCGCCATCCTCGCCGGCCTGGCCCTCGCGCTCACCCCGCTCGTCACAGGCGCACAGGACGGCTATCGCCAGCCGCCGACCGCCGTCGCGCAGATCCTCGATGCGCCCGCGCTCCCGACCGTGATGGTCACGCCGGATCGGAAGCACCTGATGCTCCTCGAGCGGCCGGGACTGCCGTCGATCGCGGAGATCGCCGCCCCCGAGTATCGGGTGGCCGGCATCCGCCTCGATCCGCGCACGAGTGGACCCTCGCGACAGAATCCGGCGCGCGGGCTCTCGCTCATGCCGATGGAGGGGGGCGCCGCGATGCCATTCGCGATGTCGCTTCCCACCGGCGCCGGGATCGGGAACCTCACCTGGGCTCCGAGTGGGGCGCGCTTCGCCTTCGTGGTGAGCACGGAGGACGCCCTCACCCTCTGGGTCGGCGACACCCGCACGCGCAGCGCGCGGCAGGTGACGTCGCGCCGGTTGAATGCCGTGCTCGGGGCCCCCTGTGATTGGGCCGGTGATGAGGCCCTCGTCTGCACCTTCATCCCGCCGAATCGTGGTGCGGAGCCGAAGGCGCCGAGCGTTCCTTCAGGTCCGATCGCGCAGGAGGCGCTCACCGGGCGTGAGGATCGCGCCGCGACCTATCAGGATCTCCTCAAGAGCCCGCACGACGAGGCGATCTTCTCGCACTACGCGACGAGCCAGCTCGCCCGCGTCGCCCTCGATGGCACCGTCGCGCCGATCGGCGCTGCCGGGATCATTAGCGAGGTGAGTGCGAGCCCCGACGGTCGGTGGTTGCTGGTGACGACGCTCGCGCGCCCCTTCTCCTACTCGGTCCCACTCACCTACTTCCCGACGACGATCGCGATCTGGTCGCTCGATGGCACCGTCGCACGTACCCTCGCGACGCGGCCGTTGATCGAGCGCGTCTCGTGGGGCGGCGATGGCGCGCAGGTGGGACCGCGCTCCCCTTCGTGGCGCAGCGATGCCCCGGCGACCCTGGTCTGGATCGAGGCACTCGATGGCGGGAACCCTGCCACCACCGCCGCGAAGCGCGATCGCATCCTCGTGGTAAGCGCCCCCTTCACCGCGGCGCCGACCACCGTCGTGGAGACGGAGTGGCGCGCACGTGGGATCACCTGGGGGCGCGGTGATCTCGCCATCGCCACCGAGGGGACGAGCCGGGGGCGGAAGAACCGCACCTGGGTGATCGATCCGAGCGGGCGCACCGCGCCCCGTCTCCTCTGGGAGCGGTCATCGGAGGATCGCTACAACGATCCGGGCGCGTTCGTCACGGCGCGCGATGCGCGTGGACGCCAGGTGCTGCAGCTCACCCCCGATGGGAAATCGGCCTTCCTGCGCGGGACCGGCGCCTCGCCTGAAGGGGATCGCCCCTTCCTCGACAAGGTCGATCTCGCGACCGGGCGCACCGAGCGCCTCTTCCGCTCGACGGCGCCCTACTACGAGACGGTCGCCGAGCTCCTCGACGAGAAGGGGGAGCGACTCCTCACGCGGCGTGAGTCGGTCACCGAGCCCCCCAACTACTGGCAGCGCGATCTCGTGCGTCGCATCGCGCCGCGACAGGTGACGGCGGTCGCCGATCCCGCGCCCGCCTTCGCTGGCGTCACGCGGCAGGTGGTGCAGTACAAGCGCGCCGATGGCGTCGCCCTGCAGGCGACGGTCTTCCTCCCGCCGGGCTACGACCAGGCGAGGGACGGCGCGATCCCCTTCCTCCTCTGGGCCTATCCCCGCGAGTTCGGCTCCGCCGATGCCGCCTCGCAGGTGCAGGGCTCCCCCTATCGGTTCACGCGGCCTGGTGGCTCGTCGCACCTCTTCGCCCTCCTCCAGGGCTACGGCGTGATGGATGATCCGACCATGCCGATCATCGCGCTCGACGGGAAGGAGTCGAACGACACCTATGTGGAGCAGTTGGTCACGAGCGCTGAGGCGGCGGTGAACCAGATCGTGGGGATGGGGATCGCCGATCGCGATCGGATCGGGGTCGGTGGGCATTCGTACGGCGCCTTCATGACGGCGAATCTCCTGGCGCACACCAAGCTCTTCCGCGCGGGGATCGCCCGCTCGGGGGCGTACAACCGCACGCTCACGCCGTTCGGCTTCCAGGGGGAGGAGCGGAGCTACCTCAAGGGGAATGGCGCGACGGTGCGCTATGTGCAGCTGCCCGGGGAATCACATGGGTATGCGGCGCGCGAGAGCATCGGGCATACGCTGCATGAGATGCT
Source organism: Gemmatimonadota bacterium (assembly GCA_021298395.1). Lineage (GTDB taxonomy): Bacteria > Gemmatimonadota > Gemmatimonadetes > Gemmatimonadales > Gemmatimonadaceae > Pseudogemmatithrix. The sequence goes on along the minus strand of JAJTFH010000053.1, from coordinate 11,435 downwards.
CACCTGGCTCGACCAGTGGGTGAAGCCGGCGAAGCCCAAGATGTAATCGACGAAACCTGAGATCAGGTCAGGACGTTGAGAGGGGATGCGACTATGCATCCCCTCTCGTCGTTTCATCCGAGGCCTCTGCCTCGCGATCGGGCTCCCGATCACTGCGCGCGCCCAAGACCTCCCCACCGGGACGATCACCGGCACGGTGCTCATGACCGGCACCGACGCCCCGCTTGAAGGAGCGCAGATCACCGTCCTCACGACCGATCGTCGCGCCCTCACCGATGCGCGCGGCCGGTTCGTCCTCACCGGGATCGCCCCAGGCATCTGGCGCCTCCAGGTCCGGGCGATCGGCTACGCCCCGCAGATCGTCCCCGATATCGCCGTCGGGAGTGGGAAGCCGACGAGCGTCGTCGTCCGTCTCACCCCCGTGCCGCGCGAGCTGCAGTCGGTCGACGTCACCGCGTCGTACTTTGCCCCCACCATCCAGGCGACGACGAGCACCCAGGTCTTGAGCGCGGAGGCGGTACGCCGCGCCCCCGGCGTGCAAGAAGATGTGATCCGCGCCGTGGCGCTCCTCCCCGGCGTGGGGATCACGCAGCCTGGGCGCAATGATCTCGTCGTGCGGGGCGGTGCCCCCTTCGAGAATCTCTTCTTGGTCGACGGGATCGAAGTCCCCAACATCAATCACTTCGGCACCCAGGGCTCGACCGGTGGTCCCCTCTCGCTGATCAACATCGACGCCGTCGAACAGGCGAGCTTCTCCACCGGGGGGTTCGCCGCGCGCTACGGCGATCGCACCGCCTCGGTCACCTCGATCACCCTGCGCGAAGGGAGCCGCGAGCGATTCGGCGGGGAGTTCTCCCTCTCCGCCACCGGCGGGTTCGCCATCGCCGAAGGGCCACTCGGCCGCGATGGCTCCTTCTACCTCTCGGCGCGGCGCTCCTACCTCGACCTCCTCTTCAAGGCCGCCGGCTTCGGCTTCATCCCGGCCTATGTCGACGGGCAGCTCAAGGTCGTGCAGCAGCTCGACGATCGCACCACCCTCTCGTTCCTGGTGATCGGCGCCGACGGCACCGTGACCTTCACCAACGACGATCCCGAGAAGCGCTACACCAACTCGCGCGTCGCCGCGCCGAGTCAGCGGCAGTACTTCTCGGGGCTCACCTGGCGGCGCCTCCTCTCCGGTGGGGTGCTCGATGTCGTCCTCGGCCGCACCTACACGCGCTACACGACGATCCAGAACGATTCACTCGATCCCCCGTCGCCGGTCTTCCGTGCCTTCTCGACCGAAGGGGAGACCTCGCTTCGCGTCGATCTCACCAAACAGCTCGCCCCCACCCTCGAGCTGAGCGGGGGCGCGGTGACGCGGTATGCGAGCCAGCTCGAGTATGACCTCCTCGTGCCCGGGGCGCTCCGGCGCGACGCGACCCTCGTCCCGCGCCCACTCGCCCTCGACACCTCCTTCACCGCGGACCGACAGGCCCTCTACGGACAGCTCGCCTGGCAGGCGACCCCGCGGCTCCGCACCACGAGCGGGCTCCGTCTCGATCGCTACGGCTTCCTCGACGGTGCGACGAGGGTGAGCCCACGACTCGGCGCGCGCTACGCACTCAATCCGACCACTACCGCGACGGCGAGCCTCGGCCGGTATTGGCAGGCACCGTCGTACATCTGGCTCGTCGGTGATGCGAGCAATCGCCTGCTCTCCCCCTTCCGCGCCGATCAGATCGTCCTCGGACTCGAACGGCTCCCCCGCCCCGACCTCAAGCTGCAGGTCGAGCTCTTCGCCAAGGGGTATCGGCAGTATCCGCGCCGTCAGTTCCGGCAGGAGGCCGTCCTCGCACCAAGTGGCTTTGACGACGTGACGAGCGACATCCCCTTCGGGCTGGAACCCCTCGCCGCCGAGGCGACGGGGCGGTCGTTCGGGATCGAGTTCCTCGCGCAGAAGCAGTTGAGCGACCTCCCCTTCTTCGGACTGGCGAGCGTGACCATCGCGCGCACGACCTTCGAGGGGGGCGATGGCGTGGAGCGCCCCGGGAGTTTCGATACGCCGGTGATCGCGAATACCGTGATCGGGTGGCGTCCGAACCCAAAGTGGGAGATCAGCGGCAAGGTGCGCGTAGCGAGCGGGCTCCCCACGACGCCGTTCATCACGGACGGCACCTTCGCCGGCCTTCAGCAGTTCGCGCAGCGCCGCGCGCAGATCGTGACCTACCTCGACATCCAGAACCTCACCGGCCGCGAGAACGTCTCGGGGCTCCAGTGGAATCAGCGCATGCGAGCGGTCGAACAGAACACCTCGCTCGGGCTGCTGCCGAGCATCGGGTTCAGCATCGATTTCTAGTTCATGCGAATCGCCGCGAGGACCTTACCGAGGAACTCGTCGATCGCGCCGTTCTCGATCCACCGGACCACGATGACGAGCTCCTGGTCCGGCGCGACGAAGACGAGGTTGGTACCGTTCCCGACATGCCCGAAGGCATTCGCTGGCGCACTCGGCATCCACGCCCGGTTCGTGTTGAGGAACCAGTTCATGTAGCCGTAGGTCGGCTGCGGCCCGGTGGGGGTGAGCGACTGCTGCACCCAGCGTTCGGAGAGGATGCGTCGGGTGCCCCAGATGCCGCGGCGCTGCGTGAGGAGCCCGAAGCGCGCGAGGTCCCACGCGTTGATGAACATCCCCCCGCCCCAATGCCCGCCGCCGCTCACCACCTGCACCGGTCGGCCATCGAGGGTGATCCAGGCGTTGTCGTAGCCATTCCAGCGCCAGCTCCGTGAGGCCCCGATCGGCTCCATCACCAGCTCGTTCAGCACCTCGGGAAGGGGGCGCCGCCAGAGATTCGTCGCCGCGAGGGCGAGCACGTTCACACGGACATCGTTGTATTCATAGGTCGTCCCCGCCTTCGCACGCGAACGCGTGGTCCAGGTAGACGCGTCGGCGGCAGGACGATCGGCCCACTCCGGCTTCCCCCAGAGCGTCCCCTCCCAATCGCTCGTCTGTCGGAGGAGATGATCCCAGGTGATCGTGCGGTTGTGTGGCGTCGCCCATGGATCGAGGAACATCGACTCCCCGAATCGCGACCCCGGCTCAGTTGGGGCGGTCAGCTGGAGCGGATAGGTCGGCGCCTGTGAGCGCCAGACCAGCGCATCGACCGATCCGATGAGCTCACGATCCGCCGCGAGCCCGACGACCGCTGAGAGGAAGCTCTTTGTCACGCTATGCGTCATGTCGACGCGATCGGGGTCACCCCACGAGGCGACGACGTAGCCGCCACGAAGGATCACTCCCGTCGGCTCCCCACGGGGGGCGAAGGGGCCGATCCCCTGCCCGAAGGGCTCGCGCCCGAAGGTGCGGTAGTGATTCTCCTCCATGTCGCGCGGCGCCTTGGTCTCGCGCGCGATGGCGAAGGTGATCGCCTCGGCCAACTTCACACTATCGATGCCCATCGCGGTGGGCGCGCGACGCTCCCAGGTCGCGCCGGGGACGTAGGGCGTCGCGATCTCACGCGCGCGACCACCAGTGGTGGCGCGCTGCTCCGGCGCGGACGTGCGCTGTGCCTCGAGCCCGAGCGGCATCCAGAGGAGTAGGAGCGCCGCCATCTGCCGTGCTCGCTTCCGACGCGTGAGCGTCGGGAGCACCCAGAGATAGATCCCCGTCAGCCAGAGCCCGAAGAGGAGGATCCCCGCGGGCAGGAAGATCCAATACTTGATCGGATCCCCGAAGAACGAGCCGTCGTGCAGGTGTTCGATCAGATCGCTCCGACGGTATGCCGTCTGGAGCACCGCCCCATCGGCGAGCGCGAGCTGCGCCTCCCACCGGCTCGTCGTGATCACCTTGAGGATCCCCTTCGACGGCCGCACATCGACCCGATCGATGTCCGCCCACCCGGTCACCCCCGCCTCCGGCATCGCCCGGGCCGCAGCGAGGATCAGATCCCACGAGAGCCCTGGGACGCTCACGGCGGTCCGCTGCTCGGCGGGCTGCACCCACGGGACCTGCTTCTTCACCTGCAGGAGCAGCCCGGACCCGATCACGAGGACCAGCGGGAGCACGGTGAGCAGGGCACCCCAGCGGTGCAGGCGACGGGAGAGGAGGGAGAGACGCATCGGCGAGTCGGGAGAAGGGGGAACCCACCCAAGATGGCCCCCTCCTGCCAGCGCGGGAATGCCCGAGGGCGTAAACTAGGGAACCCCCTTTCGCTGAGGATTCGCTCGATGGCCCTCCTCCGTCCGGTGCGCGGTGCGCGCCGTGCCCTCCTCCTCGCCGGCCTCCTTGGTGCGGCGCTCGTCCCACGGCCTGGCATCACCCAGACGGCCGCGGATTCGGTCCGCCTCGAGCGCCTCAAGGCCGAGGCGCTCGCCAAGGTCGATCCCAAGCTCGTCCAAGAGCTCGTCGACCAGCTCTTCTCGTACAGCGAACTCGGGATGCAGGAGTTCGAGACGCAGAAGTACCTGACGAATCTCTTGAAAGCCAAGGGCTTCGCGATCACGCTGGGCTATGCCGGGATGCCGAGCGCCTGGGTGGCGCGCTGGGAGAGCCCCGCCGGGAAGAAGCCGGTGATCACGCTGGGCTCAGACGTCGACGGGATCCCGCAGGCGAGCAATCGGCCCGCCGTGGCGTTCCTGGACCCGCAGGTCGCTGGTGCCCCCGGCCACGGCGAAGGTCACAACGCCGGTCAGGCGGTGAACATCGCTGGCGCGCTCGCCGTGAAGGAGCTGATGATCCGTGAGAAGATCCCTGGCACGATCGTCCTCTGGCCGGGAATCGCCGAGGAGCAGATGGCGGGAAAGGCGTTCCTGGTGCGCGAGGGGCTCTTCAAGGATGCCGACGTCGCGCTCTTCACGCACGTCAGCTCCGACCTTGGCGTACAGTGGGGGCAGAGCGGGCAGACCGCGCTCATCTCGGCACTCTTCCGCTTCAAGGGGACCAGTGCGCACGCCGCCGGTGCCCCATGGCGCGGCCGTTCGGCGCTGGATGCCGCGATGCTCATGGGCACCGGATGGGAGTACCAGCGTGAGCACAACGAACTGCCGACGCGGTCGCACTACGTGATCCGCGATGGTGGCGATCAGCCGAACGTCGTCCCGAGCACAGCAAGCATCTGGTTCTACTTCCGCGAGCGCGACTACGAGAAGACCAAGGCGCTCTTCGAACGCGGCCGGCAGGTCGCACAGGGCGCCGCCTTGATGGCCAACGTCGCGCTCGACACGGTGATGATCGTCGGCTCGGGATGGAGCGCGCACTTCAATAAGACGATCGCCGAGGTGACGTTCGACAACATCAAGCGGGTCGGGATGCCGGCCTGGGATTCGGCGGACGTAGCGATGGCCCGTGCGGTGCAGAAGGAGCTCGGGGTGCGCGAGACGGGGCTGACCTCGACCACCACGATGAACGTCGGTGGACCGGTCCCGGAGAGTCAGCGGATGGGGGGTGGGTCCGATGACATCGGCGACGTGTCGTGGAACGTGCCCACCGTGACCCTGCGCTTCCCCTCCAATATCCCGGGTCCGCCGGGTCATAACTGGGCGAACTCGATCGTGATGGCGACGCCGATCGCGCACAAGGGCGCCTTGGCGGGCGCCAAGGTGCAGGCGCTCACGATGCTTGACATCCTACTCAAGCCGCAGGTCGTCGCCGATGCGTGGACCTACTTCCGCGAGGTCCAGACCAAGGAGACCAAGTACACCGCCTTCATCTCACCCACGGACCAGCCGCCGATCTGGATGAATGCGGAGATCATGGCGCGGTACAAGCCCGAGCTGCAGAAGTACTACTACGATTCCAAGAAGTACAAGACGTACCTGGAGCAGCTCGGGATCGCCTACCCGACGACCCGCGAGATGCTCAAGCCGAAGATGTAGCGAGGGAAAAGGGGGAGGCGGTCATCGGACCGCCTCCCCCTTTTCCTACACGCCACATAGGATTCGTATACCGACTCTGCCCCGGAGGGCACCATGGCTGGCCTGGATGACAAGTCGATCCAGAATCTGGTGAAGAAGATGCAGAAGCAGGCAAAGCCGCGGAACCTCGAGGCGAAGACCTACGATGCCACCGCCCCACAGCGCGTCACCGATGCGCAGGACGAGGAGCGGGAGCGGATGTTCAAGGAGATGAAGCGCCGCGAGTTCTGAGGATCGTCCGCACGCTGTCGAGGGCGCCGTCGGTCGGCGCCGGCTGGAGTCGCAGGAGCTCGGCCATCAGCGGGTAGACGTGGATGTTCTGGAACGCGGGGACGGTGCGTCCCTGCGCGATCCCCGGGCCCGCGGCGATGAAGAGCGCGCCCATCGAGGCGAGTTGCGGATCGTAGCCGTGCGCCCCGCCGCGAACCGTACCGACCGCCACCTCACGCGGGCGTGACCCGCGCGCGACGATGCTCCACCCATCATCAGCGATCGCGACGATCGGGGTGATGCGGGGATGCGACCGGAACCGATAGCGCGCCGGGACCTCGTCGCGCCGATAGACCTGCAGACGAGGGTGCGCCCCCTGCACCGCCCGCATCACCCGGGACACATCGCCATCGCGCGGGGTGATCATCGCCACCGGATTGAGATCGACGATCTCCACCGAGGTCAGATCGAGATAGTCGTCTAAGACGATCGTCCGCTCAGGCGCGACCGCCGACATCCCATGGTCAGCGACCACGATCACGTTCACTTGGTCGCTCAGCCCGAGCCGCGCGATCCCCGCCACGAGGCGGCCGACCGCCGAATCCACGCGCGCGATCGCCGAATCGACCTGCGATGCGGCTGGCCCATGGCGATGCCCCGCGTCATCCGTATCGGAGAAGTAGAGCGCGATGAAGGCGGGCGCCGAGTCCGCCGGGAGCGCGAGCCATTCGAGGACCTGCCGCTCGCGTTCGGCGTTGGGCCGATCGCCATCGTACGGATACCACCAGCTCGGCCGCACCCCGCCGATCGCCGCCTCGGAGCCAGGCCAGAAGTAGGTCGCCGCTCGGCGCCCCTGCCGCTCCGCGGTCACCCAGATCGGTTCCCCACCCCACCACGCCGAGGTCTGCACCGCGGTGCGATCGCTCAGCCGGAAGAGCCCGAGCACCGAGTCGCGCATCGCATTCGCGACGATCCCGTGATGCTCAGGGAAGAGTCCGGTGACGATCGAGTAGTGATTGGGGAAGGTCTTGGAGGGAAAGGCCGGGATCATCCGCTCGGCGCGCACCCCGCGTGCCGCGAGCGCACGGAGCTGCACCGCCGCTGGCCGATCGAGATAGTCGGCACGGAAGCCGTCGAGGCCGATGAGTAGGACGCGAGGCGCGCTCCATGGCGCGCTCCGCTGGGCGCTTGCCGGTGCGGCGAGCAGGAGCGCGCCGCAGAAGATGGAGACGAGACGCATCACCAACTCAGACCGGGGTCTCGACGAGGAAGCGCCGCAGCACCTTCCCGATCAACGACTTGGGAAGTTCGTCCTTGAAGACGATCCGTGCCGGCACCTTGAAGGGCGCGAGATGCGCCTTGCACCAGTCGCGTAGCTCAGGGCCCGTGGCCGCATGCCTCGGCCGCAGCACCACGAACCCCACCGCCACCTCCCCACGCGCCGCATCGGGGAAGCCGCGCACCCCCGCCTCGAGCACGGCGGGATGCTTGGCGAGCACCTCCTCGATCTCGCGCGGCCAGACCTGCATCCCATTCATCTTGATGAGATCCTTCTTGCGATCGACGATGAAGAGATAGCTGTCCTCGTCGAGGTAGCCGAGGTCGGCGGTATGGAGCCAGGTATGCCCGTCCGCATGGGCGTGGAGCATCTGATCCACCTCCGCCGGCGGATTGAAGTAGCCGCGCATGATCTGCGGGCCGGTGAGGAGGATCTCACCGACCTCACCCGCCGGTAGCTCGCGCGTGGGGTCATCGACGTCGACGATCTTCACCGCGCAATCGCTGATCGGGATCCCCACCGAGCCGATCTTCTCTGGGCCGTACACAGGCCAGACGACGGAGGCGAGGTTCGACTCGGTCATGGCGTACCCCTCCATGATCCGCGCGCCGGTGATCTCCGTGAAGCGTCGACGCGTCTCGGCGAGCAAGGGCGCCGCGCCGGAGACACAGGCCTTCATCGAGGCGAAGTCGGCCTTGCGACTGGCGACGCGTGGATGATTGAGCAGCGCGTTGTACAGTGTGGGGACGCCGCAGAAGACGGAGGGCTTGGTGCGCTCGACGGTCTTCACGAGATCGCCGAGGTCGCGAGGGTTAGGGATCAGCACGATGCTGTTCCGTCCGATGATGCAGGCCGACTGCACCCCCGTGGCCCCGTAGGTGTGGAAGAGCGGGAGCGGGAGACAGTAACTCCCTTCCCACTCCGGGAGGAGATCCCCGAGCCAGGCACGGAACTGCAGCCCCGTGATCACCAGCGCATGATGATGCACACGCACCGCCTTCGGCGTCCCTGTCGTGCCGCCACTCATGAGGAGGATCGCGTCGTCATCGATGCTCGGGCGATGCGTGGGCGGTCGCTGGCCCGCGTACCGAGCGAGCAGCGCGGGAAGCATCGGGTCGCCATCCCGGAGCGCGGCGCGGTGGCCTCCCCTTTTTTCCAAGAAGAAGGTGAAGACCACCCGCAGCAGCGGGGGGAGCCACTCCTTGATGCTCGTGACGACGACCTGCTGCACCGAGGGCACCCGTCGCTGCGCCCCCTTCACGCGATCATAGAAGGTGGAGAGGGTCACGATCACCTTCGGCGTTGCCGTGGTCATCGGCCCCACGAGCTCATCTTCGGTGTAGATCGGATTCAGCGGGACGAGGATCGCCCCAACCTTCCACGCCGCGAACTCCACCACGAAGAACTGCGGGCAGTTGGGGAGGAGGACAGCAACCCGGTCCCCCGGGCCGACCCCCATCGCGTGCAGTGCGCAGGCGAAGGCATCGCTCTCCCGAGCGAGCGTCCCCCAGCTGACGTTCGTCCCCTTGAAGTGGAGGGCCGTCGCGTCGGGGCGAGCCCGCACCGCGTCGTCGACATAGTCGAGGAGGATCCGCTCCGGGTAGGGCGCCAGGGATGCTGGCACGCCGGCATCATAATGCCGAAGCCAGGGATGGGTGGTCATGAGTGGGGGGATGGGTAGATTCCCGAATATGCACGCTTCCCCTCGCTCGCACAGCCGCCGCAGCGCCCCCCCGCACTGGCCCGCCGCGCTCGCCACCCTCCTCCTGATCGGCGGGCTCGCGCGCACAGTCCAGGCACAGGGGCTCCCCGTCCCGCTCACCGATCCCAGCGTGGTGCGCGCGATGGCCGCGATGCCCCCGCTCCAGGCCTGGACCCTCGAGCAGCAGATCTCCATCTGCGAGATCCCCGCACCGCCGTTCAAGGAGCAGGCGCGTGCGGCAGAGTTCCAGCGGCGACTCATCAGCCTCGGCTATCGTGATGCACGCATCGACGCCGAAGGGAACGTCATCGCCACGATCGGCGATGGCAAAGGGCCGGTCGTGATCCTCGCCGGTCACCTCGATACCGTCTTCCCCGAGGGGACCGACGTGCGCACCACGCGCACAGGGAATCGCATCGCCGGCCCTGGTGTCGGTGACGATTGCCGTGGACTCGCCGTGGTGCTGACGCTGGCACGCGTCCTCAAGGAGCAGCGCGTCACCCCACGCGGGACCGTCCACCTCGTCGCTACACCGTCGCCTTCAAGGGGCCCGGGGGGCACAGCTATGGGGCGTTCGGGATGGCGAACCCGATGCATGCGATGGGTCGCGCGATCGCGAAGATCGGTGATCTCCGCGTCCCGACGAATCCCCGCACCACCTTCAACGTGGGGATCGTGCGCGGCGGGACGAGCGTGAACACCATCACCCCGCTCGCCGAGATGGAGGTCGACATGCGCTCCGAGTCACCGGAGGCGCTCGCCGCCGTCGACGCACAGATCAAGGCCGCCATCGCGGCGGGCGTCGCGGAGGAGCTCGCCCGGTGGCCGAGCTCGCGCGCCTCTATCACCGTCACCTACGATACCATCGGGATCCGTCCCACCGGTGGGCAGTCCGACGACGCGCCGATCGTGCAGACCGCCTGGGCCGCCGTCGAGGCGCTCGGCTGGCTCCCCGCGACGAGTGCCTCGAGCACCGACGCCAACCTCCCGATCGCGATGGGGATCCCGGCCATCACGATCAATGGTGGTGGGCGGAGCACCGGGGCGCACGGGACCGAAGAGGCCTACACCGAGACCCCCGATTCGTATAAGGGCCCGCAGCTCGCCCTCCTCCTCATCGCCGCCCTCGCCGGTATCACCCGCTGATCGGAGCCTATCGCATGGACCGTCGCACCTTCCTCGGACAGACCCTCGCCGCCGGCGCGCTGGCCGCACTCACGCCCATCGGCGGTGCGGCGCAGCCGAAGTTCCCGACCGTGACCGTCTACAAGGGCGCCTCGTGCGGGTGCTGCAAGGCGTGGGTCGAACATCTCACGCGGAGCGGGTTCACCGTGAAGGGGGTCGATACCGATGACCTCACCGGCGTGAAGCGGACGATGGGCGTCCCGGCCGCCCTCGAGAGCTGCCATACCGCGGTGGTCGGCGTCTATCTCGTCGAGGGGCACGTCCCCGCCGCCGAGATCAAGCGGATGCTCACGCAGCGCCCCGCGATCCGCGGCATCGCCGTCCCGGGGATGCCGATCGGCTCCCCCGGCATGGAGCAGGGGAATCCTAAGGACTACGATCGCTATGCGGTGATCGCCTTCGCGGCGAACGGGACGACCTCGGTCTTCGCGCGCTACTGAGTCCGCGGCGCGCGCGGCGCGGGGGAATCGGCCTCAGCGCACCGAGCGGTCCCGACGGATCTGGAGCTTCTTCCCCTTGATCGTCGTCGCCGAGAGGGTACGGATCACATCGTCCGCGATCGTCTCGGGAACCTCGACGATGCTGTGCCGATCCCAGATCTGGATCCCGCCGATCGCGCTCGCATCGAGGGACATCTCATTGGTGATCGCGCCGACGATGTCACCCGGGCGGATCTTGAGCTTGCGTCCGCCACCGACGTAGAGCTTCGCCATCGCATAGCCGGCGCTCGCACCCTTCCCCCCCTTCGCCGGACGACGGGCGGGCGCCGCGGCGCCCGTGGTGCTCTCGCGCCGCTCCTTCCGCATCGCCTCGCGCTCACGCGCCGGATGCCGCTCGCGTGCCGGTGACGCCGCGGGGATCTCGGCGTCTTCTCCCTCAGCGGACTCCCCTGCCCCCTGCTTCACCGCCGCCGCCGCGATATCCATCAGGTCGAACTCATCGGCGAGCCCGGCCACCACGCTGCGCCAGGGATCGAGCTCCCCCGCCAAGATCACCTCGCGGAGCGCCGCCTGCGCCAGCTCGAGCCGGCGCGCCTTGAGGTCGGCGACGGTCGGGACGGTCGCGACGTCGATCGACCCACCGGTCGCGCGCTCGAAGCTCCGCAGCCAGCGATGCTCGCGCGGCTCCGCCAAGGTGATCGCGACACCCGCACGCCCCGCACGCCCC
>JAJTFH010000052.1 GCA_021298395.1 Gemmatimonadota bacterium | reverse complement strand
CGGACGACGGGGACGGGGGCCTCGGGGGAGATCCGTTCGACATCGCCGCGCAGATAGACGTCGAGCATCGCATCCCCGACGATGGCGATCCGGCGGCGTCGAGCGGCTGGCGCGGCGAGGAGAGCCTCGAGGCGCTGGCGGGTCAGGGTGGATGGCGTCATGGTCCCAGAAAGATGGTCACGGATCCACCACCTCGCGACGGTCGCCCGGGCTGCGCGGGATCGCCTAGCTTTACCCCTATGGCACGTCTCAAGCCCCCTGCAGCCGTTCGCGAGATCTGCCGTACCCTGGAGGGGGCGGGGTTCGAGGCGTGGTGCGTGGGTGGGGCCGTTCGGGATGCGCTCGTTGGGATCGAGACCCTCGACTGGGACATCGCGACCTCGGCGCGACCGGAGGAGGTCCAGCGGCTCTTTCGGCGGACGGTCCCGGTGGGGATCCGATTCGGGACGGTCGGGGTGTTGGATCGTGACGGGATCCTCCACGAGGTCACGACCTTTCGGCACGATGTGGAGACCGATGGTCGACATGCGGTCGTGCGATTCGGGGCGTCATTGGACGAGGACCTGGCGCGGCGCGATTTCACGATCAACGCCATCGCGGTCCACGCGGAGACGCTCGCCATCCGTGATCCCTTCGATGGGCGGGGGGACCTGACTCGACGGGTGGTGCGCTGTGTGGGGGTGGCGGCGGCCCGGATGGAGGAGGACCGCCTGCGGGCGTTGCGGGCGATCCGCTTCGCGGGACGGTTCGGCTTCGCGATCGATCCCGAGACGTGGGAGGCGATTCGCGAGAGCGCGCCGCATCTGACGCGGCTCTCGATGGAGCGCGTGAAACAGGAACTCGACAAGATCATGGAGCAGGTCGCGCAGCCCTCGGCGAGCCTGGAGCGCTATCGCGAGGCTGGGATCCTGACGGTGCTCCTCCCGTCGCTCGCGGAGGCCCCGGTCCTTCGGTTCCGCACCATCGATTTCCTCGCGCGACCTGCTCGGCTTCGGCGACCGGCACGGCGTGCACTCCGCCTGGCCGCGCTCTTCGCGGAGCCGGGGCAGGGGGTGCCCGCGGCACTCGAGCGGACGCTCAAGGGGCTCAAGTTCAGCAACGAGGAGGTCGCGCTGACGAGGTCGGGGGCCGCCGCGTTGGCGGCGGTCCCCTCGCTCGCGCCGGTCCGTGAGCAGTTCGCGGAGGAGAGGGCGCTACGCCGCTTCGTCGCGACGGTCGGTCGGCTCCAGGTGCCGCTGGTGGCGCGCCTGCTCTGGGCGCGCGCCACGGCGGAACTCGCGTCGATGAGCGCGGATGCTGCGGCGGTGCGTGAGGCGCGACTTGGCGGGATACGGCTGTATCGGCGTGCGATGCGGATCGCGTGGCACGATCCCATCACCCTCGGGGATCTCGTGATCGATGGCGATGACCTGCGCGGGATCGGGATCCACAGCGGCCCGGAGATCGGGGCGACGCTCAAGCGACTCCTCGAGTCGGTGTTGGACGATCCCACGCGCAACACGCGAGAGAGGCTGCTCGCCCTTGCGTCGGTCCGGACGTGACGACGCTCCTGGTGGATGCGCGCGCCCCCCATGGTTCAGGGCTCGGGCGCCATCTGCGCGAGATGCTTGGCGCACTCTCGCGCACGGGGCGGTTTGAGGAGATCGTCCTCGTCGGTCCGACGGCCGCCCTGGCGCCGGTGCGTGCGTCGATGCTGGGCCCCACCCGAGTGATCGACTGCGCGTGGGGTCGCTATGACCCGCGAATCCCTGTTGCGTGGTCCCGCCTGGCGAGACAGGTGGGGCGCCCACATCGCACCTGGTTCCCCAATTGGGATGGGGCGTGGCAGCTGGGCGAGCTGGCCGGATCGGCGCCGGTCACCACCCTGCACGATCTCATCCAGCTCGACGGTACCACGCTACGGGAGCACCTGCGCGCATCGATCGCGGCGCCCTGGATGCGACGCGTGCTGGCGGCGAGTCGCGCGGTGGTCACCGTCAGCGAGTCCTCGCGCGAAGCGATCGTGGCGCGATTCCCCGACGACGCGCACAAGGTGCAGGTGATTCCCAATGGCGTCACACCGGTCTTCTTCGCGAGGCGGGAGGGCCAGCAGGCGCTCCGGGACCTCGGGATCACCGGGCCGTACCTCCTGACGGTCGCGAACAAGAAGCCGCACAAGAATCTCGAGATGGCGTTGCGCACCTTCGCACGTCTCACCCCGGCCGATGCATCGCTGCAGCTCGTGATGGTAGGTGAGCGGTTCCCGCATCTTGCGCGCCTGCGGCAGGTTGCACACGAGCTCGGCGTGTGGGATCGCGTGGTGGAGGTGGAGACGCTGCCTGATGCACGCCTCGCGACGGTCTACGGTCATGCCGAGGCCTTCCTCTTCCCGTCGCGGCAGGAGGGGTTCGGGATGGTCGCGTTGGAGGCGATGGCGGCGGGGACACCGGTGGTCACGGTGGATCGAGCCCCGATCCCAGAGGTCGTCGGCGAAGCGGCGGTCTTGGTCCCGATGGATGATGATGCGGCGATGGCGGCGGCGGTGGCCCGTCTGCGGACCGATGCACGGTGGCGTGACGACCGCATCGCGGCGGGGAAGGCGCGCGCGGCCGTGTTCACCTGGCCGCACGCGGCCGATGCGCTCGCCGCGGCGCTCTGTGCGGATGCGCCGGCGGGGTGACCGTGGCGGTGCCCCTCGTACGCCGTTCCCACTAGCATTCGCATCATGATCCCCCTGCATCTCGATATCGAAGTCACGCGCGGCGACGTCGTCGAATCACAGCACCGCGTCCACGCGGCGGTCATCGTCCGCGACGGCGCCCCGGTCGCCGGCGCGCGCGACCCGCAGCTCGTCTCGATGTGGCGCTCCTGCGCCAAGTTCTTCCAAGTGATGCCGTTCGTGGCGAGTGGAGGATTCGATGGCGTCGGATGGGGGCCGGAAGAACTCGCGCTCAGCTGCGCCTCGCATGGGGGAGAGCCGGAGCACCTCAGCGTCGTCGCACGGATGCTCGCCTCCCTCGGTCTCGAGGAGGGGGATCTCGCCTGTGGTCCGCATGAACCGCTCTCCTCGCGCGGGACGAAGCTCTGGCGCGAGTCGGGGAAGCCTTTGACGCGCCTCCACAACAACTGCTCCGGCAAGCATGCGTCGATGCTCGCCCGCGCCAAGACCTCGGGTTGGGCGATCCGCGGCTACGAGCACGTGGACCATCCGGTGCAGCGCGCCTGTCTCGGGGAGGTCTCGGCGTGGACCGGGGTGCCGCTCGACGATATGCCGGTCGGCCTCGATGGCTGCGGGGTGACGGTGATGGCGCTCTCGCTGGAGCGGATGGCGTTGGCCTATGCGCGATTGGCGACGGCGATCCACGAGGGGGATGCGATCGCGTCGCGCATCGCGGCGGCCGTCCGCGCGCATCCGCATCTCTTGGGGGGCACCGAGCGCTTCGACACGGTACTCCTCGAGGAGACGAAGGGCGAGGTGATCGCGAAGGTCGGGGCCGAAGGGGTGCACTCGGTGGCGGTGCCAGGGCGCGGGCTCGGGCTCGCGCTCAAGGTGGAGGACGGGGCGCTCCGAGCCCAGCAGGCGGCGGTCCTCGCCGCGCTCCAGCAGCTCGACATCCTCCCGACGGAGTTGCCGGCGCGGCTCGCCGAGTTCGCGCACCGGCCGATCCGGAATACGCGCGGTGAGGTGGTGGGGGAGATCCGTCCGGTGCGTGTGGCGTCATCGGGGTCGCACGCGCGCTGATCCGATCCGCGCGCGGGGTCCGCTTCGACTAGCTTCCTCCCGTGTTCATCGATCTCGTGACGGTTCGCGTGACCGCCGGTACCGGCGGCTCTGGGTGTACCTCGTTTCGGCGGGAGAAGTTCGCCCCGATGGGCGGCCCCGATGGTGGCGATGGAGGGAAGGGCGGGGATGTCCGCATCCGCGGCGATGCCAACCTCTCGACCCTCCTCGACTTCACCTACCGCGATGCCTGGGAGGCGGAGCGGGGCGAACACGGGATGGGGTCGAACAAGACGGGGCGCTCAGGTGAGGACGTGGTCCTTCCGGTGCCCCCCGGGACGGTGATCCGCGACAAGGAGACGGGCGAGCGGGTCGGGGAGATCCTCGACCACGGGGATGAGCTCGTCGTCGCCAAGGGCGGGCGAGGGGGGAAGGGGAATGCCTTCTTCGTCACCGCGACCCATCAGGCACCCCGCGAGTGGCAGCCGGGGGAGGAGGGGGAGGCCCGGACCCTCGAATTCGAACTCAAGCTCATCGCGGATGTGGGGCTCGTGGGGCAGCCGAACGCGGGGAAGTCGACCCTCCTCTCGGTCATCTCTGCCGCCCGCCCCAAGATCGCCGATTACCCCTTCACGACCCTCAAGCCGAACCTCGGGGTCGTCCAGCTGAGCGATTCGCGCACCTTCGTGGTGGCGGATATCCCGGGGATCATCGAGGGGGCCCATGAGGGGAAGGGGCTCGGGCTCCAGTTTCTGCGGCACATCGAGCGGACCCGCATCCTGGCCTTCCTGATCCCGATCGACGCCATGGACTGGCAGGGGGAGTACGACCAGCTTCGGCGCGAGGTGGAGCAGTATTCTCCTGAGCTGGCGGCCAAGCCCCACTGCGTGGTCTTCTCCAAGTGCGATCTGATGGGGGAGCTCTACGTGCCCGCCATCGAGGCGCCGCACGCCTTCGGGATGTGGGCGATCTCGGCCCCGGGCCGGCTCGGGCTCGATGAGCTCAAGGCGGCGTGGTGGAGCAAGCTCCTCGAGCTCCGGAAGTCGGGCGCGGCGTGATGTCCCCGGCCGAGGCCCGCTCCGGCCAGCCGATCTGGATCGGCGCGGAGGGCCTCCCTGACTCGTTACGCGATCTTTCGAACCCACCGGCAGGGTTATGGTGCGTCGGGGATGCTGGCTTCCTGGAGGTCTCTCCGGACCGTCTGATCGCCATCGTCGGGACGCGTGAGCCGACCCCGTATGGCCTCCGGATGGCGACCCAGCTGGCTCGCGCCTGCGCCAAGGCGGGGCTGGTGGTGGTGAGCGGGATGGCGCGTGGGGTCGATGTCGCGGCCCATCGGGCGGCGCTGGAGGCGGGGGGGCGCACCATCGGGGTCCAAGGGACGGGGGTCGATGTCCCCTATCCGGTGGCGCACCGGACCCTGTTGGCCGAGATGGGGCGGCGAGCCCTCGTGGTCTCGGAGGTCGAACCGGGGACCCGGGCGTTCCCGGGGTGCTTCCCCCGCCGGAACCGGATCATCGCTGCGCTGTGCCGGGTGACCCTGGTGGTGGAGGCGGGGTTCAAGTCGGGGGCGGTGAATACGGCGACCCAGGCGCTGGAGTTGGGGCGGGTGGTGGCGGGGGTCCCGGGACGGATCGAGGACCCGACCGCATCAGGCGTGAACCTATTGATCAGGGACGGGGCCCAGGTCATCACTGATGTGGAAGACCTGTTGGGATTGTTCGGTTTATCAACAATTCCCGAACCGTCAGTTTCGCGTGACGATCGGGGTGGGGGAGGGGTGGATAACGGTCCAGTCGAGGGTGACTGGATTGGTCCCGGGGGACTGCAGGCCGAGGCGTGGCGGTCTTTGATGCGGGAACTCAATCGCTAATATAATACTTTAAGCAAAACGGCTAAACTATTGCATTTAATAAATTTGAGAAAACACATTAAATCATTCTCATGCCACGGTTCTACCCCCATATCTACCTTCATGTCCCCTTCTGCGGGCGCCGATGCTCCTACTGCGACTTCTCGATCGCGGTCAGGCGTATCGTCCCAGTCGATCGGTATGTGGAAAACCTATTGAGGGAGCTCAGGAGTCGGGGAGAGAAGTTTTCCACAAATGTGCAATCCATCTATTTCGGGGGGGGGACCCCGTCCAAATTGGGTGGAGAGGGGGTCGCCGCCATCCTCCGGGGGCTCCGGGCCATCGCCGGGTCCGATGGCATGTCCGCACCGATCCCTGAGGTCACCGTCGAGGCGAACCCGGAGGACATCTCGATCGACCTGGTGAGGGCCTGGCGGGGTGCCGGGGTGAACCGGGTTTCACTTGGGGTCCAATCTTTCGATCCTGGGGTGCTCTCGTGGATGCACCGAGGGCACTCACCCGAGATGTCAGAGGCCGCCGTCCGGACGATCCGGGAGGGGGGGATCGATGCGATCTCCCTGGACCTGATCTTCGCCATCCCCGACCAGGTCGGGTCAAGTCGGCTGACCTCGGACCTCGACCGGGCAGTCGCACTCGAACCTTCCCACCTCTCGGTCTATGGACTGACCGTCGAGCCTCGGACCCCCCTGGGGCGATGGAACGCGCGCGGGGCGGTCGAGGAGGCGCCGGAGGATCGCTATGCGGAGGAGTTCCTCCTGGCCCATGACCGGCTCGCGGCCGCAGGGTACGAGCACTACGAGGTCTCGAGCTATGCGCGCCCTGGGCACCGGGCGCTCCACAACGCCGCCTACTGGTCAGGTGCCCCCTACCTTGGCCTCGGTCCCTCGGCGCACGGGTTCGATGGGCGGGTCCGCCGCTGGAATACCGAGGCCTACACGGAATGGACGTCACAGGTCGAGCAGGGGATCGATCCCCTCGCAGGGGAGGAGACCATCGGCTCGGATGAGCGCTTGGCCGAGGAGGTCTATCTTGGCCTTCGCACGATCGATGGGCTGGTCATCCGACCCGAGGATACGACCACCATCGGCCCGTGGATCGGCGCCGGGTGGGGCCGGCAGGCGGGTGATCGTCTGGTGCTGACCCCTCAAGGGTGGCTCCGCATCGATGCGCTCGCCGCCGCCTTGACTTCGGTTCGAAGTCGTTCGTAATCTGCGACTTATGGGCTTACACGAGCTGTCGGAACGCGAGCGTCGGGTGCTCGAGTGCGTGGTCCGCTCCTATGTGGAGACGGCCGAGCCCGCAGGGTCCCGGACGATCTCCCGCCGGTTCGGGCTAGGGGTCTCCCCGGCCACGATCCGCAACACCATGGCCGACCTCGAGGAGAAGGGGTTCCTCTTCCATCCGCATACCTCGGCCGGTCGCATCCCCACTGACAAGGCGTATCGGACCTACGTCGACTCGTTGATGCGCTTGGCGCCCCTCCACACGTCGGAGCGCGATCGCCTCGCGGAGGAGATCGGGTCGGGGAGTTCGGCGATCGAGACGATCCTGCGCCGGGCGGCGCAGTCGCTCGGGGTGCTGACACAGGAGTTGGGGCTCGCCCTCGGGCCTCGGCTCGACCAAGCGGTCTTGCAGCGGCTCGAGCTGGTGCGGCTCACCTCCGAGAAGTTGATCCTCGTCCTCACGCTGCGAGGTGGGACGGTGCGGACGATCTTCGTCGAGATGCGCGGCGAGATCGCCGACGAGGCGATCGCCGAGGTGCAACGGGTACTCAATGAGCGACTGGCTGGCCTCTCGCTCGCCGAGATCCGGGGGACGCTGGGCGCGCGCCTCCGCGATGCCACGCCGAGCGCGACGGGGTTGGCTGGGGCGGGGGAGCTCCTCAACATCTTCGTGCAGGAAGGGGACCAGCTCTTTGATGTCGGCACCGTGACGGATGAGGAGACGGTGGTGCTCGGGC
>JAJTFH010000051.1 GCA_021298395.1 Gemmatimonadota bacterium | reverse complement strand
GCCGGCACCGCCACCGCGCGCGGGACGATGCGGGCCACCCCCGCCGCCTCGCTGTACACCGCACAGGCGAGCGCGTCGGCGCGGAAGATGCCGCGGAATCCCTCCGGCGCGTGGCGCGTCATGGGCGCACCCTCCGTCACCCGACGGCGGGCACCAGCGAGAAGGGGCGCGCCTGCACGCGCGCCACGAGCCGCCGGAGCGCGGCGTTGCTGCCGATGGAGAGGAGCCCGGCCACCATGAGCGCCTTCACCTCGCGCCGCGAGATCTTCACCTGCCCCCCGCGCGTGAGCATCGCACGCGACCGTCGGAGGTCGCGCAGCGTGGCATAGGCGAAGAGGAGCGGCAAGACACAGAAGGCGCGCACGCGGAAGGCGCGGCGTGGGATCGTCAGGGTGTACTCGAGTGCCCGATCGAGATCGGTGCGCGCGAGTGCGATATAGCGATCGACCACGACATGGTTCTGCTCGAGATGCGCCGGCGAGAGGATCGTCGCATGCCCACTCCCCTGGGCCTCGAGCTCGGTCGCCGGGAGGTAGATCGAATTCTCGTGCTCGGCGTCGTGCGCGATGTCCTTGAGGATGTTCACCGTCTGCAACGCCTCGCCGAAGCTCTGGCAGGTGGCCCAGAGCCGATCGAACTCCCGCCGCCCGACCGCCGGCACATGCTCGTGCCAGAGCTCGGTGAGCATGCATCCCACCGTCCCGGCGACGTAGTAGCAGTACTCGCGGTATTCGGCGAGCGTCTGGATCCGAATCCCCGTGGGATAGCTCCGCACGAACTTCGCCATCCCGCGTCCCATCTCGCGCACCCAGTGGGCGACCCGCTCACGGGTGCGCGGCGGGAGCGCACGGAAGGCGACGAGGACGAGGTCGGTGTGCACGACGAGCTGCAGATGGGCGGGGTCTCCCTGCAGCGAGGCCGCGAGTGCGGGGAACCGCTCGGCGAGGGCGGCATCATCGAGGGCCGCGAGGAACTGCTCGAGCAGCGCGGCGCGGGCCTCCGGCGCCGTGCTGCTATCGTCCTCGATGGTGTCGGCGATGCGGCAGAGCAGGTACGCGGTGCAGACGGCGTCGCCCAACGTCCCCGGAAGCGCTTTGATGCTGATGGCGAAGGTGCGCGAGACCTCGGGGAGGATCGCGCGGCCGAATCGCGCAGCCTCGCGCACGCGCTCGGGGGTGTCGTGCCCCGGTGCGGGGGGCGCGGTGGTCACGGCAGGGGTCGGCGGGGTCGTGCGATCGGACATGATCGGAAAGCTACTCGCTCAGGTCGCGGCTCAGATCCCGCCGAAGGCGAGATCGATCTGCCGGCGCATCGAGGCCACCATCTCCTCGGGCATCGGGAAGGCTTCGGCCAAGGCACCGAGCGCCCCGCTCGCCGGCACCGCCCGCCCCGCCTGCGCGAGATAGTAGCGGGCGTAGCGCTCTCCCAAGGCCGGATCGATCCGCGCCACGAGCAGCGCCCCACCGCGCACGAGCCCGATGGTGCTCAACCGCGCACCGGCGCCGGCCCGCTGCTGCGCCGGCGTGAGATGGTCGTTCACCGCCACCTGCACCACCGCCCCCGCCGCCTCATGCGCGAAGGTGAAGAGGAGGGCGTCTGCGGAATCGGCGGTGGTCGGCCAGTGGACCGCATACTGACTCGCCTGCTTGCCCGCCGGGACGGCACGTCCCTCACCGCCGAGCACCATCGACGGGATGAGATCGCCGTTCTGCTGTTGGGTCGCGTTCAAGAAGGGTTGGAGTCGCGGGCGCCAGACCGACTGCCAGAGGGAATCACCGGTCGCGAGCCCGGCGGCACGGCGACGTGATTCGGTGAGCCACCAGTCGTGGAAGAAGGTCGACCGTTCACTCTCCAGCGCGGAGACGAATCGTCGGGCCCAGTCGCGGTCCTCGGCGCGTGGGAACTGCTGTGCGAGGAAGGCGACGATCCCTTGGACCTCGCGATTCGTGGCCTGCGCGGGATCGCCCTCGGCCCTGAGGAAGTACCCCATCGCCTGTTGGAGTTCGTCCCAACTTCCGAAGTAGAGCGCGAGGAACTGCGCCCCCTCGAGTCCCGGCCGGGCGCGCAGGGTGGTGCGGAGCTGACGCGAGGCGGAGTCGAATCCGGTGTAGAGGTTGCGCGCGTTCTTCGCGACGGTCACGCGCTCCCGATAGCCATGATCGAAGAGTGGGACCTGCGCGGTGTCCTCCAAGAGGAGGGCATAGCCATGCAACCAGAGATCGACGTGGGGCCGCGCCTTCACCGGCCAGCGTGCGGTGCTCACCGTCGGGCGGAGCGGGGCGACGGAGCGTTGCCCACCGGCGCAGGCGCCGAGGGCGAGCGCGACCATCACGGCGAGCAACAGGCCGAGGCGTCGCATCAGGTCGGGTGCCCGCAGGTGATGCAGAAGATCCACGACGCCTCGAGCGAGGAGCGACACATCCGGCAGCGGGCGAGGAGATGCTGACCGCACCAGGGGCAGTAGCGCGCGTCGCGCCCCCCGGGGAGGGGACGAGCGCAGTACAGGCATGCCGGCTCCCCGGACCTTGGCCCCGATGCCGGCTCGACCATCGACAGGGCCGATGGTGCATCCACCAGAGGGGACGTCGCGTCCGGCTCGAGGAGGGGAGGCACCGAGGGGCGCTCGACCATCGGTGCCATCACCACGGTCAGGAGGCGGTCCCCGTAGGTCTCGAGGAGGGAGAGGTCGGGGTGGCGTGACGCAAGGGCGGCGCTGCAGGCCGCTCGCACCTCGGGGTCGGCCTCCACCAGGTTCCGTTCGCCCGAGACGAGCCGCATGACGAGCTGGCGGTACTCATCGAGTAGCTCGGCGATGCGGGTCGGTCGCACCACGCGATACGGAAGGAGATCCTCGAGGATCTCGCGGATCGCGATGGGGCGATGGAGCGCACCGGCCTGCTCGGCGGCACGCACGAGCTCTTGGAAGAGGCGATCGAGGGGATCCACGGGGGCCGTCCTGGTCACGAAGGCTGAGGCAAGGTAGGGGAGGGACGGAAGGTCGCGCCATCGGGAAAGGGATCGATCGCCCCCTTCGCGCCGCCCTTCACGCGGCGCGCGGTGAGCCACTCGTCGAAGCCCGAGGGGACGAGGCCTCCCGAGTTGCGCTGCTCGGTGGCGGCCCGTACGGCGAGATCGTTGGCGTATTCGTTCTGCGGATGGCCGGCGTGGCCCTTCACCCACTGCCAGCAGTACTCATGGCCCACGGTCGCTCGGAGCGCCTCTTGCCAGAGGCCGAGGTTCTCGATCGGGCCGGTCTTCCGCTTCCAGCCGTTGCGCGCCCAGCCGAAGACCCAGGCGCCGAGCCCATCCACGACGTAGCGGGAATCGGTGGTGAAGCGCACGCTGAATCGACCATCCTTGGCGCCGAGGGCGCGGAAGGTCTCGATCACCGAGCGGAGCGCCATCCGATTGTTGGTGGTGGCGGGTTCCGCGATCCAGAGATCGCGCCGCGTCAGCCGACCATCGGGGTGTTGGAACTCGACGAGCGCCGCCGCCCCGCCGGGGTTCGCCCCCTCGCGCCCATTGCCTAGGCACGATTCGTCGGCGTAGACCGCGACGAGCGGCCATCGCGCGCTCATCGCACCACCTCGATCGCGTCGCAGTCGATCAGACGGAGCTCGAGGGGCGCGCCGGTGGTCGGATGGCGCGTGACGAGCACCTCCTGGCCCTCGCGCACCACGAGCCGCTCGGGGATCACGAGGAATTCCGTCCCGCGCCGGCTCACCGCGATGCGCCGAGCATCGATGATCGCACGTTCCAGCGCGTCGTACTGGGCGACGGTCAGCGACGCCATGTGCTCGCCTCGTCGCGGTCCCAGCGGTGGATGCACTCGGTGAGGATCGCGGTCGCCTGCTGGATCTCGTCAACGGCGACCCACTCTTCGGCGGCGTGCGCAAGGGCGATGTCACCTGGCCCGAAGCAGAGCGCGGGGATCCCCGCCGCGCTGAGGAGCGCGGCATCGGTCCAGCAGGAGAGCCCTTCGATCCGTGGAGCGACCCCCTGCGCGGTGCAGGCGGCCTCGAGGGTGCGCACGAGCGGATGCGAGGGCGCGAGATCGTTCGGCTGCTGCGTGAGGCCGATCGTCACGGTCGCGTGGAAGTCCCGGTGGCGGGCCCGCACGCGGGTGATCGCCGCGTCGAGCTCCTCGGCGAAGATCGTCTCGCGTTCCCCCGGGAGCGTGCGCCGCTCGAACGTGACGGTGCAGCGCTCCGCGTAGGTGGAAGGGCCGGTGCCACCGACGATCGTGCCCGCATGGAGCGAGGCGCGCCCCAGGAGCGGGTGCGTGATCCCTGTGAGGACGGTGCGTTGATGCGTGTCGAGCTCGGCGATCACGAGGGCGGTGTGCGCGATCGCGTCGACGCCGACGTCGTGGCGTGAGCCATGCGCGGCGCGTCCGTGCACCGTGACCTCGGCCCAGGCGAATCCCTTGTGGCTGGGGCAGATCGCGAGGCGCGTGGGCTCGGTGACGATCGCGGCGTCGGCGGTGATCCCCCGCAGGAGCAGGTGGCGGGTGCCCACGCTGCCGTATTCCTCATCGACGACCGCGGTGACGAGGAGCTCGCCGCTGAGCCCGGCATCGACCGCGCGGACGGCGGCGGCGCACATCGCGGCGATCCCCGCCTTCATGTCGGTCGACCCGCGGCCGTAGAGCCGGCCGTCACGGAGATCGGAGGCGAACGGGGGATGGGTCATCCCCTCGGTGCCGACGGTATCGAGATGGCCGTTGAGGAGGAGGGTGCGACCGGAGGTCGCGGGGCCGATGCGCGCGAGCAGGTTCGGGCGCCCCGGGAGGGCGTCCTGGAGCTCGACGCGGAATCCCCAGGCGCGGAGGACCTCGGCGAGGCGGGTGGCCACCGCGTGCTCCCCCGGGCCGTCCGTGGCGAGGGAGGGGTTCCGAGAATCGATCGCGACGAGGTCGCGCGCGAGGGCGAGGGCGTCGCCGCGGGGGATCGGCGCGGTCATGCGGCGGGGGGAAAACGAAACGAGCGCACCCCGAAAGGTGCGCTCGTGCAGGGTCGGGTGGGACCCTGGTGGATCACTTCTTGGACGAACCCTTCTTGGCGGGCGCCGCCTTCTTGGACGAACCCTTCTTCACGGGCGCCACCTTCTTCACCGCCGGCTTGGCTGTGCCCTTCTTGGCGGCCGGCTTCGCCGCGGGCTTCTTGGCGACGGGCTTCTTGGCGACGGGCTTCGCCGCCGGCTTGGCTGGACCCTTGGCCGCGGGCTTGGCTGGTGCAGCCTTGGCGGGTGCAGCGACCGCCTTGGCCGGCGGGAGCTTCCCCTTGTTCTTCTTCGCGTACGCCGCCTCGGCAGCCGCGATCAACTTGTCCGCCTCATCTTGCGCCATCTGGCTCCGACGCACCATGTACTGCACGAGGTCGCGAGCGCTCTCGATCGAGAAGGCGGAGAGGCCAGCGGCGGCGCCGATGACATCCTTCATGGCCGCGGCCATCCGGCTCCCGGCCTCCAGGGAGATCTCGTGGGCCTTGGCCGTCATCTCGGCCACGGTGTCGCGGACATCCTGTCCCCGGTGGCCGGGGCTGCGCTTCGGGGGGACGGTCGGCGTAGCCACAGCCGGGTTGGCGGATTCGGGCATATCGGGAGAGATTTGGGGCGTCCTGGTCGGGATGGGGGGTGGATCAGGGCGTAAGTATATGATTTTCCGTCATGTACGCAAGATGCACAGGCGGTGTATTCTTGCGCTCGTTTCTCGAAATTGGCTGCCAGTGTTTCTCGATATCAATAGAACATCATCAAATCATCAGTAAGCCATATCATGCTTTCAGGTATCAAAGTTCTTGATCTCTCTCGTGTCCTCGCTGGACCTCTGGCCGGTATGATCCTGGGGGATTTCGGCGCCGATGTCATCAAGATCGAGCGGACGGGGGCTGGAGATGAGACCCGCGGGTGGGGTCCCCCGTTCGATGACCGGGGGGAGAGCGCCTACTACCTGAGCGCCAATCGCAACAAGCTGAGCGTCGCAGCCGACCTCACACAGGAGGCCGATCAGGCCCTCCTGCGGACGTTGATCGCCGAGGCGGACGTGGTGCTGGAGAATTTCCGGCCGGGGACCCTTGAGCGATACGGCCTGGGGGCGACGGCGATGCTCGCGCAGCACCCTCGGCTCCTCTGGTGCACGATCACCGGGTTCGGGCTAGACAGCCCCCGTCCGGGCTACGATTTCGTGGTGCAGGCCGAGAGCGGATGGATGGCGATCACCGGGGAGCCTGACGGGTCGCCGATGAAGGTCGGGGTCGCCTTGGCGGATGTGTTGGCGGGGAAGGACGCCGCCATCGCGATCCTCGCCGCGCTTGCCGGCGGGCGGCCGGAGCCGCGGTGGCTCTCGGTCTCCCTTGCGCACAGTGCCACGGCGGCGCTCGTGAACGTGGCGCAGAACGCGCTCGTGACCGGGACGGAGGCGAGACGGTGGGGGAACGCCCATCCGAACCTCGTCCCGTATCAGCTCTTCCAGGCGTCGGACCGACCCGTCGTGATCGCGGTGGGGAGCGATGCCCAGTTCGCGGCAGCGATGCGGGCACTGGAACTGCCGGCGCTCGCCGGGGACCCCGCGCTCGCCACCAACGCGGGTCGGCTCGCCCACCGGGATCGTGTGGTGGCCGCGATCGCCGACCGGGTGCGCACCGCACCGGCGCGGACGTGGATCGCCCGGCTCGAGGGGGTCGGGGTCCCCGGTGGGGTGGTGAAGCCGGTGCTCGAGGCGCTCCAAGAGGTGGCGAGCTCTCCGCTCACCGGCGTGGCGCCTCAGGCGCCCGGGACCATCCGCCGTCCCCCGCCGCGTCTCGACGAGCATGGGGCGTCGGTGCGGTCCTCCGGGTGGGGTGCCTTCACCCCGCTGTGACCTTCCGGTGGCCGACTCGTCCTCCCCATGCGACAGAACCCCCGTCGGTGGGGGCGCTCTGGCTCAGGTGGACCTGTCGAGGCGTGGCCGCGTGAATTAACCTTGCGGCGTGCGCACGGTAGCTCCCCCCACGGTCCAGGACGATCCCATCGACGCCGATCAAGCGGTCATCGACCGCGTGATCGGCGGGGATCGCGACGCCTTCGGCATCCTCATCGAGCGGTACAGCGATGTGCTGTTCCGGCACGCGTATGGGATGACGGGCAGCGCGGATGTCGCGGAGGACATCCTGCAGGTCTCGTACATCAAGGCGTTCCATCACCTGGGTGAGGTCCGAGGCCGGTTCGATGCGTGGGTGTTCCGGATCGTGGCGAATGGGTGCAAGGACTGGCTCAAGAACATCCGGCGCACCCACCTGAGCTACGAGGAAGACGACCAGCCGTCGGGGTATGAGACCCCCGAGGAGGAGCTGGATCGAGGGGAGATGCGGCGCGATCTGGATCGTGCGCTGGCGGCCCTGCCGGACTCGCTGCGGGAGGCCTTCGTGATGAAGCACGTCGAGGGGCGGTCCTACGAAGAGATGGCGGACCTGCTCGACGCGACGGTCGGTGCCCTGAAGATGCGAGTCCACCGCGCCCGTGAGGCGCTGCAAAAGCTGGACGCCGACACCCACCGCGCTCCCGCGGCGGAGCCGACGGCTGACCGTGAGGTTCCCCTCACGTCGTCGGAGAACCCCGCCCTCTGGGCGGCGATCGACGCCGAGACGGCGCGTCGTCGCACGATGCGCGCGCCGGATGGGTTCGCCGCGCGCGTCCTCGCGAAGCTGGCGGACCGCTGACCCTCGCGGTCCGCTCGACGCGCCCCGGCGCGGACGAGTACGCGCCCTTCTACGCCAACTACTTCGCCCAGGTCCCTGAGGGCGATGTGGTCGAGGCGCTCATCGGTGGCGGGGAGATCGCTGCCGCGCTCCTGCATGACGTCCCGGAGGCGATCGCGGCCAAGGCCTATGCCCCAGGGAAGTGGACCCTCAAGGAGGTCATCCTCCACTGCAGTGACGCGGAGCGGATCTTCGCCTACCGCGCGCTTCGCATCGCCCGGGGGGACACCATCTCGCTCCCAGGATGGGACGAGCAGGCCTATGCCCCGCTGAGCGGCGCCAACGCCCGGTCGGTCCTCTCGTTGCTCGACGAGCTCGAGTCGGTCCGCGAGGCGACGGTGACCCTCTTCGATGGGCTCCCCGACGCAGCGTGGGAGCGACGGGGCGTCGCGAACGGACATCCCTGCTCGGTGCGCGGCCTCGCCTGGATCACGGCGGGGCATCTCCTCCATCACGTCGACATCATCACCGAGCGCTATCTGCGCTGAGGTGGAGGTCAG
>JAJTFH010000010.1 GCA_021298395.1 Gemmatimonadota bacterium | reverse complement strand
GAAGTGCCCACCGCAGCTCTCCTCCCGCTGGAGCGCATCGAGACACATGAGCTCGGCGAACTCGAGGAAGTCGGCCACGCGCCCCGCCTTCTCGAGCGACTGGTTGAGCCCCTCACCGGAGCCCAGGACCTTCACATCGCGCCAGAACCGCTCGCGCAGCGCCGGGATCTCCCTGAGCGCCTCCTGGAGCCCCTTCGCATCGCGGGCCATCCCGCACTTCTCCCACATGATCTTCCCGAGCTCGCGGTGGAAGGAATCCACCGTCCGCGTGCCGTTGATGGAGAGGAGCCGCTTGGTGCGCGTCTCCACGGCCTCCTTGGCGGCGCGGAACTCGGGATGGTCGGTAGTGACCTTCTCGAGCCTGTTCGTCGCGAGGTAATCGCCGAGGGTGTACGGGATCACGAAGTAGCCGTCGGCGAGCCCCTGCATGAGCGCGCTCGCGCCGAGACGGTTGGCCCCGTGGTCGGAGAAATTCGCCTCGCCGAGCACATGGAGTCCCGGGATGGAGCTCATCAGGTTGTAGTCCACCCAGAGGCCCCCCATCGTGTAGTGGACCGCCGGGTAGATGCGCATCGGCCGCGTGTAGGGATCCTCGTCGGTGATGCGCTGATACATGTCGAAGAGATTGCCGTAGCGCTCCTCGATCGCCTTCCGGCCGAGCCGGTTGATGGCATCGGCGAAGTCGAGGTAGACGCCGCGCCCGCCGGGGCCGACGCCGCGCCCATCGTCACAGGCCTCCTTGGCCGCGCGCGAGGCGATGTCACGGGGGGAGAGGTTACCGAAGCTCGGATACTTCCGTTCGAGATAGTAGTCGCGATCGGCCTCGGGGATCTGCGAGGGATCCTTCCCGCAGTCCTCGCGGCGCTTTGGGACCCAGACGCGCCCGTCGTTGCGGAGCGACTCCGACATCAGGGTGAGCTTGGACTGATGATCCCCCGCCACCGGGATGCAGGTCGGATGGATCTGCGTGAAGCAGGGATTGGCGAAGGCCGCGCCCTTCTTGTGCGCGCGCCAGGTCGCGGTGACGTTGCACCCTTTCGCGTTGGTCGAGAGGTAGAAGACGTTCCCGTAGCCACCGGTCGCGAGGATCACCGCATCGGCGGCATGGGACTCCAGCTCGCCGGTGAGCATGTCCCGCACGATGATCCCGCGCGCCTTGCCGTCCACGACCACGAGCTCGAGCATCTCATGCCGCGCATACATCGTCACCCCGCCACGCGCGATCTCCTTCTCGAGCGCCTGATAGGCCCCGAGGAGGAGCTGCTGCCCCGTCTGCCCGCGGGCGTAGAAGGTGCGCGAGACCTGCGCGCCACCGAAGGACCGATTGGCGAGGAGGCCGCCGTACTCGCGGGCGAAGGGCACCCCCTGCGCCACGCACTGGTCGATGATGTCGACCGAGACCTGCGCGAGGCGATAGACGTTCGCCTCACGGGCGCGGAAGTCGCCGCCCTTGATGGTGTCGTAGAAGAGCCGCTGGACCGAGTCGCCGTCGTTCCGGTAGTTCTTGGCGGCGTTGATCCCGCCCTGCGCGGCGATCGAGTGCGCGCGCCGCGGCGTATCCTGGAAGCAGAAGCAGCTCACCTGGTAGCCGAGCTCGCTGAGCGAGGCGGCCGCCGAGGCGCCAGCGAGCCCCGAGCCCACGACGATGACGGAGAACTTCCGCTTGTTCGCCGGGTTCACGAGCTTCATCTCGAAACGATGCGTATCCCACTTCTCCGCGAGCGGGCCGGAGGGGATCTTGGCGTCGAGCGTGCGTGCCATGGTGGTGTCTCCCGTCGCCTAGTTGAGGATGCCGAGGAGGACGGCCACGGGGATCGCCGTGAAGCCGGCCCAGACGACGAGCGCGAGGCCCATCGAGAGGCGGCGATACATCGGGTCCGCCGAGCGCTTCCGAAGCCCGAGGGTCCGCACCCCCGCCCACGCGCCGTGGAAGAGGTGGAGCCCGAGCGCGGCCATCGCGAGCACGTAGAACCCTGCCACCAGCGGCGAGCGCAGACCGAGGATCACGTTGCCGTAGACCCCCGTCTCGCTGAACGCCGGATGGAAGGTGCCCGTCGTGAAGTGTCCGAGATGGAAGATGATGAAGGCCGCGAGGATCACCCCGCCGAGGCGCATCGTCCGCGACGCGAGGGTGCTCGCCTGCGGCTCCTGCTTGGCGTACCCCTCGGGGCGCGCCGCGCGGTTGATCATCGTGAGCTGATACGCGGCGGTGATATGCAGCACCGCGGCCACGAGCAGCCCGGCGCGGGCCACCCAGAGCAGCTCACCGGTGCTCTTGAGGAGCGCGGCGTACTTGTTCATGGCCTCGGCCCCGATGAACATCTGCAGATTGCCGAGCATGTGGGCGACCACGAAGCCCACGAGCATGATCCCGGTGACGGCCATCACGGTCTTCTTGCCGACCGTGGAGGCCCAGAACGTGCGCAACCAACTCATCGACGTCCTCGTGTGCGCTGGAGGGGGAGAGACGATGCGGGCCCCGAGCGGAATGCCCGGGGCCCGCCGCGACCGTTAGAGCTTCACCACCGACATCGGCTCGCGCACCGCGTCCGCGCTCTTGGCGAGGGCAGCGCGCTCGTCGTCGGTCAGGGTGACCTCGACGATCCGCTCCATCCCGTCCCGCCCGAGCTTCACCGGCACGCCGAGATAGAGCCCCTGCATCCCGTACTCCCCCTCGAGCCAGGCCGAGCAAGGGAGGATCCGCTTCTGGTCATTGACGATCGCCTCGACCATCTGCACCGCGCCCGCCGAGGGAGCGTAGTAGGCGGAACCGGTCTTGAGATGCTTCACGATCTCGGCGCCGCCGTTCCGGGTGCGATCGACGATCGCATCGAGGGTCGCCTTCTCCATGAGCTGGGTGATCGGGATCCCGCTGACCGAGGTGTAGGAGATGAGCGGGACCATGGTGTCGCCGTGGCCACCGAGGACCATCGCCTGGATGTCGCGCACGCTCACATCGAGGGCGGTGGCGAGGAAGGCGCGGTAGCGCGCGGTGTCGAGGACGCCCGCCATCCCGATCACACGCTCACGCGGGAAGCCCGTGGCTTCCTTGGCTACCCAGCACATGACATCGAGGGGATTCGAGACGACGATGACGATCGCGTTCGGCGAGGTCTTCTTGATCTGCTCGCTGACCGACTTCACGATCCCGGCGTTGGTGTTCAGGAGGTCGTCACGCGACATCCCCGGCTTGCGGGCGATCCCGGCGGTGATCACGACGATGTCCGAGCCCGCCGTCTCATCGTAGCCGTTGGTGCCGATGACGCGCGAGTCGAACCCCTCGATCGGGGCGGACTGCCACTGATCGAGCCCCTTCCCCTGCGGGATCCCCTCAGCGACGTCGACCATGACGACGGTGCGGGCGAGCTCCTTCTCGGCGATGCGTTGGGCAGCGGTCGCGCCGACGTTGCCGGCGCCTACGACGGTGATCTTGTTCACCATGAGAGTCTGAATCGGTTCGGGGGGAAGGTCAGAGCCAACGCCCGAAAGTTAGTGGGGGCACCGAACAAGGTGAACGGTGTCAGCCCCCGACCTGGGAGAGGGCCTGGAGGCCGCCGACGCGCCGCTGCAGGAGGAGGTGTTCGAGTGGCTTCTCGGCGAGCGCCTGCCGGAAGAGGGGCGCCAACGGCTCCCCACGGCGGAGCGGGTCCCGGAGGTTCACCTCGTGGTCGCCGTAGAGGCAGGTCCGCAAGCGGCCATCGGCGGTGAGGCGGACGCGGTTGCAACTCCCGCAGTAGGTGTGGGTCATCGGGGTGATCACCCCGACGGTGCCGGCCGCGCCAGCGATCCGGTGATAGACCGCGGGCCCGTTGCCACGCGCAGGGCCCTCGGCGCCGGTGAGGGCGCCGAGGGTCGCGACCCGTGCCAACACCTCGGCGCTCGGGACGATGTGCTCGTCGGTGAGATGCGCCATCTCCCCCACGGGCATCAACTCGATGAAGCGCACATGGACGGCGCGGTCGATCGTGAGCCGAGCGACATCGATCACTTCGTCGTCGTTCACCCCGCGCATCACGACCATGTTGACCTTCACCGGGTCGAGCCCCGCCGCGAGGGCCGCCTCGATGGCGACGACCGGATCGAAGCCGAGGTCGCGTCGGGCGATGGCGGCGATGCGGTCAGGCCGGAGGGAATCGACGGAGAGGTTCACGCGATCGAGCCCCGCGGCGCGCAGCTCGGCTCCCATCTGTGGAAGCTTCACGCCATTGGTGGAGAGCGCGATATCCTCGATCCCCTCGATCGCCTTGAGCTGACGGATCAGGGTGGTGAGCCCGGGGCGGATGGTCGGCTCACCGCCAGTGATCCGGAGCCGACGGAGTCCGAGGGGGGCGAGCTGCGCGACCAACGCGACGATCTCCTCGTAGGAGAGGATCTCCGCCTTGGGGAGCCAGTCCAGGCCGCGCTCCGGCATGCAGTAGACGCAGCGGAAGTTGCAGCGGTCGGTGACCGAGATGCGGAGATACTCGATCGATCGGCCGTGTTGGTCACGGAGTGGTGCCTCATGGGTCGCTGCGGTCATGGGGTTCCCTCCACCGGAGCCCCCGACGTGGCGACCACCGACCCGCCGCGATTGTCGACCCAGGCCCGCGTGCCATCCGCATAGTGCTCGCGCTTGAAGATCGGCACGCGCGCCTTGATCGCCTCGATGAGATAGCGCTGCGCCTCGAGGGCGGCCACCCGGTGGGGCGCCGCGACCGCGATCGCGATGCTCGCCTCGGTCACCGCGAGCGTGCCGAGCCGATGCTCGACGACGATCCGGTCGGTGCCGAACCGCTCGGCCGCCTCGGCCCCGATCGTCTCACACTCACGATGCGCCATCGGCGCATAGGCGTCGTAGTCGATCCCCGTCACGGCCCGTCCCGCATGCTGATCGCGCACCGTCCCCACGAAGAGGGTGGTCGCCCCCGTGCCGGG
This sequence comes from Gemmatimonadota bacterium, assembly GCA_021298395.1. GTDB lineage: Bacteria > Gemmatimonadota > Gemmatimonadetes > Gemmatimonadales > Gemmatimonadaceae > Pseudogemmatithrix. The sequence continues at coordinate 36,528 of JAJTFH010000010.1, read as the reverse complement.
ATGCGCGACCTCGGCGACCAACGCCGCGACATCGATCGGTCGGTCGACCAGGGCGACACGCACGCTCAGCCTCCGGCGACCGGCGGGATGATCGCGACCTCGTCGCCGGCGCGGATCACCTGTGCAGCCGACGCATAGCGCTGATTGATGGCCACCATCGGCTCAGGGAGAGCGCGACCGGTGGTCCGGCTCGACAGCTCGCGCAGCAGGTCGGCGACCTGCGCCCCCTCCGGCAGCTCGACGGCGAGCCGGGACCCGAGGGCATCGGCCCAAGAGGCGAAGAGGAGGACGGTCGTGGTCATCGCCACACACGGTGGCTGGGCGTCCGCAGGCGCCCATGGGATGGCGGGGCATCCCCCCGCCCTGGTCTCACGCCTCGGCCTCGACCTCGAGGTCGGCGACCAGGGCGCGGAGCTCCTTGGACGGCTTGAAGACCGGGACCGGACGGGCCGACACCTCCACCGGCTCACCCGTACGGGGATTCCGGGCCATGCGGGTCTTGCGGTTCCGGATCTTGAAGGTCCCGAAGCCGCGGACCTCGATGTTCCGCTGCTCCTTGAGGGCGTCCTTGATGGCATCCAGGAAGGCGTCCACGACCCGGGCGCAGTCCTTCTTGGAGATCATCGGCCCGGAGGTCTGGGCGATGGCGTCGGTCACAAGCTCAACGAGATCGGCTTTGGTCATCGACATGCAAAGGGGGGCAGAGCGGTTCGGTGGTCGAGTCTAGGAGCTTACCCGTTGTGTGTCAAGCGGTTGCGCCACTTCCGAGACTCGTGAGGAACTCGTCGAAATGGGGCACGGCGTCGTGCGGTCCGGGCGCCGCTTCCGGGTGATACTGGACCCCGAAGACGGGGCGCGTCCGGTGCCGAAGCCCCTCCACCGTCCCGTCGTTCAGGTTCACGTGGGTCACCTGGAGATCGGGCGCGCCGGGAATCCCCTCGGCCGTCCCCTCCACCGCGAAGCCGTGGTTCTGGCTGGTGATGAGCACCTCGCCAGAACCGAGCACCTTCACCGGATGATTCCCACCCCGATGGCCATAGGGCAGCTTCACCGTGCGCCCGCCAAAGGTGAGCCCGAGGAGCTGGTGACCGAGGCAGATCCCGAAGACGGGGACCCCCGCCTCGACGATCGCCCGGATGTTCGCCGGGGCGTAGGTCACCGCCTCCGGATCCCCGGGCCCATTGGAGAGGAAGACCCCGTCGGGCTGCATCGCGAGGACCTCGGCGGCCGGCGTCGTCGACGGCACCACGGTCACGCGGCACCCACGCGCCTCGAACATCCGGAGGATGTTCCGCTTGATCCCGAAGTCGTAGGCGACGATGTGATGCGGCGCGTCAGCCGCCCCCCAGTCATAGCGCGTCGTGGTCGAGACGCGTGAGGCGAGGTCGAGCCCCGCCATCGAGGGGCATCCCGCCAGCAGCGTACGATCGACCGCCGACGGCTCGGTGCCAGCGCCGACCAACCCGCGCATCACACCGACGGTGCGCAGATGGCGCGTGAGCCGGCGCGTGTCGACCTCGGAGAGCACCGGGATCTGGGCAGACGCCAGCCATTCGCCCAACCCCTGCTCCGCCCGCCAGTTCGAATGCGTGGCGGAGAGTTCGCGCACGATCACCGCCGCGACCTGCGGGATGGGCGACTCGAGATCCTGCGTGTTGACGCCGTAGTTCCCGATCATCGAGGCGGTCATGACGACGATCTGCCCGCGGTACGACGGATCGGTGAAGGTCTCCTGGTATCCACTCATCGAGGTCGTGAAGACGACCTCGGCGACGGCGGGCGCGGCGAGCGGCGCATGGAGCCGGCCGAGAAAAAGGGTTCCGTCCTCGAGGAGGAGGAACCCCGGCGCCGCATGATGCGGAGCGCGCGTCACTGCTGCGGCGGCGTAGTCGTCGGCGCGGTCGGCGCGGCCTGCAGCGGGAGACCCGCCGGGGCCTGATCGCCCGGACCCGTGGTCGGGGCCGGGGTCGCCGCGGCCGGCGCGGGAGCCGCGACGTCATCGAGGATCGACTTCGGCGCCGCCGAGCGCGTCGACATCAGCTGCAGCACGAAGGCGAGGAAGATGAAGATCCCGCCCGCCCACCAGCTGGTCTTGGTCAGGAGGTCGCCCGCCTGGCGGGAGCCGAGGACCGCTGGCGAGGAGGAGGCGCCGCCGAAGCTGGCCGCGAGACCACCGCCCTTGCCCGACTGCAGCAGGACCGCCGCGGCGAGGATGATGGCGTCGAGAATCAGGAGAACGAGAAGGAACGTGTACATGGCGACCCGACCACTGGGTGTGGAAGAACGAGGTAAGCCTCGAAGAATAGCGAGGTTATGCCGTCCGAGGCAACGGCCTCACCCCGCCGACGTCAGCTGCGAGCGATCGCCAGCCACTGCTCGGCGTCGAGGCTCGCCCCGCCAACCAGGACGCCGTCGACATCGTCCACGGCGAGGAGGCCCGCCACGTTGGACCGGTTCACGCTCCCCCCGTACAGGACGGGGACCGCCCCACTCCGTTCGCCCCCTCCGAGCTCCCGCAACTCCGCCTTGAGGGCCGCGTGGGCCTCGGCGGCATCCGGTGGGGTCGCCGTCCGCCCCGTCCCGATCGCCCAGACGGGCTCGTAGGCGACGAGGACCGAGGCGACGACCCCGGCATCCTGCCCCTCGAGAGCGGCGTGGAGCTGTCGGCGGATGATGGCCAGGGTCTCCCCCGCCTCGCGCTGCGGCAGGGTCTCGCCGACGCAGATCAGGGGCGTCAGACCAGCCCGCACCGCCGCCGCGACCTTCTTGGCGGTGTCGGCCTCGGTCTCGCCGAAGAGATGGCGCCGCTCGGAATGCCCGATGAGCACGTAGCGCGCGCCGGCGCCGCGCGCGAGGCCGGCCGAGAGCTCACCGGTGAAGGCGCCGCTGTCCTCCCAGTGGATGTTCTGCACCCCCGCCTGGAGATCGGCGCGATCGTGGATCGCCTCGACCACGGCGTGGAGGGAGACCGCCGGCGGGAAGAAGAGCACCCGCCGATCGTTCTGCCGGGTGTACTGCCCGAGGAAGGTCCGCATGAAGAGCGCCGCATCGGCGGGCGCCTGATTCATCTTCCAATTCGCGGCAAAAACGAGGGACTTCATGCGCCCACCTGGTCGAGGACCGCGACGCCGGGGAGGACCTTCCCCTCGAGGAACTCGAGCGAGGCGCCACCGCCGGTGGAGACATGACTCATCTGGCCGGCGAGGCCAGCCTGCTCGACCGCCGCCGCCGAATCGCCGCCGCCGATGATCGTCGTCGCCCCGCGCGCGGTGGCCTCCGCCATCGCCTCGGCGATCGCCTTGGTCCCGGCGTCGAAGGGCGCGGTCTCGAAGACCCCCATCGGGCCGTTCCAGATGATCGTCTTCGCGACCCCGATCGCACGACGGTAGCTCGCGATGGTGTCGGGGCCGATGTCGAGCATCGCCTCGCCGGCCGGGATCGCCTCGCGATGGACCGCGTGCGCCTTGTCGCCCTCGGCGATCGCCGGTGCGATCATCGCGTCGTGCGGGATCGTCAGACGATACGCGGCGCGCTCCATGAGATCGGTCGCCATCTCCACGCGATCGGGCTCGACGAGCGAGGTCCCGGTCTCGAGCCCCATCGCCCTGAAGAAGGTGCAGGCCATCGCGCCGCCGATGAGGATCCCATCGACCTTGGGGAGGAGCGCCTCGACCACGTCGATCTTCCCCGAGATCTTGGAGCCCCCGAGGATCGCGATGAAGGGACGCTTCGGCTTCTCGAGCGCCCCGCCGAGGTATTCGAGCTCGGTCTGCATGAGGAGACCGGCGACCGCGGGGCGGCAGTACTGCGCGACGCCGGCGGTGGAGCTGTGCGCCCGATGCGCCGCGCCAAAGGCGTCGTTCACATAGAGATCGCCGAGCTGGGCGAAGGCCTTGGCGAGGCCCTCGTCGTTCTTCTCCTCGCCGGGCTCGAAACGGGTGTTCTCGAGGAGGCAGACCTCGCCGTCACCGAGGGCGCGCGTCGCCGCCTCCGCCTCCGGACCGACGACGTGCGGGACGAAGCGGACCGCCGCGCCGAGGAGCTCCGCGAGACGCGGCGCGACCGGGGCGAGGGTGTACTGCGGGTCGGGCTTCCCTTTCGGCCGCCCCAGATGCGAGCAGAGCACGACGCGCCCGCCGAGCTTCAGCAGATGCCGGATCGTGGGGACCGCCGCGCGGATGCGCGTGTCGTCGGTGATCCGACCGGCCCCGTCGAGCGGGACGTTGAAATCCACGCGCACCAGCACGCGCCGCCCTCGCACCTCCGTAGAGGCGAGGTCACGAACCGTCCGGGTCGTCATGCGGATCCCCGAGTCAGAGCGACGTACCGATGCGCTCGATCAGATCGACGCAGCGCGAGGAGTAGCCCCACTCGTTGTCGTACCACCCCGAGACCTTCACGAGGGTCCCGTCGATGACGTTGGTGCACTTGCTGTCGAGGATCGTCGAGTGCGGGTTCCCGATGTAGTCGACCGAGACGAGCTCCTCCTCGGTGTAGGCGAGGATTCCCTTGAGCGGGCCCTTCGCCGCGGCCTGGAAGGCGGCGTTCACCTCGGCGATCGTCGTCGGGCGCTCGACCTCGACGGTGAGCTCGGTGAGGGAGACATCCGGGGTCGGGACGCGGATCGCGATCCCGTCGATCTTCCCCTTCACCTCGGGGATCACGAGCGCGGTGGCCTTCGCAGCCCCGGTCGTGGTCGGGATCATCGAGACGGCCGCCGCGCGCGCGCGACGGAGATCCTTGTGCGGGAGATCGAGGATGCTCTGGTCGTTGGTGTAGCTGTGGATCGTCACCATCGCGCCATGCTTGAAGCCGAAGGCATCCCGGAGGACCTTGACCATCGGTGCGAGGCAGTTGGTGGTGCAGCTCGCGTTGGAGATGATCGTGTGCGCCTTCGCGTCGTACGTGTCGTGATTGACGCCGAGGACGACGGTGATGTCCTCGCCGGTCGCCGGCGCGGAGATGATCACCTTCTTGGCCCCACCGGCGATGTGTTTACGCGCATCATCAGCCTTGGTGAAGCGTCCCGTGGCCTCGAGGACGATGTCCACCGTGAGATCCTTCCACGGGAGGAGGGCGGGATCCTTCTCCTTCAGGACCTTGATGACATCGCCATCGATGGTGATCGAGTCGGCGTCGTACGAGACCTTGCCCGCGTACTTCCCGTGCACGGAGTCGTACGTGAAGAGGTGGGCGAGGGTCTTGGTATCGGTGAGGTCATTGATGGCGACGATATCGATCGGCGCCTTGCGCTCCTTGGCGGCGCGCACGACCTGGCGCCCGATCCGACCGAATCCGTTGATGCCGACGCGAATGGCCATCTTGCAATGCTCCGTTGAGACGATGAATTGGGGCGATCAATGGTCCGCCGCCGTCCGCGCGCGGCCGAACGTGAGATAGCTCACCGTCCGGACCCCCACCGCGAAGAGCGCGCCCGCGCAGGCATTCAGCGTGGCCCCGGTCGTCAACACGTCGTCCACGAGGATCACGTGCTGACCGGCGAGGCGCGGGAGGTCCGCGGGGACCACCGCGAACGCGCGGCGAACGTTCGCCAAGCGCTCCCCGGGAGTCAATCGCGTCTGCGTCTCGGTCACACGGGTGCGCGTGACCCCCGTCACCACCGGGATCCCCCACCGCGCGGCGACCGTGCTCGCCAACCGCTCCGCCTGGTTGAACCCCCGCTCCCGCTGCTTGGTCGCGGCCAGCGGGACGGGGACGAGCGCCGCGCGCTCGGCGATCACGTCTGGGGGCCAGCTGAGCCGCGCCATCCGCTCCCCCATCCCGTCGGCGACCCCGAGCCACCCATCGTATTTCAGCGCGGCGAGGATCCCGCTGCTCACCGGATGCGGGACCCAGCAGAGGGAGCGAGCGGCCCGAACGTAGGGCGCGAGGAGGGGGCACCCAGGACAGGTCGTGCCCGCGCGCGCAGTGGCCGAGCGTGGATGGCCACAGCGCGCGCACTGCGGCACCGGAAGGCGAGGGAGACGCGCCCAACAGGGGCCGCAGACCAGCCCACGGTCACGGTCGGTCAGGAGGGCATCGCACCCCGCGCAGACGCGCGGGAAGCAGAACTGGTCGAGCATCGTGCGCGCCTGTCGCCAGCGCGCGCCCCAACGGGTCGGCATCAGGGGAATCCTGCCGCCTGTAGCGCCCCCCACATGGCCGTTCGATCGGGCTCGGTGCCGAACCACCGCACGAAGGCGTGCGCCCCCTGCTCCACCAGCATGCGCAGCCCGTCATCCGCCGTGTGTCCTGCCGCGCGGCAGGCGCGGACCCACGGGGTCAGCCCGGCGCGATAGGTGAGGTCGAGGACGGCGGTCGTGCGCGGGATGTGGATCGGATCGAGCGGGAGCGACTCGCCCGCAAGGCCGACCGGCGTCGCGTTCACGAGCAGGTCGACCTGGCTCGCTACGGATGCGGCCGATTCGCCGATCATGATCCGATCGGGGAATCGGCTGCGCAGCGCCTCGGCGCGCGCCAGCGATCGCGCGTGGACGAGGAGTATCGCGCCGGTCCAACCTTCGACCGCCGCGGCGACCGCTGCCGCCGCGCCCCCCGCGCCGAGGAGCCCGACGCGCAGGCCGTCCGGTGTCCGCCCGAGCAGATGCCGTACCGCCACCTCGAAACCCGCCACATCGGTGTTGTCGCCATGCAACGCACCCCTGTCGACCCAGAAGGTGTTCACCGCGCCGGTCCGTTCGGCGATCGGCGTGCGCACGGCGCAGCGCGCCGCGACCGCGGCCTTATGTGGGACGGTGACATTGCCCCAGACCTCGGCCGCGATGAGCGCATCGAGTGTGGACTCAAGCGTGGCGGGCGCGACATCGACCGCTTCGTAGCGCACCGCGATCCCCGCGGCGTCGAGCGCCGCCTGCTGCATGCGCGGCGAGAGGGCGTGCGCCACCGGATGGCCGAGCACGACCAAGCGCCGCGGCGGCATCATTCCCTCGGCGGCGGCGCGTCGCCTGGCGGGCCGCTCGTGTCAGCGGCGCCACTCGATCCCTCCGCGGCCAACCGATCGAGGACGCGGGCGATCTCGCGTGTGAGCTCCTCATAGGTCGCCCGATAGGTCTCGAGATCGCCGCCGAAGGGATCCTGCACGGGGCGCCCCTCCGTGCTCCTCGCCGCGAAATCGGTGAGAAGCGACGTGCGCCCCTCCCCGCCGAGGGCGAGCACGCGCTCCCGATGGTGCGGTCCCATCACGAGGATCAGATCGGCACTCGCCACGGCGTCTCGCGAGAGCTGTCGCGCGCGATGCGCCCCGAGATCGAGACCATGCTCCATCGCCACGAGGAGCGCGCCATCCGAGGCCGAGGCGCCGTCCCAGGCGCTCGTGCCCGCGCTCGAGATCTGCAACGCCGCGACCCCGCGTTCGGCTGCGAGCGACCGCGCGACCACCTCCGCCATCGGGCTGCGGCAGGTGTTCCCGGTGCAGACGAACAGGAGACGCATGCTCAGCGATCCCCGACGAGGCTCGGCACCACCTCGCGCAGCATCGACGTGGGGATCGCCCCAGGGCGGATCACGCGTGGGGCGCGCCCCATGCAGTCGACCACGGTGGAGGCGGGGGATGGCTCGAGACGCCCCCCATCGAGCAACCGGATCGCGCCGCGACTGATCTCCGAGCCCCACTGCGAGAGGATCTCCGAGGCCGCTACCGCCGCCGGTTGCCCCGGGAGATTCGCCGAGGTGCTCGTGATCGGATCCCCGAGCGCGCCGATGAGTCGCTGCAACCCGCGATGCGGGGTCCACCGCACCGCGATCCCTCCTTCCGGGCCACGCAGCCGCTCGGGGATGCGTCGCTCACCACCCGGGAGCACGAGGGTCAGCGGGCCAGGCCAGAATTTGGCCGCGAGCATGCTCGCCGATTGGGTGAGCCCCACGCCGAGACGCCCGAGCATCTGCGTGTCGCTGATGAGCAGGAGGAAGGGCTTGGCCGGGGGACGGCGCTTGAGAGCGACGAGACGGTCGACCGCCTCGCGATCGATCATCGTCCCGAAGCCGTACACCGTCTCGGTGGGATAGGCGAGGATCCCCCCGCCCTGCAGATGCGCGAGCGTACCCGAGAGCGAGGCCTCCACCTCGTCGGGGGACCAGAAGGGGACGCCGCGCGACTCAGGCATCCCTACTCCTCGAGGGGGGCGAGCGCCTCGGCGCGAGCGAAGTCCCCCTCCTCGGTCACCTTCATCGCGCGCTCGCTCCCTCGCACCACGCGCACCTCGACGCCGATCGCCTCGCAGAGGGCGGCATCGTCCGTCGCCGTGGCATGTGTGTCGTTCGCCATCGCCTCGCGATGCGCGCGCTCGATCACCTCGCGCGGGAAGCCCTGCGGGGTCTGCGCACGCCAGAGCCCAGTACGTGGCACGGTGTGGGTGATGCGGCCCTCGGCGTCCACGGCCTTCAGGGTATCGACCACCGGCAACGCCGCGATCGCGCCGTGCCCCCGTCGCGCCTCGGCGATCACGCGATCGATCATCTCGAACGAGACGAGCGGCCGCGCCGCATCGTGGATGAGCACGGTGCGACACTCCGGCGGGAGATCCTCGAGCCCGTTGGCCACCGACTCAGCGCGCGAATCCCCACCGACGGAGACGAGCATCCGATCGCCATCGCACTGGAAGAGCCAGGGGGGTGGATCCCCCGCGTAGCGCCGCGGAAGGACGCAGACGACCATCGCGACGGCGGGGTGTTCTTGAAAGGCACGCAGCGCCTGGAGGAGCATCGGCTTGCCCGCGACCCAGCGGAACTGCTTGAGCTCGGCACCACCGGTGCGCGAGCCCGACCCGCCGGCGACGATGATCACGCCGACATCGCGAGTCGTGGTATCAGACGGCGCGAGCGCCACCGCATCGACCATCGGAAGCGTCTGACGCGTGCTCATCGGAAGAGCTCTCGGAAGAGGGTCCCGATCTCGGCCACGCCGCGCACGCGGATCGACTTGGAAGCGCGTTTCGGCACACTCCGCTCCGCCACATAGGCGACCGTCATCCCGAGCTTCTCCGCCTCGGCGATCCGTCGCTCTGCCTGCGAGACGCCGCGCACCTCGCCGGCGAGTCCCACCTCCCCGATGAAGACGGCCCCCGGCGGGAGCACCTTATCGAAGACGCTGCTCGCGAGCGCAGCCGCGACGGCGAGATCGCCGGCAGGCTCCTGCATGCGGACGCCTCCGACGACGTTCAGGAAGACATCGAGCTGCGCAAAGGAAAGCCCCGCGCGCTTGTCGAGCACGGCGAGGAGGAGCGCGAGGCGTCGTCCGTCGTACCCCGTGCTCACGCGCTGCGGCGTGCCGAACCCCGCCTTGGCCGCGAGCCCCTGCACCTCGAGGAGCATCGGCCGCGAGCCCTCGAGCAGACAGGTGATCGCCGAACCACTCGCCTGCACCTCGCCGCGCTCGGCGAGGAAGAGCGCACTCGGGTTCTCGACCGCGATGAGCCCCTGCGTCGACATGCGGAAGACGCCGAGTTCGTCGACGGAGCCGAAGCGATTCTTGTTCGCGCGGAGGACCCGATGATCGCCGGTGCCCTCCCCCTCGAAGTAGAGGACCGTGTCGACGATGTGCTCGAGGGTCTTCGGGCCGGCGATCCCCCCCCCTTTCGTGACGTGCCCGACGACGAAGACCGCGGTCCCACTCTCCTTGGCGAAGCGCATCAGACGCGCCGCGCACTCGCGCACCTGCCCGACATTGCCAGGTGCCCCTTCGAGGTCGCCGGTGAAGACGGTCTGGATCGAGTCGACGACCATCACCGCCGGCGCCACCGAGGCGGCGGTCGCGAGGATCGTCTCGAGATTGGTCTCGCCGAGGAGTTGTACGGCACCCGCATCGGAGGCGAGTCGGTCGGCGCGGAGCTTCACCTGGAGCGGGGACTCCTCACCGCTCACATAGAGCGTCGCATGGCCCGCGCGTTGGAGGCGCGCCGCCACCTGCAACAGGAGGGTCGACTTCCCGATCCCCGGCTCACCGCCGACGAGGACCATCGATCCGGGGACGATTCCGCCCCCGAGGACGAAATCGAACTCGGCGATCCCCGTGGTGAGCCGATGCGATTCCTCGCCGACGACCTCACTCAGCCGCGGGGCCGCGACGACCTGGCCCCCCTCGCCGTACGCCGAGGACCCGGCGCGACGTCGCGCGGCGCTGGCCCCCTTCCCGGCCACGACCTTCGGCGCGGCCATCTCCTCGACGAGGGTGTTCCACTCCTGGCAGGTCGCGCACTGCCCCGACCAGCGGAGCGATTCGGCGCCGCACTCGGTACAGCGATAGACCGACTTGGTCTTCATCGCCGAGCGGACACCCCGGTGACCACCTGCGGCCGCGGCGACACGGTGCGGGTCACCCTTCCGGCTGGCGGCTGGTCCAGTTCTCGAACCGCGTGTGCTGCTTCCGGAAATGCATCTTCGTGTAGCCCGTCGGGCCGTTGCGCTGCTTGCCGATGATCACCTCGGCGTAGCCGTCGAGCGGGATGTCGCTGGTGCCCGGGACCATGCGAGGATTCCCCGCCTCGTCGTACGGCCGCTCGTTCATCTCCGGCCGGTAGATGAAGAGCACCACATCGGCGTCCTGTTCGATCGCGCCGGAGTCGCGGAGGTCGGAGAGCTGCGGCTTCCGATTCTCGCCGCCGCGCTGCTCGGAGGCACGCGAGAGCTGGGAGAGGGCGAGCACCGGGATCTTGAGTTCCTTCGCGAGCGCCTTGAGGGAGCGGGAGATCATCGAGACCTCCTGTTGACGGCTCTCGGAGTTCGCCGGCCCCTGCACGAGCTGCAGATAGTCGACGATCAGGAGCTTGATGTCGTTCTGCGACTTGAGCCGGCGCGCCCGGGAGCGCAGCTCGAGTACGCTGAGGCCCGGCGTGTCGTCGATCCAGATCGGCGCTTGACCGAGCAGCGCCGCGGCCTTCGCGAGATTCGACGCATCCTGCGCGGTGAGTGCGCCGGAGCGCAGCCGCTGCGCGTCCACATAACCCTCCGACGCGAGCATGCGCATCAGCAGGGACTCGGTGCTCATCTCGAGCGAGAAGATCGCGGTCGGGACGTTGGCCTCGATCGCCGCGTACTGGGCGACGTTGAGGACGAACGCCGTCTTCCCCATCGAGGGACGCGCCGCGACGATCACGAGATCGGAGGGCTGGAAGCCCAATGTCATCGCATCGAGATCCTTGAATCCCGACGGGACGCCGGTGAGCGCGCCGCCGGCGGTGCGTAGCTGCTCGATCCGCTCCATCGCCGACCAGAGGAGCGACTTGATCTTGACGAACCCCTCCGACCCGCGGCTGTCGTTCAGCTCGAGGATCTTGTGCTCGGCGAGATCGAGGAGCTCCGCCGCATCGGCGGGGCTCTCATGCCCCTCTCGGACGAGGGTCGTCGCGGTCTCGATAAGCCGGCGACGGAGTGCCTTCTCGCGGACGATCTGACAGTGATGCTCGACGTTGGCGGCGGTGGGCACCTCGTCGAGGAGCCCGCCGATGTATTCTTTTCCACCGGCCGCCGCGAGATCGCCGCGCTGCTCGAGTTCGGTGGAGAGGGTGAGGGGATCGACCACCGCCCCGCGCCCCTGCACCGCCATCATCGCGCGGAAGAGTCGGCGGTGCCCCTCCCGGTAGAACATGTCCTCGGTGACGAACTCCGCCGCCACGACGATCGCGTCAGGGGAGAGGAGCATCGCGGCGAGCACGGCACGCTCCGCGTCCTCCGACCAGGGGGGCCGGCGGTCACGGAAGGGATCGGGGGACGCCGACTTAGGCGCGATCGAAAATTCGACGGGCGAGCTGGACATCTTCCCAGGCGGGGCGTTTCCAATTGGGGTTCCGCAGCAGCGCTGCGGGGTGGTACGTGGCGACGAGGGGGATCCCGTGATAGCGATGCTCGATGCCCCGCAACTTTCCTATGGGGGAATCTGACTCGAGGAGCGTCTGCGCGGCAAACGTCCCGAGGGCCAGGATGACGCGCGGACGGAGTAACTCCAACTGCCGCAACAAGAAGGGCCGACAGGCCACGATCTCCGAGGGGCTCGGATTGCGGTTCCCCGGGGGGCGGTGCTTCAGGACGTTGCAGATGAAGACGTCCTCCCGACGGAACTGGATCGCCTCGAGGATCTTGGTGAGGAGGTCCCCGGACTTCCCGACGAAGGGTCGCCCGAGCTCGTCCTCGGTGGCCCCAGGCGCCTCGCCGACGATCACGAAACCGGCGTTCGGATTCCCCTCGCCCGGCACGTGATTGATCGCCGTGGAGGCGAGCGAACAGGCCGAGCAGGCGGCGATGGCCGCGGCGACGGCCTGCAAGGTGTCGAGGTCCTCGCGCCCACTGCGGGTGCTCCCACCGCCGACATCGAGCGCGACGCGCTCGGGGGCGTCGGCGCTGTTCGCCTCACTGGAGGGGGCAGCGACAACCCGTGCCGGCGCCGCCGGCGCAGGCTCCGGGCTCCGCGCGGGTGCCAGTGGCTTCGCTGGCGCGCCGGCATCGATCGAGGCGAGCGCCTTGCGCCAATCACCATCCCCCGCGAGCGCCTCCGCCGCCCGTCGCTTCTCCGAGTCTCGCACCGGGGGAGGCACGTCGGCCGACCGCGCGGCGCTCGGCGCGGCACCGACCGGGGGCGTCGCCCCGAAGGCGAGCACCTTCAGCGCCTCGTCCACGGAGAGCGAGTCGAGCACGAACTCCTGCTCCCCCATCTCCTTTCGCTGTGCGAGGTACTGTCGCAACCGCTCGTGCGCGTCACTCACAGGAGCGCCTCGATCCGGTCGAGGATCCGATCCGCTGTCTCCGTCTTGGAGAGCAACGGGAGCGCCTCGATCCCACCGTCGCGATCGAGGATCGTCACGCGGTTGGTGTCGTAGCCGAACCCGGCCCCCGCCTCGCGCGCGCTGTTCGCGATGATCAGGTCGAGCGACTTGGCCGCGAGCTTCGTCGCCGCATTCGCCTCGAGGTCATCGGTCTCGAGCGCGAACCCGACCGCGATACACTGCGCCGGCCGAACGGCGCGCGTGCTCGCCAAGATGTCCGGCGTCTCCTCGAGCGCGATCGGCGCAGGCGCGCTCCCCGTCTTCTTCCGCTTGGCGGAGGCGACCTCCACCGGCCGGAAGTCGGCCGGCGCCGCTGCCATCACGAGGATGTCGCTCTGCGGCAGCTCGTGGGCGACCGCGGTCGCCATCTCGGCGGTGGTCTCGACCGCCGTCGCGCAGATCCCCCCGCCCGGCGGGAGCGGGACCGCGAGCGGCCCATGCACCAACGCGACCTCCGCCCCGCGACGCCACGCGGCGGCCGCGAGCGCGAGTCCCATCTTCCCCGTGCTGTGGTTGGAGAGATACCGCACCGGATCGAGCGGTTCGCGCGTCGGACCCGCGGTCACGAGCACACGACGCCCGGCGAGCTTCCCCTTCGCCTCGAGCAACCGCCCCGCGTGCGCCAGGATCGTCTCGGGCTCCTGCATCCGACCCTGCCCTGCGCCCTCGTCTGGCGAGGCGAGTGGCCCGACGCCAGGCTCGAGGACGATGCGTCCCGCCATGCGAAGCTGCTGGGCATTCGCCTGGACCTGGGCATTGGCCCACATCGCATCGTTCATCGCGGGGACCACCAGCACGGGGGCGGTGGTGGCGAGCAGGCAGGCGAGGAGGAGGTCATCGCCATGGCCGTGCGCGGCACGCGCCAGGAAATCGGCGGTCGCCGGCGCGACGATCAGGAGCTCGGCCGCCTTCGCGAGCCGGATATGGTCGAGCGCGTACCCCTCGCCGACGAGGGTCGAGTGCACGGGGCGCCCCGTGAGCGCCTCGAAGGTGACCGCGCCGATGAACTCCCTGGCCGAGCGCGTCATCACGACGTCGACCTGCGCCCCCGCCTGCACGAGGAGCCGCGCGAGCCACGCGGTCTTGTAGCTCGCGATCCCCCCGGTGACGCCCAGGAGGATGCGACGCCCATCGAAGGGCCGCATCGGCGTCGAACCGACCGGTGAGCGGGTTACTCGCCGCGCGGGCGGCGGCGCGGCACCACGCGGTACTCGATGTCGCCGCGCGAGAGCTCCTCGAGCGCCCGCGTCGTCAGCTTCTTCTCCGCCTTCGAGCGGTCGCGGGGGAAATCGTTCAACACACGGGCGAACTTCGCGGCCACGAGCACCGAGAGGTACTTGTTGGTCGCATGCTTCGTGACATCTGCGGGGGTGAAGACCTGCATGGCTGCCTCGGTTCGTGAAACGGTGATCCTACACTATGTGGACGGCGCCTGCTCGAGTCCAGCGAGCAGGTGACCGATCGATCCCTCGACCTGCGCCCCCAACGCCGGCAACCGCTCCCGGCGCAGGGCCTCCTCCGCGAGGATCTCGGCCACGCGCGTCGTGGCGCGGTCGAGATCGTCGTTCTCCACCAGATGCTGGTAGCGCGGGGCCTCCAGCAGCTCCATCCGGGCGTTCCGGAGCCGCAGCGCCAAGGCGGCCGCGTCCTCCGACTTCCGGCCCAACAACCGCGCGACCAGCACCTCGACGCTCGGCGGCACCACGAAGATCGTCACCGCGTCGGGGAAGGCGGCGGTCACCTGCCGCGCCCCCTGCACATCGATGTCCAACATCACGTGCCGCCCACTCGCCAGGATCCGTTCCACCTCCGACCGCAGGGTGCCGTAGCGCTGGCCATGCACCTCGGCCCACTCCGCGAACTCCCCGCGCGCGACCCGCGCGTCGAACTCCGCGCGCGAGAGGAAGAAGTAGTCCTGCCCATCCACCTCACCGGCCCGCGGCGCCCGCGTCGTGCACGACACGGAGTACCCGAGGTCCGGCCGCGTCGCCAACAACCGCTTCGCGATCGTGGTCTTCCCCGCCCCCGAGGGCGCCGACACGACCACCGGGAAGACGACCCCGCTCACTCGAGATTCTCCACCTGCTCGCGGATCCGCTCGAGCTCCTCCTTGATCGCGACCACCTCCTGCAGCATCGGCGCATCGTTCGCCTTGCTCCCGGTGGTGTTCGCCTCGCGCAACAGCTCCTGCAGCAGGAACCCGAGTCGCTTGCCGACCGGCTCGGCTCCCGTTGCCTCCAACGATTCGCGGAAGGCCGCGATGTGGGCGGCGAAGCGATCGAGCTCCTCGCCGACATCGAGTTTATCCGCCAACAGCACCACCTCATGCGCCAGCCGCTGCGGGTCGATCGCGACCCCGCCGGCCAGCTCCTCCACGCGCTCGCGGAGCCGCTGCCGCTGCGCCGCCAGCCGCTCGGGCGCGCGCTGCGCGATCCGCGCCACCGCCGCCTCGATCAGCCCCAGCCGCTCCCCGATCACCGCCGCGAGACGTGCCCCCTCAGCGGTCCGCATCCCCTGCAGGGCATCGGCGGCGGCCTCGACGATCGCGACCAACTGCGCCGCCGTCGCCTCGCCCAACGCCTCCTCGTCCCGCGCCGCGCGCACGACGTCGGGCATCCGCAGGATCGCCGCGACATCGACCGCACCGCCCAGCCCATGCACGGTCTGGAGTCGCCGGAGCTCCGCGGCGTACCAGGCGAAGCGCGCCTCGTCCACCGCCGGTCCCGACGACACCCCCTGCTCGATCCGGGCGAAGGCGGTGACATGCCCGCGCGCGATGCGCTGACGTAGCGCCTCACGCACCTCCGCCTCCCAGTGCGCGAGCGCACTCGGGAGCTTCACGCTGGGATTGAAGAAGCGGTGATTGACGGCCCGCAACTCGACGCTCACGCGTGCGTTGCCGACCGCGCCATCTGCCGCGCCGAACCCCGTCATAGACCGAATCATCGTAGCCTCATAAGTTACGCTACGATAGGCACTTGAGCAAGCTCCCAGGCCCTAGTTCCAGAACTCCCAGCGGACCCCGTAGAGCTGCACCAATCGGGGCATCAGATACCCCGGGACGGTCTCGTAGACCCGGCCGAGCGCGTTGCGATTGTGCCAGAAGACGTGGGCCGAGCCGATCCGCATATCCAGGATCGAGCCGTAGACCCCCGCCCCCTCGGTGCGGAGCGCCCCACCAGCCGCCAGGGGGAAGGTGACCGGCCCCCGGTACTCGTGGATGAGGGCGGCCGAGAGATGGAAGGTCCGGCGGACGATCTGCCGCTTGAGCCCCGTGCTCACCCGGAGCTCCGCCCGGGACTCGACCTGCGGGCGGTAGGGGGCCTCCTCCTGCCATCGCACCCCGCGCCAGGCGAAGGAGAACGGGCCGCGGATGGGTCCGGAGAGACCCAACTCGAGACCATTCGACGACCCCACCTCGGTCGCGGCGAATCGGATATCGAAGATCGGTGCGCCGAGGACGAGGCCCGCGGACTGCTGCACCACCCCCGCGCTGAGGGTACGCCGCCAGAGCGTGGTCGCCACCTCGAGCCGGGTCGTCGACCGAGAGGGACCGCCGACCGCGGCGTCCTCCGGGGTGTGTATGGAATGCGCGCCGACGACCTGCAGGAAGGCAAGCGGCGCTGCGGCGACGGTGAGATCGAGCCGCCGGGTGGAATCAGGGCCGCCGGTCTCCGCAGAGGCTCCGACCTGCGCCCACCGTGACTGCCATCCGGCGCGAAGTGCCGTGGCGAGTCGCTGATCCCCCCCCTGGGCTCGAAGCCGCGCCGTCCCGCTGAGGTCGAGTCCCCAGCGCCGACCACCGACGGTCAGGAGATACTGGGTCTGCGCCACGGCGGTATCGGCGCCAGCGGTGCTGTCCCCTGTCTCCTGATGTCGGATCCCGGCGGCGATCGCCTGCGCCCAGAGCCCGGTGGTATCGGGGGATCCCCAGGCGGCCCGCACATACCCGAGGGCATCGTCCCCTTCGAAGCGACCGATGGCATCCCGCTGCAGCGTCCCCGTGACCACATAGCGATCGAGGGGCCGACGGATCCGACCGTGGCGCTGGACCACCGCATCGACCGAGAGGCGCCCCCGCGCCATGCCGACGCGGCCAAAGGCGCTCAAGGCATCGCCATCCCCCCGCGTGCGCACGCTCGTCGTGGAGAACTGTTGCGCGGCGGCCTGCACCACCCCGCCCCCATCGGTGCGCGTGCCGTAGAAGCCGCGGTAGAGGTTCACCTGCTCCGACCCCGTGAGGATATCGGTGCGCGTTTGGGGGGTGGTGCGGATCACGCGCCACGACCGCAGGTGGACCCGCAGTTCGCCGGCGGCGCGCTCGACAGCGACCTCCTCGAGCGACCAGATGGGGATCGTCGCGAGGTCTCGCGTCCCCCCTTCGCGCGGATCGAGACCATCCCACTCCACGCCATCGAGGAAGACCCGGACGCGTCCGGTCCCCCCATACCACGCGCCCGCCGTCGGGGCCGTGATGAATCCCGAGGCGAACGGGACGAAGCCCGGCACATCGGCGAGGAGCTCCGTGAGGGTGACCGCCCCATCGGCGAGGATCGCCTCGCGGTCCCAGACCGTACGGCGCCCACGCACCTCGGGGAGCGCCCCACGCGGTGCGACGGCCACCGGCGCCTTGATGGTGTCGCGGACCGTGTCACGCGGCGCGGCGCGCAGGGAATCCACGGCTGCCGCCGCCGGCCCCTCACGCGATGGCTCGCGCGATGGTTCGCGCGATGGTTCGCGCGACGCACCGCGCGACGAATCGCGCGGCGCCTGTTGCGCCGGGAGCGTGACGGCGACGCCGAGCATCGCCGCCACGAGCCAGCGCCTGCCGATCAGCGCGCTCTCCCGCGCACGAATTCGACGAAGGTGCGCACCGGGAGACCGGTCGGCCCCTTCGGCATCACCACGAGATCCGTTTCCGAATACGCGGTGCCTGCGACGTCGAGATGCACCCACGGCATCCCCTCGGCGAACTCTGCCAGGAAGCACCCCGCCGTGATGCTCCCACCGTCGCGCCCACCGATGTTGCGGAGATCGGCGCAGTCCGAGCGGAGCTGCTCCTTGAATTCATCGAAGAGGGGGAGCTGCCACCCGGTCTCCCCGCCACGCTTCGAGGCGGCCAGGACCTCATCGACCACACCCTGATCGTTCCCCATCACCCCCATCGCCACATGTCCGAGGGCGATGACGACCGCGCCGGTGAGGGTCGCGGCATCGACCGTCGCCTGTGGGCGGAAGCGCTTGGCGAAGTGCAACACGTCGGCGAGGACGAGTCGTCCCTCGGCGTCGGTGTTCTGGATCTCGATCGTCTTCCCATTCGACGCGCGCACCACATCGCCCGGGCGTACCGCATCACCATCGACGACGTTGGTCGTCGCACCGATGAGCCCGACGACGTTGACCTTGAGCTGCATCCGCGCGATCGCTTCCATCGCGCCGAGCACGCCGGCGGCGCCCGACATATCGAACTTCATGAGCTCCATGCCGGGGGCCGGCTTGATCGAGACGCCCCCCGTGTCGAAGCAGAGCCCCTTCCCGACGAGCGCGACCGGCGCGGCGCCCTTCTTCCCGCCCTGGTATTCCAGGACGATCAGCTTGGGATCCTGCCGCGTCCCCTGCGCGACCGCAAGGAAGGCACCCATCTTCATCCGCTTCATCTCGGCGCGGCCGTAGGCCTTCACCGTGAGCCGATGCCGCTTCCCGATCTCCTTCGCGGTCCTCACGAGATAGTCGGGGGTGCAGAGGTTCCCAGGGAGCATCGCCAGACGGCGTGCGATCCGCTGCCCCTCGGCGACGGCGATCCCTGCGGTGAGCGCTCGCTTCGCGCCCGCGACGTCATCGACGAAGAGTGTCACGCTGGCGAGCGGCTTCTTGCGCTTGGCGGCCGGCACCGGCGCATGGAGCTCCTTGAACTGCCAGCTCCCGAGCGAGAGCCCGACGACCGCGCCTTCGAGCGAAGCGTCGGCGAGGTCCGCGGCCCAGAAGGTGCACGCCCCGACGCCGAGCCCCTGCGCCCGCCGCCCCGCGAGGGTAGCCGCACGCGTCAGCCCCTTCACACGATCCCCAGTCCCGGTGCCGACGAGGAGGAGCCGCTCCGGGCCACCCGTGCCCGGCGCGAAGAGGAGCAAGGTCTCGTCCTTCCCGCCCTGGAAATCCTTGCGACGGAGCGCGCGCCCGAGCGCGCCGCCGAACTTCGTATCGAGTGCACGGAGCGCGGTCGGGAGACTCGGCTCCGCGGGCAACGCGACCACGAGGAGCGGGGTCGCCGTGCGCGCGGGATCCCCGCGCTTCACGCGGAAGCCGATCGACATCAGGCCATCCCCGCGATGATCGCGTCAGCGAAGCCCGAGGTCGAGACCTCGGTGGCGCCCGACATCTGCCGCGCGAGATCATAGGTCACCGTCTTGGCCGTGATCGCCTGCTCGAGCCCGCGGATGATGAGCTGCGCCGCCTCATCCCATCCCATCTGCTCGAGCATCATCACCCCGGAGAGGATCACCGACCCCGGGTTGATCTTGTCGAGCCCGGCGTACTTCGGCGCGGTGCCATGCGTGGCCTCGAAGACCGCGGCCTCGTCGCCGACGTTCCCGCCCGGCGCGATCCCGAGCCCACCGACCTCGGCGGCCAGCGCGTCGGAGATGTAATCGCCGTTGAGGTTCGGCGTGGCGACCACCGAGTACTCGTCGGGACGGAGGAGGATCTGCTGGAACATCGAGTCGGCGATCCGGTCCTTGAGGAGGACCTGCCCCGTCGGCACGGCGCCCTGCACGTCGTTCTCGGCGATCACCTGGCCGACGAACTTCTCCTTCGCGAGCTCATAGCCCCAGTCCCGGAAGCCCCCTTCCGTGAACTTCATGATGTTCCCCTTGTGCATCATCGTGACCGAGGGGCGCTTGTGACGGATCGCATAGCGGATCGCCATCTCGATGAGGCGCTTGGAGCCGAACGCCGACATCGGCTTGATCCCGATCGCCGACTGCGGACGGATCTTCTTGCCGAATTCCTTCTCGATGAAGGAGCGGAGCTTCTCCGCCTCGGGGGTCCCCGCCTTGAACTCGATCCCGGAGTAGACGTCCTCGATGTTCTCGCGGAAGATGACCATGTTCACCTTCCCGGGATCCTTCACCGGGGCGCCGACGCCCTCGAAGTACCGCACCGGGCGGATGCAGGCGTAGAGATCGAGTTCCTGCCGCAGGGCGACGTTGAGCGAGCGGATCCCGCCGCCGACCGGCGTCGTGAGCGGGCCCTTGATGGCGATCTTGAACTCGCGCACCGCCTCGAGGGTCTCGGCCGGCATCCACTCGCCGGTGGTG
The DNA here is from genome assembly GCA_021298395.1 of Gemmatimonadota bacterium. GTDB lineage: Bacteria > Gemmatimonadota > Gemmatimonadetes > Gemmatimonadales > Gemmatimonadaceae > Pseudogemmatithrix. Next base: position 16,442 of record JAJTFH010000010.1, on the reverse strand, counting down.
GTGTGCGCCTTCTCCCCCGCGAGGACCTCCATCCAGTGGATCTTGCGCCGGCCGGCATAGGCACGCTCCACCGCGGCGTCGAAGACGCGGACGCTGGCGCGCCAGATGTCGGGACCGGTGCCATCCCCTTCGATGAACGGGATGATCGGCTGGTCGGGGACGCGGAACTCACCGCCGGAGGCCTCGATGCGCTCGCCCTTCACGGGGACGCGCGCGAACTTGTAGGTCGTCATGTCGCGTGTCGGTTGGGGGAAGAGTCGAAAATTAGTAGCTTGCGCCGATGACCGCGCCCCCACACGAGCCCACGCCGTCCATCGCGCTCCCCGCTGCGGCGCGGCCGGCGCAGCTGATCGGCCGGGCGCTCCTGCTCCGGTGCCCTGCCTGTGGCACGCCCGGCATCCTCCGCAATTGGCTCACCCTGCGAGCTCGGTGTCCAGGCTGCGCGCTCACGTTGGACCGGGGCACTCCCGGACACTTCGTCGGCGCGTATCTCGTGAACCTGATCATCGCCGAGCTGCTCTTCGCCGTCGGGCTCATGGCGTGGCTCCTGGCCGCCTGGCCTGACGTGCCCTGGGATCTCGTGGAGCGGGTCGCCGTGTTCGCGATGCTGATCGCGCCGCTCGTGCTCTACCCTTTCACGCGGACGGTCTGGCTCGCGGCCGACCTCATCTTCGATCCGCAGCGCCCCGGGGATCGATAGCGGTTATCTCGTCGGGGGTCAGCGGACGGGCCAGATCGATCGAGAAATAGACGCGCGTGGTATCCCCCATGCGCCTGTCGGTCCGGTGCTCCACCCGGTCGCGCCGCGTCTCGAGGAGGAGGATCCCCGGCGCGCTCGTGCGCTGGAGCGAGCGTTCGACCCGGAGATCGGCAACGGAATCGATGGTCAGCGTCCCCTGTTCCCCCTCGAGCCACAGGCGGAGCGCTTCGGCGAGTGCGCGCTCACGGTCGTTCGTGACCATCGCGTCGAGCCCCACCCGTTGCCACTCGATGATCGCCTGCGGATGCGCCTCGACGCCGGCCGCTGACGGCACGACGCGATAGACACTCTGCGGATAGGTGCGGACGCCGAGCGCGATCTCATCGGACGATTCGAGCAGGGCGAGCCGCTCGGCGAACCGCCGGCGGGCACAGGCGAAGGTCCGCGCGTCCCCGCCGTCCTGATCACAGGCGCGCGGCCAGAAGGCGACCCAGAGGTCCTGTCCTGCCTGCAGCGAATCACGCGCGGTCGGCGAGAGCGCGGTGCGCAGCGAGTCGTACCGCACCGTCAGCGTGGCCTGCATCGGACGGAGCCCTGCCGTGTCACACGCCGCCATCAGGAGCCCGAGCGCGGCGACGGTCCGGAGGCGACGCCTCATCGACGCGGTGGGACGGTCGGCGGGATCACCGGCGGAGGGATCACGATCGGCGGATCGACCGCCGACGCGGGAGGGCGTGCGGGCACGAGGGGCCGCGTTCGCACCGTGAGCTCGATCGGCTCGGCGTCGAAGCCATTCGCCTCCCGCACCCGGAGCCGCAGGGTGGCGACCGAATCGGGGAGGGCGCCGGCGAGCAGGGAGAGCGTCACCCCGCGTGCCGCCCCTGGTTCGAGTCGGCCGACAAAGGCGGCGAGCCCGCTGACCGGCGCGGACGCCGTCCCGGTGACGCGCACCGCGATCGCCGGCCCACGCCCGACGTTGCGGATCGTGAGGCGGAGCGAGGCCGTATCGCTCGGCGTGAGCGACGAATCCCCCGCGGCACTCGACAGGCGCAGCCCCTCCACCTCGATCTCCGCAGGGAGCATCGCCCGCGTCACCAACCCCTCCACCGCGACCTCCCCCCGCTGCGTCCCCACGGGGATCACGGCATCGCGTCCGGGGAGCTTGAGCCGGAGATCCGAGTGTTCGACGGTGACCCCATCGGCGCCGAGCTGTTCGACCGCGCGGACACGCACCTCCGCCTTCCGCGCGAAGAGCTGCCGAGCGGAATCCGGCGGCATCTTGAGGAGGGCCTCGGTCCCGAGGACGGTGAGACGATACTCCTCTCGATCCGCGTCGTAGTGCTGCAGGGCGACGACCGAGTCGCCGAGCTCGACCTCTTGCCGACTGGCGAGGATCCTCATCGCGCGCAGGTTGGCGCGTCGGCGGTAGACCCGACGGCTCTGGATGGGATAGGAGCGCTGGGCGCGCCCGAGGCGCTGACGGAAGGCCTCCGTCGGCTCGAACTGATCCCGCGGCGCGAAGGCCGCTCGGAGCGCGGAGTCCCCAGCGATGACCTCGGGATCGATGTACGGGAGCCAGAGTCGGACGGTGGCATCTTGCGCACCGGAGGCAAGGAAACCCTCCGGACTGAATGCCACCCCATAGACCTGGGCGGTATGACCGCGCACCACCTCCAACGAGGCGCCGCTCTCCAGATCCCAGATGCGAATCGTGCTATCCGACGCGCTGGCGAGCAACCGACCATCGGCGCTCACGGCGAGCGCGACGACCGCATCGTCGTGCCCGGTGAGCCGACGGATCTCGGTGAAGCGCTGCGTCTCCCAGATGCGCACCGATCTGTCTCGTGAACCGGCCACGAGGAAGCGCCCGTCGGTGCTGAAGGTCACCGTGACATCATCGAACAGGGCGACGGCGCTCAGGGAGAGGGTCTGTCCCGCTGCCTCTGCGGCATCCGTCCGCCACAGCCGCACCGATTGATCCCACGACCCGCTCGCGATCCGCTCACCGTTCGGGCTCACCGCGACGCTGGTCACCTTCCCTGCATGCCCGCGATAGGTATGCACAGGGGTCCAGGTCACGACATCCCAGAGGCGGACGGTATTATCGGCCGCCCCACTCACGAGCTGCCGCCCATTCGGTCCGAACGCGAGCGCCGAGACGAGCGCCGTGTGACCGGCGAGGGTGCGCACCAGGTCACCGCTGGCGGCATCCCAGATCCGGATCACGTTGTCCGCCGAGCCACTGGCGAGCCAGCGCCCGTCGGGGCTGAAGGCGACACAGGAGACGGGTCCCCCGTCCCCACCCAGGGTGAGGAGGAGCTCACCCGACTCCACGTCCCAGACGCGGACCGTGCTATCGGCGGAGCCGGAGGCGAGGAAGCGGCCGTCGAGGCTGAAGGCGACGCCGGCGACGGCGGACTGATGCGCCGGGATCGTCTGCACGAGGGTCGCCCCCGGCGCGATGGGGACACCGCTCGCGGACGCCTGTGCCGACGCCGACGACGGGGACGAGACGAGCCCCACCAGCAACGCGCAGATGACGGTCATCGTGGGAATCCGAGGATGGGCTCGCACGCCTCCACGATCGGGCCCGGTCAGCGATACGGCAAGCACGCTCACCGACTCACCGCCGCCAGACGGCATCGGGGGAGGCATTCCCGAGGCGATCGACCGCCGCGACTGCGATCCCATCGATCCGTGAACCCGGGAAGGTCACGGTCTCCTGTGACGCACGGATCAGTCGGGCGTGCCAGCGCCCGGCGTCTCGCCACCGCACGAACCACCAATAGACGTCCGCCACGCCTGCGAGTCGCACCTGCACCTGCTCCGACGTCCGAGTCACCGCGAGCTCGGGGGCGGCTGGCGCCGTCGCGTCGAGCCAGGTCGTCGCCGGGGGAATCGCGGCGTTGGCGTAAAGCGTCTCGATGAGGGTACTCCGGAATCCCCCCCGGTCCGTCCGCACACTGCTCCCGTTGTACAGGATGGTCCCCGAGGCCCCGCCGATCCGCGTCGCCTGCTGCTGACGCACCAAGGTGATCTGGTTGGGGATCTCCATGCTGCTGAACGCCGAACTCGTGCCATCGGCGACGCGATACGACGCGAGGCCGGGCCAGAGATGCCGTCGCTGGTCGTTCTGCTCCCGCCACCATTCAAGCAAGGCCGGGAAGCTCTGCCCCGTGGAGGCGATCGACCAATAGAGCTGCGGCGCGAAGTAATCGACCCATCCTTCGGCGAACCAGCGCCGCGAATCGGCGTAGATCGACGCATACGCATCGAGCCCCGTGACGCCCGCGGGATTCCCAGGACGCCAGATGCCGAAGGGACTGATCCCGACCTTCACGTGCGGGGAGAGCCCCCGCACCTCCTGATAGAGCCGCTCGACGAATCGATTCACGTTCGACCGGCGCCAATCCCCCTTGGAGAGCGACCCGCCTTCCGCCAGAAACCGCGCGTACCCCGCGCTGTCGGGAAAGTCGAGATTCGGACAGTTGGGGTTGGGATAGGGATAGAAGAAGTCGTCGAGGTGCACCGCATCGACATCATACCGGCGGATCACATCGCTGATCACGGCCAGCGCATGCGCCTGCACATCGGGCTCACCGGGGTCGAACCAGAGCTGGGTGCAGTAGCGGCGCAGGAGGTCGGGGCGCCGCTTCGCGAAGTGGGTCTCGGCGAGGCGGAGCGTGTCGCTGAGGTTCCCCGCACGGAAGGGATTGAACCAGGCATGGAGTTCGAGTCCCCGCGCATGCGCCTCCTGCACCGCGAAGGCGAGCGGATCGTAGCCGGGGTCCGTCCCCTGTTGGCCCGAGAGGGATCGCATCCAGGGTTCGAGCTGGGAGGGATAGAGCGCATCCCCGGCGGCCCGCACCTGCAGGATCACCGCATTGAGCCGAGTCTGCTCGGCGATGGAGAGAAGATTGACCAGCTCCTGCTGTTGCGTCTGCACCGGCAACGCGGCCTGCGATGGCCAGTCGATGTTGGCGACCGTGGCGATCCACATCCCCCGGAACTCCCGCTGGATCGCGGGGACGACGAAGGGAGGCAGGCCATCTTCGGGCGACGGAGGCGTCGAGGGGGCCGTCGGCGCGGCGCAGGCGGCGATAAGGACGAGCGCCGCATATCGTAGTGCCCGGAGTGGGAATCGAACCCACATGAGGTTGCCCTCGGGGGATTTTGAGTCCCCTGCGTCTGCCGGTTCCGCCATCCGGGCCACTCCGAAAGATAGTGAGGTCCAGCTCGCGATGCGGAGAATATGCCGCTAAGGGAGCGCGACGGGGAGCGAGGTATAGCCGCGAAATTGGAATCCCGCTCGCCGCACGGCCCCCGGCAGCGTGACGAGCGTCGGGAGCCGCTCCGCGAGCGCCGCGACGAGCACCGCGAGTTCGAGCCGCGCGAGGGGAGCACCGAGGCAGAAGTGGATCCCCCCGCCGAACGAGAGGTGTGAGGGCTCCCCCCGCGCGATCCGAAAGACCTCGGGGGCGTCGTAGCGTCGTGGGTCGCGATTCGCCGAGCCGATGCAGAGACCGATCCGCTCGCCGCGTGGGATCTCGACGCCGCCGTACGTCACCCCCTCCTCGAGCACCCAGCGCCGAAAGAGCTGGAGCGGAGGATCCCACCGCAGGATCTCCTCGATCGCCGCATCGACCGGGACCGCCCCCGCGCGCAGTGCCTCCCATTCCGCCGGATGCGCGGCGAAGGCGGCGATGCCGTTCGCGGCGGCGTTCACCGACGCCTCATGCCCCGCCATCAGCAGCACCATCACGGTACTCGTGATCTGCGCATCGGTCAGCCGCTCGGCGTCGACCATCGCATCGAGAAGTCCGGTCAGCAGATCGTCCTGCGGGGCGGCGCGACGTGCCGCGATCAGCTCCGCCACGAGTACGCTGAACTCCCGGACGGCGGCATCCGCCTCGGCGCGTTGCCCGTCCGTCGCCGCCGGTTCGTACATCTGCACCACGGCGTGTGAGAGGCGCAGCACCTCGGCGTGCCGCTCGGTCGGCACGCCGATCAGGGTGCAGATGATCCCCAGCGAGAGCGGCTCGGCGAGCTCCTGCACGACATCGAGCTGACCGCGCGCGGCGGCCCGCGCCACCGCCGCATCGACGAGCGCGCGGGCCGGGGCACGCAGGGCCTCGACGGTCCGCGGGGTGAAGGCGAGCGAGACGAGCCGACGGAGCTTGGTGTGATCCGGGGGCTCCATCGCCAGCAGATCCCAGCGCGCGTAGGCCGCGAAGTGCGGATAGCGCGGGTCGCGCCAGGGCTCGAGCGCCTCCGGGCGCGTGAACTCGTCCGCTGCGAACCGGTGGGAGAAATCGGAGCCGAGTCGACGATCGCGCCACGCGGCGTGGACGTCGGCGTGGCGGGTGAGCATCCAGCACGCCTCACCGGCGAGGTGCGCGATGGGCGTCGCCTCACGGAGGCGCGCGTAGGTGCCGTAGAGGTCGGCGGCGACCTCAGGGGCGGCGGGATCGAAGGTCGGGCGCGTCATCGCGCGAACGATAGCGCCACCCGACCGTCGCGGTCACTCCGGGTCGGGGACGCGGCGGAGTTCGATGCGCGGCCGCTCCGGATTCCCTCGCATCAGGCCCGGCGGCCCTTGGCCCGGCATCATCCCGGGTGGGGGACCCTGCCCCGGCATCGGGCGCCCCTGGACCTGTTCCGCGCGCATCCGCATCTGCTCCTCGATCCCGAGGTACTTGGCTCGCTGGAGCGGCGTGAGGAAGGCGGTGAGCTCCTGCTGTTCGGTCTCGAGGAGGAGGACCCGCGCGCGCTGCACCTCGATCATCCGGTTGAGCAGCGAGGTGAGCTCGGCATCCCGCGCCGAATCCCCCGCCGCGATCTGCGCCCGCAATGCGGCGCGGACGGCGCGTTCCTCGGCGACGAGGGCACGCCGACGCGGCTCCAACCGCTGGGCAAGGGCGCTGAGCCGACGCGACTGCTCGTCGGTGAGCTCCAACTGCCGCTGGAGCACCATGGCCATGCGCGCTCGCACCCGCGCCTCGAGTGCATCGCGTTGGGTGGTCGTGACCGGGGGCTGCGCCAGGCGCGGCCGCCCCTCACGCAGCTCCGGGGAATCAATGAGCGGGAAGGCGATGGTGACCGGCTCGGCGCGAACCGTCGCCTCCACCTGATCGAGTCCCTTCAAGAAGGTCTCCAACTGCGCCGAGGAGAGATGGGCGAGCCCGCCGGCGAGATCGATCGAGGGAGTGACCGCTTCCCCACCCTGACCGCCGGTCGCATCGACCGCGACCATGGGGTCGAGTCGACCATCGACCGCCGGCCCATGGCCCGTGCCGCGGAGCGCGGGGATCGCAAGAGAGACGACCACGAGGATCGAGGCGGCCGCCGCGAGCAGCTGCCGCGAGCCCCACCACCGACGGGTCCGCAGCTGGATCACGCGGGGCTCGGCCACCGACGTGCGCTCGGCGCGCGTCCTCGCTCCCATCGCCGCCGCCGTGATGCGCGCCACATCGACCACGGGGGTCGCTCGGTCGAGCACCGCCCGCGCGGTCGTGAGCAGCGCCAGCTCCAGCGCACAGGCATCGCAGGTGGCGAGATGCGTGCGCACCGCCTCGGCCTCGGCGGCATCGAGCCCCCCGGCCCGAAAGGTCGGCAGCGCCTCCTGCATCGTCACGTCCTCGCATTCACGCATCGGTCACTCGCTCCTTGATCGTCTTCAGCGCGTTGTGGTAATGCACCCGGCAGGCACCGGCCGAACTCCCCACCATCTGCGCGATCTCGTCATACGGTACGCCTTCGGTGGCTCGGAGGGTGAACACCTCGCGTTGCATCGGGGTCAGCCCCTGCATCGCCATCCGCACCTGCTGCGTCCGTTCGTCGCCGATCATCCCGTCCAAGGCATCGAACGCTACGACGAGGTGATCCTCCTGCAACTCGACCACCTCGCGACGCCGCCGTTCACTTCGTCGATGGTCTGCCACCAACCGCTTCGCGATCGTGAAGAGCCAGGTTCGGAAGCGACTGTCCGACCGGAAGGTCTCGATCGCCTGAAACGCCCGGACGAAGGTGTCCTGCACCAGCTCCTCCGTTCGCTCCCGCTCCCCCAGACTCACCACGAACCGCGCGACGGACTGGGCGTGTCGCTCGACCAATGTCGTCGCCGCCCGTTGATCCCCCGACAGCCACCGGGTGATCAGCGCCGCATCCGTCGTCTCCGAGGTCGTGCCGATCGAATCACCCATGGTCCCGCCAGATTTGACGCCGGTGGTCGCCCGACGTTAAGACTCCCTCGTGACCCGCCCTGAGATCATCGCCCACCGCGGGGCCTCCCGCGATGCCGCGGAGAATACCCTCCTGGCCTTCCGCCGGGCAGTGGAGTTAGGGGCCGACGCCTGCGAGCTCGACGTCCACCGCACCGCGGATGGGGTGATCGTGGTCCACCACGATCCCACGCTAGCCGATGGGACCCCCATCGCTGCGCTCACGGCGGCTGCGGTCGCCTCGCATTCGGTGCGCGGGGAGCCCATCCCCAGGCTTGAGGCGGTGTTCGAGGCGGTCGGGGATCGGTTGCGCGTCTATTGTGAGCTCAAGGGCGCTGGGACCGCCGAGGGGACCCTCGGAGTCATCGCCCGTCAGCCCCGCCGGGAGCGGCTCCCCTTCGATGCCGCGAGGGACCTCGATCTCGGCCGTGCTGCGGTGCATGCCTTCGACCATCGGCAGGTGCAGCGGGCCGCCCAACTGGACCCGGCGATCCCGCGTGGCGTGTTGGAGGCGAGCTACCCGATCGATCAGACCATCTCCGCGCGGTCAGTGGATGCCCGTGATTGTTGGCGACAGGTCGACCACATCGACGAGGCCTTCGTCCGCGCCGCCCACGCCGAGGGGCGACGTGTGATCGCCTGGACGGTCAACAGCGCCGCCGCGATGCAGCGCCTCGCCGCTGTGGGCGTGGACGCACTCTGCACGGATGACGTCGCCCTGGCCCGGTCCCTGTTCCCTGCCCCCTGATCCCCGACCGCTCCACCCTCCCCATCCCGTCGCCTGCGCCTCGGTGGCGGAGCAGGTCTTCGTCCGTGGACAGGCCTCGTGGCGACGAGCCGAACGCACGAGCGCCCCGACTCGTCTGAGTCGGGGCGCTCTGCGTTGCGACCAGGTGGTGCGACTTACGACGCGGCCGAGGTCGGGTAGACGGAGACCTTGTAGCGGCTCTTCGACTTGTGCTCGAACTTCACGACGCCCTCGATGAGCGCGTAGATCGTGTAGTCGGTGCCGAGCCCGACATTGTTGCCGGGGTGCCACTTGGTGCCGCACTGACGGACGATGATGTTGCCGGCGATCACCTTCTCGCCGCCGAACTTCTTGATCCCGCGGTACTGCGGGTTCGAGTCACGGCCGTTGCGGGAGGAACCTACGCCTTTCTTATGTGCCATTGGGAGTCTCGCTCTCGGTCAGCCGAGGGTGATGTCGCGGATCCGGACCTCGGTGAACCCCTGCCGATGGCCCTGCTTCTTCGCGTAGTTCTTGCGACGCTTGAACTTGAAGACGACGATCTTCTCACCGAGGCCGTGCTTGACAATCTCGGCGGAGACCGACGCGCCCTTGAGGGTGGGGACGCCGACCTTGACGTTAGCGCCGTCGGAGCCGAGGAGGACCTCGTTGAACTCGACGGTGGCGCCCGCCTCACCCGGGAGGGTGGGGAGTCGGAGCGTGGTGCCCTTCTCAGCGCGGAACTGCTTCCCGCCGGAGCGGAAGATGGCGTACGACATGGGGATACCTAGGGTCTGAATTGGTCCGAGCCTTGGAAAATAGGGGGGAATCGAGACTCGGTCAAGTCCTTGGAGGACAAGCCCCTACGCCACCGCGTACTGACTCGTGATGTCCCGCCCCGCCCCCTTCACCACAAGCTTGAACTCGTCCGGTTTGAGGAGGGGGTCGTCCCGCATCTCGACGGAGAAGCCCACCCCCTTCTCCAGGCGCTTCACCAGCTCCTTCTCCTGCTGCAGCACATAAAAGGCCACATCGGGCGGGAACTTGATGACGATCGGGTCCCGCCGCCCCTCGCTGGCCAGCCGCCGGACCGCCCGCTCCATCCGCCGGACGATCGTCTCGGCCGTGAAGACGCGCCCCGTCCCCTGACAGGTCGGGCAGGGCTCGGTCATCGCATGGAAGTGACTCTGCCGCACCCGCTGGCGGGTCATCTCGATCAACCCGAGGTCGCTGACCGCGTACGCCTTGGTCCGCGCCCGGTCGCGACCCAGGTGGGTCCGGAGCTCCTGGAGGACACGATCTCGGTTGGCCTTGGTCTCCATGTCGATGAAGTCGCAGACCACGATCCCACCCACGTCGCGGAGCCGGAGCTGTCGCGCGATCTCCTTGGCCGCCTCCATGTTCGTCTTGGTGACGGTCTTCTCCGGGTCCTTCTTCCCGGTGAAGCGCCCCGAGTTCACGTCGATCGAGACCAGCGCCTCGGTCGGTTCGATGATCAGGTACCCCCCGCTCGGGAGGTCGCAGCGCCGCTTGAAGAGGTCGCGGATCTCGGTCTCCACCCCTTCCGTGTCGAAGAGCGGGACCTTGTCCTCATACAGCTGCACGCGATCGATGAGCTCGGGGGCGATCCCCTTCAGATACTCGACGATCTCGTTGTAGACCTGCTTCGAGTCCACGGTGAGTCGGTCGACCTTGGTCGAGAAGAGGTCGCGGATGATCCCACGCGTGAGCGAGGTCTCCCGATGCAGGAGCTTCGGGGGACTCCCGACGAACTTCTGCTTCTTGTTGATCTTGTCCCACTGCCCGATGAGGGTCTGGAGCTCGCGGGTGAAGGTCTCCTGCGTGACATCCTCGCCCACGGTGCGAACGATCACCCCCCCCTTGTCCTTCGGGAGGACCGACTGGACCTGCTCACGCAGGCGCTGCCGCTCGGCTCGCACCCCGATCTTCCGGCTGACCCCGACGCGCGAGGCGAAGGGCATGTAGACGAGGAAACGACCGGCGAGGGAGACCTGCGCCGTGACCCGGGGGCCCTTGGTGGAGATCGGTTCCTTGGAGACCTGGACGATGAGGGGCTGCCCGCGCTTCAGCACGTCCTCGATCTTCGGCGGATCCTTCCGACGGCGGCGGCCGCCCCGCCCACGTCCCCCCTTCTTCTTCGGCTCCGCCGCGGATTCCCCGGCGGCCTCGGCCTCCGCGGCGTCGGCGGCGTCCTCGCCCCCCGACTCCTCGTCGTCCCCTTCATCATCATCGTCGTCGTCCCCGCCCTCGTCATAGACGAGATCGGAGTTATGGAGGAAGGCGGCCTTCTCGGTGCCGATGTTCACGAAGGCGGCCTGGATCCCCGGCAGCACCGCCTCGACCTTCCCGAGATAGATGTCCCCGACCATCCGCTTGTTCTCCGGACGGTCGACCTGCAGTTCAACGAGCTGTTCGTCCTCGAGGATGGCGACACGGATCTCGCGTTGTGTCGCGCTGATCAGGATCTCGCGCTTCATGGGTACCTGGAGCTGATGAGCCCCCGGCCCGGCACCGGATCGACCATGGAGCGGCCGCTCGATCGTGCCCCGCGGCCTCGCCCCAGAGGGCGTCCGCGGCGATCGAGAGCTGTCGGCGCTGCATGCGATCCATCATCAGGTGTGTCGGGTCCGGAAGAAGCCGAGGCCCGAGGCCCCGGCAGACCAAGCCCCTCGACGTTCGCCGAGGGGCGCCATAGACGTGCCTATATGGGTAGTGCCCGTCTGTCAGATTGACAACCCTTTCAGGAGGTGCCGGGCGATGACCATCCGCTGGATCTCGCTCGTCCCCTCCCCGATCTCCCCGATCTTGGCATCCCGCATCATCCGCTCCACGGGATAGTCCTTGGTGTAGCCGTATCCGCCGTGGAGTTGGACGGCGGTGATCGTCGCCTTGGTGGCGAGCTCGGAGGCGAAGAGCTTCGCCATCGAGGCCTCCTTCCCATAGGGATGACCGTGCTGGGCGAGCCAGGCCGCATGGTAGGTCAGGTGATGTGCCGCCTGGAGCTGGGTGGCGAGATCGGAAAGCTGGAAGTGCACCCCCTGGAACTCGGCGATCGGCCGACCGAACTGCTTCCGCTCCGAGGTGTAGGCGAGCGCCTGCTCGAACGCCCCACGCGCGAGCCCCAAGGAGAGCGCCGCGATCCCGATGCGCCCGGCGTCGAGGGTCTTCATGAAGTTGATGAACCCCCGCCCTTCCTCCCCGAGGCGATTCTCGACGGGCACCTCGACATCCTCGAAGATCAGCTCGCGGGTGTCGGAGGCGCGCCACCCGAGCTTGTCCTCCTTCTTCCCCGCTCGGAATCCCTTCATGGGCGTGAAGGCGGGATCGTGCCCGATCCCGAGATCGCGAATCTTCTCGAGGTCGCAGCTCTCCTTGGTGAGGATGAAGCTCGAGATCCCCTTGGTCCCCTTGCTGGGGTCGGTGACCGCGGTGACGACGAAGACCTCACCGACCCCGGCGTGCGTGATGAACCGCTTGCTCCCATTCAGGAGGTAGTGATCCCCCTTCCGCACCGCCGTGGTCTTGGTGCCGCCGGCATCGGAACCGGCCCCTGGCTCGGTCAGCCCGAAGCCGCCGAGGACGCGGCCACTCGAGAGACTCGGGAGGAAGCGCGCCTGCTGCTCCGCGCTTCCGAAGTTCACGATCGGCGAGGTACCGAGGGTCGTGTGCGCGGAGATCGTGATCGAGTGCGAGGCACAGACGGCAGCCAGCTCCTCGATGGCGATCATGAAGCTGATGGTATCGAGCCCGCTCCCGCCGATCTCCTCGGACCAGGGGATCCCGAGGAGCCCCAAGTCGGCCATCTTCTTGACGTTCGCCCAGGGGAACTCCTGGGTCTCGTCGAAGTGACGGGCGACGGGGGCGACCTCATCACGCGCGAAGGCGCGCACCATCTCACGCGTGGCGTGGTGATGCTCTTCGAAATAGAGCGAGGCGTCGGTCATCGGTCAGCGCGGGACGGGGAGGTTGCTGCGTGCCGCCGGCTTGATGATCGTCTTGAGGGAGACCCCGTCGAGCTTCTCGAGCGGCCGCACCCCGGCGACCTCAGCGAGAGTCGGTCCGATATCGACGACGCGGATGTTCTCCATTCGACGCCCCGAGACGAAGGGTGACCCCCAGAAGATGATCGGGACCCGCGCATCGTAGTCGTGGGGGGTGCCATGGGTCGCAGCCCCGGCGTTGCCCCGATAGCTGGTCGGCGTCAGGGTGACGGTGACGAGGACCTCACCACCCGGTCGGTAGTTGTGCAACCACCGGCGCCCGATGTTGTCCTTAACGGTGTCGGTCGTCGCGAGACGGTCGATGACATCCGCGCGCATCACCCCCTTCACGCGGCGTGCCGCCTTGGCAAAGGCCTCGGCGATGCCAGGGAGGGCCCGCGCTCCATGCGGCGGGAGCGTCGACCGATCGACGCTGAGCACATCCCCATCGAAGCTGAACGCCTCGGCGGGGAGCTTCGCCTGCGCGACGCGCTTCTCCAGCACGCCCATCGCCGGATCGAAGTCATCCATCATGACCCGCATCGCCTTGCGGTTGTCGTCGAACGTCGACCGCGTCTCCGGGATCGGGGCCACCCCGTGATCCGAGGTCAGCGCGAGGACGATCCGATCCGCGCCACGAAGGGCGACGAGACTATCGAGGAAGCTCCCGAGGAAGCGATCCAGGCGCAGGACATGATCGTGCACCTCCCGGCTGTCCGGCCCCCAGCGATGTCCGACCCCATCCATCGTCGAGAGGGAGACGGCAAGGACGTCGGTTTGCGGACCGGCGCCGAGCCCGAGCGCTCGAACGCCGCGCCAGGCGAAATCGAGCGTCAGCTCATCCATGTACGGGAAGCTCATGATGAGGTTGTTCGCCCGCATCGCATCCTGCGGCAGCACGTGGGGGAAGAAGACCTCCTGGCTCCGCATCTCCCCCGGCGTAGAATCGGGCTCGGGATATTCGTACTCCGGCAAGAGGAGCGACCAGCTCTTCCCGGCATACCGACCCGCCACCCGCTCCTCGGCATTGAACGCCGAGACCCAGCGGGGGAGCGTGTCGGCGTAGTACGTGCTCGTCACGAACCGCCCACTCGCCGGAGCGTACCAGTACACGGGATGCTTCCCTCGACCGACCGGGAGGATCGCGCCGCGATCCTTCCGAGAGACGGAGAGCACCTGCGTGCGCGCATCCTCGGTCGTCAGCCAATCAACGAGGGTCGTCCCACGGAATCGGAATGGCGAGGCCCCGATGCCATCCGAGCCGACGAGGGGCGCCGCGCTCGTATTGACCCCGGCTGAATTGGTCGCGATTCCCGTCGAGTAGGGGAAGCGCCCTGAGAGGGTCGACGCATGGCCGGGCGCGGTCTCAGTATTGGCGTGATCCTGGAACCCATTCCGGAAGAAGGCCCCTTCGTCCACCAGTCGACGGAGCCCTCCGGTGAGCTGCGAGTGCCAGCGCTCGAGGTACTCGGGGCGCAGCTGGTCGATCGTCACGAGGACGACGAGGGCGGGCTTGGGGCGATCCCCATCGACGCGACGTGGCGATTGTGCATCGCGGGCGGAGAGGGCCCCGACGAGCAGGACGGGTAGCTCACGAAGCGCGAGCAGGAGGCGACTGGTCATATGCCTGGAAAATACCCCGCGTCAGCGCGGGAGGTGGAGTTGCCGCATGTAACGGCTGGTGCCACGTTTCCCCCCGCGCCTCCACCACCCTCACGAGCTCCCCCATGCCCCGCCGCCTCCGCGCCGCCCTGCTCACCCTCGGGTCCCTCTGCCCTGCCCTCCTGGCCGGCCGGCCGGTGGCGGCCCAGGTGCTCTTCCGGAACACCGCCCCGGTGGCCATCACGCTGACGACGAACCTACGGGACATCGTCCGCGAGCGCGATTCGACCGCCCTCCGGTGGTTCGGGGCGGAGATGGCGTGGAGTGACGAGGGGGCCAACGCGAAGCCCCGGGCGTTGCCGGTCGAACTCCGGGCGCGGGGCCACTTCCGCCGTCAGGCGCGCAACTGTGCCTTCCCGCCGCTCTTCCTTCGGGCGGGCAAGGAGGCACGCGAGGGGACGATCCTCCAGGGGAATCCGCGCCTGAAGGTCGTCACCCCGTGCCGACCGAATGCGCCCGAGTACCAGCAGTACATCCTGCTCGAGTACATGATGTACCAGACGTACGCCATCCTGCATCCGATGCACCATCGTGCGCGCCTTGCGACCATCACGTACAAGGACTCGACCGATCGCGTGAAGCCGATCACTGTGACCGCCTTCCTGCTGGAGACGGAAGAAGAGGTCGCCGACCAGCACAAACTCACCGCACTCGACCAGACCGGGGCGCTCTTCGCGGACTTCGAACCCGGCTCCCTCAATCGCGTCTCGCTCTGGGAGTTCTACATCGGGAACACCGATTGGTCGGTGGCGGCGCTGCACAACATCGAGCTTTTCCGCAATGAGGCGGGGACTTACTACCCCGTCGCCTATGACTTCGACTGGTCGGGCGCCGTCAATGCGCGCTATGCCTTCCCCAACCCGATGTTGGGGATCAAAACCGTGCGCCAGCGGCTCCATCGCGGTCCCTGTCGCTCCGCCACCGAGTGGGCGCCGACGATCGCCCACTACAAAGAGAAGCGTGCGGCGATCGATTCCCTCTGGGCGGCGAGCGTCCCCGGACTCGAGGACAAGCGGCGCGACGACACCAAGGCCTTCCTCGACGAGCTCTGGCCTATCCTCGACGACCCGAAGAAGTTCGACCGCGCCGTCGTGAAGGAGTGTCAGCCGCAGGGGAACTGATCCGCGTCCCCAGGCAGTTGTCGCACCCGGAACAGCGCGGGCGCGCCGCCGGGTCGCCGAAGTAGCGGAGGACGAAGGCGCGTCGGCACTGATCGGTGTAGGCGTAGCGCTGCATCTGCTCGAGCTTCTTCATCTCGGCGAAGTGCCGCCGCTCGAGCGCGGCCCAGTCGATCCCCCAGGCGTCGATCGGCGTCTGGGGATCCGCCAGCGTGATCCCCTCGCCGAGACGTCGCCAGACCACCATCTGGCGCGATTGCAGCGCCTCGAGCTGCGCGAAGGCCCCAGGCGCCCCGCCGATTCCCGGCGGCACCACATCGAGATTCGCGACGATTCCCTGATGAGCTCGGCCTTGATCCGTTCCGGCGTCGCCAGGAGACGCACAGAGGCGTGCGTGCGCGAGGGATCGGCGACGGCGAGCGCGCCGGCCTTGCCGAGGATCTGCAGTGACGACTGCACCTGCCGATCACTCACCTTGGTCTGCTTGCTGGTGGCGGTCGCGGCGATCCCCGCCGCATCCTCGCTCACGAGCCCATCAGCCTCGGCGAGCTTGCGACAGGCCGTGTACACCGCCGTGACCACCGCACGGCCGGGGATCGCCGAGTCGATGAAGAACTCGTGGGTGAATCGGTCGGGATAGGCGTGGAGGAGGATCGCCGTCGCCGGGGCCCGATCACGGCCGCCGCGCCCCGCTTCCTGGTAGTACGCCTCCAAGGTCCCAGGCATCGCGTAATGGACGACGAGCCGTACGTTGGGCTTATCGATCCCCATCCCGAAGGCGTTCGTCGCGACGATGACCTTCGCCCGCTCCGTCATGAAGGCGTCTTGGACATCGGCACGCGTCGCGTCATCCAATCCCGCGTGATAGCCGACGGTCGGGATCTTGGCGCGCTTGAGCATCTGCGCGATCCGCTCGACGGTGCGGCGCGTGGAGGCATAGACGATCGTGACCCCGTCCCCCTTCTGCTGCCGGACCAGGTCGATCAACGTCGCATCCTTGGCGGCATCGTTCTT
>JAJTFH010000050.1 GCA_021298395.1 Gemmatimonadota bacterium | reverse complement strand
ACACCGCGAACGGGAAGCCACAGCGGAAGATCGGGGATTACGTCGTCTTCACGCTCGCACCGGAACGCAAAGCCGCCACACCGTGATCAGCGCGCGCGAGTGACCGCGCGCGCGGCGGCGCCTACCGATCCTCCCACGCGAACCCGGACGCGAGCCGCGTGAAGCGGCGCGCCGCACGGTCATAGCGGAGGATCGAGGTCGCCCCGCCCCGCTCCGCGCGCCCGATGGCGGCGAGATCATCGAGCCCATCGCCATCGGCGTCGAGTGCGTGCAGCAGGTCGTGCACCTTGAGCCGGAAGTCCTCCACCGGCACCGCGCGCACCGCGCCCTTGGCGTCGATGAGCACGAGTCGTTGCCGCGTCCATTCGAGCGTCGACGTCCGGAGACTGACCGCGAGGGCGATTCGCGCGCGATCGAAGCACCCCGTCACCTCGGATGATTCACTCGTCACTCGGCTCGCGAGCCGCGGATAGGGCGGGAGGCCGGCGGCACGCAGCACCTTCACGAGCGAATCGCGGACGACCACGACGCGCTTCTTCTCGTCGGGAGTCAGCGGCTCGCGCGCGCAGGGGGAGGGGATCGGCTTCGAAGCATTCGCCGCGGCACTCGTCGCCGAGGGCGCGGTGCCGGCGCTCCCTGGACCGGCGAGCCGCGCTGCCGAGGCGACCACGGTCGCGGTCCGCTGCGCGAGGGAGTCCATTGCCACCGAGCCCTGCAGGACGAGCACGATCCGTCCGTTCCAGGTGTCCACCCCCTGCGCCGTCACCATCTCGCTCCCCCAGGGCCCCCGCAGCTGGAAGGTCGTCCCCACGGGGATGGGGGCACGCTCCGCGACGGCCGCGCGATACGCGGCCGCCACGGCTCGACACGGCCGATATCGAGGAGCATCCGCTTGCCGCGGTTCGCGGCGACGAACCAACTTTCGTCGACGGGACGGAAGACGAGATAGGGACGGATGCTGTCAGGGGTGATCTGCGCCGCCCCCTCACCCGGCGCGAGGCCGATCGCACTCGCAGCGATGGCGACCGTCAGGACTGCTCCGCACACGCTTCGCATAGGCAAGGAATATGACCGGGTTCGCGTATCACCGCCCCTCCTCCCTCGACGACGCGCTCGCGGCGCTCGCCGAGCCCGGGAGCCTACCGATCGGCGGGGGGAGCGACCTGCTGGCGGGAATCGAGGAGGGCCATGCGGCGCCGACGCGTGTGGTGGAGCTCGAGCGGATCCCCGAGCTCGCGACCATCACCACGCAGGCCGACGGCGGCGTGCGGATCGGCGGCGGGGTGGGGATCGCGCTGCTGGCCGAGGCACCGGAGCTGTCGGCGTTCCCCGTGCTCCGGGCGGCCTGCACCGCGGTCGGGAGCCCCGCGCTCCGCGCGATGGGGACACTCGGCGGGAACCTCGCGCAGCGTCAGCGCTGCTGGTACTTCCGGTCGAGGGTCGGGTGCTTCAAGCACGGGGGCACCGGGTGCGCGGCGGTCGATGGCGAGCATGTGTATCACGCGATCTTCGCGAGCGGGACCTGCCATGCGGCGCATCCCTCCGATCCCGCGGTGGCGTTGCTGGTACTCGATGCGCGCGTGGAGGTGCGCTCGGTGCGGGGCACGCGGATGCTCGATATCGAGGCGTTGTATGAGGGCGCGGCGGAGAACGTGCGGAGCGAGACCGTCCTCGCCGGGGACGAGGTGATCGTCGCCGTGCATCTCGACGCCGCGGCGCGCGATGGGGCGCAACATTGGGAGAAGCTCACGCAGCGTGGGGCGTTCGATCTCGCGTTGGTGTCATGCGCGGGAGTGCGGCGCACGGACGGCTCGGTGCGGATCGCGCTGGGTGGGGTGGCCGCAGGTCCGTGGCGTGCGCCGCATTCGGTGGAGGAGGACATCGCCTCCGGCGGGCTCGATGAGGAGAGCATCGAGGCGCTCGCCGCGCGGGCGACGTACGATGCAACACCGCTCGCGGGCAATGCGTACAAGGTGCAGATGGCGGAGGCCGCGATTCGTCGGGCGGCGAAGACCATCGCAAACTAGGAATGATTTTCGGCCCGTTATCAGCACATCACGCGCTCCGTCGCACGCCTCCAGCCGGTATCTCGCTCATGCGCCTTCTCCGCACCGCCACCCTCGCTCTCACCTCCCTCACCGCCCCCCTCGCCGCCCAATCCGTCCCATCCCAGGAATGGGAGGTCCCCTACGGCGCCGAGGGGCGCCCGCGTGATCCCTACGTCGCCCCCGACGGCCGCGTCTTCTTCGTCGGGCAGAACGGGAACTACATCGCGCGCCTCGACCCCCGCTCCGGGCAGTTCACCAAGTTCGAGATCGACCCCGGGACCAATCCCCACAACCTGATCGTCGACCCCTCGGGGATGGTCTGGTATGCGGGCAATCGCAACGGGATGATCGGGAGGCTCAACCCCGCTACCGGGGAGATCACCCGCTATCCGATGCCCGATGCGAAGGTGAAGGATCCGCACACGCTCATCTTCGATGCGCGCGGCGACATCTGGTTCACCGCGCAGAACTCGGGCGCCGTCGGACACCTCGAGACGAAGACGGGGAAGATCCGCCTCGCCTTCACCGGGGAGCGCACGCGCCCCTACGGGATCGTCATCAACTCCAAGGGGACGCCCTGGTTCAACCTCTTCGGCGTCGATCAGATCGCGTCGATCGATCCCGCGACGATGCAGGTCACCACCTACAAACTCCCGAACGAGCGCTCGCGCGGTCGGCGCATCGCCGTCACCTCGGACGACATCATCTGGTACGGCGACTACACCCGTGGCATCCTCGGCCGGCTCGATCCGCGCACCGGGACGATCGAGGAGATCCCCGTCCCGGCCGGCGCTGGGGCCCTCCCCTACGGCCTCGCCTCCGATGACAAGGACCGGATCTGGGTGACGCAGAACGTCCCGAACCAGGGGACGTCACTCGTGGGCTACGACCCCAAGACCAAGCGCTTCTTCGGGCAGGCCGCGATCGGGAAACCGGTCAACAACACCATCCGCCACATGTACTTCGACAAGAAGACGGGGCTGCTCTGGTTCGGGACCGACCAGGGGACGATCGGCCGGGCGGAGGTCTCGAAGCTGCGGGTGACGATGTAGCCCACCCGGGGTCCAAAAACCGTCCTATCTCTCGGCCCGGCACGGGGTTGGCACCATGGCCAACCCCGTCGGCGTTCATTGAATCCCAGGGCATTCCCGAGTAGATTGCTAGTCTATTCCCGAAATCCCGCTGGACTCGCCCAACCCCGCCGTATCCATGTCCTCGACCATCGAGAGTCTCGTCAACAAGGAGTACCAGTACGGCTTCGTGACGGAGGTCGACACCGACACGATCCCCCCTGGCCTCACGGAAGAGACGGTCCGTCTCATCTCCAAGAAGAAGGAGGAGCCGGCGTGGCTCCTCGAATGGCGCCTCAAGGCGTTCCGCCGCTGGCAGACGATGACGGAGCCGCGCTGGCCCAACGTCACGTACGAGCCGATCGACTACCAGGCGCACACCTACTATTCGGCGCCCAAGAGCGTGACGCCGCTCCAGTCGCTCGATGAGGTCGATCCGGAGCTCCTCAAGACCTACGAGAAGCTCGGCATCTCCCTCACCGAACAGAAGCGGCTCGCCGGCGTGGCCGTCGACGCGATCTTCGACTCGGTCTCGGTCGGTACCACGATGAAGTCGGAGCTCGCCAAGGCGGGGGTGATCTTCTGCTCCTTCGGCGAGGCGGTGCGCGAGCACCCCGAGCTCGTGCAGAAGTACCTCGGCTCGGTGGTCCCCTACTCCGACAACTTCTTCGCCGCCCTCAACTCGGCGGTCTTCTCCGACGGCTCCTTCGTCTACGTGCCGAAGGGCGTCACCTGCCCGCTCGAGCTCTCGACCTACTTCCGTATCAACGCCGCCAACACGGGGCAGTTCGAGCGGACGCTGATCGTCGCCGACGAGGGCGCCTCGGTGAGCTATCTCGAGGGGTGCACGGCGCCCAAGCGCGACGAGCACCAGCTCCACGCGGCGGTCGTCGAGATCGTGGCGCTCGACCGGTCGTCGGTGAAGTACTCCACCGTGCAGAACTGGTACGCGGGCGACAGCGAGGGGAAGGGCGGCATCTACAACTTCGTCACGAAGCGCGGGAAGGCCTTCACCGACGCCAAGATCTCCTGGACGCAGGTGGAGACGGGCTCCGCGATCACCTGGAAGTACCCCTCGGTCATCCTGCAGGGGGACAACTCGGTGGGCGAGTTCTACTCGGTCGCCGTGGTGAACGGGAAGCAGCAGGCCGACACCGGGACCAAGATGATCCACATCGGGCGGAACACGCGCTCGACGATCATCTCCAAGGGGATCAGCGCGGGGCAGGGGCAGAACTCCTACCGCGGGCAAGTGAAGGTGTTGCCGAAGGCCGAGGGGGCGCGCAACTACACGCAGTGCGACTCGATGCTGATCGGTAACCGATGCGGGGCGCACACCTTCCCGTACATCGAGGTCGCCAACAATTCCGCGACCCTGGAGCACGAGGCGAGCACGTCGAAGATCGGGGAGGACCAGATCTTCTACTGCAAGGCGCGCGGGCTCAACACGGAGCACGCGATCAGCCTGATCGTCGCGGGCTTCTGCAAGGAGGTCTTCAAGGAGCTGCCGATGGAGTTCGCGCTCGAGGCGCAGCAGCTGCTCGGGATCTCGCTCGAAGGTTCGGTGGGTTGAGTCGTCCTCCCACCCTCATCTCTCCTCTTTTCCCTCCATGCTGAAGATCACGAATCTCCACGCCTCCGTCGGCGAGAAGGAAATCCTGAAGGGCATCTCCCTCACCGTGAACGCGGGTGAGATCCATGCGATCATGGGGCCGAACGGCTCCGGCAAGTCGACCCTCGCGCAGGTGATCGCGGGGCACCCGGGCTATGAGGTCACCAGCGGCTCGATCGAGTACGACGGACAGGACCTCCTCGAGCTCGAGGCGGAGGAGCGCGCGCAGGCCGGCGTCTTCCTCGCCTTCCAGTATCCGATCGAGATCCCGGGCGTGACCAACGCCTACTTCCTTCGCGCGGCGTACAACGAGATCCGCAAGGCGCATAGCGAGCCCGAGCTCGACCCGATCGAGTTCCTCGACGTCATGGAGGAGAAGCTCAAGGTCGTCGAGATGGATGCCTCGATGATGCAGCGCTCCGTGAACGCCGGCTTCTCGGGCGGCGAGAAGAAGCGCAACGAGATCCTGCAGATGGCGGTGCTCGCGCCCAAGCTCGCGGTGCTCGACGAGACCGACTCGGGGCTCGACATCGACGCGCTGAGGATCGTCGCCGAGGGGGTGAACAAGCTCAAGCGCCCCGACAACGCGACGATCGTCGTGACGCACTATCAGCGCCTCCTCAACTACATCATCCCCGATCACGTGCATGTGCTCGCCGGTGGGCGGATCATCAAGTCCGGTGGCAAGGAGCTCGCGCATGAACTCGAGGCCAAGGGCTACGATTGGCTCCTGGAGCCGGTGACGGCGTGACCCCGACGGCGACGTATTCCGACCAGTTCGCGGCGCTGGCCACTCCGGCAGGGGCGCCCGCGTGGCTGCCCGCCCTGCGCCAGCAGGCGTTCGAGCGCTTCACCGCGCTCGGCTTCCCGACCACGCGTAACGAGGAGTGGCACTTCACCTCGGTGGCGCCGATCGCGGAGCGCCCCTTCAAGGCGATCAAGCCTGCGGCGACCACCCTCACCGCGTCCGACCTCGCCCCGTGGATCCTCGATCCCTCGTGGCATCGGCTCGTCTTCGTGAACGGCCGATTCGAGCCGGGGCTCTCGCAGTTCTCCGAGCTCCCCGCCGAGGTGGAGGTCGCGACCCTCTCCGACGCGCTCCGTGAGTCGCCGGAGTGGCTCTCGGCCCACCTCGGGAAGCTCGCGGCCTTCGACGCCGCCGCCTTCACCGCGCTCAACACCGCCTTCATGCAGGACGGGGTGGTGATCCATGTTCCCAAGGGCGAGACGGTCGAGCTCCCGCTGCAGATCCTCTGCCTCGCCGATGCGCAGGCGCAGGGGGCGGCCTTCCATCCGCGACTCCTCGTGGTGGCGGAGGCGCAGAGCCAGATCTCGCTCATCGAGACCTTCGCCGCGATGGGTGGTGCGGAGTACCTCGTCAACGCCGTCGCCGAGGTGACGGTTGCCGACGGGGCGCGCGTCGACCACTACAAGGTCCAGCAGGAGAGCACCGATGCGTACCACGTGAGTACGGTGCAGGTCACGCAGGGGCGCGACTCGATCTATCACTCCTTCTCCTTCGCGGCGGGGGCGGCGCTCTCGCGGGCGAACATCTACACCAAGCTCCTCGGCACAGGCGGCGAGGCGCGCCTCAACGGGCTCTATGTGCTCGATGGCACGCAGCACGCTGACCACCAGACCTTCGTGGAGCATATCGCGGAGGCCTGCGCGAGCCGTGAGCTCTACAAGGGGATCCTCGACGGGTCGTCGCACGGGGTCTTCAACGGGAAGGTCTACGTGGACCCCGAGGCGCAGAAGACCGACGGGAAGCAGACCAACAAGGCGCTCCTCCTCTCCGAGCAGGCGCGCGTGGACACCAAGCCGCAGCTCGAGATCTTCGCCGACGACGTGAAGTGCACGCACGGCGCGACGGTCGGCCGCCTCGACGAGCTCCCGCTCTTCTATCTCAAGAGCCGCGGGATCGGGGCAGAATCGGCCAAGGCGCTCCTCACCTACGCCTTCGCGGCCGAGGTGCTCGAGACGATCGAGAACGATCCGCTGCGCCTCGCGCTGGAGCGGGCGGTCTTCGAGCGCTTCACCCACGCCTCGTTCGAGTGAGCGCGTAACGTTCCCGTATGGCCGACACCGCCGCCCTCGACGCGCTCTATCAGGAAGTGATCCTCGATCACAACCGGCGCCCTCGGAACTTCCATCCGATGGCGTCGGCGAGCTGTTCGGCGGATGGGAAGAACCCGAACTGCGGCGACCAGCTGACGATCTGGGTCCTGGTCGAGGATGACCGGGTCGCCGACGTCTCCTTCCAGGGCGTCGGGTGCGCGATCTCCAAGGCCTCGGCCTCCCTCATGACCGAGGCGGTGAAGGGGAAGACCCGCGCCGAGGCGGTCGCGTTGTTCGAGACGATGCATCGCGTGCTGACCGGGGTCGAGACCGACCCCGCAGTGATCAAGGGACTCGGGCCGCTGCGTGCGCTGAGCGGGGTCGGCAAGTTCCCGATGCGAGTGAAGTGCGCCTCGCTCGCCTGGCACGCCTTCCGCTCCGCCCTCGATGGCGCGGGGACGGTGAGCACCGAGACCGGCGCAGGTCCGCACTCCAGATGACCGACGACACACGCCCCTTCGTCGCGGTGCCGCTCCCGGCGGCGGCGATCGACGAGGGCGAGCTGGTGACGACGACCCTTCCCAGCGGCATGAAGCTCTGCCTGGGCCGCCATCAGGGGGCGCTCTTCGCCGTGAAGGACGAGTGCCCGCATGCCGAGTTCCCGCTCTCCGAGGGGACGCTCTATCCCTCGGGGGAACTCGAGTGCTGCTGGCACGGCGCGCGCTTCGATTGCCGTACGGGCGCCGTCCGCGGTGGCC
The DNA here is from genome assembly GCA_021298395.1 of Gemmatimonadota bacterium. Classification (GTDB taxonomy): domain Bacteria; phylum Gemmatimonadota; class Gemmatimonadetes; order Gemmatimonadales; family Gemmatimonadaceae; genus Pseudogemmatithrix. Next base: position 1,230 of record JAJTFH010000050.1, on the reverse strand, counting down.
CCACCGACCTTCCCCTCGTCCGGTTCGAGATCGAGGACCGCGACGGCTCCCTCTGGGTACGACGAGCCATATGAGCACTGCCCCCCTCGCCCCGCGCACGGAGTTCCCGCTCCTCGCGGCGCATCCGACCCTGACCTACCTCGACTCGGCGGCGACCTCGCAGAAGCCGAAGGCGGTCCTCGACGCGATCGCGCACTACTACACCTGGTCGAACGCCAACCCGCACCGCGGCGCCTACGCCCTCGCGGCGACGGCGACACGGGCGTATCACGATGCCCGTGACCGGGTCGCGCGCTTCCTCGGTGTCTCCGATGCCGACACACTTATCTTCACCCGTGGGTCGACAGAGTCGCTCAACCTCGTCGCGACCGCGTGGGGCCGCGCGAATGTGCAGGCCGGAGACAACATCGTCGTCACCCGGATGGAGCACCACGCGAACTTCGTCCCCTGGCAGCAGCTCGCGCGCGCCGTGGGGGCGGAGTTCCGGATCGCGGAGCTGGGTCCCGAGGGGACGCTCGATCTCGACCATCTCGCCTCGCTGCTCGATGCGCGGACCAAGGTCGTGGCCTTCGGACATGTCTCGAATGCGCTCGGGACGATCCATCCGGTGAGCGAGATCGTGAAGCTGGTGCGGCAGGCATGCAGCGCGCTGATCGTCTGCGATGGGGCCCAGGCGATCCCCCATCTCCAGAGCTGGGTCGACCGGCTCGGCGTCGATGTCTACGCCTTCAGCGGGCACAAGCTCGGTGGCCCGATGGGGATCGGTGGGGTGGTCATCCGTCGGCCGATCCTCGAGGCGATGCCCCCGTATCACTTCGGTGGGGACATGATCGAGTGGGTGAACGATCAGGACTCCACCTGGAATGTGCTCCCGCATCGATTCGAGGCGGGGACGCCGAACGTGGAGGGAGCGGTCGCGCTCGCGGCGGCCTGCACCTACGTCACGAACCTCGGGCTCGATGCGGTGCGTGCACATGAGGTGGCGCTCACCACGCAGGCGATGGCCGAGCTCGGCGCGGTGCCTGGGGTGACGCTCTTTGGGACGCGGCACGCGGAAGGGCGGAGTGGCGTCGTGAGCTTCACCGTCGAGGGGGTCCACCCGCACGACCTGTCGACCGCGCTCGACGTGGCGGGGATCGCGGTGCGCGCGGGGCATCACTGTGCGCAGCCGTTGATGCGCGCGCTCGGGGTGCCGGCGACGGTGCGCGCGAGCTTCTGGGTCTACAACAC
>JAJTFH010000049.1 GCA_021298395.1 Gemmatimonadota bacterium | reverse complement strand
GCGCCGATCTGTGTCCCGATCGTCCTCCATGGCGGCGACATGTTCCAGGGGACCGCCGCCTCGAACCTCGCCTTCGGTCGGACCGTCGTCCCGATCCTGGAGGCGCTCGGGGTCACGGCGGGCGCCCTCGGCAACCATGAGTTCGATTGGGGGCAGGACACGCTCCGCGCGCGGATGCGCGAGTTGAAGCCCCTGATCCTCGGGGCGAATGTGCGCGACCCGGATGGTGGGGAGATCGACTGGATCCCGGACGACACGCTCGTGACCCGCGAGGGGGTGCGCATCGGGATCATCGGGCTCGCCGATCCTGGGACCCCGCGGACGACGATGCCCCGGTACGTCGCGAACCTTCGCTTCCTCCCACCGGCGATCTACGTCCGTGAGCGCGCGGCGGTGCTGCGCGCCCGGGGTGCCGACGCGGTGGTGGTGGTGGCACACATCGGTGGCTTCTGTGAGATCGCGGCCCCCGACCAATGCCGGGGGGAGATCATCGAGCTCGCGAAGGAGCTCCCCACCGGCTTCGTCGACGCGATCGTGAGTGGGCACACGCACTCGGCGATCACCACGGTGGTGAATGGGATCCCGGTGGTGCAGGCCCGATCGAATGGGCAGGCCCTCGGGGTCATCGACATCGCCTTGGGTGGCGGGACCCCGCAACGCCCCGAACTCCGCGCGGTGGTGAGCGATAGCGTCCGTCGTGATCCCGTGGTCGCCGCGCTGGTCGTGGAGGCCGAGGCGGCGGTGGCCTCACGCATCGCAGCGCCAGTGACGACGGCCGAGGCGCGATTCGCGCGCGCCGGCGATCAATATCCCCTCGGGAACCTCATCGCCGATGCCCAGCGTGCCGCCGGTCGCGGGGACCTCGCGGTGATGAACAACGGGGGGATCCGCACCGAGATCCGCCAAGGGGCGGTCACCTGGGGGGATCTCTTCGAGGTGCAACCCTTCGGGAACCGCCTCGTCGCGGTGACGATCCGTGGAGACGCGCTGCGTCGGTACCTCGAGGCGTTGGTCGATGGGCGCGGGATCCGCTATCACCTGAGTGGGGTGACCATCGAGTACGATCCCTCGGCCCCGAGTGGGTCGCGCCTCCGGTCGGTGCGATTCGACGATGGGCGTGCGCTCGAGAATGGGCGGCGGTACCGCATCGTGATGACCGACTTCCTCGCCACCGGTGGTGATGGGGCCGCCCTGACGCGTGACGCCCGCGTCGAGGACCTGAACCGCGTCGATCTCGACGCCCTCATCCAACATCTCCAGGGGCTCCCCGAAGGGAGGCTCACGCTGACGCCGGCCCTGCAGGCTCCTCGCATCAAGCCGATCCAATGACCGATCCGATCCGTGTGTTCGTGAATGGTGCCGGGGTGAGTGTCCCCCGGGGCAGTACGCTGCTCGATGCGGTGCGTGCGAGCGATCCTGAGGCGGCGACGGCGATCACCGCCGGCTCGCGCGCCATCGCCGACAGCCGCGGGATCGTCGTCGATCCTGCGACCATCGTCTCCGGCGGCTACGTGATGCGCTTGGTGTCGGGGAAGGCCAAGCTCGGCGCCGCCCACGCCGACGACTGAGCGATGCTGATCACCTCCGAGCTCCTGCGTCGACTCCCGAAGGCGGAGCTCCACTGCCATCTCGATGGCTCGGTGCGCCCCGCCACGATGCTCGAGGTGGCGCGCGACCTGCACGTCCCGATGCCGCGTGACGACGCCGAGGCGCTGCGCGACTACATGTTGGTGAAGGATGCGCGGAGTCTCGAGGAGTACCTCGAGCGCTTCGCGACCACCCTCTCGGTGATGCAGCAGGGGGAGGCGATGGAGCGGATCGCCTATGAACTCGCGGAGGACTGCGCGAAGGAAGGGGTGCGGTATATCGAGGTCCGCTATGCGCCGATCCTCAACACCCGCGCTGGCCTTACGATGGAACAGGCGGTGGAGTTCCCGCTGCGTGGGCTGGCGAGGGCCGAGCAGGAGTACGGGATCGTCGCGCGCGTGATCGTCTGTGCGATCCGCAACATGCCTCCGGCGACCTCACTCGAGGCGGCGTGGACCGCCGTCGACTTCAAGGGCGAGGGGGTGGTGGGGTTCGATCTCGCCGGTGGCGAGGCGGGGAACCCGGCGGGGCTGCACAAGGCGGCCTTCGATCACTGCGTGGCCCATGGGCTGCCGTGCACCTGCCACGCCGGCGAGGGCGCGGGGGCGGAGTCGATCGCCGAGGCGGTGCATGTCTGCCATGCGTGTCGGATCGGGCATGGGACGCATCTCATCGATGACCCGGTATTGATGGCGGAGCTCATCCGCAATGGGATCGCAGTGGAGTGCTGCCTCACGAGCAATGTGCAGACGCACACCATCCAGTCGGTCGAGGAGCATCCACTGCGGCAGTTCATCGCCGCGGGACTACAGGTCTCCCTCAACACGGACAACCGTCTGATGAGTGGCACCGATCTCGTGACCGAGTACGGCTTGGCGGCGCATCGATTGGGCTTCACCTTCGAGGAGGTGCTCGCGCTGGCGCGACAGGGGTTCGTGAACGCCTTCTTGCCAGATGCAGAACGTGCCGCGCTCCTCGCGCGGGTCGATCAGGACTTCGCCGTTTTGCGGCAGGAGGTACGATGAGTAAGGTGACCACCACCCATGGGGCCGTCGATGCGCGTCGGGCCGCTGATGCGGTCCGCGACCGGCTCGGTGTCCGCTCCCCCGTCATCGGGATCGTCCTCGGATCGGGGCTCGGTCCCCTCGCCGATCGCCTGACCGACGCTCGTCGTGTGCCGTACGCCGAGGTCCCGGGGTTCCATGCGCCGAAGGTCGATGGCCATCGCGGCGAACTGATCGTCGGCCAGCTCGGTGGCCGCGAGGTGCTCTGTCTCGCCGGCCGCTTCCACATGTACGAGGGATATCCGGCGCGGGTCTCCGCCTTCCCGATCCGCGTGCTCCATGCGCTCGGCGTGCGGCGGCTCTTCGTCTCGAACGCGGCGGGTGGGGTGCGGCGCAGCTTCCGGGCGGGGGAATTGATGCGGATCGTCGATCATCTCAACCTGACGGGACAGAATCCCCTCACCGGGCCGGTGGAACCGGGGGATCAGCGATTCAATGACATGACCGAGGCGTACAGCGTCGACCTCGGCGAGCGACTCGATGCTGCCGCGCAGGCACTCGGGGTCGCCTTGGCGCAGGGGGTCTACGCCGGGTTGCTCGGGCCGAACTTCGAGACGCCAGCCGAGGTACGGATGCTCGAGCGGCTCGGCGCCGATGCGGTGGGGATGAGCACCGTCGCGGAGGTGATCGTCGCGCGGAACCTCGGGATGGCGGTGGCGGGGATCTCCCTGATCACGAACCCCGGGGCGGGGATCTCACCGACGCCGCTCAATCACGCCGAGGTGATGGCAGAGGGGGAGAAGGCCGCCAGTGCGTTCGGTGACCTCGTCGCGCACTTCGTCAGCGGGCTCTGAGCGCCTGGACCGAGGTCGGGTCCCCCATCACGATCAGGGTCGAACCGGCGCGCACCACGGCGTCGGCCGGGGGATTGAAGGCGTAGTCTCCCGATGCCTCTTTGATGGCGAGTAAGAGGAGGCCGCTCCCTTGCTCGTGGAGCGGGAGGCTCCCGACCGTGCGTCCCTCGAGCCCGCTCCCGCTCAGGACGGTGACCTCCTCGATCCGTAGGTTCCGATTGGTGTCGCGCAGCATCGTATCGAGGAACCCCACCACCGTCGGCCGGACCATCTCGCTCACCAGGCGCATCCCGCCGATCTGCGCGGGAGCGACCACGCCGTCGGCACCGGCCTGCTTGAGGCGATTGATCGCCTTCTCGGTCGTCGCGCGCGCCGTGACGCGCACCGCCGGATTCAGCTGCTTCGCCAGCACCGTCGTCACGAGGGCGGTCTTGTCGTCATCGGTGCAGATCACCACGCCCCCGGCCCGCGCGATCCCCGCGTGCAGCAGCGTCTCGTCGTCGGAGCAGTCGCCGTGGAGGAAGGGGATGGAGGCGAACTCCACATCCACCGCCTCGAGCTGTGCCTCATTCGCCTCGATCACCACGCAGGGGCGCTGGGTACGCACCAACTCGCGGAGCACCGTCGACCCCGTCTGGCCCGCGCCGCACACGATCACATGGCCCGTCATCCCTTCGATCGCCTTCCGCATCCGTCGCCTCCGGAATCCCTGCGTGATGTCCCCCTCGACGACGAACGCCGTCAGCATCGAGAGGGTGTAGAGTGCGGCGGTCGCTCCGACCACCAGGATCACCATTGTGAAGATCTGGGACGCGGCGGTTTCGGTGGGAACGACCTCCTTCGTGCCCGTGGTCGTCAACATGATCACCGACATGTAGAGCGCGTCGATCCACCCGTACCGATCGCCCCCGATGATCCGGTAGCCGACGACCGCGGTGCCAAAGATCGTCAGGAGCGCGAGTAGCGCTCCGAGGATCCGACGTTCGATCCGCGCGAGATTCCCATCGTCCGCGAGCATGATCGGAACTTACCGCGTCTCGGCGCGGGCGGCTCGTGCGGACCGCGCGGCGTGGGTCAGCGCGACGGGGGCGAGGGCGGGAGCGCCGCGAGCCGCGCCTTGAAGGCCTGGAAGTTCTGGGAATCGCGGGTCAGCCCGCGCACCCGCTCGGGCGGGAGCTGCGCGATCCGCGCCTTGGAGGCTTCGATCCGCGACTCCTCGAGGGGGTGCGACCGGAACCAGGTGTCGAGGGCCCCCGGCTTCCGGGTGCGCTCGTCGAGGAGGATCTGGAACATCTCCGGGATCCCGGAGGGGTCGATCCCGGCGTCCACCATGTACGTCACCCCCTCCGCGTCGGCCTCGTCCTCATCCTGTCGCGAGAAGGAGGCGAAGGCGGCGCTCGCCCCGATGTTGATCATCGCCTGCGACGCTTCGTTGTTGCAGACGCTGGTGAGGACGCAGACGAGGGTGACGCCCAAGTTCGTGCCCTGCGCCTTCTGCATCTGCTTGATGGAGTGGCGCATGGTCACGTGGCCGATCTCATGCCCGATCACCCCGGCCACCTGCGAGAGGGAGGTGGCCCGTTCGATGAGGCCGCGATTGATATAGATGAACCCGCCTGGGATCGCGAAGGCGTTCACGTCCGGGCTGTCGACGATGCGGAACGACCAGTCGAGGTTCCGGGCATCGGCGATGCGGGCGATCGAGTCCCCGAGTACGTTGATGTAGCGCGTGAGCTCCGCATCCTCGACGAGGGGGAGCTGGCGCTCGATCTGCTGGGCATAGCCGGCCCCCATCTCCACCTCTTGCTGGGTGGAGACGGCGCAGGCGGTGAGCCCGAAGGTGAGGACGAGGACGAGGAGCGAGATTCGACGCATGGGTTTGTTGACCGTAGCAAGGGACCTGACACGCCGCAAGGCGCGGGAGCGGAGCGGCCGCTTCGTCGCCGAAGGGGTGCGCACGGTCGAGGCGTTGCTCGCCTCCCCGGTGCGCGTCGTCGGCGCGCTGACCTGCGACCTCCTCGACCGGACCCCGCGGGGCGCGGCCCTTGCCGCCCAGCTCCACGCGCGAGACATCGACGTACTGCGCGTCAGCGAGCGCGAGTTCCTCTCCGCCTGCGATACCGAGCAGCCGCAGGGCGTCCTGGTGGTCGCCGAGCAGCCGACCTGGACCCTCGAGGCCCTGACCCTCGGCGCGACGGCGCGCCTGCTGGTCCTCGATGGGATCCAAGACCCCGGGAACGTCGGCACCCTGCTGCGCACCGCTGCCGCACTCGGCGCCGACGCGACCTGCGTGCTGCCGGGGACCGTCGATCCGTGGAACGCCAAGGTCGTGCGCGCCGCGGTGGGGATCCAGCTCGGGCACCCGACGGTCGAGTGTACCCTCGAGGCGCTGACCGCGTTCCTCGCGGCGCAGGGGATCCCCCTCTGGGGCGCCGACCTCGGGGGGGCATCGATCGATACGCTGGTGCCACCGGCGCGTCTCGCGGTGGTGGTCGGGAATGAGGGGGCGGGGCTCGCACCGGCGGTCCGGGCCGCCTGCGCGGAGCGCGTCACCCTCCCGATGGCGCCGGGCGCGGAGTCGCTCAACGTCGCTGTGGCCGCAGGGATCACCCTCTTCACCCTGCGGCCACGCGCATGAGTCTCCTCGCCTTCATCCTCGGCGCCGTCATCGGGTCGTTCCTGAACGTGTGCATCGTGCGGTGGCCGCAGGAGCAATCCGTGGTGCGGCCGCGTTCGCGATGCCCGAACTGCGAACGACCGATCGCCGGCTACGACAACATCCCGATCCTGAGTTGGATCCTGCTCCGCGGTCGGTGTCGGGGGTGCGGGGAGGGGATCGCCATTCGGTATCCGGTGATCGAGCTCCTCGTCGGTCTCCTCTGGATGGTCAGCATCCAGAGGTGGGGGCCGACCTTCGAGGCGCTGCGTGTGGCGATCACGGCGACCATCCTCCTCGGCATCGCCGTCACCGACCTCACGACCTATCTGATCCCCGACGGGTTCACCGTCACCGGGCTGCTCTTCGCGCTCGTGTCGTCGGCGATCGCCTTCGTGCTTGGGAGCGAGACCCAGTTCGCCGGTCCATGGAATGCCCTCCTCGGGGCCTGTGTCGGCGCCGGCGCGATCGCCATCGTCGCCTGGATTGGTGAGGTCGTGCTTCGGAAGGAGGCGATGGGGCAGGGGGATATCACGCTGATGGCCTTCGTGGGGGCGATGGTCGGTCCGGAGCGAAGTCTCCTCACGATCTTCGTCGCGGCGGCGTTGGCCTCGGTGGTCTTCCTTGCGGTGGTGATGCCGATCGGGTGGGCGCGTGCCAGAGCGCGTGGGGAGACCTTCGAGTTACCCTTGGTGCCCTTCGGGGTCTTCCTGGCACCCGCGGGGCTGGTGACGCTGATGGCCGGTGATGCGATGATCGCGTGGTATCTCGCGTGGGTGCTGGGCGCATGAGGCGCGCGTTCATCACGGGCCTCCTCGTCCTGCTCGTCACGGCCTGTGCCGCCGAGCCGCCGGGGTACGAGGGGCCGTTCAAGAAGCAGGTCCGCGCCGCGATCCCCCAATTGGAGGAGGCCTCGGGGCTCCGCTTCCTGCGACTGCCGGAGCTGCAGACCCGCTCACGAGATGAGGTCCGCTCCTTCCTCGAGCAGGAGTTCAATGCGCAGCTCACGCCACTGGAGTTGGCGGGGACGCAGACGGCGTATCGCCTCTTGGGCCTCCTCCCCGACACCCTGGAGCTCCGCGCCTTCCTGCTCGATCTCCTCACCGAGCAGGTGGCGGGCTACTACGACCCGAAGACGAAGGTGCTCTACGTGGTGGACGATGCCTCGACGGAGATGCGAGACATCACGATCACCCATGAGCTGATGCATGCGCTGCAGGACCAGCACACCGACCTGACGCAGATCGAAACCCTCACGGGCGACAACGATCGCATGGTCGCGATGCAGGCGGTGGTGGAGGGGCAGGCGGTCTACGAGCAGCTCGCGGTGATGACGGGGGGCCAAGATGGGGAGCCGCAGATCCCCGGCGGGTGGGGGCGGGTGCGCGAGATGATCCGCGAGGGGCAGTCGTCGATGCCGAAGTTCTCCAGTGCCCCGATGCTCATCCAGGAGACCTTGCTCTTCCCCTATCTCAGTGGGGCGGAGTTCGTGCGTCGGGTGAAGCGGGCGCGGCCGGGCATCGCGCCGTTCTCCCCCTTCGCCGCCTCGACCGAACAGATCCTGCATCCCGAGCGTTTCCTCGATGCGGTGCCGGATCCCCCGACGCGCATCACCCTCGGGGCCCCGCGCGCCGGCACGCTCCTGCACGAGGACAACCTCGGGGAGTTCGAGACGCGGCTCTTGCTGTTCGCCCATCTGCAGGACGAGGCCGCAGCGGTGCGTGGCGCGGCAGGGTGGGATGGCGACCGCTATCAGGTGATCGAGACGTCGGCGGGGCCGGCATTCGCCTGGGTGACGGTCTGGGATTCGGCGGATGAGGCCGCGGAGTTCGCCGGGCTCTT
>JAJTFH010000048.1 GCA_021298395.1 Gemmatimonadota bacterium | reverse complement strand
CGCTCAGCGTCATGCGCGGTGTCGAAGAACGCCTGCGTCTCAGCATCCCAGAAGTACCGGACGGTCGACTCGGCGAGTCGCAGCGCGTCGTCGAGCCACGAGGGGTCCCCGGTGAGGTCGTGGAGCGCGAGGAAGCCGAGTGCGACCGCGGAATGATCCTCGAGGAATCCCGGGATCGAGGCGTGGCCGTCGCGCCAGCTGCGAAAGACCCGCCCATCTCGCATCAGCTGCTCCCGGAGGAAGGTCCCGTTCGCGATGGCGAGTGTGCGCCAGGCCTCATCATCGAGGATATGAGCCCCCTCCGCGACGGCGCGGAGCATGAGCCCGTTCCAGCCGGCGAGGACCTTCTCATCACGGCCGGGCCAGATGCGCTCGGCGCGATGCGCGTACAATCGTTCGCGAGCCCGCGTCAGACGCACCGATGCCTCATCGACGCTCATCCCGAGCGAGGAAGCGACCTCACTAAGTGAGCGGGTGACGTGCGGGATGTTCGCCCCTTCGAAGTTCCCCGACGCGGTGATCCCCCAGTGCGCCTCCGCCACCGCGGCATCCTCTCCGGCCACCTGATGGAATTCGGCGAGCGACCAGACGTAGAACCGCCCCTCATGCCCTTCGCTGTCGGCGTCGAGGGAGGCGTACCATCCACCGGTCGGATCGGTCATCTCGCGCCGGAGCCAAGCCACGATCGACTCCGCGACCGCGCGATGCGCCGGTACCTGCGTGACCTCCCAGAGGTGCACCGCGAAGCGCGCCAGGAGCGCGTTGTCGTAGAGCATCTTCTCGAAGTGCGGCACCTGCCAGGCGCCGTCGACGGTATAGCGGTGGAAGCCACCGCCGATCTGGTCGTGGATCCCGCCCGCCGCCATCGTCTCGAAGGAGAAGCGCGCATGCGCGAGCGACTCCGCGTCGCCGGTGCGACGATGGAAGCGGAGCAGGGCATCGAGGACCTGCGTCTGCGGGAACTTTGGCGCGCCCCCGAATCCCCCATGCTCGTGATCGAACCAACTGCGCATCGCCCGCAGGGTATCATCGAGCCGCGAGGGGCTCAGGGCGTGAGCCCCAGTGGTCGGGCTCTCCGCCGAAGCGTAGATCGCACGCAACGAGGTCGCCCCCTTGAGCACCTCATCCCGTCGGTGCTTCCACGCCTCCGACACGGAGACGAGCACCCGTCGGAACGACGGCATCCCATGGCGATCCTCGGGCGGGAAGTAGGTCCCACCGTAGAAGGGGATCCCCTCAGGGGTGAGGAACATCGTCATCGGCCACCCACCATGCCCGGTGATCGCCTGCACCGCCTGCATGTAGATCGAGTCGATGTCGGGTCGCTCCTCGCGGTCGACCTTGATGTTCACGAAGTGCTCGTTCATCACGCGCGCCGTGACCTCATCCTCGAACGACTCGTGCGCCATCACATGGCACCAGTGGCAGGCGGCGTAGCCGATCGAGAGGAGGATCGGGCGATTGGTGCGCGCCGCCTCGGCCAGGGCCTCAGGACCCCATTCGTACCAATCGACGGGGTTGTCGGCGTGCTGCATGAGGTAGGGGCTCGAGGCGCCCGCGAGACGATTCGGCATAGGTAGATTGAGGATACCATGGCGCACACGGCCGCCCAATCGTCGGAGTCGCCGCCTCGTATCTGGGGCGCCCTCCTCGGCATCCTCCTCCTGCGCCTCATCTTCGCGGCGACGGTCCCCCTCGTCCCTGACGAGGCGTACTACTGGACCTGGTCGCGGCACTTGGCCGGAGGGTACTTCGATCACCCCCCGATGATCGCGTGGCTCATCGCTGGGGGCACCGCGCTCCTCGGCGATACCCCGCTCGGCGTGCGGCTCCTTCCGAACGTCGCGGGGACGGTGGCGACGGCGGCGATCGCGTGGACGGCGGATCGGCTCGCCGGGCCGCGCGCGGCGCAGTTCGCCCTCCTCGCCTTCGCCGCGATGCCGATCGCGGCGGTGGGGATGGTCCTCGCCACACCCGATGCGCCACTCCTCATGGGGATCGCCTGGACCCTCTGTTGCGTGGTGCAGGCGCTCTCGCATCCGAGCGGGAGTGCGCTGGCGACCCGCTGGTGGCTCGGCGCGGGCGTCGCGATCGGGATCGCGATGGCATCGAAGTTCACGGGGATCCTGATCCCGATGGGACTGACCCTCACGATGCTCGCGGTACCGACCTTGCGCCCACGCCTCCGTGAGCCGGGCCCCTGGCTCGCGGTCGTGGTCGCCTCGCTCGTGATGGTGCCGGTCCTCCTCTGGAATGCCTCGCATGACTGGATCGCCTTCCGTTTCCAGCTCGGGCATGGACTCGGCGGAGGCGCCAAGGAATCGCTGCTCGCGCGACAGCTCGCCCTGATCGGTGGGCAGGTGGCGCTCGCCTCGCCGATCCTCTTCGGGCTCCTCCTCGCGGCGATCGTGGAGCCTATGCGCGCGCAGTTCTCGCCGCGGGCGGCCCATCCCGAGGCGGAGGCCGCCGAGGCGCTCACCGGGACCGTGCGTGATCCCCGCCGACTCGCGCTGACGGGTGTCGCCCTTTTCTGTCTCGCCTTCTTCGTCTTCAGTGCCACGCGCAAACGCGTGGAGGCGAACTGGCCTGCGATCGCCTGGGTACCCGGGGTGATCCTCCTCGCGGCGCGCGTCCCTGGGATCCGGAGCCGCTGGGAACGTCGTGGCGTGCAACTCGCTGCCGGGCTGAGCGTCGTGCTCCTCGCGCATGTGGTGCGGCCGCTGGTCGAGCTCCCCGGAAGCCGCGACCCGGTGAATCAGGCGCATGGGTGGGATGCGCTCGCCACCGCGCTCGCGGTCCCACCGAACACTCCCGTCGCCGCGAATCGCTATCAGGATGCGGCGATGCTCGCCTTCCATCGCCCGGGGCAGCCCGTCGTCACCGCACTCAACATCGGGAGCCGCCCGAACCAGTTCGATCTCTGGCCGCGCTTCGCCGACATGGCGCAGCCGGGGGACTCGCTCTTCGTCGTGCTCGGTCTCCCTCGCGACGGAGAGATCCCTCCGCCGATCACCGCACTGCTCGATCACTTCGCCACCGTCCGTGCCGGCGAGCCGATCCCACTCCTCCGCGATGGCCGCGAGATCGGTCAGCGCCAAGGATGGATGCTCACCGGATGGCGGGGCACCTGGCCCGACTCCGCCGCGACGCCCTGATCCCTCGTTCCCTCGACGTCTCATGCCGATGCTCGACACCGCCCTCGACCAGTGGTTCACCGCGAACCGCTCGCGCGCCTTCGATGATCTCTTCGCCTTCCTGCGCATCCCGAGCGTGAGTGCGCGCTCGGAGCACAACGGCGATGTCGCGAACGCCGCCGCCTGGCTCCATGCGCAGTTCGAGCGGATCGGGTTCTCGGTCCGCACGCATCCCACGGCGGGACATCCGATCGTCCTCGCCGAGTGGCGGAAGGCGGGGCCTGACGCGCCGACGATCCTGATCTACGGGCACTACGATGTGCAGCCGCCGGAGCCGCATGCGCTCTGGACCTCCCCCGCCTTCGAGCCGACGATCCGTGACGGGAAGCTCTTCGCGCGCGGGAGTGTGGACGACAAGGGACAGGTCTTCATCCATCTCCACGCGCTCGAGGCACATCTCGCGGTGCGTGGCGCCCTCCCCGCGAACGTCCTCGTCCTGCTCGAGGGCGAAGAGGAGGTGGGCTCGGAGCATCTCGAGGCCTTCGTCGCGGCGCACGCCGAGCGACTCGCCTGTGATGGGGTGATCATCTCCGACTCCGCGATGTTCGCGCCGGGGATCCCGAGTATCCTCAGCTCGTTGCGTGGGCTCGCCTACTTCCAGATCGATGTGCAGGGGCCGGCGCAGGATCTGCACTCGGGCTCGTACGGCGGCGCGGTGGTGAATCCCGCGATGGCGCTCGCGCGGATCCTCGCGACCTTCCACGACGAGCAGGGGCGTGTCGCGATCCCCGGCTTCTATGATGATGTGCGCGGCTGGCCCACCGATGTCTTGGCCGGGATGCGGAACCTCCCCTTCGACGAGGCGCACTTCCTCAAGGAGGTCGGCGCATCGGCGCTCGGCGGCGAGCCGGACCATACGGTGCTCGAGCGGCTCTGGACGCGCCCCACCTGCGAGGTGAACGGCCTTCTCTCTGGCTATACCGGCGAGGGCGCCAAGACGGTGCTCCCCGCCACGGCGATGGCGAAGGTGAGCTGCCGATTGGTCCCCGATCAGGATCCGGAGCGGATCCGCACGTTGATGCAGGCGCATGTCGATGCGGTCGCACCCGCCGGCGTGCGCGTCACCGTGCGCGCGCTCCATGGCGGACGCCCCTGGCGCGCGACCCTCGGCGGGCCGCTCTTCGATGCGGCGCGCGAGGCGCTCGGTGCCGCCTTCGGGCGTGAGCCGGTGATCACCGGCGAAGGGGGCTCGATCCCCGTCGTCGGGGACTTCGCGCGGATCCTTGGCGCGCCGGTGCTGCTCATGGGGTTCGGTCTCCCGGGGGAGAATGCCCACGCCCCGGACGAGTGGATCTCCGTGGAGAACCTCGACCGGGGCGTGCGAGCCACCGCCTTGTTGTACGACCTCGTGCGGCGCTGACGCCGCACGAGGCGGGGACGATCAGAGCCCCGCGAGGAGGGCGTCGTTGCTCACCGTGCCGGCGATGCGCTTGATCAGCCACTCCATCGCCGCCTGCGGCGGCATCTGCTGCAACCCACGCCGCAGCGTGTAGATCTTGTCGATCTGCTCCGCCTTGTAGAGCTTCTCCTCGCGCCGCGTCCCGGAGGTCGCGATGTCGAAGGCGGGGAAGATGCGCTTCTCGGCGAGCGAGCGATCGAGTTTGATCTCGCAGTTGCCCGTGCCCTTGAACTCCTCGAAGATCACGTCGTCCATGCGCGAGCCCGTCTCGACGAGCGCGGTGGCGATGATCGTGAGCGAGCCGCCCCCGTGTTGCGGGGCGATCGCGCGGGCCGAACCGAAGAAGGCCTTCGGACGCGCCATCGCCGAGGTGTCGAGGCCGCCGGAGAGGGTGCGTCCGGTGCCGCGCTCCGCGGTGTTGAAGGCGCGCGCCATGCGCGTGAGCGAGTCGAGGACGATGACGACGTCCTGCCCCATCTCGACCAAGCGCCGCGAGCGCTCGATGACCATCTCCACCACCTCGACGTGCCGCTTGGCGGGCTGGTCGAAGCTCGAGGCCACGACCTCGCCGACGCCCCAGGAGATCGCCTCGCTCACTTCCTCGGGACGCTCGTCCACGAGGAGGATCAGGAGCTTGGCATCCGGGTGATTGGTCGCGATTCCCTCGGTGATCGCCTGCATCAGCATCGTCTTGCCGGCGCGGGCCGGCGCGACGATCAAGGCGCGCTGGCCATAGCCGATCGGCGCGATGAGATCGATCGCGCGACGGGTCAGCTCGGGGCCCCCCTTCGCGGGGCTCCCCGTCTCGAGGCGGAGGTGTCGCTCGGGGTACGAGGCGGTCAGCGTCTGGAAATCGGCGCGGCGCGTCCCCTCCTGCGGCTCGCTCCCATTGATGGAGACGATCTCCGCGACGACGATCCGCCCACGGTGATCATGTCCGGTACGGGCGATGATCGCGTCGCCGCGACGGAGCCCGAACTGCCGGACGAAGTAGGCCGGGACGTAGGCGTCCCCGGGCTCGTTGAGGTAGCTGAACTCGGGGCGGCGGACGAACCCCGCATCGCGCGCCGGGTCGAACCACCCGGTGGCCTCCCCATCGACCACGAGGGGCTGCTGCGGCGCGTGCGGCGCGGACTCGCGGAACTCGCCCCCTTCATTCCCCTGCCCATTGCCGTGCCGTTCGAAGCGGTCGAACCCGCCGCCGTTCCGACCCCCGCGAGCGCGACCCCGCGGGCGTCGTCCCCGGCGACCATTGCGATCGTTCCGGTCGAACCGATTGCCGCGGTCCCCGCGATCGCCACGGTCGCCCCGATCCCCGCGGTCCTGCCAGGGTCGGGAGGGGCGCCCGTCCGGTGCAGCGCCCTCGGTGCCTTCGGCGCGGTATCCGCTCCCCTCGCGATGGGCGTTGCTCTCGACGCGCGGGGTCTCGACCCGCGCCACCGGTTCGTTCGGCATCCCACGGGGCACGGGAGGCTCCGACGCCGCTGGTGCCGCGAAGGTGCCAGTCGTAGCTCCCCCCTCCTCCGGCGGGCGCACCTTCCGCGGCCGGCCGCGCGGGCGCTTCACTGGGGCCTCGGCCGACGGGGTGTCGGTGTTCGCACCTCCCTCCTCTGGGGGGCGCACCTTCCGCGGCCGGCCTCGCGGGCGCTTCACCGGAGCATCCGACCCAGCGGCGGGGGGGCCGGCGGGCGCCGAGGCGTCGCGGTAGGGATCGATGTCTTGCGGCGGAGCGTCCGAGGTGGACCCGGCGTTCGGGCGCGCACCACGCCCACGGCTGGGCGGACGACGACGTTCGGTCATGCAGAGTGGATAGGGACCCGGAGGGTCGTTGCGGTACGGCGGCCGCGATCCAACGAAAGGAGAATGTGGAGCGAGCGTCCTGACGGATCCGGCCGGAACCCGGCATCGTCGCCGGGGGTCGCCGCGCGAGATGCGCGGGCGGGGGATTGTCTGGGAGCGCAACCGGTGGGGTGGGCAACGGCCTCACCGCATCGGGCGGTCTCTGGAAACTGCGGCAACCCCCGGTGGAACGCAACCCTTTCCACCGCCGGTGGGGTCGGGATCCCGCTTCGCCGCTAGCTTCCATCCATGGTCGCCAGCACCCCGAAGTCCGCGGTCGCCGCCATCGTGCGCGACTACCACGCCGACGCCGACATCCCCACACTCCTCGCCCGGCTCGATGTGCTCTGCGCCGAGACGAGGGACACCGCCGCGCTGATCGCCGCGGTCGAGCCCTACCGTGAGATGCATGAGGTCGCGGGCCCGGTCTACGAGCGCGTGGTGGAGCGCGAGCCCGAGAACGCCGCGGTGCTCGTCGCCCTCGCGAATGCGTACTGGCTGACGGGGCGCGGTCCCGATGTGGTGGGGGAGATCGCGGCGCGCGCCATGGCCGCCGACCCGACGAATCGCGGCGCCTGGCATCTCTGGGCGCTCACCGAGCCCGCCCCGCGGGGCCGCATGCAACGGTGGCATCAGGTGACCACGCGCTTCCCCGACGACAAGCTCGCCCACGCCGCCCTGGCCGACAACGCGGCGAGCGTCGCGAGCGCGGAGAACGATCCCGTGGCGATGAAGCTCGCGATCGGGACCTACGAGATGCTCCTCGCGACCGCGACCTCCGACCACGAGCGGAACGCGCTGAGCAGTGCGCTCGGGACCCTCAAGCAGTGGAAGCTCTGAGCGCGCGCGGCGGACGGCGCGGCTAGCGCTTCGGCGCCGACTTCGCCCTGGGCCCCGCCACATAGCGCGTCCCGGTCTTGTCGAGTCGATCGAGCATCTGCTCGAGGGCGTTTCCCACCACCTGCACGCGTGGGATCGCCATCGGGTCGAACGTCGGGTCGAATGGGCTCGGCGATGGCCCGCCGGCGACCATCAGGATCGCATCGAGTTCGTAGCGCGTGGTCGTCTTGGCACGCGGATCGGTCCAACGCCCCGCGCGCAGGAGCGCCCGATTCTTCGGCCAGACCCCGAGCGGGAGCGCGAGGGTACGCATCTGCACGCCGGTCTGCGCGGAATCCACGGCGATCTGCGCCCGGGCGATCTGCTCCTGGACGCCCGCGTCGGACATCTTCCCGAGGTTCGCGTGCCAGAGGGTGTGGCTGCAGAGCTCATGTCCCTGCTCGGCGAGATAGCGGACCTTCGTGAGGCGCCACGCCGTCTCCTGCCCCTGGATCCCCTTGTCGCCGAAGAAGGCGTGTCCCTCGCTCGCGGAGGGGAGCAGGCAGAAGACGGCGCGCCCCTTCCACTCGGGGTGCTTGCCGGCGAACGCCTCCCAGATCCCGAGGGCCGAGGTGGGATTCGATCCGCCTCTCGACGAGCTGCCGCACGGTGATGGGGCGATACCCGCGGGCATGGAGGAGGGCGAGGTCCTGCGCGAAACGATCGCGGTGACGGGACCAGCGGGCCTCGCGGTCGCCGACGAGGTGGTACTCGAGGACGGGGATCACCCCCATCGGATTCGGCGTGCGCGTCGGGGCGGCGGGTGTGGCCTGCGCGAGGGCGGCCGTGCTCGAGAGGCTGGTGAGCAGGGCGACCGCAGCGGGGAGGAGACGGGATCGACGCATCGCGAGCATGATCACAGTGACGATTTCGAGGGAGGCCGGGTAGGGAAGGATAGTGCAGCGTCGTGCGATGTCGGAGGGGCCCGACATCAGACCTGTGCCTCACGTGCCGGTGGAGCGATCGCGATGCTGGAGATCATGGTCAAGTTGGAGGATGAGGGAGCGGAGACGGCGCCGATCGCACGGGTCAATTCCGTACCATCGGAGGAATCGCTCGAGACCCCGAGCCGCGAGGTCGTGACGCTCTACGGCACCCCGACCGCGGAATCGCTCGCGCTTGCCGTGGCCGCCTCGCTCGAGGCGCAGAAGGTGCAGCGGCGTCCCGATGCGTTACGCGATCTCACCATCTCCTCTCATGCGGGCGCGGTGGGCGATGCCGCATGGCGCGATACCTCGACGGGGGAGATGATCCGCGCGGACCTCGCGATCCCGCTCACCGTGCTCAAGGAGACGGCGGCCGAGTTGCTCGCGGAGGGGGGGCAGGCGATCCGTCGCGCGATCGCGGGGCTCTTGCAGGTGGAGTGGCCCGAGGGGGCGCGGCGCGCGCTGCGCATCGAGCTCCCCATCGCGCGTCCGAACCGCGGCGCCGACCCCCTCCTCGCGATGCGCGAGGCCGACGGCGCCGACTACGAGGAGTGAGCTCGGCTCAGACCTTGTGGTAGATGATGCGCGCGGCCTCGACCCGGTCGGCCGCGACATAGATCTCGAAATCCGAGAAGAAGGCCGGCGCCTCCCGCTGGAGCACGCGGAGGGTCGCGATCGCCATGCGCCGGATCTCGAACTCCGCCGCCTCACTCGAGCGGAGCTCTAACATCGTGCGCCAGGCGCGCGCATTCCCCGTCACGACGATCTTCGTCTCCGTCGAGTTCGGGAGCACGCCGCGGGCCGCCTCGCGCGCCATCTTCCGGCGGTGGACCTTGTCATCCACCCACTGGTAGCGCGCCATCAGCTGCTCCACGAGGGCGACGTAGGTCGCCTGCGCGCTCTCGATCTGGGTCGTCCAGGCCGCGACCAACGCCTCGTCGCCGATGATCGCCGGCGGCACCACGAACGCCGCATCCGATTCATCGACGTAGCGCTGCGAAAGCTGGGAGTACGCGAACCCCGCGCGGTGCCGCACGAGCTCGTGCGTCAACGACCGGCTGACCCCCTCGAGAAGGAGCGAGTAGTTCGCGTGCTCGAGCACCGAGCCATGCCCCTGCTTCTTGATGTTCTCGAGGTAGTCGCGCGTGGTGCGATTCGCCGGGTTCTTCTGGCTCATGTAGCAGAGCCGCCCCGCGAACTCGGCGAGCCGCTCGCCATCGGTCCCCTCGCCGATCCACTGTACGGGGAGGTGATCCGGCTCGGCGAACTGGGGGCGCGCGAGGACGGTGATCCGGGGCTCGGTATGGAAGTGCGGCATCGCGAGAGAGGCTGAGGTCGAGCGGGAAAGATAGCGGGGGCGGTCCCGACCAGCCTGGCGTCGGGCCGAAGGGTCGACGCGGTTACGGCGCCGTCGGGATCAGATCGAGCCGGTGCCGCGCCCACCCGCGCTCGCGCGTGATGGCGTCGAGCGCCTCACGGGCGGCGGCCGGGAGGGGGGCGAGGGCGGGATCGACCTTCATCGCCTCGAGTGGACGGGCGCCCGGCGCTGCCACCTTCACCCCAGGGTTCAGGATCCCGTCGGGGTCGAAGGTCGACTTCACCGCGGCGAAGAGGGCGAGGGTCTCCGCCGGCCAGAGCTGTGGGAGGAGCGGGGTCCGGAGTCGGCCGTCCCCATGTTCGCCCGCCACGGTCCCGCCGAGCTGCGCCACGAGTGCCGTGACCTCGGTCAGGACCTGCTCGCACCGCGCGCGCCAGTCGGGGTCGGTGAGGTCGGCGAGGACATTCACATGGGCGTGCGCATCTCCCGCATGCCCGAAGATGACCCCGCGACAGCCGGCGCGGGCGAGCACCGCGCGTACGCCACGCACATAGGTCGCGAAGTGCGCGGGCGGCACACAGCCGTCCTCGATGAGCTGCAGACTCTCCCACCGCGGGGCGAGTCGCGCGAGGATCGGGCTCGCGGCGTGCCGCAGCTGCCAGAGCGCCTCCCGCGCCGATCCATCCGTGGGGAGGACGACCTGCGTGGCCCCGGCGGTGCGACACCAGGCGGCGAGTCGCTCGGCGTCACCCTGCGCCGCGGCGATGTCCACGCCCTCGACCTCGATCAGCAACACCGCCTCGAGCGACGGCGCCACGGGAAGCGTCGCCCCCTCGCTCGCGGCGATCTCGAGGAAGGAGCGATCGAGGAGCTCGACCGCGCTCACCCCTTGGTCGGCGAGCCCCACCGCCG
>JAJTFH010000047.1 GCA_021298395.1 Gemmatimonadota bacterium | reverse complement strand
GTCGACGCCGTCAATGGTGATCCGCCCCGCGGTGGGCTCGATGAAGCGCGGGATGAGATCGACGAGGGTGCTCTTCCCTGCCCCGCTCGCGCCGACGAGGGCGACGACGGAGCCGCGCGGTGCGGTGAAGGCGATGTCCTGCAGCACCGGTGCATCACCATAGGTGAAGGCCACGTCATCGAAGGTCACGCCGTCGCGGACGGTCTCGAGCGTCCGCGTGCCACGATCGGTGGCGGTCTCGGTGGGTTGATCGAGGACCTCGAAGAGCCGCTCAGCCGCGGCGAGCGACTGCTGCGCGGTGGTCGGCGCCTGGGAGAGCTGCTTGATCGGCTGCAGGAGGCGCATCACCAGCACCATGAAGGTGATGAGGATCCCGCCATCCATGGTCTTCGTCTGGAGTACCTCGCGCGCGCCGATCCAGAGGACGCCGAGGGCGATGATCGTCCCGAGCACCTCGGTGAGGGGACCGGCCAGGAGCGCGAGGCGCTGCATGCGGGTCATCCCGCGCGAGTAGTGCGCGGAGGCGCCGAGGAAGCGCGCATCCTCGTAGGGCTCACCGCGGAATGACTTGACGAGCCGGATCCCGCTCACGACCTCCTGCGACTTGACGAGCCGGATCCCGCTCACGACCTCCTGCAGCACGCTCGTCATCTCGCCGTACTCCTGCCGCAGGCGCCGATGTCCCTTCCGCAACTTGCGCAGGAGCGGCTGGAGCACCGCCATCACGGCGGGGGCGATCACGAGGGCCACGAGGGTGAGGCGCGGCGACATCCGGAAGAGGATCACGACGGTGACGAGGATCGTCGCGACGTTCTGGATCGAGCGCGTGGCGACCTCGGCCAAGACCGCCTTGGTCTGTTCGGTGTCGGTGAGGACGCGCGCGATCACCTGCCCGGTGCGGGTGCGGCTGAACCAGGTCAGGGGGAGACGCTGGAGATGCGAGAAGACCGCGTGCCGGAGGTCGCGGGTGATGTACTCCTGCAACGAGGCGCCGAACTGTCCCCCGCCCCAGAGGGCGAGGTTCTTGAGGGCGACCATCGTGAGGATCACGAGGATCACCGCCCGGAGCGACCCCATCGGGTCGGCGGGATCGAGGAAGGGGCCGATGAGGGCCTGTTGGAGCGCGGTGAGCCACCCCATCCCGGAGGCGATCTGCGCCTCGAGCCCGAAGAGGGTGTTGAGGAACGGGATCAGCAGGGTGAAGGCGATGCCGTCGAGGGCGGCCGCCAAGACATTGAGGACGACGTTGCCGCCGAGCCGCCACGCATGCGGTCGCAGGAACCGCAGGAGCCGCCGGTACACGTGCATCCCCCAAAGATACGCGCCCCTTCCGCCGTCCCCCACTCCCGACGCACTTTGGCGAGATGGCGCCCGCCCTCCCCTCCTTCACGCCGACACGATCCCGGTTCGCCTGTCCAGCGCTGCTCGCGGCGGCGGCGCGGGCCCCGATCGGGGGGGAGCGGGAGACGTTGCTCGGGGTGTTGATGGCGGCGCGCCTGGCAGCGGGGCTCTGCCCCGATCAGGGGCTCCCGGCCGGAACGCGGGGGGCACGGGCGGAGGCGGCGCGCCAGTGGCTCGCCTCGGTGACCTTGGCAGCGAAGACCCGGACCGCGGTGCTGCGGTGCATCGCGAGTTCCGAGGGACAGAACCCACAGGGGGCGGCCGAGTCGCTGGTGGCGCTACTGGATCTGGTCGCGAGCCCGCTCGACCGGACGGCGCGGCGCGAGGTGATGCGATTGATCGAGGCCCTGCGGGGGGCCCCGATCGCCTTGCTCGCGCCCCCGCGCGACCCGTAAGATTTGGCAGTCGCCCTTCCCGACCATAGAGTTGGTCGCCGCCGAGGTTCCGTGCGCCCCACCGACATCTCCCCGATCTCGCAGGTCATGCGGCGCATCGATCTCGCCGCGGAGGAGACTGTGCCCCAGGCGGGGCCTCGCGATGCCTTCGCGACCGGATTCCCCAGCCTCGATCGCTGGGTCGGGGGCGGGGTGCGCGCCGGGGACCTGGTGGTCCTCGCTGGCGCGATCGGAAGCGGGAAGTCAGCGCTGACCCTCGCGATGGCGCTCCGGATGGCGGAGGTGGGGACCAAGGTCGCGGTGGTGAGTGGGGAGATGACGGTGGAGCGCCAGATGGAGCGGGCGCTCGCGATCGAGGGGCGGGTACGGGTGGATGACCTGCGGCAGGGGCGACTCGACGATGCCTCGCGCGCGGCGGTGGGCGCGGTGGCGGTCCGCCTGCGCGACCAGGGGCCGCGCTTCGACGTGATGCCGCCCGAGGGGTTCGAGGGACTCACGGCCCTGCTCCGCGCGCATCCGATCGACGTGCTCATCGTCGACCCGATCCAGGCCCTGCTCGCAGGGCGTCCCGATCCCGATGCCGCACTCGCCTCGATGATCCGGCAACTCAAGGCGCTGGCGCTGGCGCATCACCTGTGCATCATGGCAGTCTCGCATCTCCCGCACTGGACCCCGCGCCCCGACCCACGCCCGGTGCTCGAAGACCTCGGTGCGATGGGAGCGATCCAGGAGAGTGCCGATGTGGTGCTCGCCCTCTTCCGCGAGGAGATGTACACCCCCGATCACGGGGTGGAGGGGGCGACCGAGCTCCTGGTGCGAAAGCACCGCAATGGCAGCCTCGGCTATCTGGACCTCTATTTCTACAAGCAGTGGCTCCGGTTCGAAGACATGCTCGACCCTGACCGGTAGGGGATCCGCCTGATGTGGCTGCGCCTGATGGGCGTCGGCGACTCGGTCTCGAGGCCTTCACGGTGTATCCTTCTATCGGGCTCAGCACGGGTTCCGTCGTCTCCACCACCGGTGGCACCGAGCTGAGCCGCTCCGGATTCCGCGGCAGCCTGA
Source organism: Gemmatimonadota bacterium (assembly GCA_021298395.1). Classification (GTDB taxonomy): domain Bacteria; phylum Gemmatimonadota; class Gemmatimonadetes; order Gemmatimonadales; family Gemmatimonadaceae; genus Pseudogemmatithrix. The sequence goes on along the minus strand of JAJTFH010000047.1, from coordinate 6,185 downwards.
TCGTTCGGTGGCGCTGAGAACCGGACGACCCACCTCCTCTCCCCGGGCGTTCGATGGCCGGCCATAGCAAATGGAAGCAGATCAAGCACTACAAGGCGGCGGCTGACGCCAAACGTGGAGCGATCTTCACGAAGCTGCTGCGTGAGATCACCGTCGCCGCCAAGGCAGGCGGTGGCGACCCCGACGGCAATCCCCGCCTCCGCACCGCGATCGAGAACGCCAAGGCGCAGTCGTGCCCCAAGGAGAACATCGAGCGCGCCATCAAGAAGGGGACGGGTGAGCTCGAAGGGGTCGATTACACCGAGGTGCTATACGAGGCGTACGGCCCGGGTGGTGTGGCGCTCATGATTCAGGCGCTCACCGACAACCCGACGCGCACGGTGGCGGAGATTCGTGCCAAGCTCTCGCGTGGGGGGGGGAACCTCGGGACGAGCAACTCGGTGGCGTTCATGTTCGATCGCAAGGGGATCATCACGATCGCCACGAACGGGCGCGACGAGGACGCGATCATGGAGCCGGTGCTCGAGGCGGGGGCCGAGGATCTCGCGCGCGAGGATGACCACTTCGTGGTGACGACGGCGCCCGCCGACCTGCATGCGGTGAAGCAGGGGCTTGAGCAGGTGGGACTGATCGCGCAGGATGCGACCCTCTCGTGGATCCCCACGAACACGGTGCGCGTGGAAGGGGCGACGGCGGACCAGCTGATCAAGCTCCTCGAGGCGATCGAGGATCTGGACGACGTACAGAAGGTCGATGCGAACTTCGACATGGACGTCTCGGAGCTGTCGGCGGGGTGAGGGCGATGATGCGGCGGCACCCCTGCTGATCCTCGGCATCGATCCGGGCACCGCCGTCACCGGGTATGGCGTGGTGCGCGCCGATCCGCGCCCGGCGCTGGTGGAGTGCGGGGTGATCCGCACCAAGGCCGAGACCCCGCTCCCCGAGCGGTTGCGTGAGATCAGCGAGGGGGTGCGCGAGCTCCTCGCGCGGCACCGTCCCGATGCGATGGCGGTGGAGGCGGTGTTCTATGCGCGGAACGTGCGCACGACGATCGTGCTCGGCCATACGCGCGGGGTGATCCTCTTGGCGGGAGCCGAGGCGAACGTCCCGATCCACGAGTATCCTCCGGCGGATATCAAGAAGGCGGTGGCCGGCACCGGCGCCGCGACCAAGACCCAGGTCCAGTTCATGCTCACCAAGTTGCTCCGGCTCACCCGTGCCCCAGAACCGAACGACGCCGCCGACGGGGTGGCGGCGGCGCTCACCTGCGCGCTCCGTGCGCCGTTGGCGCGCGCGTTGGCGGCACGTCCCGTCACGAGCGGCATCGGCGGGAGGAAGGGGCGATGATCTCGCGCATCCAGGGGACGTTGGTCGCGCAGGGGCTCGACCGGATCGAGGTGATGACCACGGGGGGCGTGGGGTACGAGGTGCTCGTCCCTCTCTCCGTGGTGGAGACCCTCCCGCGTGCGGGGGGCGAGGTGGCGCTGCACATCGCGCAGGTGATCCGCGAGGATGCCTGGTCGCTCTACGGCTTCGCGACGGCGGAGGAGCGTCGACTCTTCCAGCGGTTGATGGGGACGACCGGGGTGGGGCCGGCGCTCGCGATGAACCTCCTCTCGACGTTGACCGGGGCTCGGCTGATCCGCGCGGTCCGCGAGGGGGATCTCGCGACGCTCACACAGGTCCCGCGCGTGGGGAAGAAGCTCGCCGAGCGGTTGGTGCTCGAGCTGCGGGACAAGCTCGAGGGGGGCGAGGTCGCCGGTGGGGTCAGCGCCGAGCGCGGCGGGCCGGTGGGGGGCCCGGGGTCGGATGCGGTGCGGGCGCTCGTCGCGCTCGGGTATCAGCCGGGGGATGCGGAGCGCGCGGTGCGCCGGGCGCTGGAGGAGGGGCCCAAGGACGAGTCGACGGCGGAGCTGATCCGACGGGCGCTGGCGGCCCTCGGGCGGTAAGCCCCCACTCGCCCGCCCTCGTAGATTCCTCGCATGTCCCGCCCCGAGATCACCACCCCGGAATCGCTCGCCGAGGAGTCGGTCGTCGAGCTCTCGCTCCGTCCGCAGCGGCTGGGGGAGTTCATCGGACAGGCGAAGGTGAAGGACGCGCTGCGGATCTATCTCGATGCGGCACTCGCGCGGCGTGAACCGCTCGATCATACCCTGCTCTTCGGCCCGCCGGGGCTCGGGAAGACGACGCTCGCGGAGCTGATCGCGCGCGAGCTTGGGGTGAACCTGCACACCACGTCGGGGCCGGCGCTCGAAAAGCCGGGTGATCTGGTGGGGACGCTCACGAATCTCCGCGCCGGCGACATCCTCTTCATCGACGAGATCCATCGGCTCCGGCCGGTCATCGACGAGTTCCTCTATCCCGCGATGGAGGATGCGAAGATCGACATCCGCCTCTCCGAGGGGCCGAAGGCACAGACGATCACGATGCCGATCGAGCGCTTCACCCTGATCGGGGCGACGACGCGGCTCGGGATGCTCACCGCCCCGCTCCGTGCGCGCTTCGGGATCGAACTGCGACTCAACTACTACGAGGCGGCGGAGATCGAGGAGATCATCCATCGCACCGCGACGGTGGTGGGGTCGTCGATCGACGCCGAGGGGGCCCACGAGCTAGCACGGCGTGCGCGCGGGACCCCGCGCGTGGCGAACCGGTTGCTGCGGCGCGTGCGCGACTTCGCCGAGGTGAAGGCGGGGGGGCATATCAGCCGAGCGGTGGCGCGCGAGGCGCTCGCGATGCTCGACGTGGACGAGTTCGGGCTCGACGAGATGGATACGCGGTTGCTGCGCGCGATCATCGAGAAGTTCGAGGGGGGCCCGGTCGGCGTGGGGACGATCGCCGCCGCGGTCGGCGAGGAGGCCGACACGCTCGAGGAGGTGTACGAGCCCTTCCTCGTGCAGCATGGCTTCCTGCAGCGCACGCCGCGTGGGCGCGTGGCCACGGCGCAGGCGTATCGGCATCTGGGGTATCCCCCGCCGAGCGCTGCGAGCGGGGCGCAGCCCGAGCTCTTCTGAGGGTGCGACGCGTGTTCGTTCGCGCGGCACGATCGACGACCTGATGATGGCCCGCCGAGCTGACGGTACTCGTACCTCCGATTACGATTTTCCGCTTCCCACCGAGCTGATCGCGCAGACGCCGGCGGCGCGGCGCGATGAGAGTCGGTTGATGGTGGTGGATCGCGCGACAGGGACGATCACCCATCGGATCTTCCGTGATCTGCCCGAGTATCTCCGCGCGGGCGATGCGTTGGTGCTCAACACCACGCGCGTCTTCCGTGCGCGGCTCCTCGGGACGCGCGCCTCGGGGGCGCCGGCGGAGGTGTTGTTGCTGCGCCCCGTGGAGGGGGCCTCGCTCGATGCCACGCGCTGGGAGGCGATGGTGCAGCCCGGCGCCAAGCTGAAGCCGGGGCGGACAGTCACGATCGCCCCCGACTTCACCGTCGAGATCGGGGAGGCGACCGAGCGCGGGACGCGGATCGTGCGGCTCTTGGTCGAGGATCCCGCGGCGGCGATCGCCGCGCACGGGCACGTCCCACTCCCCCCGTACATCGAGCGCGCCGACTCGGCGACCGATGTGGAACGCTATCAGACCGTCTTCGCCAAGCAGGAAGGATCGGTGGCGGCGCCGACGGCGGGGCTCCACTTCACCCCGGAGCTCTTGGCCACGCTCGAGGCGCAGGGGGTGCGGCACGCCGAGGTGTTGTTGCATGTGGGGGCGGGGACCTTCAAGCCGGTCGAGGTCGACGACCCCGCGCAGCACGAGATGCACAGCGAGTGGTACGAGTTCCCCGAGCGGACGGCGTCGCTGCTGAACGCGACGCGCGAGGCAGGGGGGAGGGTCTGCGCGGTGGGGACGACGGCGCTCCGCACCCTGGAGACGGTGGTCGGCGCTGACGGGCGCTACGGGACGGCGACGGGGGAGACGGCGATCTTCATCCGCCCCCCCAACCCCGTGCGTGGGGCCGACCATCTGATCACGAACTTCCATCTCCCCCGCTCCACCCTGCTCATGCTCGTCGCCGCGATGGCGGGGTATGATCTGATGCGCCACGCGTACGAGGTGGCGGTTCAGGAGCGATATCGGTTCTACTCGTACGGGGACGCGATGTTGATTCGATGAGACCGATCACGATGCTCCAGACGTCGGCCCTTCTCTGGTCGACCCTCATGGCCTGTGGCGGAAGCGGGGGCGCGGCACCCACCACCCCACCAACGCGCCCGACCTCCGTGGTGCGTCAGATCGTTCCCGCATCGACGGATCCTGCGATCGATCAGGCCAACGATCCGCACGTGGCGGTGAATCCGAGCCCCTCCGTCGATCCCAAGTCGAAGCTCTTCGTCTTCCTCCCGGGGACCGGTGCCATTCCGACCATGCAGCAGCGGATCCTCACCACCGCCGCCGCACGGGGCTACCACGCGATCGGGCTCAGCTATCCGAACGGCGTCGCGGTCGGAAGCCTCTGCGCCGACGACACCGATCCCGAGTGCTTCTGGGATGTCCGTCGCGAGGTGATCAGTGGCGTGAACCTCAGCACTCGCCTCGAGGTCACACTCGCGAACTCGATCGTGCGTCGGCTCGAGCGTCTCCTGACCACCTTGCATGCGCAGTACCCGACCGAGGGATGGGGCCCGTTCCTCGTCGGTGGGAGCGTCGACTGGTCCCGCGTCACGCTGGCGGGGCATTCGCAGGGGGGCGGGCATGTCGGCGTGCTCGCGAAGCTCGTCTCGCTGGACCGTGCCGTCTACTTCTCCTCCCCCGCGGACTGGCGTCAGGTGGCGAATACCCCGGCGACCTGGCTCGGACGACCGAACGTGACCTCGGCCAGCCGGCAGTTCGCCTTCATCCACGAACAGGATCAGCTGGTCCCCGAGGCACAGGCGCGGGCCAATTGGGTGGCGCTCGGGCTCGACGCCTTCGGACCGGTGACCGCCGTGGATGGGGCGACGGCTCCGTACGGCAACACCCATCGTCTGACGACCCGCGCCGTCCCGGCACTGGCCGGCGCCTTTCACGGGGCCACGGTGGTGGATGTCGCGACCCCACGCACCGGGACCGGGGGTTCCCTCTTCGAGAGCGTGTGGATCTACCTCGCGTTCCCCTGAGGGGAATGACGGCCCGTCCCACTCGGCGTGGGTGATAGATTTGAGGGTTCAGTCCCCCTCACCACACCCGACCGATGTCCCTCCCCACGCTCTTCCTGCAGGCGACCGCCCCGGCCACCGGTGGCGGCGCCGCGCTCGCGCCCTTCCTGTTCCAGATCGGCGCCATCTTCGCGATCTTCTACTTCCTCATGATCCGCCCGCAGCAGAAGCAGCGGAAGGCGCATGAGGCGGCGATCCTCGCCATCAAGAAGGGGGATCAGATCCTCACCGCCGGCGGGATCGTCGGCGAGGTGGTGCACATCAAGGAGCTCGGCGAGAAGGCCGGCCTCGGTGACCACCTCACGATCAAGAGCGGGGAGTCGAAGCTCGTCGTGACACGAGGCCGCATCGCGTCGGTGGGTGGGAGCCCGGAGGCGCAGCCCTGATGGCGGTCCTCCCGCTCACCGTCCTCGGTCATCCCATCCTCCGCCAGGTGACGACTCCCGTGGCGGCGGTGACGGATGAGCTGCGGCGGTTGGCGGACGACATGGTCGACACCATGCGCGCCGCCGACGGCGTGGGGCTCGCGGCACCGCAGGTGGGACGCACCGAGCGCCTCTGCGTGGTGGAGGTCGGCACGACGCTCCTCACCCTCTTCAATCCCGAGATCATCGCCCGCGAGGGGAAGATCAAATGGGAAGAAGGGTGCCTCTCGATCCCCGATGTCTTCGGGTGGGTGGAGCGGAGTGCACAGGTGACGGTCCGCGCGCTCGATCGCGAGGGAAAGCCCTTCGAGATCACGGGCACCGAACTCCTCGGCGTCTGCCTGCAGCATGAGATCGACCATCTCGACGGAAAGCTCTTCATCGATCACCTGAGCTTCCTCAAGCGGCGCAGCGCGATGAACGACTGGGACGAACAGAAGGGGAAGTATCCGAACCAGATCCGCGTGCTTCCCGCGGCGCCCGCCACCACGGTGGCCGACGGCGCCCACGACCACGACCAGCGGCTCTAGATGCGCATCCTCTTCTGGGGCACTCCGGAGTTCGCGACCCCAGCCCTTCGTGCGCTCATCGAAGAGGGACATGACGTCGTCGCGGTGGT
>JAJTFH010000046.1 GCA_021298395.1 Gemmatimonadota bacterium | reverse complement strand
CGCCGCGGGCAGGACCACGGTGCGCAGTCCTGCGCGATACGCCGCGAGGACCTTCTCCTTCACGCCGCCGATCTCGAGCACCTTCCCGCGCAGCGTGACCTCACCGGTCACCGCGACATCGCGCCGCACCGGGCGACGGCTCATCACGCTCGCGATCGCGAGCGTCACCGCCACGCCCGCGCTCGGGCCATCCTTGGGCACGGAGCCAGCCGGGAAGTGCACATGGAGATCGCTCGCGCGCATCTCGGGGTCGGCCACGCGCAGTTGCCGCGCCCGGGAGCGCACGTACGAACTCGCGGCATCGACCGACTCGCGCATCACATCGCCGAGCTGCCCGGTCACGATCAGCTTCCCCGTCCCCGGCATGCGGAGCGCCTCGATCGTCATGAGCTCGCCCCCGTTCGCCGTCCAGGCGAGTCCGGTGACCGTGCCGATCTCTGGCTCCTGTTCCGCCGCCTCCGGCGCCCAGCGGGGCGGACCGAGCACCTCCTCCACGCGCTCGGCGTCGAGCACCCAGGCGCCCGCTTCGCCCTCGGCCTTCCGTTTCGCGCGGCGGCGCATCAGCGCGGCGAGCTGTCGCTCGAAGGTGCGGAGCCCGGCCTCGCGCGCGTAGCGGTCGGCGATGAGCGAGAGCACCTCGTCGGTGAACTGCAGGTCGCGATCGGTGATCCCGTGCGAGTCGAAGAGACGCGGGAGGAGATAGCGCCAGGCGATCTCGACCTTCTCCTCCACCGTGTAGCCGGCGATGCGGATCACCTCGAGACGGTCGCGCAGCGCGTGCGGGATGTCGAAGAGGTTGTTCGCGGTGCAGATGAAGAGCGCGCTCGAGAGATCGAACGGGAGATTGAGATAGTGATCGGTGAAGGTCGCGTTCTGCGCGGGGTCCAAGACCTCGAGCATCGCGGCGGTCGGATCCCCGCCGGCCCCGCCGCCGGCCATCTTGTCGATCTCGTCGATCATGAGCACGGGATCGCTCACCTGTACGCGGCGCATCGCCTGGATCAGGAGCCCCGGGAGCGAGCCCACGTACGTGCGCCGATGTCCGCGGATCTCGGCCTCGTCGCGCACGCCGCCGACGGAGATCCGATAGAAGGCCCGCCCGAGGCTCTCGGCGATCGCCTCGCCGAGCGAGGTCTTCCCGGTGCCGGGCGGGCCGACGAAGCAGAGGATCGGCGCACCGGGGTCGCGGCCCCCATCGCCGCGCAGTTGGCGCACCGCGAGGTACTCGAGGATCCGGTCCTTCACCTCGCGGAGGCCGTAATGGCGCCCGTCGAGCGCCGACTCCACCCGCTCGAGCGTGATCGCATCGGCGCCGGCGCGACGCTGCCAGGGGAGCGCGAGCACCCACTCGAGATAGTTGCGCAGCACCTGATGCTCGCTCGACGCCGAGGAGAGCGCGCGCAGGCGGTCGAGCTCGCGCCGCGCCTCGGTCGCGACTGAATCGGGGAGCGCGGCCTCCTTGATGCGGCGGAGCAACTCCGTGATGTCGCGATCGCCGACCTCGGCCTCACCGAGCTCCGCCTTGATCGCCTGCAGCTGCTGGCGCAGGAAGAACTCGCGGTGATGGCGATCGATCCGACGCTCCGTCTCCTGGCGCACCTCCTCCTGCACCGTGGCACGCGCTTCCTCGCGCTCGTAGCGCTCGGCGAGGTATTCGAGTCGCCAGACCACATCCAGCCGCTGGAGCGCCTCGTCCTTCTCGGTGGCGCGGAGCGCCCCACGCGCCGCGGCGAGGTCGGCGAATCGCCCGGGGCGCTTCACCTCGCGCCGGAGCAGCCCAGGGAGCTCGGCGGGGAAGTTCTCGTCGCGTTCGGCGCGGGCATCGGCGGCGAGCGCGATCCGATGCATCAGGGCCTGCGCCGCCGCCTGATCGGCGAGCGGCTCCTCGACCGGACGGAAGGTCGCGGTCGCGAAGCGCGCACCCGCCTCGCGTCGCACCCCGGCGAGCGTCACGCGCATCAGCCCTTCGAGGGTCACCTGATGGAGCCCGTCGATCGGAGCGCGGCGATCAGTCAGCCGCGCCACGACGCCCACCCGGCCGACCGCGCGGACCTCGCCCCCCGGCCCCTCCTCCTGGGTCAGGACGCAGCAGACGAGGGCCCCCTCCTCGGGGTGCGCCGCGAGGAGCGCCTGATTGTCGTCGCTGGCGACCTGGACGGCGATCCGCCCGCGCGGGAAGACCAGGGTCGACCGGAGCGCGAGGAGGGGGAGGGTGTCCTGGGGCGCGGACGGGGCGTCGGGCACGGTCCAAATGTATGGCGCGCGGCCCCTCCCGTGGGCGGGGTCCGGGCGAGGGGTTCCCGCGGGGCAAGATCCCGGTCCCGTCCCTTGGCCCAGACCCCCCAAGTCCCTATGTTTCAAGGCTCTATGTTCCAAGAGCTGTCCGAGAAGCTGGAAGCCACCTTCGCCAAGTTGCGGGGGCGCGGCGTCCTGACCGAAGCCGACATCAAGGAAGGGCTCCGCGAGGTGCGCCGAGTCCTCCTCGAGGCCGACGTCAGCTTCCAACTCACGCGTGAGTTCCTCGAGCGGGTCGAGCAACGCGCCGTCGGGGTCGCACAGCTCAAGAGCATCCAGCCGGCGCAGCAGCTGGTGAAGATCGTCTACGACGAGCTCACCCTGATGCTCGGCGAGCGGAAGGAAGGGCTCCGCATGTCGACCCTTCCGCCGACTGTCGTCCTGATGGTCGGGCTACAGGGGTCAGGGAAGACGACCACCGCGGCCAAGCTGGCGCGGCGGTTGAAGGGGGAGGGACGGCCGACGCGCCTCGTGGCGGCGGACGTCTATCGCCCGGCGGCGATCGATCAGCTCGAGACCTTGGGGCGCGACCTCGAGGTCCCGGTCTACGCCGATCGTTCCACCACCGATGTCGTCCGCATCGCGCGGGCCGGCGTGGAGGAGGCGCGGAAGGAGCGGGATCGCGTGGTCATCATCGACACCGCGGGCCGCCTGCAGATCGACGAGTCGATGATGGACGAGCTGCGCCGCGTGAAGGAGGCGGTGCAGCCCGATGAGATCCTCCTCGTCGCCGATGGGATGACGGGGCAGGATGCGGTGAAGATCGCGCAGGGGTTCAACGACGCGTTGGGCGTCACCGGCGTGGTCCTCACCAAGATGGACGGCGACGCGCGCGGTGGTGCGGCGCTCTCGATCTACGGGGTCACCAAGAAGCCGATCAAGTACATCGGCGTGGGGGAGAAGCCCGACGCGCTCGAGGAGTTCCATCCCGACCGGATGGCGGGGCGGATCCTGCAGCAGGGCGACGTCCTCACGCTGGTGGAGAAGGCGCAGGCCACGTTCGATGCCGACGAGGCCAAGCGACTCGAGAAGAAGGTGCGCAAGGAGGGGATGGACCTGCAGGACTTCCTTGGCGCGATGAAGCAGATGCAGAAGCTGGGGTCGATGCAGAACATCCTGCGGATGATCCCCGGTGTGAACAGCAAGATGGTGCAGCAGGCGAGTCAGGCCGACCCACGGCGGATCAAGCACGCCGAGGCGATCGTCCTCTCGATGACGATGGCGGAGCGGCGGGATCCCTCGCTGCTCAACGGCTCGCGCCGCGCGCGGGTCGCGAAGGGCGCGGGGCGTCCGGTGAGCGAGGTGAATCGCCTGCTGGAGCAGTTCCGCGAGATGCAGAAGATGATGAAGCGGATGGCTGGCGCGCGACGCTAGCCTGCCGTGGCAGGACCCGAGTGCGGCCCGGGAGTTCCGGGTGCGCGATGAGCTCGGCGCAGGACCACACCACCCGATCCTGGAGGATCATCGCATGGCCGTTCGTATCCGTCTCCGTCGTCAGGGCCGCACCAAGTCGCCGACCTACCGTATCATCGTCGCCGACAGCCGGTCGCCCCGTGACGGCAAGTTCATCGAGATCCTCGGGCAGTACGCCCCCCGCTCGGGTGAGCAGGCGCTCCAGCTCAAGACCGATCGCGCCAACTACTGGCTCGACAACGGCGCGCAGCCCTCGGACACCGTCCGCTCGCTCCTCCGCAAGGCGGGGGTGCTCAAGGCGCGTCATGAGGCGCGTCTCGCGTCGAAGCTCACCGCGTCGGCGGTGCCGGTGAAGGAGTGACGTCGTGACGCTCCCCGACTGCGCGAGTGTCGCGCGGGTCCGCCGGCCGCATGGCGTGCGGGGAGAGGTCGCGATCGAGGCGTTGACCGACGAGCCGGAGGCGATCCTCGCCTCCGGCCGTCGGCTTTTTCAGGGGACACCGGACGGGGCGCTCTGGCTCGACCCGCGCACGCGTCAGCCGCGCGAGCTCCATGTGACGAAGCTCCGTCCGGTCCACGACGGCTGGCTCCTCACCGTCGCGGAGATCGCCGACCGCACCGAGGCCGAGAAGTGGAACGGACGGTTCCTGCTCGTCCCGGTGGAGGAGCTCTCCGAGCCCGAGGAGGGCGAGGTCTTCGCGCATGAGCTCATCGGGATGACGCTCATCGACGCGGTGAGCGGCGCCGAGGTCGGCGAGGTGACCGAGGTCTTCGAACTTCCGCAGGGGTTGCTCCTCGAGTTCCGCGGCGTGCAGGGGACGCATGCGGTCCCCTTCGTCGAGGAGTTCGTCGACGAGGTGGATCGCGAGGGGCGGCGCCTCAGGGTGCGGCTCCCCGACGGGTTGCTGGAGCTCTGATGCTCACGATCAACCTGATCTCGATCTTCCCTGACTTCTTCGCGGGGCCGCTGGGGTTGAGCATCCCCAAGCGGGCGGCGGAGGCGGGGGTGGTGACCTACCGCTGCATCGACCTGCGCGACTTCGCACACGACAAGCATCGCACCGTCGATGACGCGCCGTTCGGTGGTGGGCCGGGGATGGTCATGAAGCCGGCGCCGTTCTTCGAAGCGGTGGAGTCGGTGGGGGCCACGGCCCCGATCGTCCTCCTCTCGCCGCGCGGGAAGGTCTTCCAGCATGCGGATGCCGAGCGCTTCGCGGCGGGAACCGAGCTGACCCTGCTCTGTGGGCATTACAAGGACGTCGATCAGCGGGTGGCCGATCATCTGGCCACCGAGGAGATCTCGCTCGGAGACTTCGTCCTGAGCGGGGGGGAGCCGGCGGCGCTGGCGATCGTCGATGCCGTGGTCCGACTCCTCCCCGGGGCGATGAGCGACATCGAGAGCGCCCGGACGGACTCGTTCTATGGCCGCGGGATCTCCGCCCCCTCCTATACGAGGCCGGCAGAGTACCGGGGGTTCGGGGTCCCGGAGGTCCTCTTGAGCGGGAACCACGCCGCGATAGAGAAGTGGCGGGAGGAGGAGGGGGTCCGGCGGACCCGGGAGCGGGGGTAAGCCCTGTCCCCTGACCCTTCCTCCCGCGTCCCAGGCGAGGTTGCGCAACCCCATCAAGCGCCGTATCTTAGAAGGCTCAGCACTGTCACCTCAGCGGGCTGCTTTGGCGCCCGGAGTCCCACATGCACGCGTTCACCGAGACCGAGAAGGATTATCTGAAGACCGTCCCCGCGTTCCGCGCCGGCGACACGCTCCGCGTGAACGTCCGCGTGAAGGAAGGGGAGAAGGAGCGTCTGCAGGCCTTCGAGGGCGTCTGCATCGCCCGTCGCGGGAACGGCGTCGGGGCCTCCTTCACCGTCCGCAAGATCTCGAACGGCGTCGGTGTCGAGCGCATCTTCCCGCTCCACTCCCCGATGCCCGTGTGCAGGTCCCGGCGACGGGGACGGCCGCCGAGGCCTGACCCGGCATGGCCGGCGGGTGGAGCGCGCTCGAGCGTTCGCTCCGCACCGCGGGTGCCTCGCACATCGCTGGTGTCGATGAAGTCGGACGGGGCCCCCTGGCGGGCCCCGTCGTCGTTTGTGCGGTGATCATGCCCGCCGATCGGCGAGCGATCGCCGGGGTGACCGATTCCAAGCAGCTCAAGGCGGCTGAGCGCGAACGGCTCGCGGCGCAGATCCGGGCCGAGGCGGTGGCGGTGGCGCTGGCGGCCGCGTCGGTGGGGGAGATCGCCCGGTGGAACATCTACCAGGCGACCGCGCGCGCGATGGTGCGGGCGATCGCACGGCTCGCCGTGGCGCCTGATGAGGTGCTCGTGGACGGGAAGCCGATCAAGACGCTGGGGGTCCCGCACCATGCGGTCGTCGGGGGAGACGCGACCTGCTACAGCATCGGGTGCGCGAGCATCGTGGCGAAGGTGGTGCGCGACCGGTTGATGCAACGGTTGGCGGCGCGACATCCGGGGTATGGCTGGGAGTCCAATGCCGGGTACGGCACCCCCGCGCACATCAGCGGGCTGCGCGAACGGGGACTCACCGCGCACCATCGGGTCGCCTTCTGTCGGACGGCGCTGGGGGGACAGCTGGAGCTCTGACCCCTGCCCCCCCACCTTTCGGGGGTCGACCGCAGCACCGTCTCCCTTCCGGCACTCCCTCGTGATCTCTCCTGACGTCGCGCTCGCGAGCACCACCGATCCGATCTCGCAGACCCTCGTCGGCGGGCTCCTCGTCGCGATGTTCGTCGCGCTGGCGCTCGAGAAGGCGCATCGCGTCCTCGTGGTGATGGGGGCGGTCGCCCTGATGTGGGGGATCACCTACGCCACCCCGTATCGGCTCCTCACCTTCGAGGCCACCGCGCAGGCGCTCGACGTGAACGTGCTGCTCCTCCTCGCGGCGATGATGGCCTTGGTCGGCGTGCTCAAGGAGACGGGGGTCTTCGGGTGGGCGGTCGAGCGGATCCTCGAGCGCTTCGGGGGACGCCCAGCGCGGGCGATGGTCGTCCTCTGGTGGTTCACTGCGATCGCCTCCGCCTTCCTCGACAATGTGACGACGGTGATCTTCGTGACCCCGGTCGTCCTCGCCGCCTCGCAGCGCGTCGGCGCACCGCCGCTCCTGGTGATCCTCCCGATGATCATGGCGGCCAACATCGGCGGGACGGCGACGCTGATCGGCGATCCGCCGAACATCATGATCGGGTCGGGGGCGGGGCTCACCTTCCTGCAGTTCCTCGAGGAGCTCACCATCCCCGTGCTCATCATGATGTGCGGGTTGCACTGGTGGGGGGCGCGCCGGTTGCGCGCCGCGATGGGGACGCGGGCGGATCTCCCCGCGGCGGCAGATGAGCCGGGGTATGGCCCGCGCATCACCGATCCCGCCTTGCTCCGTTGGTTGGGTGGGATCAGCCTGTTCGTCCTCGTGGGGTTCGTCACGCACGGGATCACCCATATGCCGGCGGCCGTGCCCGCGGTGATCGGCGCGACGGCGGCGCTCCTCGTGCAGGATGTGCTCTATCTGCGGACCGCGCACCCCACGCACGAGGAGCGGCGCCATGGGATCCTGCACATCATCGAGCGCGAGATCGAGTGGCCCACCCTCGTCTTCTTCGCCTTCCTCTTCATCCTCGTCGGCGCCGCCGTGGCGACGGGGCTGATCGACACCCTCGCCTCGCTCCTCCAGCGCGGGATCCTCACGGGGCGCGACGCCTTCGGGCTCAGCGAGGCAGGGACGTTGATCTTCGCCGCGCTCCTCGTGGCCTGGGTCGCGGCGATCCTCTCGGCGTTGATGGACAACATCCCCTTCGTCGCGGTGAGCATCCCGATCATCAAGGTGCTCACCCTCGCCCTCCCCGGGGATGCGACCGTCCTCTGGTGGGCGCTCTCCCTCGGCGCCTGCCTGGGCGGGAATGGCACGCCGATCGGCGCATCGGCGAACGTGACCACGCTCGGGATGGCGGAGAAGCAGGGGATCCGTATCACCTTCGGGGAGTTCGCTGCCGTCGGCGCGCGGGTGGGAGTCTTCACCTTGCTCGTGTCGAGCCTCTTCCTCGTCGGGTTCGTCCTGTTGGGCCCCGATCGGGTGGCGCTCGCCGGTGGCGGGGTGCTCGCGCTCGTCGCGGCGGCGCTCTGGCGCTACGAGTCGCGAGCACGCGGGTGACGCCCCCGCTGGCGCCGACCGTTCCCCTGATGCGGTGGGACCCCTCCGGACCGGGGTCCGGTGTCGTGATCGATTCCCCGCACAGTGGGTTTGGGTTCCCGGGTGATTTCCATCCGTGTGCGCCGATCGAGGCGCTTCGAAGCACCTGGGATGCGCACGTCGAGGGGTTGTGGGGCGGGGCGTCCTCGGTGGGGGCGACCCTCCTCGCGGCGACCTTCCCCCGGTGCTACATCGACGTGAACCGAGCGGCGTCCGATCTCGATCCGGCGCTGCTCGCCGATGCGTGGGAGGGCACCTTGGCACCCACCGATTACTCCCGGCGCGGCATGGGGCTCATTCGGCGCGATGCCCTCCCCGGCGTCCCGATGTACGATGCCCCGCTCCGAGCCGCCGCGGTGCGCGCTCGGATCGCGACCTGGTATCGCCCCTATCGCTCGGCGGTGGCGGAGACGATCGCCTCGCTGCGCGAGGTGCACGGCGTCGTGCGGCATCTCAACGTCCACTCCATGAAATCGCGCGGGAATGCGATGAATGTCGATGTGGGGTCGGAGCGTCCCGACATCGTCGTCAGCGACCGAGAGGGGACCACGGCCGATCCTGCGTTGACCGAACGCATCGCCTCCTGGTTCGCCGGGCGCGGATATCGGACCCAGGTGAACACCCCATATCAGGGGGGCGACCTCGTCCGCACCTTCGGCCGCCCCGCCGCGGGGGTCCACAGCGTGCAGATCGAGATCAACCGGGCCCGCTACATGGACGAGGCGACCTGCGAGCCGCACGCGGGATTCGCCCCGCTGCGGGATGACTGCACGGCGTTGGTGGCCGCGATGCGCGAGTGGGGAGGCGTATGACGGCGCCCCGCGCTCCCCTGCGACGCTTCTTGGACGGCGTCGAGCGCGTCGGGAATCTGATCCCGCATCCCGCGACCCTCTTCGTCACCCTCTCGGTGGTCGTGCTCGTCCTCTCGGCGGTCGCTGCCGCCGCTGGGGTCCATGTGACCCACCCGGGCACCGGGGAGGTCATCGCCGTCACGAACCTGCTCTCCGCCGCGGGGCTCCGCCGGTTCGCGCTCTCGCTCGTCTCGAACTTCATGGGATTCGCCCCCCTCGGTCCCGTCCTCGTCTCGCTCCTCGGACTCGCGGTCGCCGAGCAGTCCGGGTGGCTCGGCGCCGTGGTCCGCTGGTGCGTGCACCGGACGCCGGCCCGTTTCCTCACCCTGGCCGTGGTCTTCGTCGGGGCCAATGCGCACACCGCGGGGGATGTCGGATACGTCCTGTTGTTGCCGCTGGCCGCGGCGACCTTCCACGGCGCGGGACGCCATCCGGTGGCGGGGCTCGCTGCGGCGTTCGCCGGCGTCTCCGGCGGCTTCGCCGCCAATCTGCTCCTCTCGCCGACCGATCTGGTGATGGCGGGGATCACGCAGGAGGCGGCACGCCTCGTCGACGCGCGCTACCTGGTGGCCCCCACCGCGAGCTACTGGTTCCTCGCGGTCTCGGTGGGCTTCGTGACCGTCATCGGGACGGTGGTCACCGAACGCGTGGTCGAGCCGCGTCTCGGGGTCTACCGAGGGACGGTCGTCGCGACCTCGGCGATCCCCCTCGATGACCTCGAGCGCCGTGGCCTCCGGCGGGCGCTCGCGGTGGTGGTCCTGCTCGGCGCCATCGTGGCGTGGGGGATCGTGCCGGCGGATGGGGTCCTTCGCGACCCCGACCAGCCGGGGATCCTCGGGTCGGTCCTGGTCCGAGGGCTGGTGGCGCTCCTCGTGCTCTTCGGGACGGTCCCCGGTGTGGTGTATGGCGTGACGGTGGGGACGATCCGACGTGATGCCGATCTGTACGGCGCGATGCAGCGTGGGATGGAGGGGGTCGCGGGTTATCTCGTCATCGTCTTCTTCATCGCGCAATTCATTGCGGTGCTGTCCTGGTCCAACCTCGCCGTCGTCGCGGGGGTGCACGGGGCCGTGGTCCTGCGGGCCCTCGATCTCGGTCCGATCCCGCTGCTGGTCGCCTTGGTGCTCGTCACCGCGATGTTGGATCTGGTGCTCGGGTCGGCAGCGGCGAAGTGGGCGATCCTCGCGCCGGTGCTCGTGCCGATGCTGATGCTCGTGGGCTACGCGCCCGAGCTCACGCAGACCGCGTATCGCGTGGGGGACAGTCTGACGAACATCATCACCCCGCTCGCCTCGAACTTCCCCCTCGTGCTGATGTTCCTGCGCCGCTATCACCCCACCGCGGGGGTCGGGTCGCTCACGGCGCTGATGCTCCCCTACACGCTGGCGAACACGCTCTGGTGGACCACGCTCCTCGTGGTCTGGGTCTGGGCCGGATGGCCCACGGGACCGGGGGCCCCACTCTTCCTCGGGCCCTGAGAGGCGTGATGCCTCCGATCTGGCCTGGCGCGCTCGTCAGGCCCCGGTGCCGAACCAGCGGCGGCGCCCCCAGAGCGAGAGATAGACGAGGGCGACGAGGGCCGGGACCTCGATCAGCGGGCCGACCACCGCCGCGAGCGCCTGCCCAGATGCGAGCCCGAAGGTCGCGACCGCGACGGCGATCGCCAATTCGAAGTTGTTCCCCGCCGCGGTGAAGCTGAGCGCGGCGGTCGTCTCGTACGAGAAGCCGAGGCGGGCCGAGAGCCAGAACGACGCCCCGAACATCACGATGAAGTAGACGAGGAGGGGGAGCGCGATCCGTGCGACGTCGAGCGGGAGGGCGAGGATCCGATCCCCCTGCATCGCGAACATCAGCACGATGGTGTAGAGCAGTCCGAGGAGCGCCGTGGGCCCGATGCGTGGGAGGAAGACCGACTCGTACCAGGCGGTTCCGCGACGCGCCAAGAGGATCCGACGCGTGAGATATCCGGCGAGGAGGGGGATCCCGAGGAAGATCGCGACGCTCTCCGCGATCGCGCGCATCGAGACGACGACCGTCGTGCCAGGAAGTCCGAGCCAGGCGGGGAGGGCGGTGAGGAAGAGCCATCCGAGCAACGAGTAGGTCAGGATCTGGAAGACGGAATTGAGGGCGACGAGTACCGCGGCGAGCTCGCCGGAGCCACAGGCCAGTGTGTTCCAGACGAGGACCATCGCGATGCAGCGCGCGAGCCCGATCAGGATCAGTCCGTCGCGATAGGCGGGGAGATCGGGGAGGAAGAGCCAGGCGAGTCCGAACATCAGGAGGGGCCCCACCACCCAGTTGAGTACGAGCGAGGTGGTGAGGACGCGGGGGTCGGCGGTGCTCGCGCCGATCGCCTCATAGCGGACCTTCGCGAGCACGGGATACATCATCCAGAGGAGCCCGATCGCGATCGGCGCCGAGACGCCGGCCACCTGCATCGCGTCGAGGCGCGCGCCGAGGTCGGGGAAGGTGCGCCCGAGGAGGAGGCCGAGCGCCATCGCGAGGACGATCCAGAGCGGGAGCCAGCGATCGAGCGCGGAGAGGCGGGCGAGCACCGGGGCGTCGCTCGCAGGGGTGACGGTGGTCATCCGAAGGTCGGCAGGGGGTGGGACCGATGGATCTGCGCCGCGCGAGCCGAGAGCTCGGACGGCGAGAGGGTCTCGAGCGGGAGGGCGAGGAGGGCCTCGATGCGTGCGTGCAGGGCCTCGTAGGTCGCCGCGAAGGCGGTGCGGAGCTGCTCCGGCTCCGAGGCATCGGCGGGGTCGGGGAGGCCCCAGTGCACCGTCGCGCGTGCCCCCGGCAGGATCGGGCAGGCGTCACGCGCGTTGTCGCAGACGGTGATCACGAGATCGAAGGGTTGGTCGCTGATGGCGTCGATCTGTTTCGGGATGCGGTCGCCCCACGTGATCCCATGGGAAGCGAGGACCGCGATGGCGCCGGGGTTCACCCGTGCGGCGGGGTGGGAGCCCGCGCTCGCCGCGGTCACGCGGCCGGCGGTGCGCTGCGCGCCGAGGGTGGCGATGAGCGCTTCGGCGACCTGGCTCCGGGCGGAGTTCCCAGTGCAGAGGACGAGGATCTGGAAAGCCGTCATCGCCGAAATCTTAATGTGTGCGCGCGCGGGGGATGCGTCCCTCGCTGGTCGTAACGCAATCGGTACACATTCACCGCGCCACCGGCCCCACGATCGCCCACGTCGCGGGATCCTCGCTCCCGATCAGCCAGACCGAGTAGCCACGGAGCTTGTGGCGGCGCACCAACTGCAGCTTCTCCTTGAAGGCGCGGGCGTCCTCGATCCATGCATGTTCGTATACCCCGTGGCGCTCCCACATCCCGACGAGCGCCCGCTGCACCGGATCCCAGCGGGGCACCCCACCGGCGGCGCGCATGATCCCCATCACGGTGGGATAGTCGATGTCGACGCCACGCGATCGGGAGCCCGTCCGCTCGTCGTAGTCGGTGAACCAGTAATCCGAGTAGGCGGGGATCCCGAGTGAGAGCTTCTCGGGGGGGACGCCTTGCGCGAGCACGTAGCGGAGCGAGGCCTCCATCCAGGGATAGCCCGCGACGGGCCCTGGCGTGGTGCCCCCGGTGTGCTGCGCGTACGTCATGTACGAGAGGAAGTCGAGGGCGTCGGCGAGCGCCTTGTAGTCGTAGACCGCGCGCCAGTAATCCGACATGTAGTGGTGGTAGGGGAGCGCCCCCCGCACATCGTCGGGGCGCGGCACCACGGCGGCCGAGAGCCGGCAGCCGGCGGCGTGCACCGAGTCGGCGGCCTCGCGCGCGAAGGCGGTGAAGGCATCGCGATCGCTGACGTGCAGGTTCTCGAGGTCGAGCTGGATCCCGTCCGCCATGAGTTCGCGGCAGAGCGCCGCCATGCTGCGCGCCGAGGCGGTGCGCGCGGTGCGGTCGGTGACGATGTGGTGCAGGATCCCGAGATCGAAGCCGGGGTTCATCACGAGGGGCATGAGCCGCACCCCGTGCTGCTTGGCGATGGCGAGGATGCGCGGGTCGATCCCCCCGCGGATGGTCCCGCTGCTGTCGATGCTATGCGCCTGTGGGGCGATGATCGTGATGCGCGACGCGTTGACGGCGAAGCTCTGGATCCCGGCCGAGTCGTTCCGGATGTACCAGATGGCCTCGGCGGGGGGTTGGGCGCTGGCCGTCGCGGGGAGGGCGGACAGGAGGAGGAGGGCGCAGCGGCGCAGGGGGAGGGGCATCGGCGGAGGCGTGAGAGGGCGGTGGCGACCCATTATCTTTCATGAGGATCGCCCGCGGGGCAATCCGACCCGGTAGCTCAGCCGGTAGAGCAGCGGCCTTTTAAGCCGTAGGTCGTGGGTTCGAGCCCCACCCGGGTCATCTATGGTACGTCGTCGCCTGCATCCGCTCGGCACCCTCCTCGCCGTGGTCGCGCTCCTCGTGGCACCACTACGGTCGACCGTGGCGTGCGATATGGCGCCGGAGGCTCACACGGCACATGAGGCGCACGTAGCTCACGAGGCGCCGGCCTCGACGACCGAGGCCGTCGATCATTCGGCGCATGCCGGTCATGAGATGGCCGTGGCGGTCGAACCCGAGGCACCGGCACAGGATCTCCCCACATCGCTTCCGATGCCCTGTGACGATTGGGCGAGCTGCGCGATGATCGCGCTCCCCCAAGTGGCCCTGGTGCGCCCCGTGCCATCGATCCCCGCCGCCGCACCACGGATCACACTCGCCGGTGCGCCTGACGCACCGTCGCTCACGATCGAGCCGCCCCCTCCGCGCGGCTGAGTCGTCCAGCGGCACGTCTGTGCCGCCTCGCACGATCTGACGTCACGAGGTCATCGCGCATCAGGCGCGGTGCCCCATCGTGGCCCCTCCGGATGATTCTCATGACACGATACCTCTCGGTGCGCGCGGCGCGCTGGGTCACCCGATCGCTCCTCGGCGCCGTCGCCCTGTGCCCGGCGGCCCTCGCCGCCCAGACCGACTTCTACAACACCGATCGCGGGCGTCCGCTCCGCGTCGAGGACGCCCTCGTCGTCGAACGGCGTGCCTTCGAGCTGCAGGCGGCCCCCTTCACCTGGGAGCGTGTACGCCGCGGCGCCTCGCACCTCGCGGTCGCCCCGGAGTTCGCGTGGGGGGTGCTCCCGCGGACGCAGATCGAACTCGCCCTCCCGATGCTCCGCACGGACGAAGGGGTCGGCACCACACCGACCATCGGGCTCGGCGGGGTGGAGCTCGAACTCCTCCATCAGCTGAACGCCGAGACCACACGGTGGCCGGCCCTCGCCCTCGGCGCGGGGGCGCATCTCCCCGTGGGCGGGATGGCGCCCTCCCGCACCCTCACCTCGGTGCGCGGGCTCGCGACCCGCACCCTCGGCTGGGGGCGTGTGCACCTCAATGCGACCATGGGCCTCGGCAACGATCTCCCGGTGAACGATCCAGGTTCGTCGGAGGCTGCGCGCTGGGAGGCGGGTGTGGCGGTCGATCACACCTTCTTCTTCCGCTCCCTCTTGGTCGGTGCGGACCTCGTCGCGCG
>JAJTFH010000045.1 GCA_021298395.1 Gemmatimonadota bacterium | reverse complement strand
GCGGCTCCCGCCGCTCGAAGGCGAAGGTCGCCACGGCACCCGCGGTGTAGGGGCCGATCCCAGGGAGCTGTCGGAGCTGGTCGGCCTCGGACGGAAATCCCTCGCGCACCACGGCGCGCGAGACCTTGTGCAGGTTCCGCGCGCGGGCGTAGTAGCCCAACCCCTCCCACTGCGCGACGACCTGTGATTCTCGCGCCTTCGCGAGTGCCTCGACCGAAGGGAAGCGATCGAGGAAACGATGATAGAAGTCGATGACGCGCGAGACCTGCGTCTGCTGGAGCATCAGCTCCGAGACGAGGATGCGATACGGGTCACGGGTCCTGCGCCACGGCAGATCGCGCGCGTGGCGACGATACCACGCGCGGAGCTTCATGCCGAAGGTGTGGAGTGCGTCCTGATCGAGGCGTGGCGTGCGCGGTGCCACGCGCTTGGCACGACCGGTCCCGCGCGGCACGCTCAGTGCGGATCCCAGCTCGGGACGGCGGAGAAGAGGCCGCCATCGACGATCAGCTCGCGAGCGAGGAGCAGGCCGAAGACGATGCTCAGCGCGCCAGCGGCGAGACGCACGCTCCCCTGCATCCGCGCCACGCGGGCGCCGGCGTAGACCGTCGGTGCGGCGAGGAGGAGGGTCACGAGCATCATCCCGACGATCGTCCCGAAGCCGAACATCAACAGGTACACGGCCGCCTCGAGCGGCGCTCGGATCGTCGAGAGCACGAGGAGCGCCACTGCCGCCGAGCCGGCGAGTCCATGCACCACCCCGATCCAGAAGGGGCGATGGAGTGACGGCGCGCTGGGCTCATCGCGCTGCCGGAGGTTCGCATACCCGAGGCCGATGAGCATCAACGCTACCGCGAACTCGAGGCCGAGTCCGATGCGGGGCGGGATCACCAGCCGGAACCCGATGATTGCTCCGCCGAGGAGGAACAGGGTGACCGAGTGTCCGATGCCCCAGACCGCACCGATCCGCGCCGCCTGCAGCCAGGAGCGCTGGCGCGCGACGATCGTCGTCACTGCGACCACGTGGTCGGCGTCGGTGGCGTGGCGCAGGCCAAGGAGGGCGCCGAGGAGGATTGGGGTCAGGGTGTCGAGCATCGGGCGGAATGTAATCGCCCGTTCGGTTCAGTCCGGCAGTCGGCTCTTGAAGAAGGCCCAGACCACCTCGGCGAACTCGACATCGCGGTTCTGTGTGCCGCGTGACGGCGCGGCGGGAATCAGCACCGTGCGGCTCGGCGCCGTATGGCCCGCACCGACGAGCTGCCACCATCGCGTGGCCTCCGCACCGATCACCCGTCCGCGGTTGCACGCCCCACCGAGGTTGGCGACGCAACCACCAGGGTAGGGCATCGCAGGATCCTCGCTCCCATGGGTCAGCAGCACGGGGAGGGGACGTGACGGGCCGCTCGAACAGCCGCCGGCGAGCGCGGTCTCGGGGAGGTTGGCGGACCCGGGAGCGATCGCGGCGACCTGATCGGCGGCGCGCGCGGCGAAGGCGAGGGTCATCTGTCCACCATTCGAGCCCCCCGTCATGAAGACCTTCGCGGTCGGCATCGTATAGCGTTGACGGAGTTGAGCGATCAGCGAAGAGAGGAATCCGACATCATCGGCGCCGCTCGATTGCAGGTTGTCCGCCCGACAATCGGTCCAACCGAGCCGACCATCCAGCGCAGGGAGCCCCTCGGGATACACGACCAAGAATCCTTCGCGGTCCGCGACGGTCCGGAAGACGGAGAGGGGATGCCCGCCGAGATTGCTGACGTCGAGTCCTTCGCCCCCACCGCCATGGAGGACGAGCACGATCGCCTTGGGCGTCGGGATCGCGGCGGTCGGGACATAGACGCGGAAGCGTCGGCGCACGCCGGCGATCAGTGAGTCGTCGGTGAGGCCCGCGCGATACGGTTGCAGGGCAGGCGTCTCGTCGGGTGGATTCGTCGCGCCGGCGCATCCGGTGGCGAGGATGATGAGGCAAGCCAGCCTGAGCGAACGAGCCATCACGCCCCGCTGCCGCCGCCGGTGGCGCCGACCCCGTACCGCGCATCCGCCTCGCTGTACCGTGCCACCAACATCGCGTGCGCCTCACGGATCACCGGCTCGCGCATCGCGGTGGGGAGCAGCGCAGCGAGATCGATGATCGCATGCACCGTCGCCACGGAGGCCATCGCCGCGGCGAGACGCTGGTGCTCCGGCATCCGTGGATAGCGAAGGGCGAGGAACTGCGAGACATGTCCCACGAGGGCCTGGTTGAGCGACTCGTGGATCGTCGGACAGTGTTGCTGCACCGCCCGGTGCACGGCGTCGAAGGCCGTGTTCTCCTCGATGAACACCATCTGCGCCCGGAGCACGCGCTCGAAGAGGGCGTTCGGTTCGAGGTGCACGAGCGAGAGGGGCATCGCCTCCTCATTGAGGCGGCGCACCCGATCCGCCATCTGCACCCCGAGTGATTCGAGGACGGCCAGCTTGTTCGGGAAGAAGTGATAGAGCGATCCCACGGAGGCGCCCGCGCGCTCGGCGATCAGCTGCATCGTCGCCCCGCCCACCCCGTGTTCGACGAAGACCTCCGCCGCCGCGTCGAGAATCTGCGCCACGCGCCGCTGGCCCCGCTCCTGTTGCGGGGCCCGGGGCGGCCGGTCGACCGGGGTGTCAGCGTCCATGCGCAATAATAGAGGACTCTCTCTGGTATTGACAAATAGTTGCACAGCTCCAATATATGGTCCAGAAATAGAGACAACCCTCTACTAATAGGGCCAGATGCCGCGATCACCCCACCTCACCCTCCTCGGCCTCCTGGCCATGGCCGCCCTCGGTGGTCAGCTCCCGGCGCAGTCCAACCCACTCGACCGCTATCTGCGACAGGGGCTCGAACGGAACCCGACCCTCCGACAACAGGCCCTTGCCGTCCGGCAATCCGAGGCGGTGCTCCAAGAGGCGCGCGGCGGGTTCCTCCCCTCCGCCACGTTGAGCGCGCGCTACACCGATGTCAGAGGCCAGGTGGTGAATCTCGGGGAGCTGATCAACCCCGCCTTCTCCGCCCTGAACCAACTCCTCGGCGCGCCACAGTTCCCGACGAACATCGATCTGCGGCTCCCGCTCCGACAGGAGACGGCGCTCCGCGTCGCCCAACCCATCTATCAGGCGCAGATCGCCTCTGGATATCGGGCCGCCGATGCCGCGCGGGACGCGCAGGCCGCGACCTTCGATGCGGCGACGCGAGCGCTGATGGCCGAGATCCGCAGCGCATACGTCCAGCACGCGAAGGCGGTGCGACTCGCCGAACTCCGGCGGGTCACACGCGAGCTGTTGGTCGAGCAGACGCAGGTGATCACGCGGCTCGTCGCCGCCGGCAGCGCGACCCCCGACGCGCTCTCCCGCGTGCGAGCCGAACTCGCGGAGGCGCAGCAGCGCGAGGCCGAGGCAGGACAGCTCAGTGTCGCATCGGGGCAGGCCTTCAATCTCCTGATCGGGAGTCCCCTCGACGCGGTGGTGGAGGTGGTCACGCCCGATGCGCTCGCCTTCGGTGAGCTCCCCACGCTCGAGGAGGCGCTCCGCTCGGGGCTCGGCGGGCGCGAGGAGTTGCGCGCGCTCGACGCCGGGGCCCGTGCCGCTGGTGCGCAGCGCGCACTCGCGGTGGGGAGCTACCTCCCCAACCTCGCGGTCGCCGTCGACTACGGGGTGCAGGGGAACACGTATCGCTTCACCCAAGACGCCGACTTCGCCCTCCTGAGCGTGGTGGCGAGTTGGAACCTGTTCAATGGAGGACGCGATCGGGCCCGCGTGCAGCAGGCGCAACTCGAGGCGGAGCGCGTCGCGGTACGCGGCGAGGATGCCCGGCGCGGCGTGGAGCTCCAGATCCGCACGAGCTGGCAGGGGGCGATGGTCGCGCAACAGGCGATCGAGACGGCGGAGCTCCAACGCGAGGCGGCGGAACGCACCTGGCAACTCGTGCGCCGACGCGCGGAGGAGGGACTCGCCTCCGCGCTCGAACTCAGCGAGGCGCGCACCGGCCGCACCGCGGCCCAACTCAATGCGCTCTTCACCACCTACGACTATTACCTGCGACGCATCGAGCTCGACCGGGCGGCCGCACTCACCCCGAGGATGGCCCCATGATCCGCTCGCACGCGACCCCCCGCTCACCCTCCTGCTCCTCACGCTCGCCTGCGGCGGACCGAAGACCCCACCGCCAGAGGGGGACCCCACGATCCCGGTGCGCGTCGTGCGGCCTGCCGCGCGATCGACCGAACCCGCGATGGTGCTCACCGGCCTCCTTGGTGCGAAGGAGGAGATCCCGTTGTCGTTCAAGGTCGGTGGGATCGTGGCGACGGTCGCCGCCGATGCCGGGGATGTCGTGCGGGCGGGGCACCTCCTCGCCGGCCTCTCCCTGACCGAGATCGAGGCGGCCGTCGCCGCGGCGCGCGAGGGTCGTGAGAAGGCGCGACGGGATCTCGCGCGTGTCGAACGGCTCGCACGCGACAGCGTCGCCACGCAGGCCCAACTCGAGGATGCGCGTACGGCGTCGACGGTCGCGGAGTCGCAGCTCCGGGTCGCGGAGTTCAATCGGCAGTACGCCGAGGTCCGCGCTCCGAACGACGGCGTCGTGCTCCGTCGACAGTTGGAGGTCGGACAGCAGGTCGCGCCGGGGGTCCCGGTCTTCGTGTTGCGTACCGAGCGGAGTGGACTCGTGTTGCGCGCCGGCGCGTCCGACCGGGAGGCGGTGCGCCTCAGCGAGGGGATGCGGGCGACGGTGCGGATGGATGCGCACCCCGGTGTGACCTTCGATGGACGCATCACGCGCATCGGCGTCGCCGCCTCGCCGATGACGGGGACGTATGAGGTGGAGATCGCGGTCGCACCCGGCACGCGTCGGCTCGCGACGGGGCTCGTCGCGCAGGCGCAGATCGTGACCCGCGCCGCGCGCGGCGTGCTGACCATCCCCACGGAATCGTTGCAGGAGGTGGAGGGGCGTGCGGCCTCGATCTTCGTCCTGCAGGATGGGACGACCGTCCGACGGATCCCGCTCGAGGTGCTCTGGATCGACGGGGGCGTGGCCGCCGTCGCGGGGGCGATCGATTCGACCACCGCGGTGATCACCGCCGGTGCGACGCGACTCACCGATGGCGCGCGGGTGCGCGTGATCGACGAGCGTGCCCCGTGAGTCTCGTCGCCTTCAGTGTCCGCAATCGCCAGTTCATGCTGGTGGCCTTCCTCGCGTTGTTGGCGATGGGCGGGTTCTCGGTGCGCACCATCCCGCGCGCGGAGGATCCGACCTTCCCGATCCCGGTCTATCCGATCCTCGCGGTCTATCCGGGAGCGAGTCCCGCCGACCTGGAGCAACTCGTGGTCGATCCCATCGAGGATCGGGTGCGCACGCTACAGGACCTCAAGTCGATCAAGGCCACCATCGAGGATGGGGTGGCCTTCATCATCCCTGAGTTCGAGGCCTCCGTCGATGCGGAGCGGAAATACGACGAGGTGCTGCGCGAGGTGAATGCGCTGCGAGGAGAGCTCCCCCCTGACCTCTCCCTGCTCGAGGTGCAGCGCACCAACGCCTCGGACGTCAACATCGTGCAGTTCGCGATCGTCGCCCCCTCGGCGCCCTATCGCGACCTCGACGAGGCGGCACGTGCGCTGCGCGACGATCTCGCGCGCGTGGCCGGTGTGAAGCGGGCGGAGACCTGGGGCTATCCCGAGCGGGAGGCGCGCGTCTCCCTCGATGTGGGGCGCCTCGCCGAGCGACGGATCCCGCTGGCGCAGGTCCTGCAGGCGATCGGGACGGAGAGCCGCAACATCCCGGGTGGGAGCGCGGAGGCCGGCCAGCGCCGCTTCAATGTGAAGACGGGAGGTGGCTACCGGAGTCTCGAGCAGCTGCGCTCGACGATCATCGGCGGGGGGGAGGGGGCGGCGATTCGTCTCGGGGATGTGGCCGAGGTGGAGTGGGCGTACGAGGATGCCACGACGACCGCTCGGTTCGACGGGACGCGCGCGGTCTGGGTGACGGCCTCGATGTTGGAGGGGCAGAACATCATGGAGGTCCGCGATGCGGTCTGGGCGGCGGCGGACCGCTTCGAGACGACCCTCCCCGGGGGGATGCGGCTCGCTCGGGCCTTCGACCAGTCGCGCAACGTGAGCGATCGCCTCTCACGGCTGGGGATGGACTTCGTGATCGCGGTGGCGTTGGTGTTGCTGACCCTCCTCCCGCTCGGGCTGCGCGCCTCCGGAATCGTGATGGTCTCGATCCCGCTCTCGCTCGCGATCGGTGTGACGCTGCTCAAGGCGGTGGGGTTCTCGATCAATCAGCTCTCGATCGTCGGCTTCGTGATCGCCCTCGGGCTGCTCGTGGACGATTCGATCGTCGTCGTCGAGAACATCGCCCGCTGGCTCCGCGAGGGACACTCGCGCGTCGAGGCGGCGATCCGCGGGACGCAGCAGATCCTCGTCGCGGTGGTCGGGACGACGGCGACGCTCATCTTCGCCTTCCTCCCGATCATCATGCTCCCCGGTGCCTCGGGGCAGTTCATCCGCTCGCTCCCCTCGGCGGTGGTCTTCACGATCGCGGCCTCCCTCCTCGTCTCGCTGACCATCATCCCCTTCCTCTCGGCGCTCTTCCTCCGTGAGGAGGCCGATGAGGCGGGGAATGTCTTCATGCGCGCGTTGAATCGGCTGATCGACGCGACCTATGCCAGGGTGCTCCATCGTGCCCTCGCGCACCCCGCGCGGACGCTCTGGCTCTCCCTGGCCCTGTTCATCGGGACGATCGCCCTCATCCCCGCGATCGGCTTCTCGCTCTTCCCGAAGGCGGGCACCCCGCAGTTCCTGGTGACGGTGCATGCACCGGAGGGGAGCGCCCTCGCCGTCACCGACTCCGCCGTCGCCTTCGTGGAGCGGACGTTGCGCGCCCGACCGGCGGTCACGGCGGTGTACGCCAACATCGGGCGCGGGAACCCCGACATCTATTACAACGTGCCGCCGTTGGCGGAGCGGGCGACACACGGTGCGCTCTTCGCGATGCTGGAGGCGTATGATCCACGGACGACCCCGGCGCTCTTCGATTCGCTGCGAACGGCCTTCGATGCGTATCCCGACGCGCGCATCACCGTCGTCGAGTTCGAGAATGGCCCCCCGGTCGAGGCGCCGATCGCGATCCGCGTGTCAGGGGACGATCTCGACACCCTGCGCACGCTCGCGGCGCAGGTCGAGCGTGTGCTCCTCGCGCAGGAGGGGACGCGGGATGTCGTGAACCCGTTGCGGGTCGCGCGCACCGACCTCCGTCTGCGCACCGATCGGGCGAAGGCGGGACTGTATGGGGTGCCGACGATCGAGGTGGACCGGGCGGTGCGGCTCGCGCTCGCCGGTCTGCCTGCCGGTCAGATCCGCGATGCGGATGGGGAGGAGCATCCGATCACCCTGCGGCTTCCCGGCGGGACGCGGCAGGGGCCCGAGGTCCTCGACCGGATCTACGCGAGTAGCGTGACGGGCGCGCAGGTCCCGGTGCGACAGGTCGCCCAGCTCGAGTTCGAGCGGTCGGCGCCGGTCATCCAGCACTACGATGGTGAACGGACCGTCACCGTCGCCTCCGGGGTGCGGACCGGCTTCAACACCGATCGCCTCACCCGGGCGGTCCTCGCGACCTTGGACTCCCTGACCCTCCCCGAGGGGTACGCCATCACCGCGGCCGGCGAGCTCGAGACGCGACAGGAGACCTTCGATGGGCTGAGCACCGCCATCTTGATCGCCGTCTTCGGTATCCTCGCCATCCTCGTGCTCGAGTTCCGCACCTTCCGGGCGATGCTCGTGGTGGCCTCGGTGATCCCGCTCGGTGTGATCGGGGGGCTGCTCGCGCTCTTCGTCACCGGGTACACCCTGAGCTTCTCCTCCGTCGTCGGATTCGTCGCGCTCATCGGGATCGAGATCAAGAGTTCGATCCTGTTGGTCGACTTCACCAATCAGCTCCGGGCCGAGGGGCTCGTGCTCGATGCCGCAATCGAACGCGCCGGGAAGATCCGCTTCGTCCCGATCGTCCTCACGTCGCTCACCGCGATCGGCGGGATGCTCCCGCTCGCGGTACAGGGGAGCTCGCTGTACTCTCCCTTGGCGATCGTCATCATCGGTGGGCTCGTCAGCTCGACGCTCCTCTCGCGACTCGTGACCCCTGTCCTCTACAAGATGCTGCTCCCATCGGACGAGCATGTCGCCCACGTCGGGGCGCCCGCATGACCGCGGTGCAGCCCGTCCGGATCGATGCCGTCGACGGCTATCCGTTGACGGCGCATCGGTTCGCGGCGAGCGGCGAGCGGCGGGGCAGCATCCTGATGGCTGGGGCCACAGGGATCCCACAGCGCTTCTATCGTCCCTTCGCCGAGTACGCGGCAGCGCGCGGATATGAGACCCTCACGCTCGATTATCGGGGGGTCGGGCAGTCGGCACCGCCGTCGTTGCGTGGGTTCCAGATGGAGTACCGTGACTGGGCACGCTTCGATCTCGCGGCTGCCGTCGACGTGTTGGCCCGTGACGACCACCCGCTCTTCGTGGTCGGGCACTCGTTCGGTGGGCACGCGGTGGGCTTCCTGCCGAATCATGCTCGCATCGCGCGGGTCTACACCTTCGCGACCGGCGCCGGGTGGCACGGCTGGATGCCCCCGCTCGAGCGGATCCGGGTGCTCCTGCTCTGGCGGGTCTTCGGGCCCATGCTGACCCGTTGGAAGGGCTATCTCGCCTGGAGCCTGGTGGGGCTCGGTGCCGATCTCCCTCTCGGCGTCTATCGGGACTGGAAGCGGTGGTGTCGGTATCCGCGGTACTTCTTCGACGATCCCACGCTTCGGGACGAGGTCACGGCGCTCTTCGATCAGGTCCGCACGCCGATCACCGCGGCGAATGCTCTCGATGATCTATGGGCGCCGCCGGCGTCGCGGGATGCCTTCATGGCGGGCTACCGGAATGCGGAGGTCCGCTGCCTCGACATCGACCCGCGTACGGCGGGGGTCGGGCCGATCGGGCACACGGGGTATTTCCTGCGTCGGGCGGAGCCGCTCTGGGGGGAAGTACTCGACTGGTTCAATGGGCGGTGAAACCGAGATGCCGGCATCGAACGTACGGATGCGAATGACCATGCAGCCCCGAGCTAATCTGCGCTCTCGTCTCCATTGGACCGTGGTCGTCTGCTCCGTCGCCCTCAGCGGCTGCTACCTCTACCGCGACCCCGTCACGCTGCCCCCGGTCATCGCCGCGAGCACCCTGCCGCGGAGCGCCGCCGTCGAGGATCTCGACTCCCTGGTGACGATCGTCTCGGAGGTGCACCCCAATCCGAGTCCGCGATTCCGGCCCCTCCGCGACTCGCTGGCGCGCGCGTGGCCGGACACCATCTCGCGTGCACGGCTCGCGCGGGATCTGAACCGACTACTCGCCGTACTCGGCGATGGGCACACGGGTCTCTCGCTGGATGGGTTGGAGGAGGAGGCCGCCCTCGCGAATGGCGGCCGCAGCTGGCCGTTCGCGGTGCGCCGGACGGTGGATGGCATCATCATCGGGAGGGTGGTCGGGAGCGATACGACCGTCCTCCGCTCCGGGGATCGCCTCGAGGCGATCGACGGGATGCCGATCGATTCGCTCGTGGAGGAGATCGGACGCGCGGTGCCCGCCGAACTTCCCGCGTACCGTGATGCACGCGTGCTGCGGTTCTTCGGATCGAGCCTCTGGCTGGAGGGGATCCGTCCGCCGGCCGATCTCCGCATCACCGCCGTCGATGGGACTTCCCGGTCGGTCCGCGTCCTCGGTGCCACGCGGCAGGAGCTCCAAGCCGCCTCGGGTGCACAGGGGCAACCTGAACCGCTCACCGTGCTCGGCGTGCGCGATTCGGTGCTCCTACTGGACTTTCGGCGCATGTGGGGCGCCCCGGAACGCGCGGGATTCACGGCGCGTCTCGACTCGGCCTTCGAGGCGGCCGCGCGGACCGGTGTGCGTGCCGTCGTCGTCGATCTCCGCCGCAATGGTGGGGGCGACAGCCGGTGGGGCACACAGCTCCTCTCCTATGTGACCGGGGATTCGCTGTCGCAAGGCGTTCGGAAGGAGTGGAAGGGGAGCCGACGCTACCGGATGTTCTTCAAGTCGCGCGTCTCGCCCGTCCTCCGATACACGATCCCCTTCTCCTGGTTCGATGCCCCGATCGGGGGGCTCTTCAGCGGTCCCGATGGCACGATGGCCGTCATACCGTTCACGCCGGATCTCCCCGCCGCCAATCCTCGGCGCCTCGAACGTCCGCTCTGTCTGCTCATCGGCCCGGGGACCTTCTCGAGCGCGATGATGCTGGCCAATACCGCGCGACGCAGTGGTGTGGCCACACTCATCGGCGAACCGACTGGTGAACCACCGAACTCCGGTGGCGAG
>JAJTFH010000044.1 GCA_021298395.1 Gemmatimonadota bacterium | reverse complement strand
GCTCACCGGGGATCGCCACACCGCGCAGTACGCCGGCGATGGGCGCCTCCTCATCACCTTCCGCGACATGGCGGAGGGGAGCGCGACCAAGGGGGATTGGGTCGCCTGGGTCGGCCACTGGGACGATCTCCTCCGCGGGACGCCGG
Organism: Gemmatimonadota bacterium; assembly: GCA_021298395.1. Taxonomy (GTDB): domain Bacteria; phylum Gemmatimonadota; class Gemmatimonadetes; order Gemmatimonadales; family Gemmatimonadaceae; genus Pseudogemmatithrix. The sequence goes on along the minus strand of JAJTFH010000044.1, from coordinate 10,310 downwards.
GTCAGTATCGCGTCCGCATCAAGGACAACACCAACCAGTGGGATAGCACCTACCCCGGGCTCGAGCGGATGCCCGACGGGAGCTTCGTCACCACCACCTATGGCCATTGGGACACCGGGCAGCCGCCCTACATCCTGAGCGCGCGGCTGCGGCTCGAGGAGCTCGACGCGCGCGCCGCCTTCGATGCCTCGCGGCTCGATCGACTCTCGCGCTATCTGCAACAGCAGGTCGACTCGGCGAAGATCGGTGGCGCGGTCGCGGTGGTGCTCCGCGATGGCGAGGTGGTCTACGAGCAGGCCGTCGGATGGGCCGATCGCGAGGCCAACCGCGCGATGACCCCCGACGCGATCTTCCGCATCGCCTCGCAGACCAAGGCGCTCGTGAGCGCTGGGATCATGATGCTCGTCGAAGAGGGCCGGATCGCGCTCAGCGATCCGGCCTCGAAATGGCTCCCCACCTTCGCGCGCACCACCGTCGCCACCCGCAGTGACACCGGGACGCTGATCACCCCGGCCAAGCGGCAGATCACGATCTTCGATCTCCTCACCCACACCGCCGGGATCTCCTACGGCACCGATGCGATCGTCGCCGAGCGCTATCGCGCCGCCGGGCTCGGCCCTGCCGCCGGCTTCGGGTGGTACACCGCCGACAAACGCGAGCCGATCTGCGCCACGATGGATCGACTCGGCACCCTCCCCTTCGTCGCACAGCCCGGGGAGCGGTGGGTCTACGGCTACAACACCGATGTGCTGGGGTGCATCGTCGAGCGCGGACACCGAGGGCCGACTCGTGCGCGCCGACACCGGGGCGCGTGGGCAGGGGCACTACGTGGACGGCCCGCGGATGAGCTTCTCCGGGGGCGCTGGGCTCACCTCCACCGCGCGCGACTACGCGCGCTTCCTCGAGATGCTGCGGCGCGGCGGGGCGATCGACGGACAGCGCCATCTCTCGCCGCGGAGCGTCGAGCTCCTCTCCACTGACCAAGTCGGCACGCGATACAGCGCCGACGGTGGGACCGGATGGGGGCTCGGTTTCGCCACCGTACAGCGGACGGGGGCGAACGGGTTCGCCTCAGCGGGGAGCTTCAATTGGGGTGGGGCGTACGCGTCGATCTACGCGGTCGATCCCGCGGAGCGGCTGGTGATGGTGCTGATGTTGCAGCATCTGCCGGGGACGCCGGAGGCACGGGCGCGATTCCAGACGTTGGTCTATCAGGCGCTGGTGGGGGGCGCACCGCGGTAAGCGGGCGCTACCCCCGTACCACCGCCTCCGCCTCGATCTCCACCAGATACTCCGCCCCGATCAGCTCCGCACGCACGAGGGTGTTGGCGGGGCGGATGCTCCCGAACCGCTCGCCATGCGCGCGCGCGACCCCCTCCCAGTCCTCGATTCGGCTCACGAAGACCCGCGTGCGCACCACATCGGCGAGCGTGCCCCCGAGCGACTGCACCGCCCCCTCGATCTTGTCGAACACATGATGCGCCTGCGCGTAAGCATCGGTGCCCCCCATCGCGCGACTCCCGTGTGTGGCGGTCGTGCCGGAGACCACGATGCGATCCCCCACCCGCACCGCGCGCGCGTACCCCGCTGACGCTTCCCAAGGCGTCCCGCTGAAGGCACGTCGCGTGCCGTCAGGCGCGACCTCCACCGCAAAGGGCGCCGGGAACGACGCCACATGATGCGAGAGGTCTCCGCTCGCCGTCAGGAACGGCGGCTTCCGATACTCATCCCCACAGTCCCCAGGCACCGGATCGAGCGTCGCCAATGCCTCGGCGATCGTCGCGCGATCGTCCGCGGTGAGCCGCAGCGCATCGGTGCGCGCGTTGTCTTCGAGATGCGCGCGCTCACCGAGCCGCGCCCCGATGATCACCCCGCCCACGGCGGGGGTATCGAGGATATACCGCGTCGCGACATTGGCGATCGAGACCCCATGACGATCGGCCACGGTGCGAGACGCCCGTAAGACACGCTGCAGCGCCGCCCATCCGCCGATCACACGAATGAAGCGGCCGTACTTCATCTGTGACCAGGTCGTGAGCGTATCCCAATCGGGCTCTGGCGCGCCGAGCCACCTATCGGTCAGGAAGCCACCCGCGAGCGTGCCGAAGGCGAGGATCGCGATGCCCTTCCGCGCGCAGTACTCGGCCATCGCTCCCGCCGCGCGCTGATCGAGCAACGAGTAGCAGATCTGGTTCGTCGCGATCGGGATCCCGCTCTCCGCCACGAGCCGGAGATGCGCGGTGTCGGTGTTGGTGAGCCCAAGATGGGCGATCCGCCCCTCACGTCGCAGCTCATCGAGATAGCACATGGCATCGAGCCAGGCGGGGTGCGCATAGCTCCAGGCATGGAACTGGAGGAGGTCGATCCGCTCGACGCGCATCCGCATGCAGGCGCGGTCGACGGCGGCGCGCACCATCTCGCGCGTGATCGGCCCCGGCTCGGGGACCCACTTGGTGAGGAGCTGCGTGGCCGGCGCCCCGGGCCGGGTGCGGAAGCGACCGACGATCTCCTCCGCCGACCCGTAGTGGTCGGCCATGTCGAAGGTGGTGAACCCGGCAGCCACGTAGGGCCCCATCGCATCGGCGGCGCGGTCGAGATCGAAGGCGCGGCCATCGCGCTCCTGATCCGCCACCTGCCAGAGCCCGGTGAGGATCCGCGCGATCGACAGATCCGGACCGATCTCGTAGTGACTGATGGCACTCATGGCTGACTCATTCCTCTGGGAGGGTCGCGAAGCGCGCGGTGAGATCCCCTTCGCGAGCCCGGAGCTTCCGAAGTTCGACGAGATGCACGAGGGTGCCGATCGCCATCACCGCGCCCCAGACGGCGAGGGGGCGCTCGTACCAGATGGCGACTGGCGTGCTGAGCTCGCGTCGCACATGCACGGCGAGGAAGAGGGAGAGCACGCTCACCCCGGCGACCCCGACGATCTGCCTTGCGCGCGGCTCGGCGAGAAAGGTCATCCGCGCCGCGAGCGCGGGGTGCCGCGCCGGGAGCCTCACCAACGCGAGGCAGATCAGGAGGAAGTTCACCAGCATCGCGACGACCATGATGTCGACGCCCTTGGAGAAGCTCCCCGCGCTGTGACTGAGGAGCACCCCGACCGTCGCCATCGCTCCGCTCGCGAGGAGCGCCATCCGCGGCGTCCGCCGCTCCGGATGCACATCGGCGGCCCAAGCGGGAAAGACCCCATCGCGCGCCCAGGCGAACATCAGACGCGAGACACTGAGCAGCATCCCGGGGAGATCATTGATCAATGCGATGGCGGCGCCGGCGGTGATCGCCGCGCGCCCGAGCGGAGAGAGGAAGGGCGCCAAGAGCGCCGAGGCGGTCGGGGTCTCGTTCGCCGGCGTGGCCGCGACGACCTCCCACGGGACGGCGTGATAGACCGCCGCCGCGAAGCTCAGATAGAACGCCGATACCACCGCGAAGGTCAGGAGGATCGCACGCGGGAGCGTGCGCGCCGGATCGCGCGCCTCGCCTCCCGCCTGTGCGATCGCATCGAAGCCGATGAAGCTCGAGAAGAGGACCGCGGCGGCCGCGATGAAGGTGTCCTTGTCGAAGGGGGCCACGCGCGGCGCGGGGAGCCCCGCCCCACTCGGCGCCAGCGCCGCGGCGAAGTCGGCATGGTCGTGCCCCGCCCCGACGACGATCACGATCGCGCCGAGCGCGAACATCGCGAGCATGAGTGGGATCAACGTCCGCTCGTACGCCGCGAGCCCACGCAGGTTGAGCGCGACGAACCCCCAGACGAGCGCGAGCGCGATCAGGAGGCGCACCGGACCATCGAGCATCATCTCCGCCACGCCGGGGCTCCCGAGCCCCTCTGCGACCCCTGAGAGGAAGACGGGGATCACATGCGCCACCGCCCCGATCACGATCGAGAGGCCGACCCACTGCGAGAAGGAGGCGACGAAGCCAAGCGAGGGATGGAGCCCACGGCTCGCGAAGAGGTAGCTCCCGCCGGCCCGGGGCATCGCCGAGGCGAGCGCGGCGTAGGCGAGGGCGGCGAGGAAGGCGGGGAGAGCGGCGAAGGCGAAGGCCGGGAGGACCCAAGGGCCGATCCCGGGGACGGTCACCTGCACCAGGAAGGGCATGATGTGGATCGACGCCCCCACCATGGAACAGACGCCGGTGGCGGTCAGGCCGAGGAAGCCGAGGTCGCGGCGGAGGGAGGTCGAAGAGGACACGAGGGGGGCGTGGAGGATTCGCGGTGGGCGTCCCGGGCGGAGGGAAAGCAATCCCCCGCCCCCATGGGAGGGCAAGCACTTGACCCTGCGCGCCCCCGCCCCCCTGATTTAGGACGTACGAAGTTTCACCCCACCGATGACCGACCCCCGCCTCGCCCTCGCCTGGTTCGCCGTGGGCGCTGCCGCCACCCTCGCCGTGGTCTGGCCGCGCACCGGCCTCGCCGCGCGACTTCGCCGACGCCTGCGCCTCTCCGAGCGCACCCGCACCGAGGATGCCCTCAAGTACCTCGTGCACCGCTCGAGCGAGGTGCGCCCCGTGCACCTCGACGCCGTCGCCGGCGCCCTCGCCATCCCCCGCCCCGTCGCCCTGCGACTCCTCGACCGCCTCGTCACGACGGGCCTCGCCCACCCGAGCGATCACGGCTACCGCCTCACCGACGACGGTCGCACCGCGGCGCTCCAACTCGTCCGCTCGCATCGCCTCCTCGAGCGCTTCCTCGCCGACCGCACCGGGCTCGCCCCCGATGAGTGGCACGAGGTCGCCGAGGAGGAGGAACACCGCCTCTCCGTCGCAGAGATCGACGCCCTCGCCGCGCGACTCGGCCAGCCGCGCTTCGATCCACATGGCGAGCCGATCCCGACCGCGCAGGGCGAGCTCCCGGCGCCCCTCGAGGCGCTCCCCGAGCCGGTCTCCCTCGCGCTCCCGGGCACGCGGGCATCCCGCGCAGCGGCGGCGACCATCGCCGCGCCCGCACGGACCCTCGCCGACCTCCCCGTCGGTGCCACCGCGCGCGTCGCGCATCTCACCGCGGACTGCCGGGGCCCACAGCGGCGACGGCTCCTCGACCTCGGCGTCGTCCCCGGCACGGCGATCACCGCCGAGATGCGGAGCGCGTCCGGCGATCCGATCGCCTATCGCATCCGCGGGGCGCTGATCGCGCTGCGGCGCCAACAGGCGCAGTGGATCGCGATCGAGCCGCTCGATGCCGCAGAGAGGGCGTGATGACGACGACCACGATGCGCACCCGACTCCCGCGCCAGGACGACTCACTGGTGCAGCTCGGCGTCCGCTCCGGCGGCTTCGATCATCTCGTGGCGCTCGCGGGGAACCCGAACGTCGGGAAGAGCACGGTCTTCAACGCGCTCACCGGGCTCCGGCAGCACACCGGGAACTGGCCTGGGAAGACGGTCACGCGCGCCGAGGGACGCTTCAATGTGGGGGCCACGCGGTATCGCCTGATCGATCTCCCGGGGACCTACTCCCTGCAGGCGGCGAGCACCGACGAGGAGGTCGCGCGCGACACGTTGCTCTTCGGCGCGCCCGACGTCACGGTGATCGTGCTCGACGCCACGCGCCTCGAACGCAATCTCAACCTCGCGCTGCAGGTGCTGGAGATCACCCCGCATGTGGTGATCTGCCTCAACCTGATGGACGAGGCCAAGCGACTCGGTGTCGCCGTCGATCCGGAGAAGCTCGCCGCCGAGCTCGGCGTGCCGGTGATCGCGGCATCGGCGCGACGCGGCGAGGGAATCGATGCGCTCCGTCAGGCGATCCACGACGTGGCGACGGGGGTGATCGCCCCCGCCCCGACGCGGGTGCGCACCTTCGCACCTGAGGTGGAGGCCTCGATCGCGGAAGTGGAGACCGCGGTGCGCGCCGCGATCCCCGATCGCCCGAACAGCCGGTGGGTCGCGCTGCGCTTGCTCAACGCCGACGAGCGGGTGGAGGGGACGATGCCTCCCGCCGTGTTACAGGTGGCGAGTGCGGTGCGGTGGCGACTCCCGGCCGACTTCCACGATCGGATCGCCGAGGGGTTGTACGCCGCGGCGGCCGCGATCGCGGCGCGCGCGCAGAAGACGGGGCTCTCGAAGATCGGGTTCGACTTCGATCGCACGTTGGACCGCTGGCTGACCAGCCCCCTGACCGGCTTCCCGCTGATGATCGCGATGCTCGGCGTCGTCTTCTGGTTGACGATCGCGGGGGCGAACGTCCCCTCCGCGATGCTCGCCGACCTCTTGATCGATCAGGGGCATCCCTGGCTGCAGGGGCTCGCCACGTCGATCGGACTTCCGCTCTGGCTCCGTGGGCTCGTGCTGGATGGGGTCTATCTCGCGACCGCATGGGTGGTCTCGGTGATGTTGCCGCCGATGGCGATCTTCTTCCCGCTCTTCACCCTGCTCGAGGACTTCGGGTATCTCCCGCGCGTCGCCTTCAATCTCGACGGCCTCTTCCGGACCGTCGGCGCGCACGGAAAGCAAGCACTCACGATGTGCATGGGGTTCGGGTGCAACGCCGCCGGGGTGGTGGCGACCCGGGTGATCGATAGCCCACGCGAGCGGTTGATCGCGATCATCACGAACAACTTCTCCCTCTGCAATGGGCGGTGGCCGACGCAGATCCTGATGGCCTCGCTCTTCATCGGGGTGCTCGCGCCACCGGCACTCGCCGGCCTCGTCTCCGCCGGTGCGGTGGTGGGGGTGACGCTGCTCGGGATCGTGATCATGTTCGCGAGCTCGTGGGTGCTCACGCGCACCGTGCTCCGCGGCGAGGCGACGAGCTTCAGCCTCGAGCTCCCGCCGTATCGCCCACCGCGGCTCCTGCAGACCCTCTACACCTCGCTGATCGATCGCACGCTGATCGTCCTCTGGCGCGCGGTCGTCTTCGCGGCGCCGGCCGGTGCCGTGATCTGGCTGATCGGCAATGTGGGCTGGGGGGGCGAGAGCACGGCCGCGCATCTGGTCCGCGCCTTCGATCCCCTCGGGGTCCTGATCGGGCTCAATGGAGTGATCCTCCTCGCCTATCTCGTCGCGATCCCCGCGAACGAGATCATCATCCCCACCGTGCTCATGCTCACGGCGCTCACCACCGGCGGCCCCGAGGCCGGTGCCGGGGCAGGCGTGCTCTTTGAAATGGATGCGTCCTCGATCGGGACGATGCTCCGCGCGAATGGGTGGACGACGCTGACGGGACTCTGCCTGATGCTCTTCAGTCTCCTGCACAATCCGTGCTCGACCACGATCTATACCATCTGGCAGGAGACGCGGAGCGCGAAGTGGACCACGGTGGCGACCCTGCTCCCGGTGGCGCTCGGATTCGTCACCTGCTTCCTCGTCGCGCAGGTGTGGCGGATCGTCGCGGGAGCGTAGGAAGCGCGACAGAGACCATCGAAAGCTTCCGAGTTGCGCGCGACGCGATAACGCTTGATAACACTGCCTCGTCGGGGGATACCAGTAGTGACTGGCGTGCTCTCCCGATGGCGGTGTCAGGACCCGGAGATGATGCTGGGGGGTAGAGGAGGGCACTCACCAGCACCGGAGCACCTGCAGATGCGTCTCCCCGATGACCTCGTCCGTTTCGTCCGCGAACAGCGCGACCTCCCCACGCTGACCGTCTACGTAGAAGCCTCACCCGAGGACCCAGCGGTCCGGCACGCTTGGCAGGTGAAGCTGCGCAAGGGGATCAACGACATCCGCCACTCGCTCGCCCGTGCGGACCGGAGCGAACGCGAGGCCTTCGAGCGGTGTGCGACCGCGGTGCTCGACCGACTCCCGCCTGAGGATGCGCCCCCGTCGACCTTGGGATGGGTCTGCTTCGCGACCGCGAACGGCGAGACGGTGGCGCGCGAGATCCCTGATATCCGCGAGACCTCGGCACATTGGGGGATCGGTCCGCAGATCGTCCCCTATCTCCTCGTGGCGACCGATACGCACGCGCTGATCGTACAGGCCGACCGCGAGCACGCGCGCATCGGGCGCTGGGAGGGGGAACAGCTCGTGGCGCTCGAGCAGTTCGAGTCGGAGCGTGTGCATGGGATCGGCCCGACGATGGGCCGGCCGGCGAAGGCGGGGTTCCACTCGGGGACGCGGGGTGCGACCGGCGCGGACGAGGAGCAGCGGATCAAGCAGGACGCCTCGGAGAAGATGCTCGCCCAGGTGCGGCATCGGATCCCCCTGCTCGCTCACGCCAACGAGCCGATCCTCATCGGTGGCTCCACCGACGCGACGACCGCCCTCCTCGCCGACCTCCCCGCCCCGGTGCGCGAGCGAACCCACGTGGTGCCGGATCTCTCGTTGGCGACGCACGGGGGCGACCTCGCCGGGGTGATCCACGCGACCTTGCACGCCGACGCCGCGCAATGGCGCCGACAGCGGGTAGAGTCCCTGCGCGGGACCGCGCGGGCCAACGGGAAGGCGGTCGAGGGCTTGCAGCGCGCGCAGGCCGCCGCGCAGATGGGCGCCCTCGCCGAATTGCTCTTCTCCGAGTCGGCGTGGCGACAGCAGCCCGAGGTGATTGAGCAACTCGTGCATCGCGCGATGCGCGAAGGAGCGATCGTGGCGGCGGATCCCAGTGGGGACGGCGCCATACTGGATGGTGTGCACGACGGGGTCATCGCCGGGCTTCGCTTCCCGCTGCCGGAGACGGGCATCTAACCGCAGGCGCTGCGAACGGGTATCTATTCCGAATCCCTCACAGGACTCGGATCTGATTCGCACTCGTCTCTGGTGGCTCACCCTTGCCTTCACGCTCACGGCCTGCGGGCGCGGGGCCGGCGATCATCTCACCCTGACCCCGGCGAGCGGCAAACGTGCGGATGGTGCGCGCGGGATGGTCGTCGCCTCGCAGGTCGATGCTGCGGCCGCGGGCGCTGAACTCCTCCGCGCCGGGGGGAACGCGGCAGACGCGGCGGTCGCCGTCGCCTTCGCTCTCTCCGTCACCGACATCTCGCAGACGGGGATCGGCGGCGGGGGCGCGATGCTCCACTACGACGCCACCGCGCGACGCGCCTCGCATCTCTCGTTCTATCCGCGCACCGGGGAGGATCCAGCGTGGGGGGAGGCGGAGGCGCCGGGAGCGCGCCGCCCCGGGCGGATCGCCGCGACCCCCGGGATGGTCGCGGGACTCCTCGAGACCCATCGTCGCTTCGGGCGACTCCCGCTCGCGCGGGTGATGGCGCCCGCGATCCGGCTCGCGCGCGAGGGTTTCATCGTCGGCCCCCTCCTCTCGCGCACGATCGCCTCGTCGCGGGAGAAACTCGCGGCGGACAGCACCGCCGCACGACTCCTGCTGCCGAACGGCGAGGCACTCCGGCCGGGAGATCGCCTCGTGCAGACGGTGTTGGCGGCGACGCTCGAGGCGATCGCTCGAGACGGACGTGAGGCCTTCCACACGGGACCGATCGCTGCGCGCCTCGCTGCGACGGCTCAGGCGCAAGGCGGCCTGATCACGGAGCGCGACCTCCGCACCTACCCGGTCGCTGATGGTCCCCCGCTCTGCACCGAATGGCGTGGTCACACCGTCCTCGGCGCCCCCGCCCCGGTGGGGGGCGCGCCGGTGCTCGGGATGTTGCATCTCGCCGAGGCGTCTGGGCTCACGCGGGGTGCGGGGTTCACGCAGTCCCCCGAGGCGGTGGTGACGATGACGGGGGTGATCCGGACCGCGACCGCTGATGGCGGAACGTGGCGCGGGGATCCGGCCGTGATGGCGGTGCCGATGCGCGGCGTGGTCAACGCCGGCTATGCGCGGACGCGTGCGGCGCTCGTGCAGGCGGCGGCGAACGACACGGTGCGCGCGGGTGATCCCTGGCCGTTCGAGGCCTCACCGCTGCCGGCGGCCTGCGCCGCGTATGCGATGCCGGTCGCAGCGCGCCCGGCGACGGGGGGTGCGGGACGAGCGGCGACGACATCCGATGCGGACGCCCCCGCGAGCTTCACCTCGCATCTCTCGGTGATCGACGCCGATGGGAACGCGGTCGCGATGACGACGACCGTCGGTCTGCTCTTCGGCTCGGGCGTCTACACCGACGGGTTCTTCCTCAACTCGTCCGGCGCGAATCTCGACGCGCGTACGCGCGGCCCGGATCGCTACACCAACTCGACGATCGCCCCGACCATCGTCCTCGACCGCGATCGGGTGCGACTGCTGATCGGCGCGGGGGGCTCGCAGTACATCCAGCCCTCGGTCACGCAGGTGACGCTGCGCCTCCTCGCCTTCGGCGAGGATCCGACCCTCGCGATGGCGGCCCCGCGCATCCTCTCCTCCCCATCACGGACCGAGGTGGAGGTCGAGCCCGGGTTCAGCAGCGCCGTCTATGCGGGGCTCGTCGCGAAGGGGTACCGCCC
>JAJTFH010000009.1 GCA_021298395.1 Gemmatimonadota bacterium | reverse complement strand
TGTGCCCGACCGCGAGCTCAACACCGGGCTGTCCGCGATCGCCGATCGGCTCGGTGGGGTGGTCTACCTCGAGGCCTACGCGACCGAGGATGCGATCGAGGGGGACCACGCCGATTGGCACCATCGGAGTGCGGAGCAGTACCGGCGGCACGTCCGGCGGGCCGGGCTGCAGGCGATCGGGATGCACTGCTATGTCGGCCGCGAGCTGGCGGGGCGGACGGCAGCCCTCGAGCGCGGGCACCCGTAGGCACGCGCTACCCCCCCCGTCTTGAGTGCTCGCACCCACCCTTGACCGGGGGGCGCCCCTAGTTAACCTTTCATCCGGATATACGGATGAAGAAGACCCTCCTCCACGACCGCCTCTCGGCCCTCGCCGACCCGATCCGCACCCGCGTCCTGCTGGTGCTGGAGCGGCACGAGCTCACCGTCTCCGAACTCCGGACGGTGCTGCAGCTCCCGCAGTCGACGGTCAGCCGGCACCTCAAGGTGCTCGCCGATGCGGCCTGGATCGGCTCGCGCGAGGACGGGACCTCCAATCGCTATCGCCTCGACACCAAGGGGCTCGACGCCGGGACCAAGCGGCTCTGGAGCGCGGTCCGCGCGGAGGCCGAACAGCTCCCCGCCGCGCGCCGGGACGCCGAGCGTGTCGTCGGGGTCCTCGCCGATCGCCACACCCGCTCGCAGGCCTTCTTCGCCTCCTCCGCCGCGCAGTGGGACAAGCTGCGCGGCGAACTCTTCGGGGTCCGTACCGAACTCTTCGCCCTCGTCGGTCTTCTCGATGAGCGCGCGCAGGTCGGCGACCTCGGCTGCGGCACCGGCCAGCTCGCCGAGGTGATGGCGCCGTTCGTCTCGCGCGTCATCGCGGTGGACGAGTCGGCGGCGATGCTCAAGGCGGCGCGCGCTCGACTCGCGGCGCTCGACAACGTGGAGCTCCGTGAGGGCTCGCTCGAGACCCTCCCGATCGAGGATGGGGCGCTCGATCTCGCCGTGGTCTCCCTCGTGCTCCACTACGTGGCCGATCCGGGGGCGGTGCTCGCCGAGATCCGTCGCACGCTGCGCCCGACCGGGGGGCGCCTCCTCCTCGTCGACATGCTCCCACACGATCACGCCGAGTACCGGCAGACGATGGGGCATGTCTGGCTTGGTTTCGATCCCACGCAGCTCCGCGACTGGGCGCTGCAGGCCGGTTTCCGTTCCATTCGCCATCACGCCCTGCCCGCCGCGCCGTTGGCGAAGGGTCCCACGCTGTTCACCGCTGTCCTTTCTACCTGATCCCTTTCACCTGTCACCTGAGACTCGCATGACTGCCATCGCTCCAGAGCTCCATCCGTTCGACGCCGTGAAGGCCACGGGCCGTCCCCCGTTCAAGGTCGCTGACCTCTCCCTCGCGGAGTGGGGGCGTCAGGAGATCCGTCTCGCTGAGTATGAGATGCCCGGCCTCATGGCCCTCCGTGCCGAGTTCAAGGGGAAGAAGCCCCTCGCCGGCGCGCGCATCATGGGCTCGCTCCACATGACGATCCAGACCGCGGTGCTCATCGAGACGCTGGCCGAGCTCGGCGCCGACGTGCGCTGGGTCTCGTGCAACATCTTCTCGACCCAGGACCATGCGGCGTCCGCCGTCGTGGTCGGCAAGGACGGTTCGGTCACGCAGCCGCGCGGCGTCCCCGTCTTCGCCTGGAAGGGCGAGACCCTCGAGGAGTACTGGTGGTGCACCGAGCAGGCGCTCATGTGGCCCGACGGCCAGGGTCCGAACCTGATCCTTGATGACGGCGGCGACGCCACGATGCTCGTGCACAAGGGCACGGAGTACGAAGCCGCAGGGAAGGTCCCGGCCTTCGATCCGAAGAACGAGCCCGAGGAGTGGGGCGTGATCCTCGAGTTGCTCCGCAAGACCCTCAAGGAGGACCCGAAGCGCTGGACGAACGTCGGGCGCGCCATCAAGGGGGTCTCCGAGGAGACCACCACCGGCGTGCACCGTCTCTATGAGATGACGCAGGCGGGGACCCTCCTCTTCCCGGCGATCAACGTCAATGACTCGGTCACCAAGGCGAAGTTCGACAACCTCTACGGCTGCCGTCACTCGCTGACCGACGGCATCCTCCGTGCATCCGATGTGATGCTCGCGGGCAAGGTCGCGGTCGTCTTCGGCTACGGCGACGTGGGCAAGGGATCCGCGCAGTCGCTCCGCGCGCAGGGCGCGCGCGTCGTGATCACCGAGATCGACCCGATCTGCGCGCTGCAGGCGGCGATGGAGGGGTACCAGGTCACCACGATCGATGAGGTCGTGAGCACCGCCGACGTCTTCATCACGGCGACCGGCAACGCCAACATCATCACCGTCGATCACATGGCGAAGATGAAGGATAAGGCGATCGTCGGGAACATCGGCCACTTCGACAACGAGATCGATATGGCTGGGCTCAAGGCGATCAAGGGGATCGTGCGGAACCAGATCAAGCCGCAGTTCGACGAGTGGGTCTTCCCGGACGGGCACTCGGTCCTCATCCTCGCCGAGGGGCGTCTCCTCAACCTCGGCTGCGCCACCGGCCACCCGAGCTTCGTGATGAGCTGCTCCTTCACCAACCAGGTCCTGGCGCAGATCGACCTGCACCTCGCGGCGCAGGGGAAGCCGACCCTCTCCGGGACCAAGTACGACACCAACAAGGTGAACGTGCTCCCGAAGAAGCTCGACGAGAAGGTGGCGCGCCTCCATCTCGGCAAGCTCGGGGTCAAGCTCACCACGCTCTCCGAGAAGCAGGCCTCGTACATCGGCGTCCCGGTGGACGGCCCGTACAAGCCGGACCACTACCGCTACTAGTCGCGCGGTAGGGCGATGCGGACGGGCGTGGGACCGCGAGGTCCCACGCCCGTTTCGCTTTCCCGTCGGCGAGGGCATCCTTCAGGAGTGACGACGCGTCGGCATTTCCTGGGGCAGATGACCGTGGCGGTCGGGGGCGTGCTGGGCGCCCCGACGATCCTGCGCAGCGCCCGCGAGGCCCCCGATCTCATCCTGCGGGGCGGGGTGATCATCGACGGGCTCGGTCGCCCACGCTTCCAGGCCGACCTCGCGATCACCGGCGACCGCATCACGGCCATCGGGCGCAAGCTCCGGGAGCAGGGTGCGGTCGAGCTCGACTGTCGTGACCGGATCGTGGCCCCGGGATTCGTCGATGTGCACTCGCATGGCGATGGCACGGTCGTCGACGACCCGATGCAGGAGTCGCTCATCCGGCAGGGGGTGACGACGATCATCGTCGGGGCCGACGGGAGCTCGCGCGCACCGGCGATGGATCCGGATGGTGATGCGCCGCTGACGATCGCCGCGGTGCTCGAGCGCTTCGATCGCGTCGGACCCTCGACCAACATCGGGACCCTCGTCGGCCTCGGGAGCGTGCGGGCGCTCGTGGTGGGGGAGGCGGATCGTCCGGCGACGCCGGCCGAGCTCCGCCGGATGGTGACGCTCGTCGAGCGCGCCCTCGCTGATGGCGCACTCGGGACGTCGACCGGGCTCGAGTACACCCCCGGTGCCTTCGCCTCCCTCGAGGAACTGATCGCCCTCTGCGCGCCGCTCGCCGAGCGTGGGCTCGCGTATCACACCCACCTGCGCAACGAGGATGATGCGTTGGTCGAGGCGGTGGAGGAGGCGATCGCCGTGGCCCGTGGGGCGACGTGCGGGTTGCAGATCGCCCATCTCAAGACGCAGGGCCCGCGGAATTGGACCAAGCTCGACACCGTCTTCGAGCGGATCGGTACGGCGCGCGCCACCGGCCTCGACGTCGCCTTCGATCGCTATCCCTATCTCGCCTACCACACCGGGCTCACGAACCTCTTCCCGGCGTGGACGCGTGATGGCGGGATGGCGCGCTTCTTCGAGCGGATCGAGGACCGTGCGACGGCGGATCGCATCCGGGCGGAGGCGAACGAGAAGGCGGCGCTGATCGGCGGGTGGGAGAACGTCCAGATCTCGCGCGTCGCCGTCGCCGAGGACGAGGTGGTGGTGGGGCAGCGGCTCGGGAGCTTCGCGCAGCAGCTCTCGCTCGATCCCTACGATGTGGCGGTGGGGCTCCTCCGGCGCAACGACGGCTCCGTGAGCATGATCGGCTTCGCGATGAGCGAGGCAAACCTCGAGCGGATCCTCGCGCATCCGCAGGGGATGGTCGCCTCCGACGGGACGGCGTACGCGGTCAGTGGGCCCGCGCGCCGCGGCTCCCCGCATCCGCGCGGGGCGGGGAGCTTCGCCCGCGTCCTCGGCCGCTATGTGCGCGAGCGGAAGACCCTGACCCTCGAGCAGGCGTTGCAGAAGATGACCGCGCTCCCGGCGTCACGGGTCGGGATCACCTCGCGCGGGCGGCTCGCCATCGGTACGTATGCCGACGTAGTCGTCTTCGACGCGGACCGGGTCAGCGATCGTGCCGACTTTCGCGATCCCTTCCAGTACGCCGAGGGGATCACCGCGACGATCGTGAATGGTGGGCTCACCTTCGTCGATGGCGGGCGTGGGCTCCGGACGGGGCGCGCGCTCCGCGGCTAGGGCGGGACGGGTTACCTTCCGGGGGTCTCCCTCCTCGAGGCTCACCGATGTCACCGCGCTGCATTCGTCACGCTCTCGTCGCCGGCCTGCTCCTTGTGGGTCGTACCATCCCCGCGACGGCTCAACGAGCCGCCACGCCCACGCAGGATCCGCATCTCGCGAAGGCGCTCAAGGTCCTGACCTCGACGCCACTCATCGACGGGCACAACGATCTCCCGTGGGCGATCCGCGAGAGCAAGACGGCGCCGAGTGATGTGGAGGCGTACGACCTTCGGCAGCGCACCGTGGGACACACCGATCTCGCGCGTCTCGCTGCCGGCCGACTCGGTGGACAGTTCTGGTCGGTCTACATCCCCGGGGACACGAGCATCGCGCGGCAGGGGTACGCCAAGGTGCAGCTCGAGCAGATCGATATCGCGCGCCGTGTGATGGCGAAGTACCCGGAACAGCTCGCCTCTGCGAGCAGTGCGGCCGAACTCCGAGCGGCCTTCCAGCGTGGCCGCATCGGTGGGGTGCTGGGGATGGAGGGCGGGCATGCGATCGAGAACTCGCTCGGCGCCCTGCGCGCGTTCTATGACCTCGGCGCTCGGTATATGACGCTCACGCACAATCAGACCCTCGAGTGGGCCGATGCCGCGACGGGGGTGCAGCGCCATGGCGGACTCACGGCCTTCGGGAAGGAGGTCGTGCGGGAGATGAATCGGCTCGGGATGCTCGTCGACCTCTCGCACGTCGCACCGTCCGTGATGAGCCAGGCGCTCGATGTGAGCGAGGCGCCGGTGATCTTCTCGCATTCGAACGCGCGGGCACTCGCCGATCATCCCCGCAACGTTCCGGACTCGATCCTCCGACGGATGCCGAAGAACGGGGGCCTGGTGATGGTGACCTTCGTCCCCGGATTCACCTCACAGGCGGTGGTGGAGTGGAATCGGACGCCAGCGGCGCAGCGGCCGGCGAGTGCGCCGCGCGCCACGCTCGCGCAGGTCGCCGATCACATCGAGCAGATCCGGAAGGTCGCCGGGAGCGATCATGTGGGGATCGGGGGGGACTTCGATGGGATCAGCGACGTGGTCGAAGGGCTCGAGGATGTCTCGACCTATCCTGCGCTCTTCGCCGAGCTCTCCCGTCGCGGGTGGAGCGAGGCCGATCTGCGGAAGCTCGCCGGGGAGAACATCCTCCGCGTCTTCGCCCAGGCGGAGCGGGTGGCGGTGCGACTCCGCGCCACGCGAGCGCCGAGCACGAAGACGATCGCGGAGATGGATGGCGTGCGGCGGTAGGTCCTTCGGGGCCCTCGCGTGGCGAGGGCCCCGCGAGGATCAGGCGCGCGCGAACACGGTCGTGGCGCGCGCACGCAGCCAGCGCCGGAGATCCGTCACCGAGGTGAGCGCATCGGCGCCGATCTCCGAGACGACCTCGCCATACGCCGCCGCGCCGCTCCCACCGATCACCAGCCCGACGCGCGGCGGCAACAGGGATCGCAGCGTGCGGAGCTCGCGGGTGATGCGGGGGTCGTCGGTCGGGTAGACGATGGAGAGCGCGACGGCATCGGCCTTGGCGATCTGCGCGGCGCGCGCCAATTCCTCGGCCGGAAGATTCGGACCGAGGTAGATCACCCGCCAGCCATGGCCGCCGGCGCTCGTCGCGGCGAGCATCGCGCCGAGCTCGTGGAGCTGACCCGCGGGTGTCCCGACCACGACGACCGGTGCCCCCTGCGGGGGGGCCGAGCTCTCTCCCATCCAGGTGAGGACGCGTCGGATGGTCGCCGTCGCGAGATGTTCGTTGGCGGGGAGGAGGAGCCCCTGGTGCCAGAGCGACCCGATGGTGAAAAGCATCGGACCGATCACCTGATCGATGACCTCGTCGGCGGGGAGCCGGAGGGCGGCGGTGCGAAGGGTCATCTCCAAGGCATGGCCGTCGAAGGTCTCGACGGCGATGAGTGCGGAGGAGAGGAAGCTCTCGATCGCGGGGCCGTCGCCGGAGGGGGCCCGGTTGAGTTCGGCGGCCCGCTCCTCGGCGAGGATGAGCTTCTGGAGCTCGTCGTTCGGCAGGGTCGCCACCTGGCCGATCTGCCGACCGAGGCGGGTGAGCCGGACGAGCAACCGCAGGCGATCGATATCCGCATCGGTGTAGTGCCGCTGACCACCGGCACTTCGGACCGGCCGAATGGCGCCATAGCGCTTTTCCCATGCGCGCAGCAGGTCCGGGGTGAGCCCGGTCCGTTGTGCGACGATGCGCATCGGGTGGAGGAAGGGGGCGCCGTCAGGCTCAGCCATGTCCAGAAATAAACTGGACAAACGGTCCTCCTGTCAAGATAATTCCTAGGAACCGTTCAGTGATTTCCTGTACGAATCACCACTCTCAATCGGAGCATCCCATGCGTCGTTTCCGGATCATCCTCTCCCTCGCCCTCCTTGGTAGTGCCGCCTCCTCGTCGGTCGCGGCGCAGGGCAGCCGCCTGACCGCGGCTGCCAGCACGCGGGCGACCACAGTCGTCTCCCTCTCCACCCCACGGGTGCAGGGGCAGCCGGCACCGACCCCGCTCACCATCAAGGTGGAGTACGGCCAGCCCCATGTGCGTGGGCGCGCGGGGCTCCCGACCGAGCTCGCGAAGGATGGGACGGTCTGGCGCGTCGGGGCGAATGCCGCGACCACGCTGACCACGGAGGTCGATCTCACCATCGGTGGGGCCGAGGTCCCGAAGGGTGCCTACTCGCTCTACGCGGTGCGCGAGGGGGGGAAGACGCTCCTCATCATCAACAAGAACACCGGGCAGTGGGGGACGGAGTATGACGGTTCGAAGGACCTGGTGCGCGTGCCGTTGACCTCGCGGACCGCGGCGGAGTCGCTCGAGTCGCTCCAGATCGCCCTCGTCCCGGCGCCGACGATGCCGAACAGTGCGGCGCGTGGGATCCTGACGATCGCCTGGGGGACGATGGCGCTCGCGGCGGAGTGGGTGGTGCGGTAAGCCACCGACGCAGGTGGCGCGGTGTGCTGACCACGCACCACGTCACCCGCAGCCGATTCAGAAGCGCCGTCGAATCGTGAGGCCGCCTGCTGTGTAGGCATACGCGCCGACGAGCGAGGCGGCGGCGCTGTTCGCGTGGAGCATCGCACCTTCCACCTCGGTCCGACCGAGTCGGCGCACCACGCGGAGCTCGCCGCGCCAGAGGTCCTGGACGACGCCGGTCCCGATCTGCTGGGTTCCGGCACCAGCGCCGGCCGCGGCCACCCACGGGCCGCGGTCGATCGACCAGTCGGCGGTGATCTCTCTGATGGAGAACCGATTCGGAGAGAAATACCGGAATCCACGGGACTCGAAGCCGAAGGTCGCCGCCCCGATGCCCAGGACGAGGGAGGGATCCACGCGCCGGCTCACCCGAGCATTCCAGCGCCACCGACGATTCCCATCGCGGAGCTCGAGGATCGAGGCACCGCCGAGGAGGCTCGTGGTCCCGTCACCGACCCATTCCAGTGACGCCTCGCGCTGTGAGAGATCGAGTTGCAGGGGGGTCAGCGAGGCGACCTCGTCGAAGACCGAGCGCGACGCCCCCGCTCGCACGATGACGCCGCCACCGAGACGCTGTGTGATGCCCAACTGCCCTGTCACCCGCTGCCGATCCGCGGGTGGCGGTTCTCCAGGATCGAGCGGTGCGGGTGTGATGGAACGCAGGCCCAGTCCTCCGGACACGGTGCCATTCGCGAGGGGATGCGCGACCGTGGCTTCCACCTGTTCACGTGACCCGGTGCGGAACGCGTCCGAGGCGACCAACAATCCAGCCGAGACGCCGAGGTGCCAGTCACCGCGGGCGAGGGCGCGAGCGCTGAAGCTGGTCCAGCGGTTCGCATTCCCCTCGGAGTCACGACTCACCCACGACGCGGCCTCCACCGTGCTGGCGCGCTGTCTGAGCAGCCCCTCGCGATGCGCGCGCACGTCGGCAGTGCTGGAATCGCCCGGGGTGACCCGCGAGGCGGTGCGTTCGGCTGCGGTGACGCGGCCCTGCCAGACCTCGATCTGGGACAAGAGGACGAGGACCCGTGTCTCTCCAGGCTGGACCGCGTCGAGGGTGCGCAGGTGCCAGGCCGCCTCGTCCAGACGTCCGCTCCACGCCGTGAGTTGCGCGAGACCGAATGCCGCCTCTCGATTGCTGGGGTCGGAACGGAGAATGCCTCGATAGACGGCGTGCGCAGCGGCGAAGTCGCCTTGGAAGGCGAGCGTTCGCGCGCGTCCGTTCCGATAGCGAAGGTCCGCAGGATGGGATGCGGTGGCGATCAGTGAATCGAATCGCACCAATGCTGCGCGCCACTGACGGCCCCAGGAGAGGAAGGTGGCTTCCGCCTCCAGGAGGTCGGGGTCTCTTGGGTCGGTCCGACGGGCGATGCGGATGTGGACGAGGGCCGAATCGATCTGTCCCTGCCATGCGAACGACTGGGCGAGACGGAAATTCGCCTGGATATCCCCGGGACGGGCGGCGACGCGCCGACGGTATTCCTGAACGGCATCGGCGGTCCGCCCCGCACGCCAGAGGGAGTCGGCGGCGGACTGCTGCCCAGCGAGCACGGAGGTCACCAGGGTCAATCCGATGACGCCACGGAGGAGGGGGCGCACAGCGTGGGGGAGAGAGGAGGGACGCAGGATCGGTCAGCGTTGGATGACGCGATGCAGCGCTGCGGCCAGCGTCCGTGGATCGAACGGTTTCGGGAGACAGGCGATGGCCCCGGCGGCCAGTGCTGCGTCGCGGGCGGATCGTTCCGCCGCGGCAGTCAGGAAGACCACGGGAATCGGGGCGGTGATCGGATCGGACTTGAGTGCTCGACAGGTCGCGTATCCATCGGGGGCGGGCATCATCGCGTCGAGCAGGATGACGTGCGCGTCCCCATGGCGGGCTCGCTCCAGAAGGGCGGTCCCACTCGGGAAGATCTCTGGCTCGATTGCCGGGTCGAGTCGAAGGGCGGCCTCGAGGATCACCCGCATGTCGGGGTCATCGTCCGCACACAAGAGGTGAAGCACGTGGGAAAGCTGACGGCAGGAAATAGGGGGCGCAACGCGCGTTCTCCTAGGTCGGTCGCCAGATGTCGTCCAGTAACGGTGAATTGACGGTGCCGTCCCACTGTTCTAGCTATCTGCGATGGTCCCGACCGAGTCTCGGCATCGGTGTGACGTTCCTCCTCCCTCCCTGTGGAATGATCGAATCCGACGGACTCGTCCCACCGCCCGATGCCTCGACGATGCTCGGTCAGCTCCACGAGCGGTTCATGTTGAACGTCGGGAACACGGTCGAGGCGTTTCGACAGCTCGCTGATCAGCTCCACCGTGCTCCGGCCGCCCCTGAGGTGTTGGATGCCCTGTCTCGAGAGCTGCATCGCATCCGCGGGACCGCTGGGAGCTACGGATTTTTGGACGTCGGTCGCTTGGCTGACGCGTTCGATCAGGTGGTCGCCCGATGGGTGGGGGACCTCACCCTCGACCGGTCTCGTCGGAGTGCCGTGGTGCGGCAATTTGCCCGCATCCTCGCGGCGGCCTTCGATGAGGGATCCGCTCCAGCGGTCGATGAGCGCTCCGCGCCGATTCTCCTCGTCGATGTGCCGGATGGCGAGGCGACGGGGCTCATCGTCGAAGCGTTGGCGCGTGGGCATTTCGTCCAGCGCCTCCCTGCGGTCGTGGCACAGCCCGCCATCGATGCGCGGCCATTCGGGGCGGTGATCGCGCCGGCGCATGTCCCACTGACCGTTCCGGACCCATCCGCTCACATCTTGCTCCGGGACAGGGAGGGAGCGCTCGTCCCGCACGGGGCGAATGGCCAGGTGGTCGAGCTCGGTACCCCTCCTACTGAGATCCTCCAAATGATAGAGGCCCACGTGGCGCGCTCATCGGGAGCGGGGGCGACGGTGCTGGTGCTCGATGATGCGGGAGGTACCCTGGAGATCATGCAGCGGGTGACCGCACGCGAGGGGACCCATGTGGTGTCCCGGCCGTGGGATTCGGATCCCAACGTGGCGTTGCAGGAGCTACGCCCGGTGCTCGTGGTCATCCCGTGGCGTGCCCGAGAGGTTTTGGCGCCGATGGGGACCCGAGGACCCGGTGGCGGTGGGTCGAGCGCATGGCCGGGACGCGATACCGTGGCCACGTTGCGGTACCTTCGGGCGGACCGTCGCTATGCGGAACTCCCCCTGTTGGTTCTCGGCTCGCCGCTCGATCAGGAAACGCGCACGGCGCTCGTCGAGGCCGGGGCCGATGACCTGCAGCCGACTCCGGTGGTCGAGGTCGAGCTGGCTCGGCGGGTGGCTCATCTGATCGAGGTCCGCCGGCTGCGACTGACCGCGCGGTCGATCCATCCGGAGACCGCCTTGACCCTACCCGAGCGGACCCGACGGGATTTCGACGAGGTGCTACGTGAGGCGACGGAGCGCACGCGCGTGACCTCGCTCGTGATCATGCGCCCGCTGGTGCCACCGGACGGACCCCAGCGGGCCACGCAGTGGCAGCGTGAATGTGCGATGGTCGCGAGAACGCTCACCCAGGATGCGGCTGCGAGCGGCTTCCTCGATGACACGGCGCTCGGGATCCTCCTGCCGATGAACGCCGAGGAGGCGATGGCCCGACTGACGCCGTTCGCGAAGGTCGCCTCCGAACACCCTGTGGCCTGGGCCGCCGGTGTCGTCGAGCAGGTGCCCGGTGCCGAGGCGGTCTTCCCGGAGCTGCTCCACGCGGCGGAGGAGGCCTGGCTCGTCGCGCGCGACCATGGGGAATTGGTCCGGCGGTGGGACCCGTCCGATGTCACGGTCGCGCCCGATGTGATCCTGGTCGAGGATGACACCGCGCTCGCCGAGCTCGTGATGTACGCGCTCTCCGCGCGGGGGCTCACCCATCGGCGATTTCAGGACGGGCCAGCGGCGCTGGCGGCGCTGGTGCGTCTCCGGTGCCATCGTCGGCAGCCGATCCTCATCGTCGACGTCAATCTGCCGGGGCTCGATGGCTTTTCCCTCTTCGATCGGTTACGCGTGGAGCGTCCCGGCCGCTACAAGGTCGTCTTCATGTCGGTGCGCGGGAGTGAGGCCGACCAACTCCGTGCGCTACGGGCGGGGGCCCTCGATTATCTGCCCAAGCCCGTGAGTCTTCGGGTCCTCTTGGCGAAGATCGCCGTCTGGCGGAGTCAGGACGCCCCCGAATGACGCTCCCTGCTGCCCTTGGGGTCATCGCCGTCGCGCAGGCCATCCTCGGGATCCTCCTCTTGGCATTCCTCTGGTTGCGACGGAGCGATAACGCGCGCATCCGCGCGGTGACCGCTCTCGCGGAGAACGATTTGCAGGGGCCTTTACGAGAGTGGCTCTTGGAAGGAGGGACCGCACAGGCGCTCATGGGACGATTGCGGGCGATGCCTCGCGAGGCGGCGGTCGGCCGCATCGCGCTCTTGGCGCGCCTGACGATTCCGCCCGCCTTCCGCGACGAGCTCCGGCGTGCGCTGCGCGAGGAGGACTGGGTGCGCGTGGCGCTCGGCAACTGGTCCCACCGACGGTGGTGGAGGCGCTTGGAGGCCGCGCGGGCGCTCTCGCTGACGGCCTCGCCGGCCGACCGTGCGATGGTGCTTGCGTTGTTTGAGGACGAGCATCCCGGTGTACAGGTGGCGGCGGCCTCGGCCCTCCCGCTCGTGATCGATGATGCGGTGGTCATCCGCGTGCTCGATCGAATCGACGTGGTCCCCAAGGTGGTCCGGCAATTCGTGACCATCGTCCTGCGTTCGTGCGCCCGCGAGGTCGGTCCGTTGCTGGTGATGCGCCTCAATGCGGGACAGCGGGTCGCCGAGCTCGCGTCCTGCATCGAGCTCGCGGACGCGATCGATCATCCGGGCGCGATCCGTGCGGCGCGTCGGCTGGCTGCGCATCCGGCCGTCCCGGTTCGCCGGACGGTGGCCCGCGCACTGCGCCGAGACCCGAGTCCCGAGGCGGCGGACGCTGCGATCCTGTTGCTGGCGGACCCCGATTCCTCGGTTCGATCCGCCGCGGCCAGGACGCTCGGGCACCTCGCCGCACGGACGGCGATCCCCGCGCTCACCATCGCCTTGAGCGATCCGGTGTGGCTGGTCCGGTTGCGCAGTGCCGTCGCGCTGGCGCAGACAGGTGCCCCAGGGCGCGCGGCGCTTCGACGGGCCCGTGACAGCGGGTATCGGTATGCGCGCGAGACCGCCACCATGGTCGACGGGCTCTCCGACGGGGCACTCATCGACCTCGAGCACGCGTGAGGCGCGCCGTTGATCACCGTCCTCGCTCCCATCCTCGGCTTCGCCACCCAGGCCGCGCTCTACTACCTCCTCGTCTTCTCGAGCTTCCATGCCGTGCTGCTGATGTTCGCCGTCCCGGAGCTCTGGCAGCACTGGCGCATGGCGGCGGACGAGCATTTGCAGCGGCTCCTCGCCTCCGAGGCGCTGCCCCCGCTCTCCCTCCTCATGCCCGCGCACAACGAGGAGGTGACGATCGTGGCCAACGTCCTCTCCCTCCTCACCCTCGAGTATCCTGCGCTCGAGGTCGTGGTGGTGAACGACGGGTCGTCGGATCGGACGATGGCACAGCTGATCCAGGCGTTCGATCTCTACGAGGTGCCACCTGCATCCACGCTCCGGGTCCCGAGCCAACCGGTGCGCGCGTACTACCGGTCGCGTCGGTACTCCCGTCTCCTGGTGCTGAATAAGGTCAACGGAGGGAAGGCCGACTCCCTGAACGCGGCCATGAACGCGGCCCGGCATCCCTTCGTGGTCGCCGTTGATGCCGATACGGTGCTCGAGCCCGATGCCCTGTTGCGTCTCGCCCGTCCCTTCCTCCTCGAGCACAACATCGCCGCCGTCGGGGGAACGGTCCGCGTGGTCAACGGATGCACCGTGCGGTTCGGTCGCGTCATCACGGCACGCGTCGCCTCCGATTGGCTCGTCGGGGCGCAGGTCGTGGAATATCTCCGTGCCTTCCTCTTTGGACGGATGGGATGGAACCGCCTCGGCGGCAACCTCATCATCTCCGGGGCATTCGGGCTCTTCCGCAAGGAGTACCTGCAAGCGATCGGGGGCTACAGAGCTGGGAACATCACCGAGGACATGGAGCTCGTCATCCGGTTGCACCGGTACCTCGCGGAGCAGGGGATCGCGGCGACGCTGCCCTTCATCCCGGATCCGGTGGCGTGGACCGAGGTCCCCTCGACGCTCCGGGTGCTGGCGCAGCAGCGGCAGCGGTGGCATCGCGGCCTGATCGCGAGTCTGATCGAACACCGCGACATGCTGTTCAATCCGCGCTATGGACGGATCGGCACGTTGGTGATGCCCTATTACCTGTTCGGGGAGATGCTCGCCCCGGTGGTGGAATTGCTTGGGTGGGGTTTTCTGGCCCTTGGTCTGTTCCTCGGCGGCGACGTGCGGGACTACGCGCTCCTCTTCCTGGTCGTCGGGTATGGCTACATGCTCACCCTGACCTGGTTGGCACTCATCATGGAGGAGGTGAGCTTCCGGCGGTATTCGGCGCGCGGAGACTTCCTCCGGTTGCTGGGATTTGCAGTAGTCGAGGGGACGGTCTTCCGACTCGTGACATTAGGATTCCGACTGCAGGGGCTCTGGCAGTATCTCCGCGGGCACACGGGGTGGGGTCGGATGGTCCGACAGGGGATGGGCCAGTCATCGGGTGACGCGGACGCCTCCACCTCCCGCTAACTTTGGGGTGGACCTTCGACCCCTCCCAACGTATGTCGCCGACCCCGCTTCACACGCTCCACGCCGCTGGTCAGTCGATCTGGCTCGACTTCATCGATCGCGCGATCCTCCGGTCGGGTGACCTGACCCGCCGCATCCGGGAGGAGGCGCTCACTGGGATGACCTCGAACCCCACGATCTTCGAGAAGGCGCTCGCGACGGGGTCGGCGTATGATGGGCAGCTCCGCGATGGGGCGGCCCAGGGGCTCGACGCCTGGGGGCTCTTCGAGCTCGTCGAGACGGATGATGTGCGCGTCGCCTGCGATGCCTTCGCGGAGGTCTATCGGCAGACGAAGGGCCAGGATGGCTACGTCTCCATCGAGGTCTCGCCGGGGTCGGCGCATGACGCCGCCGCGACGATCACCGAGGCCCATCGCCTCTGGACGACCGTCGATCGTCCGAATGTGATGATCAAGGTGCCGGGCACGGCCGAGGGATGCCTCGCGCTCCGGCAGCTGATCGCGGATGGGCTCAACGTCAACGTCACGCTCCTCTTCTCGGTCGCGGCGCATGCGCGGGTGATCGAGGCCTATCTCGCCGGGCTCGAGGACCGGGCGGCGAAGGGCGGGGACCTCTCGCACGTGGCCTCCGTCGCCTCTTTCTTCGTGAGTCGCGTCGATGGCGCGATCGACCCACGCCTCGACGCATTGGTCGCGGCGGGGACCCTCGCCGCCGAGCGGGCGCAGGCGCTGCAGGGGAAGGCCGCGATCGCCAACGCCAAGCGGGCGTATCGGCTCTTCCAGGAGCGGTTCGCCGGCCCGCGCTGGGCGGCGCTCGTCGCCAAGGGGGCGCAGGTGCAGCGGCCGCTCTGGGCGAGCACGAGCACCAAGAACCCGGCGTATCGTGACGTCCTCTACGTCGAGGAGCTCGTCGGTCCTGATACGGTGAACACGATGCCCCCCGCGACGCTCGAGGCATTCCGCGACCATGGGATCACGCGGCGCACGGTCGACGCCGACCTCGCCGCGGCCGACCAGGGGCTCGCCGATCTCGCGGCCCTCGGGATCGATCTCGATGCCGTCACCGATCGGCTCCTCGTCGAGGGCCTCGCGAGCTTCCAGAAGTCGTTCGACACGCTGATCGCGGGGATCGAGGCGAAGACCGCGACACTCCGCGGGCACTGAGCGACGTGATGACGGTCCGAGCTGCCGCACCCGGTCCGACGCGTCACGACGTCACGAAGATCGTCGCGACCCTGGGCCCGTCGTCGACGGACGCCGGCGTCATCCGTCAGCTCCTGCAGGCCGGCGTCAACGTCGTGCGCATCAACTTCTCGCACGGGACGCACGACAAGCACGCCCAGGTGATCCAGGCGGTGCGCGCGCTCGCGGACGAGCTGCGGCTCCCGATCGCGATCCTCGGGGACCTGCAGGGGCCGCGTATCCGGATCGGGGTCCTCCCCGAGCCGCTGCACCTCCATCAGGGACAGCAGCTCACCCTCGTCCATGAGTCTCAGGCGGAAGCGGGGGAGATCCCCGTCACCTACGATCACATCGCCGAGGATGTCCGGCCCGGCGCGACGATCCTCGTGAACGACGGGCTGCTCGACCTGCAGGTCGACCGGATCGAGGGGGCGCGGGTGCACTGCACCGTCCGCGTCGGGGGGCTCCTCTCCTCGAATAAGGGGATGAACCTTCCGGGGATCGAGGTCTCCGCTCCCTCGCTGACCGAGAAGGATCGCGCCGACATCACCTTCGCGGTCGCGCAGGACCTCGATTACCTCGCGCTCAGCTTCGTGCGACGTCCCGAGGATATCGCGCAGCTCCGCACGCTGCTCCCGGCGGGGATGCTCATCGTCGCCAAGATCGAGAAGGATTCCGCCCTCGAGCGCATCGAGGAGATCCTCCAAGCGACCGACGCGGTGATGGTCGCGCGCGGGGATCTCGGCGTCGAGTTGCCGTTCGAGTCTGTCCCCCTGCAACAGAAGCGGATCATCGCCCTCGCCGCGCGCTATGGGCGTCCGGTGATCACCGCCACACAGATGCTCGAGTCGATGATCGAACATCCTCGGCCGACGCGCGCCGAGGCGAGCGATATCGCGAATGCCATCCTCGACGGGACCGATGCGGTGATGCTCTCGGCGGAGACCGCGGCGGGACGATATCCCGTGCTGGCGGTCGAGGCGATGCGTCGGATCGCGGGGGCCGCGGAGCAGGCCGAGGTGACGCGTGGCCAAGGGCTCGATCGCGTGGCGCCGGGCTCCGCGACCACGGAGGAGACGATCGCGGCGGCGGTGGTGACCGCGGCGCGCATGATGGGCGCGCACTCCCTCGTCGTCTTCACCAAGAGCGGATTCTCCGCGCGGGTGATGGCGGCGCGCCGTCCAGGGGTGCGCATCGTGGTGCTCACCGACCAGCCGCGCACCTACCGCCAGCTCGCGTTGGTCTGGGGCGTCATCCCCTTTCTCGTCGCGCCAGCGGAGACCTATCAGGACATGCTCACGATCGCGCGCGGACTCTTGCTGCGGCACGGCTTCGCCGAGGCGGGGGAGCGCATCCTCGTGACCGCCGGGGTCCCGTTCAACATCCCCGGGACGACCAATCTGCTCAAGGTGGAGACGGTGTGAGGCTGACGTTCCTCGGCACAGGGACGAGCTTCGGGGTACCGCAGATCGGGTGTGACTGTGCCGTCTGTCGCTCGGAGGATCCGCGTGATAAGCGGACCCGGGTCGGCGCCGTGGTGGAGCAGGGCGGTGAGCGCCTCCTCCTCGATACCCCACCGGAGTTGCGGCTCCAGCTCATCGCCACGGGGATCCACCACGTGGACGCGGTGGTCTACACGCATGACCACGCGGACCACACGCATGGGATCGACGACATCCGCGCGATCTCCATCCGGCGGAGCGGGGGGATCCCGATCTACGGGCCGGCCGAGACGATCGCGGCGCTGCGCGAGAAGTTCACCTACGTGTTCGATGAGACGATGCGTCCGCTGCCGGGCACCTCGAAGCCCGAGGCGGCAGGGCATGTGCTCTCGCCGGGCGTCCCCGCGCGGATCGGGGGCTTCACCGTGATCCCGGTCGAGGTCCCGCATGGGCGGTCGCGGGTCTTCGGGTATCGGATCGGGCCGTTGGCGTATGTCACGGCGGAGCTCCCCGCCGACATCCAGCCCGCCTACGACGGTCTCACCGTGGAGATCCCCGACGCATGACGATCCACCTCGATTGCACCGGGATGACCCGGCGTGCCGTGCCAAGTGGGGTGACGGCGGAGCGATTCGCCTCCCTCGCGCCGCGCGCCGCGGAGGCCCATGCGGGGCTGCTCGCCGAGGCCGGCCGCGGGCGGTTGGGGTTCCGCGAGCTCGAGGCGCAGGGCGCGGAGCGCGCGCGGGTGATCGCGTGGGCGCGTGCGCGCGCCGGCCGCTACGACGATCTCGTCGTCCTCGGGATCGGGGGCTCCGCCCTCGGCGCCCTCGCGCTCCGCACCGCGCTCCTCCCGCGCGATTGGAACGCGCGTCCGTCGGTGCAGCGGGGAGGACGGCCGCGCCTTCACATCCTCGACAACGTCGACCCGCGCTCGGTGCGCGGGGTGCTCGAGCAGGTCGCGCTCGACCGCACCCTCTTCCTGGTGGTCTCCAAGTCCGGGAGCACGGCGGAGACGATGGCGCAGTATCTCCTGGTGCGGGAACGGCTCGCGGCCGCGGGGGTCCCCGCCAGGCAGGGGATGGTCTTCGTCACCGACCCGGACAAGGGGGTCCTTCGCGACGTCGGCGCCGCTGAGGGGATCACGATGTTCGAGGTCCCGCCGAACGTCGGCGGGCGTTTCTCCGTGCTCTCGCCCGTCGGGACCCTGCCGGCGGCGCTCTTGGGGCTCGATGTCGATGCGCTCGTCGCGGGCGCCGTCGCGATGCGCGATCGCTGCGCCACCGGGGCGATCCGCGAGAACCCCGCGCTCGCCTTCGCCCTCCTGCAGTGGCGTGCACATCAGGAGGCGGGGCAGGGGATGCATGTGCTGATGCCCTACTCCGACGCCTATCGCGACCTCGCCCCCTGGTTCGTGCAGCTCTGGGCGGAGAGCCTCGGGAAGCGTACGCCCGGTGGGGACCCGGTGGGGCCCACCCCGATCGTCGCCGTCGGGGCGACCGACCAGCATGCGCAGGTCCAGCTCTTCATGGAGGGGCCGATCGACAAGACGGTCACCTTCCTCGATGTCGAGGAGCCCGAGGGGGGGGAGCTCACGATCCCCGGCCAGGGGCCGGCGGAGCTCGCCTACCTCGGGGGACATGGCTTCCATGAGCTCCTCCGAGCCGAGTGCCGCGCCACGGCGGGGGCGCTCGCGACGCAGGGGCGCCCGACGATGACGCTTCGCGTCACCCGGGCCGATCCCTGGCACCTCGGCGGGCTCTTCATGTTCTTCGAACTGGCGACGATCTACGCCGGGCAGCTCTACGGGATCGATCCCTTGGACCAGCCCGGGGTGGAGCTGGGGAAGCAGCTCACGTACTACCAGTTCGGGCATCCGGGGTGGTCGACCATGCGGTCGGTCTGGGAGGCGCTCCCCGCCTCCGACCCCGACTGGGTGTTATAGCGCGTTGCTCCGCGGGAGGGGGGCCGGCAGATTTCCCGGGATGTCGACGCTTCCTCCCTCCGTGCAGCAGACCATCGCCCCAGCCATCGTCGTCTCCGGTGGCCAGCTCTCCGTCACCGATCCGGCGGCGCTCGCTGGTCCGATGATGGACACGCTCGCCCGCCACGCCGTCTTCGGCGCCGAGGACGAGCGCGCGTGGGCGCGCTGGATCATCTGGGAGGCGGCACGCGCCGTCGGGATCTATCCGGCGTCGATCCATGGCTTCTACATGGCGCGCGGTCGCGGGGATGTCCCCCCGGTGACGGTGCCCGCGATGAACATCCGTGGTGCGTCGTATGACACCATGCGCTCCATCTTCCGGACCTCGATCGCGATGGATGGCGGCGCCTTCATCCTCGAGATCGCGCGCTCCGAGATCGCCTACACGGAACAGCGCCCGGACGAGTATGTGAGCGTCGCGCTCGCGGCGGCGCTGCGCGAGGGGTTCCGTGGCCCCGTCTTCATCCAAGGCGATCACTTCCAGGTGAATGCCAAGAAGTACAAGGCCGACCCGACCGCCGAGCTCGATGCGGTGAAGCAGCTCGTGCGCGAGGGGATCGCCGCCGGCTTCTACAACATCGACCTCGACACCTCGACCCTGGTCGATCTCGCGCATCCGACGCTCGATGCGCAGCAACAGTTGAACTACGAGCTCGGGGTGGAGCTCACGCGCTTCGCACGCGCCCTCGAGCCGAAGGGGATCACCGTCTCGCTCGGCGGGGAGATCGGCGAGGTGGGGACGGAGAACTCGACCGTGCCAGAGCTCGAGGCGTTCATGGACGGCTACAATCGCACCTTGGCCGCGCAGGCGCCGGGGATGGTGGGGCTCTCGAAGATCTCGGTGCAGTCGGGGACCTCGCATGGGGGCGTGGTGCTCGCCGATGGGTCGATCGCCGATGTCGCGCTCGACTTCCAGACGCTCGAGGATCTCTCGCGCGTCGCGCGGCAGCAGTACGGGCTCTCCGGGGCGGTGCAGCATGGGGCCTCGACCCTGCCCGATGGCGCCTTCAACCACTTCCCTCGGACCGAGACCTCGGAGATCCATCTCGCGACGGGGTTCCAGAACATGTTGTACGATCATCTCCCAGCTGCGTTGCGCGAGGCGATCTACACCTGGCTTCGCACCAATGCGGCGGAGGAGCGGAAGGCGGGCGACTCCGACGAGCAGTTCTTCTACAAGACGCGCAAGAAGGCGCTCGGTCCGTTCAAGCGGCAGCTCTGGGATCTCCCGGCCGAGGTGAAGACGGCGCTGGCGAAGGCGTACGACGCGAAGTTCGCCTTCCTCTTCGATCAGCTCGCGGTGCGCGGGACGAAGGCGGGGGTGCAGCGCTTCGTGACGGAGCCCGCGGTGGTGCGCCAGGCGCCGGGGATGGCGGCGGTCGTCGAGGCCGCGCCGGATGACGCGGACGCCGGTGAGTAGGGCGCCGGCGGGGACCTCGGACGGGCCGATCCGCACGGCCGTGATGTTCGTCCGGGCGGTGCTGCGGCGCTTTCAGGTGGACGACGCAACTTTCCTCGCAGGCGGGGTCGCCTTCAATGTGCTCCTCGCTGGGATCCCCTTCGTCCTCCTCCTCGCAGCGGGGCTCGGGTTCCTACTCCGTCGGTCCCCGGACACCGTCGCCCCCGCGGTGCAGGGGGTGCTCGCCAATCTCTTCCCGTCGACATCCGCCGGGGGCGGGTCGATCCTCGATCCCGTCCTCGCGGAGATCGTCCGCACGCGGGCCGCGATCGGCGCGGGGGGGGCGCTCAGCTTCGCCTGGTTCGCCTCGCAGCTCTTCGGGACGCTCCGCAATGTGCTCGCCTTCGTCTTCATGCATGGCAAGGAGCGGAGCTTCGTGCACGGGAAGTTGATTGACATCAACCTCGTGCTCTTCTCCCTCCTGCTCGTGGTGCTCTGGGTCTCGACCAACACCTGGCTGGCGGTCACCTCGGGCCAGGTCGGGGCGACGCTCGCGGGGCAGGGGGTGCTCCAGGGGACGACGTCCACGCTGGTCTACGCCGCGGGGCGGGTGCTCTCGCTCGCGGTGGTGTTTGGGATATTCGCTGCCCTCTATCGGTTCCTGCCGCTGCGCGCCATTCCGTGGCAGCCAATCATTGCCGGCAGTGCGACGGCGACGGTCATGTTCGAGGTGGCGCGCGCGCTCTTCGCGGCGTTCTTCCTGCAGTCGGCGCCCGCCTCGCTCTACACGGGGACGCTCGGCGCGATCTTCACCGTGATCTTCTGGACCTACTACGCCGCGCTGATCTTCATCGTCGGCGCCGAGGTCGCGCATGTGACCGAACTCCGCCTCATCGAGGCGGGGAAGCTCCCACCGCGCACCGAGCTCCTGATCGATCGCTCCACCACGCTCGAGATGAACCTCTCGGAGATCATGGAGCAGACCCGACAGCGCCGCTCCGACGCGATCCGTCGATGAGTCCCAACCCGATCGATCTGCGGAGCGACACCGTCACGCGTCCCTCCGCCGCCATGCGGCGGGCGATGGCGGAGGCCGAGGTCGGGGACGATGTGCTGGATGGCGATCCGACGGTCCGTGCCCTCGAGTCGCGCGTCGCCGCGCTGCTCGGGAAGCCGAGCGCGCTCTTCTTCCCCTCGGGGACGATGGCGAATCAGGCCGCACTCTGGTTGCTTGGTGAGCCGGGGACCGAGCTCTTTGCGCACGAGGACTCCCACATCGTGAATTGGGAGATCGCCGGCACCGCCGGACTCGTCGGTCTCCAGGTGCGCGTGGTGCGGGGCGCGCCGGTGCTCGAGGCCGATGCGCTGCGCGCCGCCTTCCGGCCCGCCTCGATCCATGCCCCTCGCGCCTCGCTGGTCTGTGCGGAGAACACGCACAACGGGGCGGGCGGGATGGTCACGCCACTTGCGCATCTGCAGGCGATCCAGGCGACCGCGGCGGAGCAGGGGCTCCCCGTGCATCTCGACGGGGCGCGGCTCTGGAACGCCCATGTGGCGACCGGCACACCGCTCGCCGACTTCGCCGCCTGCGCGTCGACGGTGATGGTCTCCTTCTCCAAAGGGCTCGGGGCGCCGGTCGGCGCCTGTCTCGCCGGTGATGCCGAGCCGATGCGTCGCGCCTGGGAGGTGCGGAAGCGGTTTGGGGGCGGGATGCGTCAGTCGGGGATCCTCGCGGCGGCGGCGCTCCATGGGATCGAGCAGCACCTGCCACGGCTCGGGGAGGATCATGCGCGGGCGCGTCGCTTGGCCGCCGCGCTCGCCGCGGTGCCCGGGGTCGAGGTCGTCTCGCCGGATACGAACATCGTGATGTGCGACCTCATTGGCGGACTCACCGCACCGGAGGTCGTCGCGCGGGCCAAGGCCGCGGATGTGCTCGTCACCGCGTGGCACCAGACGCGCGTGCGGTGCGTGCTGCATCTCGACATCGACGATGTGGCGCTGGCGCGCGCTTCCACGGTGCTCGCCGAGGTCATGGCGGCGTGACGACCGCCGAGGGGCTCACCAAGGTGCAGGTCGCGGACCGGCTCGCGCTCAAGACCGCCTCCCCGTAGCAGACCCTCTCGGCGATCGGGCAGGTGATGGCGGGGCAGTTGGTCTTCCCGCAGGCCCTCCGGCATGTCACCTCGGGACGGGTGCCCCGGGGCCCCACGACCGGTTAACTTCCGGTCGTCCCAGGTCCCGGGGGGCGTCAGTCCATCAATCCCGCCAGGGCCGAAAGGCAGCAACGGTACGTGTGACGGTCGTCGCTCCGTCAGGCCTGGGGCACTCGCGCGGGAGAGCAGCCGGTTCGTCCGGAACGCTCCCCGCGCGAGCCTGTTTCCGGGCGCTATCTTTCGGGTATGTCCCTCGCGCTCGCCCGGAAATACCGCCCCCGTCGGTTCGCCGATGTCGCGGTCCAGTCGCACGTGGCGACGACCCTGCGGAACGCGATCGGCTCCGATCGTCTGGGGCACGCCTACCTCTTCTGTGGGCCCCGCGGGACGGGGAAGACGACGCTTGCGCGTGTGCTGGCGATGGCGCTCAACTGCGAGCAGAAGCGCCCCGATCATGAGCCGTGCGGGGAGTGCCCGTCCTGTCAGCGGATCTGGAGCGGCGGGGCCTCGCTGGATGTGATCGAGATGGATGCCGCGTCGAATCGTGGCGTGGACGATGCACGCGAGCTCCGCGAGCGCGCGATGTACGCCCCCTCAGGCGACGATCGCCACAAGATCTACATCCTCGATGAGGCGCACATGCTCACGCGTGAGGCGTGGAACACCCTGCTCAAGGTGCTCGAGGAGCCACCACCGCGGGTGATCTTCGTCTTCGCGACGACCGATCCGCAGAAGATCCAGCAGGCGGCGGCGCCGGTGCTCTCGCGCGTGCAGCGCTTCGACCTGCGTCGCATCGGGCCCGCCGAGGTGCGGGAGCGTCTGCGTACCGTGCTCGCGGCGGAGGGGATCACGGCGGAGCCCGAGGCGCTGGCGATGCTCGCGCGCGCCGCGGACGGCTCGATGCGCGATGCGCTCTCGCTGACCGACCAGGCGCTCTCGCTCGGCGGGGACACGCTGACGGCGGAGCGTGTGCGCGAGTCGCTCGGGCTGGTCCACGAAGAGGAACATCTCCGGCTCCTCGCGCTCGTCGCCCAGCGGCAGGCGGGGGAGGTCTTCTCGGCGGTGGCGCGGCTCGCCGATCATGGCGTGGATTTCAGCATCCTCCTCACCGACTTCGCGAACATCCTGCGGGCGCAGTTGGCGGTGGTGCTCGGGGGCACCCTCCCCGATCTCTCGGAGCGTGTGCGCGATGCGTTGGCCGCACGGACCGGGGATTTCTCCGCCGGTGACCTGCTCCGGATGCTCCATCTGGTCTCCGAGCTCGAGCCGCACATGCGCCGGAGCGGACAGCAGCAGCTCCTCTTCGAGACGTTGTTGGTGCGGTGCGCGTTGTTGGATCGCACGCTCGATCTCGAGCAGGTGTTGCGCGGGGTGAGCGAGAGTGGTGGGGCGCCGCGCGCGGCGGCGGCTCCGGCGGCTCCCGCCTCGCGGCGGGCGGCGCCTCCGTCATCGACCACGGCACTGCGCGCCTCGGCCCCTGCTACCACCCCGATCCCGGTGGTCGCGGACCGTGCGGAGGCCACGCCTGGTCCGCGGATCCCGCTCGACCTGAATCGCCTCGTCGAGCGCTGGGAATCGATCACCGATGCGGTGCATGGGGAGCATGGAGCGTTGATGCTCTCGAGCACCCTCGCGCATGCGACCCCCTCGGCGGTGACCGCCAGCGGGACGGTGACCCTCACCGTGACCTCCGAGGCGCATGCCGAGCTGATCTCGGGTGGGACGGCCACCGTGCTCGCGGCGATCCGTCAGCGGTTCGATGGGGTACAGACGGTCGCCGTCCGCGTGGAGGCACCGGAGGCGGATCGCGCGCCGCGCCGCTTGAACGAAGGGGCGGTGAAGGCCGATCGCATGGCGATGCTCCGCAAGCAGTCCCCGCTCCTCGACGCTGCCGTCGAGGCCCTCGACCTCGAACTCCTCGATTGAGCGACCGATGGATTTCCTGAAGATGATGTCGCAGGCCAAGGAGATGATGGGGAAGGTGCAGGAGACGCAGGAGGCACTCCAGCGGCTCTCGGTGACGGGGAGCGCGGGGGGTGGCCTCGTCACGGTGGAGACCGATGGTCGTGGCACCGTGAAACGGGTCTCGATCGATCCGACGGTGGTGAATCCCGCCGACGTGGAGATGCTCGAGGATCTCGTCGCCGTCGCCACGCAGGAGGCGCAGCGAAAGGCCCGTGAGCTCGCCGAGCAGGAGATGCAGAAGGTGGCGGGGGGGCTCGGCGTGGGTGGTCTCCCCTTCAAGCTCCCATTCTGATCGCGTGTCGGCGATCGACGAGCTGATCACCGAACTCTCGCGGCTCCCGACCATCGGTCGGAAGTCGGCGATGCGGCTCACCTACCACCTGCTTCGGCAGCCGGCGGCGCAGAGCCGCAAGTTGGCGGAGGCGTTGGTCGCCCTCGTCGAGCGGGTGCGCCCGTGTGATACCTGCTTCAACCTCACGGAAGCCGCGCAGTGTGCGATCTGTGTCGATGCGCGCCGCGATCGCCAGGTGATCTGTGTGGTGGAAGAGGCGTCCGACATCGCGTCGATCGAGCGAACGGGGGAGTATCGCGGGGTCTACCATGTGCTCGGGGGGCGTCTCGCCCCGCTCGATGGCATCGGGCCCTCGCACCTCACCATCGTCCCGCTCGTCTCGCGGGTCATGCAGGCGGGGGCGCGCGAGGTGATCGTCGCGACCAATCCGACCCTCGAGGGCGATGCGACGGCACTCTATCTCTCCGAACAGCTTCGCGCCTCCGGGGCGACGGTGAGTCGCCTCGCGCGTGGGCTCCCAATGGGAGGTGACCTCGAGTACGCCGATGGGGGGACGATCGTGCAGGCGCTCGCCGCACGGCGCGCGATCTGATGCCCTCCACGAACTACGCCGCGTGTGAGATCCACTGCAAGATCGTCTACTACGGCCCTGGGCTCGGGGGGAAGACGACGAATCTCGAGGTGATCCATCGTCGCACCGTCCCAGCGTCGCGAGGCCAGCTCGTGTCGTTGGCCACCCCGCAGGAGCGGACCCTCTTCTTCGATTTCCTTCCGGTGGATGTCGGCGAGGTGCGCGGGTTCCAGACCCGATTCCACCTCTACACGGTGCCGGGGCAGGTGGTACACGATACGACCCGTCGGCTGATCCTCACGGGGGTCGATGCGATCGTCTTCGTCGCGGATTCCGATCGGGAGCGGATGGACG
The DNA here is from genome assembly GCA_021298395.1 of Gemmatimonadota bacterium. GTDB lineage: Bacteria > Gemmatimonadota > Gemmatimonadetes > Gemmatimonadales > Gemmatimonadaceae > Pseudogemmatithrix. Next base: position 29,761 of record JAJTFH010000009.1, on the reverse strand, counting down.
CGAACATCGCGTCGATGCAGAACCTGCATGACAATCTGGCGGCGCACGGACTCGAGCTCGCGCAGCTCCCCTACGTGATCCAGTATAACAAACGGGACCTGCCGCGCGCCCTGCCGATCGCCGAGCTGGAGGCGGCACTGAATCCGCTGGTCGAGTCGGCCGGAGGCGCGATCCGTGCGCCGTCTCAGGAGGCGGTCGCGCTCACCGGCGTCGGGGTCTTCGAGACGCTCACCGTCGTGGGAGAACGCCTCGTACGGGAGCTCGTGCCATGAATCTGCCGAACACCATCTCCGCGGCGCGCATCGTCGCCGCCCCGATCGTCGCGGCGTTGCCCTTCCTCCCGTCGGTCGGGGTGCGGGTGTTCGCCTTCGTGCTCTATCTCGTGACCGCGATCTCCGATCACTACGATGGGAAGTTCGCGCGCGAGCGCGGGCTCATCACCGATCTCGGGAAGATCCTCGATCCCCTCGCCGACAAACTGCTCCTGCTGGGCACCTTCATCCCGATGTTCCTGTTGCAGGGGGCGCCAGACGATGCGTTGCTCGGCCGGCTCCCCGCCTTCACCGAGCGTAGTGCCTATGCCTTCACCACCTGGGGAGTCGAGGCGATCTGGTTCCCCTGGTGGGTACTGGTCGTGATCCTCGGGCGCGAGGCCTTCATGACCTGGTTCCGTGGGTACGCGCAGGCGCGCGGGGTCGTGATCGCCGCGCAGCGACTCGGGAAGTGGAAGGCGGGGTTCCAATACACCTGGATGGGCGCCTCCTATCTCTGGTTCGCCGTGAAGCTCCTGCTCGATGAACAGCAGTGGCATGGCGGGGCCGCGATGGCGATCGCCCAGGGGATCGGGCTCATCGGTGGGGTGACGATGGTGGTGGCGACGCTCCTCACGCTCTGGTCGCTCGTCGACTACCTCTCGCGGCACGGGGAGGTCTTCGGACGTCCCCGCGTGCGCTGAGCGCTCGCGAGGGATCGCCCATGGACGTCGAACTCGTCTCGATCGGTGATGAGCTCCTCTTGGGGTTCACCATCGATACCAACGCGGCGACCTTCGCGCGGCAGGCGGCGGCGGTCGGGATCCGTGTCGTGCGGCGCGCTACCGTCGGCGACGGCGCGGAGGAGATCGCCGCCGCGGTGCGAGCAGGGATCGAGCGCACCGGGGCGGTCATCACGAGCGGCGGGCTCGGACCCACCGCCGACGATCTCACCAAGGCCTCCATCGCCGCGCTCTTTGGCCGAGGGATGACCCTCGACGAGGGGATCCTCGAGTCGCTGCGCGCGCGGTGGAAGGCGCGATGGTCGCGCGAGCTCCCGGAGGCGAACCGCGCGCAGGCGATGATCCCCGAAGGCGCCGCGATCCTCCCCAACGGCCATGGCTCGGCTCCCGGCATCTGGCTCGAGGATGCGCAGGGGCGCTGGGTAGCGATGCTCCCCGGGGTGCCACGCGAGTTCCGCGGGATGCTCGCCGATGTCCTCCTCCCGACGATGATCGAGCGCATGGGGGGCGAGGCTGGTCTGCGCGTGGTCCGCTCGCGCACCCTGCGCACGACGGGGATCGCCGAGTCGGCGGTCGCCGATCTCCTGCAGGGGATCGATCGGTCGGCGCTCCGAGCCTCGCTCGCCTATCTCCCCGGGTGGGAAGGGGTCGATCTCCGTCTCACCGTGCGGAACGCCTCCCCTGAGGAGGCCGACGCGCGGCTCGATGCCGCCGCCGCGCAGGTGCGCGCCCCGCTCGCCGAGTGGATCTACGGCGAGGGGGATGACGATCTCGCCGAGGTGGTGGTGCGGGCGCTACGCGAGTCAGGGCGCACGATCGCGGTGGCGGAGAGCTGCACGGGGGGGATGCTCGGGATGCGCCTCACGGCGATGGCGGGGGCGAGTCATGCGGTGATGGGCGGGGTGATCGCCTACGACAATGCGGTGAAGGTCCGTGAGCTCGGGGTGCGCGAATCGACGCTCGCCGAGCATGGGGCCGTGAGCGTCGAGACCGCCCGCGAGATGGCCGCGGGGATCCGGACGCGCTTCGGGGTCGACGTGGGGGTGAGCATCACCGGGATCGCGGGTCCCGGTGGGGGGACCCCCGAGAAGCCGGTCGGTACGGTCTGCATCGGACTCGACGTTGGCGGGTCGGTCTCGGCCCAGCGGATCGTGACCATCGGGGACCGGCATGAGATCCGGCAGCGGAGTGCCCAGGCGGCGCTCGCCAAGCTCCTTCGGGGGCTCGGAACTGCCGATTCGGCAGCGGGGTAGCGGCACGGGCGTTGCTTCATCTATCGGCAACCCGCGAACTTACGCCGATGACCGACTTGCATACCAACGAATCCCCCGATGTCCCCGCGACCGGATCGGCCGGTGACGCTTCCGTGACCGACGGGGCGCCGATCGGCGCTGACGCCGCGTCCGACCCTGGGGCCCCCGCCGCCGATCCGGTGGCCCAGGAACTCGCCGAGCAGAAGGACAAGTACCTCCGCCTGTACGCCGAGTTCGAGAACTTCAAGCGGCGCGCCGTGCGCGACCGTCAGGAGGCCGAGCTCCGCGGGATGCAGCATCTGCTGCGCGGAGTGCTCGACTCCCTCGATGACCTCTCGCGCTTCGCGACGGTCGATCCCGCGACGACCGATGCGAAGACCGTCGTCGATGGGGTCGGGCTCGTCCATCGCAATGTGATGAAGTCGCTCGCGGGGCATGGGCTCGAGGTGGTCGATCCCATGGGCAAGCCCTTCGATCCCGCGGTGCATGAGGCGCTGACCACCGCCTCGGCGGCCTCCAAGGACGAGGACGGTCTCGTCGCCCAGGTCTATCAGGTGGGCTATCTCCTGAACGGCACCCTGCTGCGTCCGGCGCGGGTCGTCGTGCAGCAGTGGAACGGATGAGTCAGAAGGACTTCTACGCCGTCCTCGGGGTGAAGGCGTCCGCGACCGCGGACGAGATCAAGCGCGTCTATCGCAAGCTCGCGAAGCAGTTCCACCCTGATACCAACACGGGGGATGCGAAGGCGGCGGAGCGCTTCAAGGAGATCTCGGAGGCGTACAACACGCTGGGGGATGCCGAGAAGCGGCGTGAGTACGACGAGATGCGTCGGCTCGGGGCCTTTGGTGGCTATCCCGGTGGCGGCTTCCCGGGTGGCGGCGCGCGGCGCGGTGGGCGTGGGCCCACCGGTGGGCCCACGGGCGGGCCCCGCATGGAGGAGTTCGACATCTCCGGGATCGGAGGGTTCGGCGACCTCTTCGGCTCGATGTTCGGTGGTGGGGGCACTCGACGACCGGCGGGGCCGGAGAAGGGACAGAACGTGGAGACCACGCTCACGATCCCGTTTCGCACCGCGGTGCTCGGCGGCAAGGTCCCCCTCGACTTCACCATCGATGGCGTGAGCACGTCGGTGCGCATCACCGTGGCGCAGGGGAGTGAGCCTGGCTCGCGCATCAAGCTCTCGCGGCAGGGTGGGCCCGGGGTGCGCGGCGGGCCGGCGGGGGACCTCTACATCACCCTTGAGGTCGCGCCCGATCCGGTGTTCACGCGTGAGGGGCGCGACCTCATCGTGCAGCTCCCGCTCAACATCGTGCAGGCCACGCTCGGGACGAAGCTCTCGGTGCGCACGATCGACGAGAAGACGGTGACCCTCTCCGTGCCGAAGGGGACGGCGAGTGGGAAGCGGCTCCGCGTGCGCGGGCAGGGCGTGACGCAGGGCGGGAAGACCGGAGATCTCCTCGTCGAGCTTCGGATCGTGGCGCCCGAGTCGCTGACCGAGGCGCAGGAGCAGCTGTTGATCGCGTTCGCCGAGGGAGCTGGGCTGGAGCGCTGACTCGCATCGACCGTGCACGACGCGCGGTCGGTCACCGCCGAGGTTACGCCGCGCGCACCGGCAGCGCGCGCCTGCTGCGCGCGATGACCCCACCGCCGAGCGTCACATCGTCGGCGTAGAAGACCACAGATTGGCCCGGGGAGATCGCGTAGACCGGCTCCTCGAGCACGATCTCGATCTCGCCCCCGTCGAGCCGTACGATCGTCCCCGGGACGGGGGTCGCGCGGTGGCGGATGCGCACCTGCACGGCGTCGCCGGTGCGTGGCGCGGGGTCGACGAGCCAGTTCACCTCATCGGCGATGAGCCCACGGCCCAGGAGCTCCTCACGCGGGCCCACGATCACGGCGCGCGTCTCCGGCCTGAGCGCCACGACGAAGATCGGTTCGCTCCCGCCGCCCGGCAGCCCACGACGCTGCCCGATGGTGTAGCGCGCGAAGCCTGCGTGCTCGCCGATCACCGTGCCGTCACTCTTCATGATGGGGCCAGGCTGTAGCGCCGGGGCATCGGCGGGGAGCTCACGCTCCAAGACCTTCACGTAGTCGCCATCGGGGACGAAGCAGATCTCCTGGCTCTCCGGCTTCTCCGCCGTGAGGAGGCCGAGCTCCCGCGCGACGGCGCGCGTCTCCGCCTTGGTGAGCGATCCGACCGGCATCATCAGGCGCGAGAGCACCCCGCGCTCGATCCCCCAGAGGAAGTAGGTCTGATCCTTGTCGGCGTCGCGTCCGCGCAGGAGCTGGCCGTCGGCGATGCGTGCGTAATGCCCGGTGGCGACCCACCGGGCATCGATCTGATCGGCCTTGACGACGAGATCGCGGAACTTGGTGAAGGTGTTGCAGCGCACGCAGGGGATCGGGGTGCGCCCCGCGGCATATTCGGCGACGAACTGTTGGAGCACGTCGTGCCCGAACTGGTCCTGCAGGTTGAGCACGTAGTGCGGGATCCCGAGTCCCTCGGCCAGACGGCGCGCATCGTTCACGCTGTCGAGCGAGCAACAGGGGCGATCGGGGATGTCGCCGCCGTCGTGGAAGAGCTTCATCGTCACGCCGATGACATCGTAGCCCTGGCGCACGAGCAGCGCGGCGGCCACCGACGAGTCGACGCCCCCCGACATCGCGACGAGGACCCGCTCCCGCGTGGCCATCAGGCGATCCCTGCGAGCCCCCGAGCCTTGGCGACGAGGGCGGGGAAGAGCTCCGCCACGCGCGTGACATCGGCGGGGGTGGAGAGCGAGCCGAAGCTCATCCGCACGGCGGCGTTGGCGACGTCAGCCGGGATCCCCATCGCGGAGAGCACATGCGATGGGGTGACGCTCCCGCTCTGACAGGCGGAGCCACTCGAGGCGGCGACCCCCTGCAGATCGAGCGCCATGAGGAGTGACTCGGAGTCGGTGCCGGGGACGGAGACGTTGAGGATGTGCGGCGCGCGCGCCGCACCGGCGCTGTGCACGACGAGGCCAGGGACGCGCTCGCGGAGCGCCGCCTCCAACGCATCCCGCATCGCCTCGAGCTCGCGCCAATGCGCCTCGCGCTCGGCGATCGCGAGCTCCATCGCCCGCGCCAGTCCGACCGCCATCGCGACGTTCTCGGTGCCGGGGCGACGCCCCCGATCCTGCGACCCACCGAAGAAGAGGGGCTCGAGCGAGGTGCCGCGCCGGATATAGAAGCAGCCGATCCCCTTCGGCGCCCCGAGCTTGTGCCCGCTCACCGAGGCGAAGTCGAAGGGGATCCGCGTCGCATCGACCTCGACCTTCCCGAAGGCCTGCACGGCGTCGGTGTGGAAGAGGGCGCCATGGGCCTTCGCGAGCGCGGTCAGCTCGGCGATCGGCTGCACGATCCCCGTCTCGTTGTTCACCCACATCACCGAGGCGATGGCGACGTCACCGGGGGCGAGCTTCGCCTCGGCATCGGCCAGATCGACGGCCCCGCTCGCGACGACGGCGAGGATCCGCTCCTCCGCCCCCTCCTTGGCCGCCTGATGCGCGGCGACGAGGACCGCCTTGTGCTCGGTAGGGGAGGTCACCACCGCACGCTTCCCGTGCGCCTTGAGACTCCGCCACGCCCCGAGGACGGCGAGGTTGTCGGACTCGGTCCCGCCGGAGGTGAAGCAGACCTCGTCGGGGGCGGCGTGGAGGCACTGGGCGACCCGCTCGCGCGCCTCGTCGAGCGCCGCCCGGGCCTCACGGCCCCACCGGTGCGTGGAGCTCGGGTTCCCGAAGCGGGGGCCGAAGAACGGCGTCATCGCCTCGAGGACCTCCGGGCGGACCGGGGTCGTGGCGGCGTGGTCGAGGTAGATCGGGGCGGGGGGCATACGCGTCGGAATATACCCGGTCAGCGGTTGCAGCTCGGATAGCTCGGGTCGGGCCCGGTGATCGTGAGCCGGGTCGGCCGGGCGGCGATCGCGGACATCACGTCGTAGATGAATCGCCCGAGCCGAGCCGAGTGGTCGTATTCGATGTACTGCGGCTCGTCGGTCACCTGGTGGTAATCCTGCGCGTAGCCCAGGGAGAAGTAGGTGACGGGGATCTCCTTGGAGACATAGCTCACCTGGTCGCTGCGACAGAACCGATTGAGCGGATTCTGCGTCACGTCCCAGCTTCGATCGATCGCCATCGGCTCCCGGGAGTTGGCGTTCACGGAATCGATGACATCGCCGAACTCACGTGAGAGGCGGCGCGCACCGAGCATCTGGACCGAGTTGGGGCCACCGTACTTCACCTGATCGGCACGGCCCTTCCCGAGCATATCCATGTTGTGCGCCGCGACGATCTTGGTGAGGTCGACGGTGGGGTGATCGACGAACCAGCGCGAGCCGAGGAGGCCGGCCTCCTCCCCCTGATGCGAGATGAAGAGGATCGACCGCGCCGGCCGCTCCTTGGCGAAGCGCTCGGCGATCTCGAGGAGCACGACGGTCCCGGAGCCGTCATCATCGGCGCCATTGCTGATCGAGTCGAGGCGCGCCGGGCGGATGGCGCGGGCCCGGGCGATGAGGGAGTCGATCGCGCGCTGCTGTGCCGGGGTCGGGACGCAGGCAGGGTCATTCGCCCCCTGCCGCCGCGTGATCGTGTTCACCGCGCGGAGGGAGTCGTGATCGACCGGGGTGGTGTTGACCCCCACATGGTCGTTGTGCGCCCCGACGAGGACGTACTCACTCGCGAGCGTGGGATCGGCGCCGGGGAGCATGGCGATCACGTTGCGGGCGTTCGCGGCGGCGGCGCGGGTGAAGGCGTAGTCCCAACGCGCCGTGAGCCGCGCGCCGGTGGTACCCGGCGTGAGGGAGGTGAGCGCACGTCCAGGGAAGAGGCGGGTCGCGGCGGCCTCCGAGATGGTCGCGGCGGCGAGGGTCCCATCGGCGCCGGGCATCCGCGCGGGCTGCATCATCCGCGTGGGGGTGAGGGCGCCGGTGCGGGCGGTCTCGCTCATCCCGTCGAGGGCGACGACGAGGACGCCGACGGCGCCGGCGTCGATGGCGCGCTTGAAGCGGTTGATTGGGAGCGCCGGGCGCGGCGCGGGCGGCCGGTTCTGCGCCTGCGCGCGCTGCGCCGCCTCGAAGGCGATCACCGCGTCGGCCCCGAATTTGTCAGGGAGGTCGGCGCAGCTCACGAAGCTCGGCGGGACGGCGCGCGCCCCAGCCGTGCCGGCGGCATCGCTCAGGAAGATCGCGATGCGCCCCTTCACCTCAGTAGAGAGCGGGAGGGTGTCCTCCCACCGGCCCGCGAAGATGACGGGGATGTCACGCAGATCGGCGCGTGCGGTGACGCCATTGATCGCTGACGGAGCGGTCGGGAGCCAATCGCGGCGGAGATCGAGCGCGCTCCCACCGATGGCAAGGCGAGCCGAGGCGGCGTCGACCCCGAAGGCGCCATACGGGAGCGACTGGAACCAGGTCCCGTTCTCACCGGCTGGACGGAGCCCGAGGCGCGCGAACTCGCGCGCGATGTAGTCGGTGACCTTCGCGTTCCCCGTCTCGCCGATGCGACGGCCCTGCATCGAGTCGTCGGCGATCTGATAGAGGCGCGTGCGCAGATCGTTCGCGGTGATCGCCGACTCGGTCGGGCGCGGGGGCCAGGTCATCGGCCCCTCATCGGGCCAGACCGGTTGGTGCGAGGCGCGAGACTGCGCGACCGCGGTCGAGGTGATGGTGAGGCAGAGCGCGGCGAGGCGCGTGACGGCGTGACGGGTCATAGCGGTCTCAGGAGGGCACGCACCGGCGCGGCATCGATCGCGCCGACGGCGAGGGGAGGGGCGAGGAGTTCGTATGGGCCTGGGCGGATCGATCGGAGGTCGAGGTTCTCGAGGACGTTGGCGCCCCCATCGAAGAGGATCCGATGCACCTCGAGCGTCTTGCTCTCACGGGCATCGACACTCGGGCAATCGACGCCGAGGAGGCGGAGGCCGTCGGCGAGGAGGGCGCGGGCGGCGGCTGGGGCGAGCACGGGCCAGCCATCGGGAAATGTCCCGTTCGCGATGGTCCGTCCGGTATGCAGCAGGAGTCGCACCGTCCCCGAGAGATACCCCGCGGCCTCGAGTTGGCTGATCGTGAGCTCACCTTCGAGGTGCCGCACATCGATCACCCGGCTCAGTCCGATGAAGGCGTCGAGGGGGAGTTGGTTCGCCCCTGGGGCATCGAGGCCGACATGGAGCGGCGCATCGGCATGCGTCCCCACATGCGGGCTCGTCTCCATCCGCGACACGTTCACGCTCGCGCCCTGGGCGATCGCCCAGCTCCAGCCGCAGGAGCAGGGGGTGTCCCCGGGCCACTCCGGTGTGCCGGGGGCGAAGGCGATCGAGATGTCGTGGATGGGGCGCGTCATCTCACCCAGCGTAGAGGCGGGCGCGGACCGCCCAGAGTTCGGGGAAGAAGCGCTGTTGGATCGTCTTGTTGAGGTACTTCGCCCCCAAGGTGCCGCCGGTGCCCCCCGTCATCGGGCCGATGATCCGCTCCACCAGTTGCACATGCAGGAAGCGCCACTGCGCGAACCCCTGTTCGTACTCGAGGAAGGCCTCGGCGAGCATCAATAGGAGTCCGTGCTGTGATTCGGTGTAGAGCGCCTCGAGCGTGACGCCCCGGCGCGCGAGCATCTCGAGGAAGAGGGCTTGCAGGGTGGGGCGCGCGAGGGCCCGCTGGACGACCGCGGGGATCTCGCCATGCTCCTGTAGCGCCGCCATGAAGTGGGTCTCGCGCAGCCCGCTCGTCGCCTCGATCGCGCGGAACTGCGCGCTCTGCGAGCCGCTCGAGCTCCCGAGATACCCGCGGAACTGCTTGAAGCGCTGGGGTGGGAGCGTATCGAGGGCGCGGAGCTCATGCGAGACGAGGCCGACGAGCGAGTTGATCCGCTGCATGCTGAAGACCGCGGCCTGCGCGTCATCCCGCTCGAGGTGCGCGATCAGCTGATCGAACTCGTGCAGGAGCACCTTGAACCAGAGCTCGCTCGCCTGATGCACGACGATGAAGAGCAGTTCGTCCGGGTGCTCCGGGGTGCTCTGGGGCCGCTGCAGCTCGAGCAGTGCGTCGAGGTGCAGATAGGTCGGGTAGGAGATCTCGTCGGTGCTCAAAAGGTCGATACCTCGAGGGTGCGGAAGTCGTCGACGCGCATCGTCTCGTGCGTCAGGAAGGGTTCGCCGTAGCGGCAGCGGATCAGCGAGCCGTCGTGCGCGGCGTGGTGCCGCACCACGTCGAAGAGGGGCTCGCCGGTGGGGAAGACCTCCCCCGCCTGCATGGCGCCCTCGAACTGCGAGGCGTAGCAACGGAGCGCCTCGAGCTTGGTCTCGAAGGTCTCGGAGACATCGACGACGAAGGTCGGTTTGATCTGGTCCTCGCGGAAGGCGATCGCGTAGAGGACCTTGAGCGGCCGATGCGGTGGGGTGGCGGGGTCGAACTTGGCGAGCCCCGCGAGGAAGCTCGCGTCGCGGATCAACTCGCTCGCCACGCGATGGTCGGGATGCCGGCCCTGCGGCGCCGGGGCGATCACGATCCGCGGCCGCAACTCGCGGAGGACGCGCGCCAGCTGTCGGCGCGTCTCGTCGGTGTTGGTGATCCCGGCATCGGGGAGGCCGAGGTTCCGGCGCTCCGCCACCCCCAGCACCGCGGCGGCCCGTTCCGCCTCCTGCGCCCGGAGCTCGGCCGAGCCCCGCGTCCCCATCTCGCCCTGGGTGAGGTCGAGGATCCCGACGCGGAGCCCGAGGCGGACCTGCCGGGCGATCGTCCCCCCGGCCAGGAGCTCGACGTCGTCCCGGTGGGGGCCGATCGCGAGGAGGTCGAGTGGGAGCGCCATAGGAGGGAATCTATCTTCCTGAGATGGTGTCGCACCCTCCCGCGGCTGCTGGCCAGCCCACGCTCGCCACCCCCCGGCTCCTCCTCCGGCCCTTCCGTCACGAGGATGCGCCGGCGGTGACGCGGGAGGTCGCCGACCCGCGAGTGGCGGACCAGACCCTCCTCCCGCACCCCTATCCCGTGAACGCCGCCGAGGCCTTCATCGGGCGCTGCGCCATGGAGTGGGAGGCGGGGAAGGCCGTGACCTGGGCGATCACGCGGCGGGATGACGCGGTGCTGATCGGGGCGATCGCCGTCCGGATGGTGCGGGCCCACCGGACCGGTGACCTCGGCTACTGGCTCGCGGTGCCGGCGTGGGGGCAGGGATTCATGACCGAGGCGATCGGTGCGGTGTGCGCGTACGCCACCGGGGTACTGGCCCTGCATCGGATCGAAGCGCGGGTCTTCCTCGACAATCCGGCGTCGGCGCGTGTGCTCGAGAAGTGTGGGTTCCGCCCGGAGGGAACGCTGCGGGGCGCACGCTGGAAGGAGCATGCGCCCCGCGACGTTCGGCTCTATGCTCGGGTGGTCACCGACGCGCGCTGATCAGCGTCGGGGCGGGGGACGGCGGCCGCCCCCCATCCCACCCGGGCCCTGCGGCATCTCGGCGAGGTTCTTGTCGAACTGCGTCTGTTGCTCGGCGGTGAGCACGGTGCGGATGGCGGTGTTCTGCGCCTGACGCATCGCCATCATCTGCTCACGCATCGTCGCCATGTCGGCGCCGGACTGCATCATCCCCTGCATGGTGGCGCGCCCAGCGGCCTGGATCGAGTCGATCTTGGCCTGCTGCGCCGAGGTGAGGGTGATCCCCTTGTACAGCATCTCGTTCTGACGGGCCATCCCGCCCTGGCCCTGGCCACCCTGGCCCATCCCGCCGGGTCGGCCCCCGCCCATGCCGCCGGGGCGCCCCCCACCCATGCCGCCTCCCTGCGCCTGCGCCACCGAGGCGACCACGACCAACATCGCCATCGCGAGTCCACGTCCGAATCGCATCCGATCCTCCCGAGAGTGAGGTCCGACCGCGAGACGGGGTCGGACATCCTGTTTGACGTCGCGACCCCGGATTTCGTTCACCGCCCGCCCCGACGGCGGCCGCCCCCACCGCGTCGTCCACCCCCCGCCGGGGAACCCGGCCGGTGGGATTCGGGGCGGTTCGGATCGTGGCGCGTGGCATCGGGCCGCCGCGGTTCTTGCCGCTTGGTGGAGCGCTCCGCTTCCGATTTCACATGCGCCTCGCGTCGCGCCTGCTTCTCCTTGGCGCGCTTGCGATCCTCCGCCTTGCGGGCGCGGATGGCGGCGATGCGCTCGGCGAGCGGGACCTCGAAGCGTTCGACCGGCTTGTGGGCGTAATCGAAGCCCGGGAGGGTCCGACGCGGGAGCTTCCGACCGATCGCCTTCTCGATGGCGCGCAGATCCACCTCTTCCTCGGGTGAGACCAGGGTGAAGGCCTCGCCGGTCGCATCAGCGCGCGCCGTGCGGCCCACCCGATGGATGTAATCCTCCGCCATGTGCGGGACGTCGAAGTTCACCACATGCTCGAGCGCCTCGACGTCGATCCCGCGCGCGACGATGTCGGTCGCGACGAGCACACGGACCTTCCCCGACTTGAAGTCGGCGAGCGCCTCGGTGCGCTGGTTCTGGCTGCGGTTCCCGTGGATGCGCGCGTTGGGGATCCCCGCATGGGTGAGCACGTCGGACAGGCGATTGCTCCGGTGCTTGGTACGGGTGAAGCAGATCACGTTCCCGACCACGTCCTGCCGGAGCAGCGCGATGAAGAGGTCGGCCTTGAGCGACTCGGCCACGGGCCAGAGCGCCTGCTCGATCTTGGAGGCTGGCGCGGCGACCCGCTCGACGTTGAGACGCACCGGGTCGTGCAGCATCTCGCGCGAGAGTGCGACGATCGGTGCGGGCATCGTCGCCGAGAAGAAGAGGGTCTGTCGCTGCTTCGGGAGATGATGGAGGACGCGCTTGATGTCGGGGAGGAAGCCCATGTCGAGCATGCGGTCCGCCTCGTCGAGGATCAACACCTCGAGGGTGCTGAAGTCGACGTACTTCCCCGGCTGGCCGAGGTGATCGAGGAGCCGCCCCGGGGTCGCGATAATCACGTCGACCCGCTGCCGGAAGGCGGATTCCTGCGGTCCCATCCCGACGCCGCCGAAGATCGCCGCGCTGCGAAGGGTGGTGAACTTGGCGAGCTCGGTGAAGTCGGCATGGACCTGCGCGGCGAGCTCGCGCGTCGGCGCGAGGACGAGGGCGCGGGTGGCACGCGTCGGCTGCTGGAGGAGCCGGTGCATCACCGGCAGCAGGAAGGCGGCGGTCTTCCCGCTCCCCGTCATGGCGCAGGCGAGGAGGTCGCGCCCCTCGCGAGCGGGGGGGACGGCGTCGAGCTGGATCGGCGTGGGCTTGGCCCAGCCGAGGTCGGTCGTGGCCCGCACCAGTTCGGGTGCGAGTCCGAGGGAGTCGAAGGTCATGTCGTGGGATGAGGGCGAACGCACCTAGGAAAGCTATCGGGTGGGACGCTCCGCTCACAGGATGCGCGGCTGATGCGGCGGTGTCGCGCGGTCGTCGCGCGGGACGCGCTATTCGTGTCGCAGCGCCTCGATCGGATCGAGCCGGGCCGCACGCTGCGCGGGGATCACGCCGAAGACGATCCCGATCCCCACCGAGACGAGGACGGCGATGAGGGTGAGGGTGAGGGGCGGGCCCGCCGAGATCCCGAGGGCGGCATTCACCACGGCCCCCGCACCGAGCCCAACGAGGATCCCGATCACCCCGCCGATCCCGGTGAGCGTGGAGGCCTCGATCAGGAATTGCACCGCGATGTCGCCGCGCGTGGCGCCGAGCGCCTTCCGCACCCCGATCTCGCGGGTGCGGTCGGTGACCGAGACCATCATGATCGCCATCACGCCGATCCCGCCGACGAGGAGTGCGACCGAAGCCAGCACGATCATCACGAGGAAGAAGACCCCCGTGAGTTGATTGAAGACGTCGAGGATCTGGTCGGCGGTGACGAGGTCGAAGCTGTTGCGCTGAGCGGGCCGGAGTCGGCGTTGCTCGCGCATCGCGATCGTGACCGCCTCCTGCGCGTCCGCCACCGTCACGCCGTCGCGTGGCTTCACCGGGATCCAGAGGGCGTTGGTCTTGTCGATCGTGTACTGCGCGTCGAGCATGCGGAAGGGAATGATCGCCCCCGTCTCCGCCCCCTGCGGCGCGAAGATGTTCTCGGGGGGGAGATAGAGCCCGATCACCTCCGCCGGTCGCCCCCCCACGCTGATCGTCTTGCCGATCGGGTTCTCGCGACCGAAGAGCTGCCGCGCCATCGCCTCGTTCACCACGACGACGGTGGCACCCCCCATGACCTCGTTGCGACTGAACCAGCGCCCCGCAGCGAGGGTGCCGCCCTGCACCTCGGGGAAACCGGCATCAGCCCCGAAGAGGGCGATCGGCTGCGTCCGTTCGCCGCGATACGAGAGCCGTGCGACCGTCTGCCCCCAGAGCGCGGCGTAGGCGATCTCCGGGAGGCGACGGATCCGCTCCGCCTCCTCGGGCGCGAGGTCGGGGCGGATCCGGATGTACGCCGGTGGGTTGTCTGGGTTCACCGGCGTGCTCGCATACGCCTTGAGCACATAGAAGGTCGTTGGCCCCGCCACCTCGACGCTGCGGATGATCTGGCTCCGCAACCCCTCGACCAACGACGCCATCGTCATCACCGTCGCGACCCCGATGACGACGCCGAGGATGGTGAGCCCCGAGCGCAGCTTGGCGACACGCAACGTCTCCATCGCGATCGCGAGGTTCTCCTGATACTGATCGAGCCGGAGGCGCTGGAGCCACCGCATCCGCTACTCCTCCCGCATCGCGGCGATCGGATCGAGCCGCGCCGCGCGTCGCGCGGGATAGACGCCGAACAGCACGCCGATCCCCGCGCCGAGAGCGAGCGCCAGGGCGACCGACCACCAGGTGATGCGAGCGGGGAGGGGGGAGAGCGCCGCCACGAGCCCCGCGAAGGCCCACCCCGCGAGCACACCGATCACCCCGCCGAGCATCGCAAGGGCGATCGTCTCGGCGAGGAACTGCTGCTCGATGTCGCGCGCGGTGGCGCCCACCGCCTTCCGGATCCCGATCTCGCGCGTGCGCTCGCTCACCGCCATCAACATGATGTTCATGATCACGATCCCCCCGACGACGATTCCGATCGCCACCACGGCTGGGATGACGGCGAAGAGGACGCGGGTGAGGTCGGTCCAGAACTTCACGAGCGCGTCGGCGGTCTCGATCGAGAAGTCGTTCTCCTCCCCCGGGCGCAGTTCGTGCGCCACCCGCATCGCCTCCTCGGCGCGCTGCATCGCGGCGGGGAGCTGCACCGCATCTGGCATCTTCACCGAGATCGTGGTGGTGAGGCGCCGGCCGTACCGCATCTCGAACCGCGAGATCGGGATCAGGGTGTAGGCGTCGAAGGACTGGCCGAGGACCCGTCCCTTGGAGGCGTTCACCCCGATCACGGTGTAGGGTGCCCCGGCGAGGCGGATCTCCTGACCGATCGGATCGACGTCCTCGAAGAGCTTCTCCGCCACTTCCTGACCGATCACCACGACGGGCATCCGCTGCGAGACGTCGACCACGCTCAGGGCGCGCCCTTTGATGATGGTATAGCCCTGGACGAGTTGGAATTCGGGGGTGATCCCGAAGACGAGGAGGTCGCCGACGGTGCGGCCGCGCCAGATCGCATCGGCCCGTGGGGTGGGCCACCCCGATTGCATCGAGACCGCCTGCGCATCAGGGAAGATGGCGCGGACGGTCGCTGCATCGGCCTCCGTGATCATCGGGCGGCGCTGGATACGGAGCCAGTCGTCGTCGCTCACGCGTCCCACCGTCACCGGCGAGCGGCGCACCTGGAAGGTGTTGTTCCCGATCATGGCGTCCGCGATGTTCTCGCGGACGAAGGCGTTCATCCCCTGGATGATCGCGACGACGGCGACGAGGAAGGCGACCGAGACGATGATCCCGAGCAGCGTGAAGGCGCTGCGCAGGGGATTCACGCGGATCTGTTCTGCCGCGAGGCCGATGACGTCGGACCGGCGCACCCGTGAAAGCTACTACTCGTGCCGGAGCGCCTCGACGGGATCGAGCTTGGAGGCGCGCGTGGCGGGGAGCATCCCGAAGGCGACCCCGGTGAGGGCGGCCGCGGCGAGCGAGGCGACGATCGCGGCGGGGGGGACGGAGGCGGGGATCGAACTGTTGGCGCGGATCACCCAGGCGAGCCCGCCGCCCAGGATCAGTCCGAGCCCGGCACCGAGCGAGGTCAGGGTCGCCGCTTCGACCAGGAACTGCCAGAGGATCGTCGCGCGGGTGGCGCCGAGCGCCTTGCGGACCCCGATCTCCCGGGTGCGCTCGGTGACCGAGATCATCATGATGGCGACCACCCCCACGCCTCCCACGAGTAAGCCGACCGCCGAGAGCCCGATCCCGACGAGGAAGATCGCCCCGAAGAGGGAGTTGAAGGTCTCGAGGATCTTATCCTGCCCGACGAGGAAGAAGGTGTTGGGTTCGGTGGGGCGGAGGCCGCGCATCCCGCGCAACGTCGCCGTCACCACGTCCATCGCCTCGTCCCGGGAGATGTCGGCGCGGGGGCGCACCAGGAGGAGGAGCGCCCGACGCCAGGCGTTCAGTCGCTGATAGGCGGTAAGCATCGGGAGGATGATCCGCGGCGTGTCGGGGCCGCGGCCATCGAGCGACTTGAGGAATCCCGCCTTCGTCTGGAAGACCCCGATCACGGTGAGGCGGAGGCCGTCGAGCTCGATCTCCTTCCCGATGGGGTCGGAGTCACCGAAGAGGGTCGCGGCCAAGGTGTCGTTCACCAGGGCGACGGGGGCGGCGGCATCGTGCTCCGACTCCGAGAAGGTCCGGCCCGGCGCGACGTCGGCGACATCGGTCTCGATCCACTCGGTGCTCTGGGCGTCGTACCCGACGTTCTTCACCTGGCGATCGCGATAGGTGACGGTCCCGCTCCCCGGGAGCCAGGCCATCGCGCGGTGCACCTCCGGGAGCTGCTGGATCGTGCGCCACTCGGTGAGGGAGACTGCCGGGTAGCGCCGCTCCGGGCAGTTCTCGTTGGTCGGGTTGCAGTTGTTGAAGCCGGGATTGGTGCGTCGCACCTGGAAGGTGGTGGCCCCGAACTCCTCCATGTCCTGCGCGAACGACTGCCGGATCCCGTGCACCGTCGCCGCCATCGCCACCACCACGAAGACGCCGATGGCGACCCCGGAGATGGTGAGGGCGGCGCGCACCTTGTTCGCGCGGAGCGAATCGAGGGCGATGGTCACCCCCTCGAGGCTCATCAGGATCCGATCACGCAGGCGCATCGGCTATTCCTGCCGCAGGGCGGCGATCGGATCGAGGCGCGCCGCGCGACTCGCGGGATAGATCCCGGCGGTGATCCCGACCCCCGCGCCGACGATCAGCGCGGCGACGAGCGACCAGGGGGCGACGGAGGCAGGCAACGGCGTCACCGCGGCGATGAGTTTGGCGAGTCCGACCCCGCAGGCCGCCCCGATCATCGCCCCGATGATCGAGAGGGTCGACGCCTCCACGAGGAACTGCGCGATGATGTCGCGGCGGCGCGCGCCGAGTGCCTTGCGCACCCCGATCTCGCGCGTCCGCTCGGAGACGGCGACGAGCATGATGTTCATGATCACGAGGGCCCCGACGACGAGGCCGATCGCTGGGAGCGCCGTGCCGAAGAGGACGAGCTTGCTCTTGAGGCCATCGAAGAAGGAGAGGGCCGCCGAGGAGGTGGTGAGGGCGAAGTCATCCTCCTCGCTCGGGCCCAGGCCCCGGAAGCCGCGGAGCGCCTCGCGCGAGAGCTCCATCCCCTCGGTGATCAGCTCACGGTTCCCCGCCTGCACCGTGATCGCATCGATGTCCCCGCGCGGATTGATCGCGCGGGTGAGGGGGGTGGTGACGGGGGCGATCGCGAGCCGATCCATCGAGAAGCCAAAGACCGACCCCTGCTCCTCGATCACCCCGATGATGGTGTAGGGGAGCCCCGCGACGCGGAGCTCACGCCCGACCGGATCGAGCCCTTCGTAATAATAGGAGGCGACCTCGCTCCCGATCACCACGACACGTGCCCCCGTCGCGACCTCCTGCTGGGTGAAGGCGCGCCCGGCGGTCAGGGCGAACTTCTTGATGTCGAAGTAGGTCGCGTCGGTGGCCACCGCCTGCACCGACCGGGGGCGGAGCCCCGGCACCGTGGCCGGGAGGAAGCTCTGGTTCACCCGTGCGATCCGGAAATCCCCGGGCAGGGCGTTCCGCACCGCCTCCGCCTCGGGGTCGAAGAGGCGCGGGCGCCGCTGCCAGGCGCGCCACTGCTCGTCGTCGGCATCGGTGACGAAGCTCGGGGTGCGCGACACGTCGAAGGTGTTCGTCCCGATGATCTTCGCCGCGAAGTCATTCTCGACGTAATCGCTCATCCCCTCGACGATCGAGACGACGGCGATGAGGAACATCACCCCGATCATCACACCCAAGAGCGTGAAGAAGCTCTTGAGCTTCTGCACGCGGATGGTCTGCAGGGCGAGCCGGACGGCCTCGAAGAGGGGCACGTGCGAGCGCTAGTGCGCCGTCGGTCCCGCGCCGATGCGCGCGGCGAACTGGGCCTTGGTCTCGTCGCTCGCGATCCGACCGTCCCGGAGCACGACCACGCGCCGCGCATGCGAGGCGATGTCGGGCTCGTGCGTCACCATGATCACCGTCTGTCCGGAGTCGGCGAGGTGCTCGAACACCTTCATGATCTCCTCGGAGGTGTTCGAGTCGAGGTTCCCCGTCGGCTCGTCGGCGAGGAGGATCGACGGGTCGTTCACGAGGGCCCGTGCGATGGCGACGCGCTGCCGCTGGCCGCCGGAGAGCTCGTTGGGCCGGTGATGCACACGCTGGCCGAGCTGCACCTTCTCCAGCGCCTCCATGGCCCGACGCTTCCGCTCCGCCGCCGGCACCCCCGCATAGACCAGCGGGAGCTCGACGTTGGCAAGCGCCGAGGCGCGGGGGAGGAGGTTGAAGGTCTGGAAGACGAAGCCGATCTCCTTGTTCCGGACGCGCGCGAGGGCGTCGTCCTGCATCGTCGACACGAGCTGGCCGTTGAGCCAGTACTCCCCCTCATTCGGGGTGTCGAGGCACCCGACGATGTTCATGAGGGTCGACTTCCCCGAGCCCGAGGGGCCCATGATCGCGACGTATTCGTTGCGCTTGACAGCGAGGTCCACGCCACGGAGGGCACGCACGATCTCCCCTCCCATGTCATACTCGCGCGTGAGGCCGCGGGTGACGATCACCCACTCGGCGCTCGGCGCCTGGCCGACCGCGGCCATCACCACCTGCCGCTCGGGGGTCGTCCCCGCCGGGGCGTCCATCAGATCCGGACTCATTCCTTCTTCTCCTTCGCCACGGTGGGCGTCGTCTGCTCTTGTTCCTTCACGAGCTGGCCGTCCTTGAGCTCGCGGATCGCCTGATACGTCCCGGCGACGATCCGCTCCCCCGGCTCGAGCCCGCGGATCACCTCGAAGTGCTTCTCGCCGGCGATCCCCACCTTGACGGGGCGGAAGGTCACGGTGTTGTCGGTGTTCACGACGAAGACCCCTTCCACGTCCCGCTTCCCGACCTGCACGGCGGGTCCCGTCTGTCGCGGCCCCGCGGCGGAGTCCTGCTGGGCCTGCGCCGCATCCTCACGGACGGTGAGGGCGATGATCGGGATCGCGAGCACCTGGGTGCGCGTGTCGGTGATGATCTTCGCCGTCGACGAGAAGTCAGGGCGCGTGGAGGGCGGGGGATTCAGGATCCGCACCGTGACCTCGTAGTCGATCGCCTGATCGGTCGAGGCGGCGGCGGCCCCGGCCGCGCGGACCGAACTGTTCGAGATCTCGACCACCTCACCCCGGAAGGTGGTGTCGGGGAAGGCATCGATCTGCACCAGGGCGGTGTCGCCGACGCCGATCCGGCTCACGTCGGTCTCGTCGACCTTCACCTTGGTCTCGAGGATGCTCATGTCGGAGATCGTGAGGAGGGTCGCCGCATCCTTGTTCAGCGTGCCCATGATCGCCGTCTCACCGACCTCGACGTTGAGGCGCGTGACGCGCCCCGTCATCGGGGCGTAGATCGTCGTGCGCGAGAGCTGGAAGCGCGCGTCCTTGAGCGAGGCCTCGGCCTGCTTGACGTTCTCGCTCGCTGCCTCCACGAGCGCCTCGTTCACCTCGAGCTGCGTCTCGAGCCGCTCGATCTCCTGCGTGGAGACGAGCTCGGCGTTCGTCTTCAGGATCTGCTGCTGCCGCTCGAGGTCACGCCGGGCCTGCAGGAGGTTGGCCCGAGCCTGCGCCGCGCTCGCACGCGCGTTCGCCAGCGCCGCCTCCGCGCGCTGCACCTGCGCCTCGAACTGCGTGGGGTCGATCTGGAGGAGGAACTGCCCCTCCTTCACCGTATCGCCGTCCTTCACCGCGAGCCGCGTGATACGACCGGTGATGTCGGAGGAGATGTCGACCTTGGTGCGGGGGCGGACCTGCCCGCTCGCGGTCACGGAGGCCACCAGGTCCTGGAGTCCCGCGGCCTCGATGCGCACCTCGGTGGCCTTGGCGCGGTTCTTGGCGATGGACTGGGCGACGGTGCCCCCCACGAGGAGGACGCCGAGGGCGCCGAGGATGATCTTGGTTCGCTTGGTCACAACGGTCTCAGTTGGGGCGGAGGGTGCGTCCCGCGGCGGCCTCGAGTGCCGCGAACGCCCGGTGGAATTCATAGACCGCATCGATGCGATCGGTCTCGGCGCGTTCATACTCGGCGCGCGAGGTGGTGAGGTCGACGAAGGTGGTGCTGCCGACCCGGTAGCGCTGTTCGGCGAGGGTCAGCGCCTCACGCGCCGTCCCCGCATTGCGGGACTGGAGTTGCACCGTCTCGTACGCCGCCTCCAGCGTCACGAAGGCCGAGGTGACCTCGGCGGTGAGGGCGAGCTCCTGCCGTCGGACCGCGTAGCGCGCGTCGGTCCGGGAGGCGTTCGCCTCCTGCAACCGTTGCTCGCGCCCGAAGCCGTCGAAGAGAGGGAGGGAGAGCCCCATGGAGAGGGTGTAGGGGTTCCGCGTGAAGTCGAACGGCGAACTCGCATTGCCGGCGCGGATCGCCGCCTCCTGCGCGGGTCCGAACGAGATGGCGGCACACTGCGCGCCGATCGAGCGGAGGCCAGCGCCCACCCGGACCGAATCAGTCGTGAGGCAGCTGGCGCGCTGCGCCGCGGCCTGCGCGGCGCCCTGGGCGAGGGCGGGGGCGAGATCGGTCTGGCGCTGGGCCACCCCGCCGACATTCGCCGAGAGCGAGAGGGTGGGGGTGTAGGCCCCGCGCGCGGCACTCACGCCGGCGGCGGCGACCCGCTCCTGTGCCTGCAGCGCCCGGAGCGTCGGGTTCGCTGAGCGGGCGGTGCTGAGCAGGTCATCCAGGACGAAGCGAGGCGCATCGACGGGGAGATCGGCGACGAGGGCGACACCGGCGGGCATCGCGACGCCGATCTGCTGGAAGAGCTGGAGCCGCGCCACGGCGGCGGCGTTGCGCGCGCGGAGCGCCGCCACCTGCTGCGTCCCCCGTCCCACCTCGGCGCGCTTCACGTCGAGCGAGGTGAGCTGGCCGACCCCCGCCCGGGCCTTCGCGAGGTCGAGGAGGAGTTGTTGCTGCACCACGAGCGAGTCCTGCAGCGCGGCGCGGGCCTGCGCCTGCAGCGCCCCGATGAACTGCGCCGTCACCCCCGAGCGGAGGTTGAACAGCGCCGCATCGACCTGCGCCTCGGCGGCATCGAGGGCGGCGTTCGCGCGCCGGATGGTGGTGATGGTGTTGAGGCTCAGCTGCGTGTTCGCCCCCACGCCCCAGCTCGAGGAGACGATGTCGGAGGTGGCACCGAAGGCGAGGCCGCCGAAGAACTGCGGGCGCCCTTCACGGAAGCTCGAACCGATCGAGGCATCGGCGCTCGGCAATAACGCGCCGTAGGCGGAGCGGAGGGCCGCACTCGCCCGGGTCCGCCCGGTGATCGACTGCAGGTAGGCGGGATTGTTCCGCTTGGCGAGGTCCAGCGCCTCGGCGAGGGACAGGGTCGTCCGCGTGCTCTGTGCCGCGAGCGGGGTCGTGAGCGGGGTCGTGAGGCAGAGGGCGACGAACAGATGACGAATCGATCGAGTCAACGCAGGTACCTAGGCTCGTGAGAAAGAATGGGGCTGACCCCGCAGAGTCATACGCACGGGTCCCGCCCAGTGTTTCACCGGGGGAAGTCGTCGCGCACCGCGTCGAGGTCGATGGCGGGGAGGCGCACGCGGAGCAGGCGGCCTCGCGAATCGGTCCAGAGCTCTTGGACCACCTGGTCGCCCGAGCGAATGACCCAGTGTTGGGCCGCCACATCGACGGTGCCGAATCGGAGGAGCTCGCTCCCCGAGGGGGCGAGGATCACCTCGTGCAGCGCGAAGGCCCGCGGGGCCAACCGCCCCATCGGTCCCTCGGTGCGGAAGCGGAGCAGGAACCAGACCTGATGCGCGAGGTCCTCGTCACCGGCGAGGGTGCCTGGCGGGAGGCGGAACTCGCGCGCCGATTCGCCCAAGAGGCTCACGGTACGTCCCGACCAGAGGCTCCCTCGGGACTCCCCGGTGGCGCTCTCGGCGGAGCGGCCAGCCTGGAAGGTCTCGTGGGAATACCGCAGCGGAAAGCCGGCGGAGTCGACGCTCAGGACGACGGTGCGCCGCACCTCCCCGGTGGTGACGTTCGCCTGTGCGATCATCGTCGTCCCCGAGGAGCTCTGGACGCGTCGGATGCTGAAATCCTCGCGTCCGACACGCACCCCCCGCTGGAGGAGGGAGAAGGTCCCCTCTTCCACCACGGTGACCTGGCCCTCCGCCACCAGCGGGAGCAGGAGTGCGAGGATGAGGAGCGAGATGCGCCGGACCATCCGGCAAATCTAGCTGAGGGGCAGGCGACCGACCGGGGGGCGGGAGCCCTTCGATGAGGGGCGGGGTATCTTCCTCGCGTGACGCCCTCGCTCCTCGCGATCTGGATCATCCTCCTCTCCGGCGCGCTCTGGGTCCGCACCCCCTCGCTCCTCGCGGTCGGTGCGCTCACGGGTGCGGTGCTGGTGCTCTCGTGGGAGCTGCGCCGGGGGGCGGTGACGCGTCGGCGTCGCACGATCGCGGCACTGCTGGGATGGGCGCTCGTCGTGCTGACGGCGCAGCACGAGCTGCGCCACCATCGGCTGTCGACGGAGCGCGCGAGCCCTGACATGGTGGCGCCCTCGGGGCCGGCGGAGGCGTTGCGCGTCGAGGTCGCCGCCGAGGGGGAGCGTCTGGTGGCGGCGGCGCGTCGCGCCACGCAACTCTCGCGGGATCGGGCGACGGCGTTTGAGGAGATCGGCGGACTCCTCCCCTCGGCGGTCGATCGGGCCGTCATCGTCGCACAGGCGGGGCGACCCTTCGCCTGGAGCGGTCGCCTGGTGGTCTCGCTCGATTCCTTGCGGGGCCCGGTGGGGGCGATCGTCACGCCGTTCTATGTGGTGCTGTATGCCGCGCATCTCGATGGGGACCGCCTCGGGGTGGCGACGACACTCCTGCACGGCGCCGCGCCCGCCCTCGGGTTGAGTCGCCCGCTCGACCGGACCCTGACCTCGGTAGACGCCGAAGACTTCGTGTACGGGGAGGTCGCGGCGGCGGCGGGGGTGCCAGGGGCGGTCGTGCTCGAGGTGGCGAGGCGCCCGATCCTCGCCGCGCGTGGGGCGATGGCCTCGCGCGATGCCCGAGAGCTCACGACCATGGAGCGGGTACGCTGGAATGTGGTGGTGTTGCTTGCCCTCCTCGCGCTCGTGGCCATCGCGAAGGTCTGGCACCGCGGTCGTGGGGTGGGCCCACGCGTCGCGACCCTCGGGGTCCTGGTCGGCATGGTACTCCTCACCCCGTTCAACACCTTCTCGAACCGCTCGGTCTGGTTCGATCCGGTCGTCTACTTCACGGCCTTCGGTGGGCCGTTCACCGGGACGGCGGCGGCGCTCGCGATCGGGAGCGCCCTCGCCCTGCTCGGGCTGCTGACCATCAGACGCAAGGGGATCCGTCCGCGGAGCCGCCGAATGGCTTTGGGGCTCGTCCTCCTGGTCGCGGGGATCGGTCCCTTCGTCCTTCGGGAGCTCGCGCGGGGGATCCAGGTGCCGGCCACGGGGATCCCCCTCTCCCTCTGGGTCGCCTGGCAGGTCCCGATCTTCCTCGCCGCGGTGACGGTGCTCCTCGCCGGGGTGGCGGCCGGTCGGCCGATCGTGCGCGACTGGATCGGTATGCCCCGATGGGTCGCGCCCGCGATCGCCATCGTCGCCGCGATCCTCACGCCGCTCGTCCTCACGGGGCCGGGTCGACTCCCCGCCACTTTCCCCCTGCTCTGGATCGCCGCGACCGTCGCGCTGGCCCTCACCAAGCGGCGTCGTACCCTGGTGCTCCCGGTGGCGATCGTCGCCGCCTGCGGATCGGTGGCGACCATCTGGGTCGCCACCGTGCGCGACCGTGTGACGCTCGCCGCCGCGGATATCCGGAGCCTCACCGCGAGCGATCCGACGGGGATCACGCTCTTGGAGCGCTATGCGCAGCGGCTCGATCCGCGGGGAGCGGCACGGACGCGCGTCGAGTTGTTGGAGGCGTACACCCCCACCGATCTCGCCGCCGCGTCGCGCCCAGCGGAGGTCGCGTCGTGGGATCCCAGCGGGGGACTGCTCGCGGAGCTGCGGGTGCGCCGTGCCCCGGGGATCACCGCGGGGGTCGAGCGATTCGCCGACGAGGCGCGTGAGACCGGGGCCGCCTTCATCCGCGAGGTCGAAGGCGAACCGGGGCGCCATCTGGTCCTCGCCGTGCCGCATGCCGACGGCACGGTGACCACCGTGGTCCTCGCGCCCGCGAGCTCGCTCGTGCGCCCCGACGCCTTCGGGGCGCTCCTCGGATTCTCGACCCCGCCCACCATCGATCACCCGTATCGTTTGAGCCTCGGCCAGACCCCACGACTCCCGGTCCCCGCCGCGATCTCCCAGCGCTGGGAGCGCGACGGGACCGAGCTGCACGGTGATTGGTATCTCCCGGCGGGTGAGACGCAGACGCGGCGCATCCATGCGACCGTGGAGCTGCGATCGCTCGATGCGCTCGTGATGCGCGGCACCCTCCTCGTCTTCCTCGACCTCGCGATCCTCGGGACGCTCTGGATCCTCGTGCTCGTCGCCGATGGGCTGCTCCCGCGCTGGTGGCGCCAGCGGCGCCCCGAGCTGCTGCGAAGTTTCCGCTTCCGACTCTCTGGCGCGCTCTTCGCGGCCTTCGTGATTCCCTCGGCGCTCTTCGGGTGGTGGTCGTTCCAACGCCTCCAGGTGGAGGATGCGCAGCGACGCGACCTCGTCGTGCGCGAGACGTTGCGCGGGATCGCGGCCGCCGCCTCCGCCGACGAGCTCTCGGCCGCGGCGACCCGCTTCGAGACCCCCCTCTTCCTCTACGCCGACGGGATCCTCGCCTCCACGAGCGATCCGCTCCTCGATGCGCTTGCCCCGCTGGGGCGATTGTTGCCGGCGGAGGTGGCCCTGACCCTCGCCCAGGGAGAGGAACCCTCGGCGGGCGCGCTCACCTCGGTGGGTGGGGAGGTGGTCCGCCTCGGCTATCGCGCCGCGCTCTCCCCCGATGGGACCGCCCTCGTCCTCGCCGCGCCGGCCCGGCTCGATGATCGGCTCGTCGATCGGCAACGTGACGATCTCACGATCTTCCTCCTCTTCGCGCTGAGCCTCGGGGGGTTGATCGCGTTGGCGGCGAGCGGGGTCGGGGCTCGGCAGCTCTCGCGTCCTATCCGTGCGTTGCGGCAACGTGCGCTGACCCTCGCGCGCGGCGAGGGCGCCCCCGCACCCATCGAGACCCCGCCCTCGGAGTTCGTGCCGGTCTTCCGCGCCTTCGACCGCATGACGGTGGAGCTCGCCGAGAGTCGGCGCGAGCTGGTACGTGCGGAGCGCGTGCTCGCGTGGGGCGAGATGGCGCGGCAGGTGGCGCACGAGATCAAGAACCCCCTCACCCCGATCCGCCTGGGCGTGCAGCATCTGCGCCGCGCGCGGCAGGATGGTCGGGTGGACTTCGATGCGGTGCTCGAGACCAACACCGCGCGGATCCTCGCGGAGATCGACCGACTCGACGAGATCGCGCGCGCCTTCAGTCGCTATGGGCTCGCGCCGCTCGAGGATGCCGCGCCGGTGGCGGTGGATGTCGCGGCGGTCGCACGGGATCTCCTGGTGCTCGAGCGGCTCGGGGCCAGTGAGGTCGTGTGGCAGGGTGAGATCCCCGAGCAGACGATCTTGGTGGCGGCGCAGGAGCGGGCACTGCGCGACGTGCTGATGAACCTGCTCGAGAACGCGCGCTTGGCGCAGGCGCGCACCGTGCGACTCGTCATCACCGCCGCGTCGGAGGGCGGGGCCACCGTGACCGTGACCGACGACGGCCAGGGCATCGACGCGGCGATGCTCCAGCGGATCTTCGAGCCGCACTTCTCCACGCGCACCAGCGGAAGCGGGCTGGGCCTCGCGGTGAGTCGTCGGTTGGTGGAGCGGTGGGGCGGTACGATCACGGCCGTGAGCGAGGCCGGACGCGGGACGACGCTGACGGTGCGGCTCGCCGCGGCGCCGATGGACCACGAGATATCTTTCGCGCCCGATGGCCACCGCTGAGCCCTCGATCCCGAATCGTCCCTCCACCGGCGTGCCCGCGCACGTCGCGACGTGGAGCCTACCCCCCGATTGGCGGTGGGGGGCGGGCGGTGTCTCCACGCCGTTTCGGCACGCGCAGGAGATCATCGATGTGCTCGGGCGCTCGCTCGCGCTCGTGACGGCCCCCGATCCCGCGCACCACGCCTGGCTCTTCCGCGAGGCGCGTCAGCTCGCGCAGCGCAATCATCCGAGCATCCCGACCACCTACCACTTCTGGCAGCAGCACCCCGGCAGTCCGCGCGGGCCAGGCTATCTACGGCGATGGGTGACGGGACAGACGATGGGGGAGCGGTTGCGCCGGTCCGGACCGGAGACCGTCCCGGTCGCGTTGCGCATCATCCGCCTGGTCGGTTCAGCCCTCGCCTATCTGCACGATTCGGGCGCGACGCACGGCGCGCTCGGGCCGGAGACGACCTATCTCACCCCGACGGGACGCGTCTGGCTCCTCGGGTGGCAGTGGGCGATCCCACGCGATGAGATCCCGGCGGGGGTCACCCCCGATCCACGTCGCACGCCGTGGGCGCCCGAGTGGGGGGCCGAGTGGCATCCCACGCATGGGTCGGATCAGTGGCAGCTCGGCGCGGTCGCCTTCGCGATGCTGACCGGTGAGGTGCCAGTGGCGGGACACATTCCCCCACTCCGCATCACGCGTCCCGACGTCCCCGCCTCCGTCGCCGAACTCGTGGATCAGATGCTCGCCCCCGACCCGGGGCATCGCTTCTCGAGCATCGCGGGGATGCTCCGGCGCATCGAGCGCATCTCCGGGACCTCCTCGCTCGCCGTCCCGAGCGCCGAGAAGGGGGAGGAGGTATCGCAAGAGGATCGGCTCCGCTGGGCCACCGGGGACGATTATGAGGTGCTCGCCCCGCTCGGGTCGGGCACGTATGGATCGGTGTGGCGCGTGCGCGATCTCTCGCTTGAGCGCGAGGTGGCGCTCAAGATGTTGCATCCCACCGTCGCGCGGAACGCGGTCGCGGTAGCGCGCTTCCGACGCGAGGCGCAGTTGGCAGCCCAGCTCCAGCATCCGGCCATCGTCCCGATCTTCGCCTGGGATGCGAAGGGCGAGGTCAACTGGTACATCATGGAGCTCGAGGAGGAAGGCTCGGTCGCCGATCTCATCCGACGTGATGGCCCGCAGACGTTGACCACGATCGGTCCGCAGGTCGATGCCGTGCTCGATGGCCTCGCGGTGGCGCATGCGGCGGGGATCATCCATCGCGACCTCAAGCCCGAGAACATTCTCATCGATCGGTATCGCCGCTGGCGGATCGCCGACTTCGGTATCGCGAACGCGATGGGTGGGGAATTGGCCGGCGCCTCGGGGACCCCGGCCTTCGCCGCCCCCGAACAACTCCTCGGGGAGGAGCAGGGGGTGCAGACCGATCTCTTCGCCATCGCGGGGATCGTGATCTACGCGCTCAGCGGCGAGCCCCCCTTCGCGGGGACCGACGGCAAGACGATCCTCGCCGCGCAGCTCGCCGGTCGGATGGAGCTCGATCACTTCGACGTGCACCTCCGCGCCTGGTTGCGTCGCGCCTTGGCCGCCGATCCCGCCGATCGCTTCCGTGACGCGCAGACGATGCGCCATGCGTGGCGTGCGCTGGTCCGCGAGACGGCGCGCGACGAGCGGCGGCAGGCGCGTCTGCTCGGACGGGTCTGGACGCAGCTCCGCCGCTTCGTCGTCCGGCCTCCTTCGACCTGATGCATCGGGTCGGATGGTGGGGGATCGGTGCGGTGAGCGCACTGATCGTCGGCGTGATGCCCGTGGGGGCGCAGGTTGATTCCACGCGACGCGATTCGGTTCGCGCGCAGGTCATCGCGCCGGTGCAGGTCACGGTGACGGGGCGGGCGCAGGCGCTCCCCCGCGTCCCGTGGGCCGTGGGGACGCAGACGCTCCGCGACCTCCGCCGCGGGCAGGCGACGATCGGCATCGATGAGGCGCTCGCCAACATCCCCGGCGTCGTGATCGCCAATCGCTACAACGCCGCCGTCGATCAACGCCTCTCGATCCGCGGGGCGGGGAGCCGCGCGAACTTCGGCGTGCGTGGGGTGAAGGTCCTCCTCGACGGGATCCCGCAGTCCCTTCCCGATGGGCAGAGTCAGCTCACGAACATCGATCTCGCCGCGATCGCTCGCGTGGAGGTCCTCCGCGGGTCGGCCTCGGCGCTGTACGGCAATGGATCGGGGGGCGTGCTCAGCTTCACCACCGATCTCTCCGCGCCTGATCCCCTCGGGGTGACGGCCCGACTGTTGCAGGGCTCGTTCGGGCTGCGCAAATCACAGCTGCGCCTGAGTGGGCGTGGCGGTGCGAGCCTCGGGGCGCTTTCCCTCTCGCGGACCTCGTCCGATGGGTTCCGGCAGCACAGCGCCTTCGTGACGGACCAGCTCTCGCTCGCGCTCGATCGGTCCTTCGGAGGAGAACGTGTCCTTGAGCTCCGCGCGGGACTCGCCGAGACGCCGACGGCCTTCAATCCCGGTGCGCTGACGGTTGCAGAGTACGCGCTCAATCCCGACACCGCGGCCCTCGCGAACGTGCGACGAGGCGCGCGACGGGCGATTTCGCAGCGGCACCTCTCGGCGCGACTCCGTGGCGGGGACACGCGGCGATCGTGGAGTGTGAGTCTGTACGGACAGGGGCGCACCGTGGACAATCCACTCGCGACGCCGCCACCTGCGCCCGCGGGACCGACGAACGGGATCTACTCGACGATCGATCGCGTCGTCACTGGTGCACGAGGCGAGGTCACGCACGCGCTCGGGGAGGGGGCATTGCTCGGTCACCTCACGGGCGGATTGGACGTGCAGCGCTCGCGCGATTGGCGGCGCAACTGGCGCTCCACGGCAGGAGCGCGTGACCTTCCAACGGACACGCTCCTCCTCGAGCAGCGCGAGATCGTCACGAGTGTCGGGCCCTTCGTGCAGTGGCTCGTCGACCCACGGGCGTGGATGACGGTGAGCGCCGGAGGGCGACTCGATCATCTCACCTTCGCCGTGGACGATCGCTTCGCCGGCGACGGTGATGGTGATTCGGGCACGCGCGCGTTGCAGGCGTGGAGTGGGCATCTGGGTGTCGTGGTCCGTCCGCATCCTGTGGTCTCGCCCTATCTCAACTGGTCGACCGCCTTCGAGACGCCGACCACCACCGAGCTCAATGCGCGGCCCGATGGACTCGGGGGATTCAACCCCGAGCTTGGGCCACAGCAGACCGCGACCGTCGAGGTCGGGGTGCGTGGCGCCGTCGGGGGATCGCGCCTGCGGTATGAGGTCGCGCTCTTCGATGCGCGCGCACGCGACGCGATCGTCCAGTACCTGGAGACCGATGGCCGCGCCTTCTTTCGCAATGCGGGACGCACACGAAGTCGCGGGGCTGAGGTGGGAGTGACGGCGGCGGTGCACCCGGCCGTTGAGCTCCGCACCGCGTGGACCCGCGCCGAGTACACCTTCGCGACCTATCGCATTCCCTCCGCCACGCGCCCGGCGCCGGCGCTCGACACGCTCGATGGGAACCGACTCGCTGGTGTGCCGCGCACCTCGGTGCGTCTCGGCGCGCGCCTCACGCACGGGGGCTTCGCGCTCGATGCCGATCATACGCTCCAGTCGGCGCTCTGGGGGAATGATGCGAACACCGTGCGCGTACCAGGGTGGGGCCGCGGTCTCCTGCAGCTCAGGGCCTCGTGGCGCGGGTGGATCGGGGCGCAGGAGGTCGAGCCCTTCGTGGCGGTGCAGAACCTCCTCGACCAGCCGTTGATCGGGGCGGTCACGCTCAACGGGGCCTTCGGTCGTGTGGTGGAACCGGCGCCAAGGAAGAACTTCTATGTGGGGCTCGAGGTGGGAAGGGCATTGAGGCGCTGATTAGATTCCCGCGCCATGTCCACTCCATTGGCTTTCAC
>JAJTFH010000008.1 GCA_021298395.1 Gemmatimonadota bacterium | reverse complement strand
GGCGAGCTCGGGCTCGATGGCTCGGTGCGGCCGATCCGTGGGACGCTGCCCCTCGCGCGCGCGGCCGGCACGACCGGGGCCCGCGCGTTGGCGCTCCCCGCCGCCAACATCGACGAGGCCGCGCTCCTACGTGGGATCCCGCTCGCGGGCATCACCGATCTCGCTGCACTCGTCCGTGCCCTCAAGACGCGTCGGCTCCCCTGTCTCGATCACGACGCGCAGGTCGTGGGGATCGACCCACCGTCGGGGCCCGACTTCGCCGAGGTCGTCGGGCAGGTGAAGCCGAAGCGCGCGCTCGAGATCGCGGCCGCCGGTGGACATAACTGCCTCATGGTCGGGCCCCCGGGGACGGGGAAGACGATGCTCGCGCGACGCCTCCCCTCGATCCTCCCCCCCCTCGATGACGAGGCCCTGCTCGACGTCGTCGCGATCCACTCCGTCGGTGGCGTGCTCCCGCCCGGCGCCGCCCCGACGCGCGTGCCCCCCTTTCGTGCCCCGCACCACACCGTCTCCCTCGCCGGACTCATCGGTGGCGGCCCGGGGCCGCGCCCCGGTGAGGTCAGTCTCGCGCATCGCGGGGTCCTCTTCCTCGATGAGCTCTTGGAACTCCCGCGGCATGTGCTCGATGCGATGCGGCAACCGCTCGAGGATGGCCGCGTGGTGATCGCACGCGCCGCGCAGTCGGTCGGCTTCCCCTCGCGCTTCCTCCTGCTCGGCGCGGCCAACCCCTGTCCCTGCGGATTCGAAGGCGAGCCCGCCGGCACCTGTCGTTGCTCCGCGAGCGAGGTCGCGCGCTACCGCGCGCGGCTCTCCGGGCCGCTCGCCGATCGCATCGATCTCCATGTCCGGGTCGGTGTGGTCTCGCTGCACGACCTCGATCGCTCCGCCCCGGCGGAATCGAGTGCGACCATCCGGGCGCGGGTCGCCGCGGCCCGCGCGAAACAAGCGGAGCGCTACGCCTCCCTGCCTGGGGTGCGCTGGAACGCCGAGGTGCCAGGGCGGTGGCTCCTCACCGAAGGGGCGATCGAACCGGCGGCCCGGGCCCTCCTGCGCCAGATGGCGGAACAGCTCCGCCTCTCCGCTCGCGCCTTCCACCGCACGATCCGCGTGGCACAGACCGTGGCCGATCTCGCGGGGGCCGACGCGGTCCATCCGGATCACGTCGCCGAGGCCTTCTTGTTCAAGCCGATGGAGCCGGTGCCCGTGTAACTTTCCCTCATGGATTCGCATCGGTCGGCCATGGAGAAGGAGGCGCACCTCCTCGGGTGGTTCCGGGCACAGGGTTCCGCCCTCATCGGCTTCTCCGGTGGGGTCGATTCCGCCTATCTCGCCTGCATCGCGCTCGAGGCGGTGGGGCCCGCGCGGTGTCTCGCCGTGATCGGGCGCAGCGCCTCCTATCCGGCGGTGCAGTGGGAGAAGGCACGCGCCGTCGCCGATCGATTCGGGATCCCCGTGCACGAGGTCGATACCGAGGAACTCGCCGACCCCCGCTACGCCGCGAACCCGACCAATCGCTGCTATTTCTGTAAGTCCGAACTCTGGACGCGACTCGTGCCGATCGCCCAGGCGCGCGGGCTTGCCGTGGTCGTCGATGGCACCAACGCCGATGATCGTCACGACCATCGGCCGGGCGCGCGGGCCGCGGCGGAGCAGGGGGTCCGGTCCCCGCTGGCCGAGCTGGGCTTGACCAAAGCGGAGATCCGCGCGGCCTCGGCGGCGCGGGGGATCCCCACCTGGGACCAGCCGGCCTCTCCCTGTCTCTCCTCGCGACTCCCCTATGGGACCGAGGTCACCCCACTGCGCCTTCGCGTGGTCGAGAGCGCCGAGGCGGCCGTGCGCGCGCTCGGGGTCACCGGGAATCTGCGGGTGCGCTACTTCGGGGAACGGGCGCGTGTCGAACTCGATGCCGAGGCGTTGGCGCACTGGTCAGCGGAGCCCGCGCGTGGAGCACTCGAGACGGCGGTGCGTGCGGCGGGCTTCACCGAGGTGGAGCTGCAGGGCTTTCGCTCCGGCGCGCTCAACATCCTGGCCGGCGTGGCCGGCGGAGCCGCGTGATGTTCGGCTGTCTCGGCAAGATCCTCTCCGCGATCTTCTTCATCATCTTGGGTGCGGTCTTGCACGCACAGTGGCCCGCGATCACGCGCGAGCTGCGCGAGCGGGTGCCGGCGCTGCTCCCCGTCCCGGTGGCGGAGAAGGCGCGCACGATCGTCTCGATCGAGATCGCCGCGGATCGTGTGATCGCGAGGGGGATCGGGTGAGCGCCCGCATCCTCGTGGTCGATGACGAGCCCGGGGTCCGCGCCGCCCTCACCCAGGTGTTGGAGTATGAGGGCTACGAGGTGCGGGCCGTCGCGAGCGGTACGGAGGCGCTCACGACCTACGCGAGTTGGGCGCCGCGCCTCGTGCTGCTCGACGTGAAGATGGCGGGGATCGACGGGCTCGAGACCCTCTCGCGGTTGCGGGCGGCCGACCCCGAGGCGGTGGTGGTGATGATCTCGGGGCATGCGACGCTCCGCGATGCCGTCGACGCGACGCAGCGCGGCGCCTACGACATCCTCGAGAAGCCGCTCGACACCGATCGCATCCTCGTCACGATCCGCAATGCGATCGGACATCTCACCCTGCGAGAGGAGAACGCGCGCCTCCGTGCCCATGTCGAGCGGCACGGGGCGATCGTGGGAGCCTCGCCGCCGATCCGCGCGCTCGTCGCGCAGATCGATCGGGTCGCCGCCACCGGCGCGCGCGTGCTGATCACCGGGGAGAACGGCACGGGGAAGGAGTTGGTTGCGCGCGCCATCCATGCCAAGTCGCCCCGCGCATCAGCGCCGTTCATCGAGGTCAACTGTGCGGCGATCCCGGGCGAACTGATCGAGAGCGAGCTCTTCGGCCATATGCGCGGCTCCTTCACTGGGGCGGTGCAGGATCGTCCGGGCAAGTTCGAGCTCGCCGATCGGGGCACGCTCTTCCTCGACGAGATCGGGGACATGTCGCTCGCGGCACAGGCCAAGGTGCTGCGCGTCCTCGAGGACGGCGCGGTCACCCGCATCGGGGGGCGCACGAGTCGCACCGTCGACGTGCGCGTGCTCGCGGCGACCAACAAGCGCCTCGAGGAGGAGATCGCGGCGGGGCGCTTCCGCGAGGATCTCTACTATCGGCTCAACGTCGTCCCGCTCACCGTCCCCACGTTGCGGGAGCGTCGCGAGGACATCCCGATGCTCGTCACGCACTTCGTCGAGCGGATGGCAGCGGAGGCGGGGATGACCCCGCGCCCCTTCGACGCGATGGCGATGGAGCGGTTGGTCGCGCTCGACTGGCCAGGGAATGTGCGCGAGCTCCGGAACACCATCGAGCGTCTCCTCATCCTCTCCGTGGGGGCCCACGTCACGGTCGCCGACATCGATCGGCTCGTCGCCGGCCGCGCCGCCGAGGTCGGTGGGGGGCTCGGCCCCATCGGGGGGGCCCGCACCTGGGAGGAGTTCAAGCGCACCGCGGAACGCACCTTCCTGCTCCATCATCTCCGGCGCCACGATTGGAACATCGCCGAGACGGCGCGGGCCCTCGAGATGCCGCGGTCCAACCTGTATGCCAAGCTCGAGCGCCACAGGATCTCCCGGGACCACTAACTTCACCCCATGACGACCTTCCACAACTTCATCGCCGGCGAGTGGGTCCGTGCTGCCTCCGGCCAGACCTTCGAGAACCGCAACCCTGCCGACACGCGCGATCTCGTGGGGCACTTCCCGCGCTCCGGGGCAGCCGACGTCGAGCGTGCCGTCGCCTCGGCCACGCGCGGCTTCGCCCGGTGGAGTCGCACGCCGGCGCCGGCCCGTGGCGATGTGCTGCGGCGGGTCGGCGACCTGATGAGCGCTCGCAAGGAGGAGCTCGCCGACCTCATGACGCGAGAGATGGGGAAGCCGCTCTCTGAGACGCGCGGCGATGTGCAGGAGGGGATCGACACCGCCTACTACGCGGCGGTCGAAGGGCGTCGGCTCTTCGGGCACACGGTCCCAAGTGAGCTCCGCGACAAGTGGGCGATGAGCTTCCGCCGCCCGATCGGGATCGCGGGGCTCATCACCCCGTTCAACTTCCCGCTCGCGATCCCGACGTGGAAGATGTTCCCCGCGCTCGTCTGCGGGAATGCGGTGATCTTCAAGCCGGGGGAGGACGTCCCGCACACGGGGCACGTGCTCGTCGAGATCCTCCTCGAGGCGGGACTCCCCCCCGAGGTCATCCAGCTCCTGCACGGGGACGGTGAGGTCGGGGCCGCGATGGTCGCGCATCCGCAGATCCCCCTCATCTCCTTCACCGGCTCCACCGAGACGGGGAGCAAGGTCGGCGAGGTCTGCGGGCGGATGCACAAGCGCCTCTCACTCGAGATGGGCGGCAAGAACGCGCAGATCGTGCTCGACGATGCGAACCTCGACCTCGCCCTCGACGGCGTCCTCTGGGGCGCCTTCGGCACCACGGGGCAGCGCTGCACCGCGACCAGTCGACTGATCCTGCAGGCGGGGATCCACGACGCCTTCATGGATCGCCTGATCGCCCGGGCCAAGACCCTTCGCCTGGGCGATGGACGCAAGGCGGGGACCGACGTGGGGCCGGTCATCCATGAGGAGAGTCTCGCGAAGATCGCCTCCTATGTGGAGATCGGTCAGCGGGAAGGGGCGACGCTCGCGCTCGGCGGTGCGCGCGCGACCGGCGCCGGACTCGAGCATGGCCACTTCTTTCAGCCGACGATCCTCATCGGCGTGCGCCCCGAGATGCGGGTGGCGCAGGAGGAGATCTTCGGCCCGGTGCTCTCGGTGATCCGCGTCGCCGATGCGGCCGAGGCCTTCCGCGTGAACAATGGCGTGAAGTACGGGCTCTCGAGCTCGCTCTACACGCAGGATGTGAATCTCGCCTTCCGCGCGATGCAGGAGCTCGACAACGGGATCACCTACGTGAACGCCCCGACCATCGGCGCCGAGGCGCATCTCCCCTTTGGTGGGGTGAAGCAGACGGGGAACGGACATCGCGAAGGGGGATGGGAGGTCTACGAGTTCTATTCGGAGACCAAGGTCGGCTACGTCGACTACAGCGGGACCCTCCAGCGCGCACAGATCGATAATTATTGATGACCACCTCGCGCTGGCCTCGAGCCCGACGCGTCGGGCGCACGATCTGGGAGGGGCTCAAGTCCCTCCAGGTCGTCGTGCTCGTCTTCGTGCTCGTGCGGGCGCTCGTGGTAGAGGCCTTCCGGATCCCGAGTGGGTCGATGGAAGGCACCCTGTTGATCGGGGATTTCCTCCTCGTGAACAAGCTGCTCTACGGCGCGGAGCTCCCGGTGGTGAAGCGGCAGCTCCCGCCGATCCGGGATCCACGCCACGGTGACGTGGTCGTCTTCCGGTGGCCGGAGGATCCACGCAAGCACTTCGTGAAGCGTTTGGTCGGACTCCCCGGGGACACGCTCGAGATGCGGCAGGGCGTCTTGGTCCGGAACGGGAGGGCGCAGCAGGAACGCTACGCGCAGCAGCTCCCCGAGCTCCTCGATGGCACGGTGGTGGAGTTCGCGTGGCAGCGCGACCATCTGCTCCCCACGGTCGATGCGTCGCACTATGTCCCGTCGCGCGACGACTGGGGGCCGCTCGTCGTGGCGCCACGGCACTTCTTCGTGCTCGGCGACAATCGTGACAACTCGCTCGACTCCCGCTACTGGGGATTCGTCCCCGATTCGCTCATCCGGGGGGCGCCCCTCCTCGTCTACTTCAGCCTTCGCCCCGACAGCGCGGGCCGCGCGGGATGGACCTCGCGGGTCCGATGGGACCGACTCGGCGCCCTCGTCGAGTGATGGTGGGAGGGGGCGCTGGGTAGGGTGCTGGGGGGTGCTTCCCTCCCTCTGGTCGGTACTGCACATTCTTTTGGAAGGACCGTTCGCCGCCCCCCCGGAGACGCCCGCGTGAGACGTACCGCCCGTTTGCACAAGCGCCGTTCGCACGACGAAGGATCGCTCGACCAGTATCTGCGCGACATCAGCGCCTACCCGCTCATCACGCGGGAGGAGGAGGTCGTCCTCGCGCAGCGGATCCGGCTGAACGACCAGGAAGCCCTCGATGGCCTCGTGCGGGCGAATCTTCGCTTCGTGGTCTCGGTCGCCAAGAAATACCAGAATCAGGGCGTCTCCCTCTCCGATCTGATCAACGAGGGGAACCTGGGCCTCATCCGCGCCGCCCATAAGTTCGACGAGACCAGGGGGATCAAGTTCATCTCCTACGCCGTCTGGTGGATCCGACAGGCGATCCTCCAGGCCTTGGCCGAGCAGAGCCGCATCGTGCGCGTCCCGCTCAACCGCGCGGGGGAGATCCATCGGATCGGGAAGCGGGCCAACGCCCTCCTCCAGGAGCTCGGGCGCGAGGCGACCCACGCCGAGATCGCCGAAGGGATGGAGCTCAGCGAGGATGAGGTGGCCAAGTCGATGGCGATCTCGCAGGCCCACGTCTCCCTTGATGCGCCGATCGCCCCGGGGGAGGACAATCGCCTCCTCGACTACATCGCCGACACCACCCACGCCAACCCCGAGGAGGAGGTGATCGAGGTGGCGTTGATGGAGTCGGTCCAGCAGGCGCTCGCCGGCCTCAAGGAGCGGGAGGCCAAGATCCTCCGGCTCTACTTCGGGCTCGATGGGGCGGAGCCGATGACCCTGGAGCAGATCGGGGCGGTGCTGAACATCACCCGGGAGCGGGTCCGTCAGATCAAGGAGAAGGCGCTCTCGCGGCTGCGTCACGTCTCCCGCGCCCGCTCGCTGGAGAGCTACCTGGGCGACTAACTTTCGAGGATGTCCAAAGACGCCTCGTTCGATATCTCGACCGCCGTCGACCTCCAGGAGGTCGACAACGCCGTCAATCAGGCGGCCAAGGAGATCGCCCAGCGGTATGACTTCAAGGACGCGACGCTCGCGACGGTCGAGTTCGCGCGCGGGGAGGGGACGATCACCCTCGCCACCGACACCGACATGCGCCTCCGCGCCATGTGGGACATCCTGCAGGGGAAGCTCATCAAGCGCGGCGTCCCGGTGAAGAACCTCGATGCCGGCGAACCGTCGCAGGCGGGAGGTGATACCTGGCGCCGCGTCATCACCCTCAAGCAGTCGCTCGACGGGGAGACCTGCAAGCAGGTCGTCGCCGCCATCAAGGCGCAGAAGTTCAAGAAGGTCCAAGCCTCCATCCAAGGCGACACCGTGCGTATCGTCTCGCCGAGTCGCGATGAGCTCCAGACGGTGATGGGCTTCCTGCGCGGTGAGGACTTCGGGGTCCAGCTGCAGTTCGGGAACTATCGGTGAGATTCCAGGTCGTCACCCTCGGCTGCGATAAGAACACCGTCGACTCGGAGCGCTATCGGGCCCAGCTGATCGATCATGGCGGGGTGCAGGTCGCCGACGCCGAGGACGCCGAGGTGATCATCGTGAACACCTGTGGGTTCATCGATGCGGCGAAGCGCGAGTCGATCGACGCGATCGTCGCGGCGGGGCGATTGAAGGGGGAGGGGAGTGCGACCGCGGTCGTCGCCGTCGGGTGCATGGTGGAGCGCCACAAGGACGAGCTCGTCGAGGCGCTCCCGGAAGTCGATCTCTTCCTTGGCGCCTCGGAGACGGAGCAGCTCGTTCCGCTCCTCCAGGCGCGCGGGTTGATCGGCGATCCGGTGACGGTGCACCCGGGGCAGCGTATCTATGCGGGGGACACCCCCTTCGTGCGCTACCTCAAGGTGAGCGAGGGGTGCGATCATGGCTGCGCCTTCTGTGCCATCCCCCTCATGCGGGGTACGCATCGCTCCTTCGCGCTCGATGAGATCGTGCGCGAGGCACAGCTGCTCGAGTTGCAGGGGGCGCGCGAGGTGAACCTCGTGGCGCAGGACCTCGCGCACTACGGTCGGGATCTGCGCGATGGGGTCCGACTCCCCGAACTGCTCGAGGCGCTCGTCCGCGAGACCTCGATCCCCTGGTTCCGCAACATGTATCTCTACTCGGCGGGGATCACGCCGCGGTTGCTCGAGGTGATCGCGGCGCAGCCCCGCATCGTGCCGTACCTCGACATGCCGATCCAGCATGCGTCCGATGCGGTGCTCGAGCGGATGCGGCGGCCCGAGCGGCAGCGGACGATCCGCGAGAAGGTCGCGCGCTTTCGTGAGGCGGTGCCCGGCGTGGCGATCCGTACCACCTGCATCGTCGGCTTCCCTGGGGAGACCGGGGACGATGTGACTCAGCTGCTCGATTTTCTGCGCGAGATCGAGTTTGAGCGGGTGGGGGTCTTTGCCTACTCGCCGCAAGAGGGGACGCGGGCCGCGGCGCTCCCTGACGATGTGCCGGAGGGTGTGAAGCGGGAGCGACTCGAGGCGGTGCAGGAGCTCCAGCGGCATATCACGGCGGAACGCTACGAATCGCGCGTGGGGGCTACAGCCCCGGTGTTGATCGAGGCGGCCGCCGGCGCCCAGGGGCTCGCACGCGGGCGACTCCCCTGGCAGGCCGATGACATCGATGGCGTGACCTGGGTGCGCACCGATGCCACCCCGGGGAGTTTGGTCGAGACGCGAGTGACGGCGGTGCAGGACGACTATGACTTCACCGCGGACTTCGTGCGCACGCTCGAGATGCCAGCTGCGCCGAGGGCGGCGCCGGTGCGCGGACGTACGCTCCCCATGGCGGCCACGATCGGGAGCTTCGGTCGGTGAGCGGGACGCGCGTCGGCTGGCGCTGGCGCGTCGTCGCAGGCACCCTGACCACCCTGATCCTCGGGGTCGGCGCCTGTGGGCGTCGTCCGCTGGTGCCGGCCACGAGTCCGACCACCACGAATCGGCCGGCCGCGGAGCGACCGAGCCCAGCGGTGGCCCGGGATACCGCCACGACGCCGTCGCCGGACGAGGCCTTCCCGCTCGATGAGGCCCCTCCATCGCCTTCACTGGGTGATGGCCCTCTGGTCCGTATCGCGCTCACGGTGCACGTGGGGTCGGCGCCGCTGAGCGCGAGTGGTGCCTGGCGTCTCCTCGACGAGGATGGTGGGGTCATCGTCCGCGCGAATCCACGGGACCGGTGGTCGATCGAGCGGCGCGGGAGGGTGTTGCGGGCGGTTCGCCCGGACGGGTTGGCGAGCGCGTGGCACGCGGGGCCGGTGACGCTACGGACCGATCGGGTGGGGACGGTGCGGTCAGGGGGGCGCGCCTATCGCGGGGCGCTGCGGCATGTCGCGACCGATTCCGGGGTGCTCGTGGTGAACGTGCTCCCCCTCGATGATTACCTCCGCGGGGTGGTGCCGCTGGAGATCGGCGATCGACCGGCGGGCGAGCGCGATGCCGTGGAGGCGCAGGCGATTGCGGCGCGCACCTACACCGTGCGTCGGCTCATC
Source organism: Gemmatimonadota bacterium (assembly GCA_021298395.1). Lineage (GTDB taxonomy): Bacteria > Gemmatimonadota > Gemmatimonadetes > Gemmatimonadales > Gemmatimonadaceae > Pseudogemmatithrix. Next base: position 90,497 of record JAJTFH010000008.1, on the reverse strand, counting down.
GCCGAGCGTCGGGGGACGGCGCGGCGTCGGTGGTTCGATCTCCTCCCGACCGTCGCCGATCAGGTCTACGGGGGGCTCGCCGCCGAGCGCCAGTCATCGGATCGGGCGATCGAGCGCACGAGCGGGCTCGTGCTGATGGTGGGCGGACAGGTGGCCGATGCCCCCTTCTTCTCGACCTGCGGCGGGCGGACGGCGGCGGCCTCCGAGGTCTGGTCTGTGGCGGGGGCGAGTCATCTCCGCGGGGTGAGCGATCGCATCCCTGGGACGATGCGCGATTACTGCGACGGGTCGCCGACCTATCGGTGGACCCGTCGGCTCGCCGCCGCCGAGGTGGACCTAGTGGTGCAGCGCTATCTGGCGAGCGTCACCGCCGTCCCCCGCGCGGGGCCGGGCCGCGTCCAGGGGCTTCGCGTGGTGAGCACCGGGACGAGTGGGCGCGTCGCGCGGCTCGAGCTCCGGGCCGACGGGGGGACCTTCACCGTCCCCGGGAACGCCGCACGCAGCGTCCTCCGCTCGCCGGGTGGCGACCTCCTGCCCAGCGCCTATTTTTCGCTCGCGGTGGAGCAGGAGGGTGGGCGTCTCATCCGCGCGGTGCTCGAGGGGCGCGGATCGGGACATGGGGTCGGGATGTGTCAGTGGGGGGCGATCGGGCGCGCGCGCGCCGGTCAGGACCACCGCGCCATCCTCTCGGCCTACTATCCTGGGGCCACCGTCGCGCGTCTGCCCGCTGGCCTCATCACCTCGTAGGAGTCCCGTCCGGTGCCATCCGCTCCCACCGCCAGTGTCCGCTCCCCCCTCCGCGTCGGCGTCCTCGGTCTCGGGGTGATCTCGCAGACGGCGCATCTCCCGGTCCTCGCCAAGATGCGCGGCGTGCAACTCGCCGCCCTCTGCGATGGGGATCTCGCCAAGGCGCGCACCCTCGCGCAGCGCTTCGGTGTGCCGGACATCTGTTCTGATGTCGACGAGCTCCTCGAGCTCCCCGGCCTCGACGCGGTGATCATCTGCACCCCGAACCATCTGCACGAGGTCCATGTCCTCTCCGCGCTCCGCGCTGGACTCCATGTGCTCTGTGAGCGGCCGCTCGCCCTCTCGTCCAAGGGCGTCGAGAAGATCCTCGCGGCGGCGAAGAAGGTCGATCGCGTGGTGATGGTCGCGAACAACCACCGGTATCGGGCCGATGCGCAGGGGCTGGACGCGGTGATCCGGCGCGGGGATCTCGGCACGGTGCGCGCCGTCCGCGCGGGGGCCTATCGGTACCGTGCCGTGCTCGCCCCCTGGCGGAATCGTCGCGATGAGGCGGGGGGTGGGGCCTTCCTCGAGCTCGGCGTCCCGTTGCTCGACCTCGCGGGCTGGCTCACCGACTTCCCGCGCATCGAGCGTGTGAGCGTCGCGGTGGATCGTCCGCGTGGCGCGAATGCCGTCGAGGAGGCCGCCACCGTCTTCATCGAGTGCAAAGGGGGCTTCACCGTCACGATCGACGTGCACGCCGCGTACGTGGGGACCGAGGAGCGGTGGTGGTTCGAATTGATCGGCGAAAAGGGCTCGGCGCGGCTCGCCCCGCTGCGCGTGGTGAGGGAGGTGCGCGGCCGCGCGGTGGATGTCTCGCCGAGTGGGGCGCACACGCGGGATACCGCCTTCACGCAGTCGTATCGGTCGGAGCTGGCGCACTTCGCCGCGGTGGTGCGCGGCGAGGTCAAGTACGAGCCACCGGTCGATCAGGTGCGCGTGCACAAGTTGGTGGAGCTCATCTATCGCGCCGCCGACGAGGGCAAGGAACTCCGTCCGTGAGCGCGCGCTGGCTGCGCCGTGCCCTCGCCGGCGCGGTCCTCGCTGCGGTGAGTGTGCCGGCGCAGGCGCAGTCGACGGCGATGGCGCCGTTGGCGTCTACATCGGCGACCGGTCGATACCTGGTCTCCGTCCTGACCTTCGGGCCGGGCGATGCGATCTTCGAGCGGTACGGGCACAATGCCATCCGCGTCCGGGATCGGGTCACGGGGAGCGATCTCGCCTACAACTGGGGGATGTTCTCCTTCGACGATCCCGGCTTCCTGCGCCGCTTCCTCAGCGGAGAGACGCGGTATTGGGTCGCGGCCTTCCCCTCGCAACCGTTGATCGCGGCGTATCAGGAGCGCGATCGCGCGACGGAAGAGCAGGTCCTCGCCCTCACCCCGACGCAGGCGGAGGCACTCGCGCTGGCGGTCGCCCGCAATGCGCTGCCAGAGAACCGCGAGTACCGCTACGACTACTTCCGAGACAACTGCTCCACGCGGGTGCGGGATGCACTCGATGTCGCACTCGGGGGGATCCTCCGGCCGCAGTTCACCGCGCTCCAGACCGATCTCACCTACCGATCGGAATCGCGACGGTTGAGCGCTCCCGATCCCTTCGCGCAGGCGGGGATCGAGCTTGCGTTGGGTCCGATGGCCGACACCCGGATGACGGCGTGGGAGACGATGTTCATCCCGATGCGGCTCCGTGACCATCTGCGCAGCGTGACGGTGGCGACTGCGGCGGGACCGGTTCCGCTCGTCGCCGCGGAGACGGTCCACTACGTGGCGCGGCGTCCCGTGGAGCGCGCCGAGCCCGGGGGACTCGTCCTCGGTCCGCTGGGACCGGTGCTCGCCATGTGGGGGCTCCTCCTCATCCCGCTCACCCCGACCATGCGGCGCCGGTCGCGTATCCCGGCCGCGATCCTCACCGGCGGGTGGTTCACGCTGACCGGCCTCGTCGGGGTGCTGCTCCTCGGGATGTGGCTCGGCTCGGCCCACGTCTTCTGGTATCGCAATCTCACGCTGCTCTTGGCGTCGCCCGTCGCGCTCATCGTCGCGATCCCGGCGGCCCGCGCGATCCTCGCGGGGCAGGCGCCGCGCTGGGTCCGCACGCTCCTCCTGCTCATCGCCGCACAATCGATGCTCGCGCTCCTCCTCTGGCCGATCGTCGCGCAACGGCTCGCCGGCCCACTGCTCCTCCTGCTCGGGGCGAACGTCGCGCTGGTGATGGCGGCGCTGCGACACAGCGCCGACCCGGCGTCGCGGTGACCGTCGCCGCGGGGGTCGACGTCGGCGGGACCTTCACCGATGGGGTGGTGATCGATCCCTCCGGACGGATCCGCACGGGGAAGGTGATGTCGACGCCGCAGGATCAGGGGATCGGGGTCGTCGCCGCGCTCGAGGGGATCGCGCCCGCCGCGTCCCCCGACGCGGGGGATCGGGTGACGCGCCTCGTGCATGGGACGACGGTGGTCACCAACCTCCTGCTCGAGCGCACCGGCGCACGCGTCGTGCTCTGCGCGACCGCCGGCGCGACCGATCTGCTCGAACTGCGCCGTCAGGACCGCGCCGCGCTCTACGATCTCGCGGCGCAGCATCCCGCGCCCCTCGTCGCCTCCGCCGATGTGATCGCCGTGGACGAGCGTCGCATCCCGGGCGCCGTCGCGACGCCGTTGACCGAGGCGACCATCGCCGCCGTGGTGCGCGAGGTGCTCGCGCGCGATCCGGAGATCGTCGTGATCGCGCTCCTGCACGCCTACGAGGACGACGCGCATGAGCGTCGGCTCGCCGAGGTGCTGCGCGCGGCACGTCCCGATCTCGAGGTGGTGACCGCCGCGGCGGTGCTCCCGGAGATCCGCGAGTACGAACGGACGGCGACCGCGGTGGCCGAGGGGTACGCGCGCCCGCGCGTGGTGCGGTACCTCGAGGGATTGGGGGCGCGTCTGCGCGCGGCGGGGCGTCCCATGCCCGCGGTCATGACGAGTGCGGGGGGGATGCGGTCGGCGACGGATGCGGCGCGCCATGCGGCGACCCTCGCGTTGTCTGGGCCCGCCGGGGGAATCGTCGGCGCGGCGGCCGTGCTGCGGACCATCGGGCTCGCCGATGCCCTCACGATTGACATCGGTGGGACGAGTGCCGATGCGGGACTCATCCTCGACGGCGAGCCGCTGGTGGAAGCAGGCGGGCTCGTCGCCGGGGTCCCCATCGCCCTCCCGCGCGTCCTCGTCGAGACGGTGTCGGCCGGTGGGGGGAGCCTCGGGTGGATCGACGATGGGGGGGCGTTGCGGGTCGGACCGCGCAGTGCAGGGGCGGTGCCCGGGCCCGCGGCCTTCGGTCGGGGTGGGACCGAACCCACCGTCACCGATGCCCAGCTCGTGCTCGGGCGCATCGGTCTCGAGGGGTTCAGTGCGGGGATCGCGTTGGATCGCGAGGCGGCGACCGCCGCCGTCGTGCGGCTCGCCTCGCGTCTCGGATCCACGATCGAACGCACCGCGCAGGCGATGCTCGACATCGCGAATGCGGAGATGGCGCGTGCGTTACGCCGCGTGAGTGTCGATCGCGGCGTCGATCCTCGCACCTGCGCGCTCGTCGCCTTCGGCGGGGGTGGGCCGTTACACGCCGCCGCACTCGCCGATGCCCTTGGGATCACGACGGTGGTCGTGCCACCGCACGCGGGGGTGTTGAGCGCCGTGGGGCTCGCCATCGCACCGGAGCGGCGCGAGGCGGCGATGAGTCTCCTCGAGCGACTCGATGCCCTGTCGGTCGCGCGGTGGCGTAGAGCCTGCGAGATGCTTGCGGCGCAGGTCGATGGGGCGGAGCGAGCCTGGTCGCTCCGGGTACGCTATCTGGGGCAGGGCCATGAGCTCACGATCCCCGCGGCACCCGAGGACGATCCGCACCGGCTCGTCGAGCGCTTCGCCGCGGCGCATCGGTCACGCTATGGCTTCACCTTGCCGCAGCCGGTGGAGAGCGTGGCGCTGCGCCATGTCGCCAGCACACCGGGTGTCGCCGCGCGCTTCGCTCGCGACACCGACGCCGTGCCCTTCGACGGGGAACGCGCGATCGATCATGGCGGCTCGGCGGATGCCACCGTTCACGGGCCTCGCTCGATCCTCCTCCCGGATGCGACCGCGTGGATCGCCGACGGGTGGGTAGCGACCCCGCTCGCGATCGGCGGGTGGATGCTTCGCCGCGAGGCCGCTCGATGACGCAGCACACCGCGCAAACAGATCCCACCGCCTTGGACCCGTTGGAGGTCGCCGTCTGGGCCTCCACGATGGCGATGATCGCCGAGGAGATGGGGGCGGTCCTCATCCGCGGCGCGCTGTCACCGAACATCCGGGAGCGCCGTGACGCCTCCTGCGCCCTCTTCGATGCCGAGGGGGAGATGGTCGCGCAGGCAGCGCACATCCCGGTGCATCTCGGGGCGCTGCCGGAGGCGGTACGTGCGGTGCGGGCCTGCGCGCCCAACCCGGGAGATGTCTTCCTGCTCAACAGCCCCTGGCATGGGGGCTCGCATCTCCCCGATCTCACGATGGTCGAGGCGATCGCGGATGGGGATCATGTGGCGGGGTATGCGGTGGTGCGCGCGCATCACGCCGACGTGGGCGGGATGAGTCCGGGGTCGATGCCGCAGGGCGCGACCGAGCTCGTGCAGGAGGGATTGATCCTTCCCCCGGTGCGGCTCGAGCGCGCGGGTGTTCCCGACGATGATCTGCTGCGACTCATCCTCGCCAACGTCCGCACCCCCGACGAGCGCCGCGGCGATCTCGCGGCGCAGCGCGCCGCGTGTGCGGCGGGCGCCGCGGGATGGCAGACGTTGCTCGCTCGGCATGGGCGTGACCGGATCGCTGGGGTGGTCCACGGACTCGTCGCATACGCGGAGCGACGCGCGACCGCGAGGCTGCAGGCGCTCGATGGCGCGCGGGGTGTGGCCGAGGATGTGCTAGAGGGCGACGGGATCTCCGAGGCGCTGATCCCGCTTCGTCTCGCACTACGCATCGAGGACGGGCACCTCCATCTCGACTTCACCGGCACCGCGCCGATGGTGACGGGGAATGTGAACTGTCCGATCCAGGTGACGCGCGCCGCCGCGCTCTTCGTCCTCCGCTCCCTGCTCGATGATGACGTCCCCACCAATGCGGGGATCGCGCGTCCCATCACGATCGTCACGCCAGACGACTGCTGTATCGCCGCTCGGTCCCCCGCGGCCGTCGCCGCGGGGAATGTCGAGATGAGTCAGCGACTCACCGATCTCCTCTTCGCCGCGCTCGCGGATGCGGGCGTCGAGGTCCCGGCGCAGGGGCAGGGGACGATGAACAACATCACCTTCGGTGGGTCGGGGTGGACCTTCTACGAGACGTTGGGGGGCGGGCAGGGTGCGAGCGCACGCGGGCCCGGTCCTGATGCGGTGCATGTGGGGATGAGCAACACGCGCAACACCCCCATCGAATCGCTCGAGCGCGCCTACCCCATCGTGATCGACCGCTATGCGATTCGTCGTGGCTCCGGTGGGGCAGGGGTGCATCGCGGCGGCGATGGCGTCGTCCGGGCCTATCGCGTGTTGGCGCCCTGTACCGTCACCGTCCTCACCGAGCGTCGGGCCCGCGCGCCTCGGGGTGCGGCCGGTGGAGGCGATGGGACCACAGGGGAGAATCGCCTCAACGGCGCGTCACTCCCGGCGAAGTGTCGTCGCGGGCTCGCGACAGGCGATATCGTGGAGCTGCGCACGCCGGGCGGCGGCGGCTACGGCGCGAGCTGAAGACCGCCTCGGCATCGCGGTGGCGGAGCGTCTGGACGACGAGCAGATCGAACAGGATCGGGAGGCCGCGCGTCGTGCTCATCTCGTCGTCCACGGCGGAGCGCGCCAGCGGGGCAGGCCCGGCGTCATGGGTCACGGACTGGCCCCCTCTCTCGACGCGCCTACCGCGCGGCGCCCCCACCGGTCAACTTGGCGCGCGCCTTGCGCGCATCGCCGAAATCGGGGAACCGCTCGATCGTCTGGGTGAAGAGCGCGATCGCCTCCGCCTGCTGTCCGGTGTCCTGCGCGGAGAGCGCGCGCGAGTAGAGCAGCACCGCCTGGAAGGGGATCTGCTTCTGCTCGGCCGCGCGCGTAGCCGTGGCCACCTTCGCCTGCGGGGTGAGGGCGGGGAGTCTGAGACCGCTGGTGGCGGCCGCCGCCACCGTGGCGACCAGGCGGAAGAAGCCATCGGTCGTCCCTTGATCGCGGAAGGTCCACGAGATCCGCCCCGTCTCGCTGTCGATGGCCTTGAGCGTGATGACCAGCCGGCCCGTGCCGTCGGCGATGAACGAGCCGGTCACCATGTGCTTCGCGCCGAGGAGCTTACCGATCCGCGCGGCGGTGGCGTCATCGACCCGGCCGTCCTGCGCGAGCCGCTGCTCATCGAGGAGCCGCTGGATGTTCTCACGCTCCACCACGCGGATCCCCGGATTCATCGCGAGGTCGGTGATCAACAGGTCGGCGATCCCCTTGGAGAGGGGCGCGAGCTCGGCCGTGGCCGCACCGATCGCACTGTTGACGAACGGCAGGACCGCGACCGTCGGGCGCGTCTCGTGCTGGGCGACGAGGGGGGGCGCGAGGAGGGTGAATGCGATCAACCGAGAGAGGAACGAGCGCATGCAGGACTCCAGAGAGGTTCAGGTGTGCACGGTCAGGCCTTCCCCGGCGGCGATGACCTCGAGGGAGGCCCCCGCCCGCCGCACCAGCTCAAGACACTCCGCCACACATCGATCGAGCGCGCCGTCCGTGCGCTCCGGATCGTGATGGAAGAGGACCAGCGTCCGCACGTCGGCGGCGAGCGCCAGCGCCACGGCCTCCTGGTGGGTCGAGTGCCCCCACCCCGCACGGGACGCATACTCCTCGGGGGTGTACATCGCATCGTGGATGAGCACCGATGCCCCGCGGACGAACGCCGTCAACCGGTCCCGCCACGGTCCCGCCGACCCGTAGCGTGGGTGCGGCGCCAACTCATTGTCAGGGACGTACACCAGCCCCCCGGTGTCACCCACGCGATCGGCGAAGCGGTATCCCAGCGCCCCGCCGGGATGCTGCAGGGCGAACGCCGTGACCTCATACCCCGTGCCGCGCGTGGGGGTGCCCTCCACGATGGAGCGGAACTCGATCGTGGCCGCCAAGGCCTCGAACGAGACCGGGAAGACGACGGGGGACATCTGGTCGCGGACCACCTGGTCGACGCTTCGCTCTAGGGACGCGGATCCCCAGATCCGCAACCGGTTCCCCCGCCCGAAGAGGGGGGCAAAGAAGGGGATCCCCTGGATGTGATCCCAGTGCGCGTGGGTGAGGAAGAGGTCCGCCTCGATGGGTGCACCGTCTGCCCGCTCCAGGAGGGCGCGTCCGAGCGCCCGGATCCCAGTGCCGGCATCGAGGATGATGAGATGTCCATCGCTGGTCCGCACCTCGACACAGGGGGTGTTCCCCCCGTACCGCACGGTGTGCGGGCCCGGGGTCGGGATCGAGCCCCGGGTCCCCCAGAAGGTCGCGCGCACGCTCATCCGTCCACTCGGGCCATGCTGCAAGATGGCGCCCGGGCAGGCCCCTCGCGAGGCCACCAGCTCACCCCATGGGGGTGAGGCACCTCACATGCCCGGGTCGCTCACGGGATGGCGCGTCAGGTGCGCACGGTAATCCGGCGCTTCAGCGCCTCACGGTCGAGGAGGCGGATCCGCCGGCGCTCGGTGGAGATCCACCCTGCCTCGACGAAGTCGCGGAGCGTGCGGGAGATCGTCTCTCGGCTCGCGCCGACCAGGTGCGCGATGGTCTGGTGCGTGAGTGGCCGGTCGATGAGCTGGCCGTCCCCTTCCGCGGCGTGCTCCAGCAGGAGGCGTGCGATCCGTCCGGGCACATCCAGCAACACCAGCGCGCCGATCTTCTCGTCCGCCCGACGGAGGCGCCGCGAGAGTTCCAGCAGCAGGGCCCACGCCACCGCCGGATTCTGCTCCACCCGCTGACGGAAATCCTCACGCCGAAGCACGTACAGGCTCGCGGGTTCCATCGCGATCACATGGGCCGACCGCGGCTGGCCGTCGATCAGCGCGAGCTCGCCGAAGTGCTCCCCTACGCCGAGGATCCCGAGGATCACCTCGCGCCCATCGGAGGCCATAAGGACGACCTTGACCCGCCCGGACCTTACCAGAAAGAAGGCGTCCCCGGGGTCGTCCTCAAAGAGGATCACGCTCCCCTTGGCGTAGTCCCGGGCCCGGACGAGCTGGGCGAAGATCGCGAGCTCCTCGGCGGAGAGGGAGCGGAAGAGTGGGACGGACGCCAGGAACTCGGCGGTGGCGTGGGGCACGGGAGGGCGTGGTGAGGGTCGAGGCGAAGTCTGGGGGTGGGCGGGGCCCGTGTCAAACGTCCAACCCATTGTCGGCTTGCATCTTATGGGATTTCGTGGGTATCTTTACAGGCTCGGTTCGACCACGACCGAACCTGACCTTTTCCTTGGTACGACGTCCATGAAGCCCGAGATCCATCCGACCTACGCGACGGCCACGGTGATCTGCGCCTGCGGCAACACCTTCCAGACGCGGTCGACCCACGCCAAGATCAACACCGACATCTGCGCGGCCTGCCATCCCTTCTTCACCGGGAAGCAGAAGCTCATCGACACCGCCGGCCGAGTCGAGCGCTTCCGTCAGAAGTACGGCAAGGCGAGCGCCTGAGTCTCCGCGACCGGCTCGCCGACGCGCTGCGGCGCGCCGCCGAGGTCGAGCGCGATCTCCTCGATCCCCAGACCGTTCGCGATGCCCGCTTGATGGCATCGCTCGGTCGGGAGCATCAGCGCCTCGGCCAGGTCGTCGCGCGTGCGGAATCGTTAGAGAAGATGGAGTCCGAGCTCGCGCAGGCGCGCGAGCTCGTGGCATGTGAGGACCCCGAGCTCGCCGCCGAGGCGCGTCATGAGGTCGAGCAGCTGACGGCGGCGATCGCCGCCCACGAGGAGGCGCTCAAGCCCCTCCTCATCCCGCCCGATCCCCTCCACGATCGCAACGCCATCGTCGAGATCCGGGCGGGAACCGGTGGGGATGAGGCCGCGCTCTTCGCCGCCGACCTCCACCGCATGTACACCCGCTTCATCGAGCGCCATGGGGGGTGGACGATCGAGACGATCTCCGTCTCCGATGCCACGCTCGGCGGGCTCAAGGAAGTGATCTTCAAGGTCTCGGGCCCTGGGGCGTTCGGTGAGCTCCGCTTCGAGTCGGGCGTCCATCGCGTGCAGCGCGTCCCCGCCACCGAAGCCGCCGGCCGCATCCACACCTCGGCCGCGACCGTCGCCGTCCTTCCCGAAGCCGATGAGATCGATCTCACGATCGAGGACAAGGACCTCCGCATCGACGTCTTCCGCTCGTCGGGGCCCGGTGGGCAGAGCGTGAACACCACCGACTCCGCGGTGCGCATCACGCATCTCCCGAGCGGGCTCGTGGTGAGTCAGCAGGATCAGAAGTCGCAGCTGCAGAACAAGCTCAGGGCGATGGAGGTCCTGCGCTCACGTCTCCTCGATCTCAAGCTCGCCGAGCAGGAGGCGGAGCGCTCGCGGATGCGGAAGAGCCAGGTCTCCACCGGCGATCGCTCGGCCAAGATCCGTACCTACAACTATCCGCAGAGCCGCGTGACCGATCACCGGATCGGGTTCACCACGCATGATCTGGCCGGGGTGATGAACGGGGCGTTGCAGCCGTTGATGGAGGCGTTGCGTCTCGCTGACCTGGAGGAGCGCCTCGCGGGAGAAGGGGCGTGACGGTCGGCGAGCTCGTCGATCGGATCGCGGAGGCGTTGGTCGCCCCGGGGGTCCCCCCGGCCCGCGCCGAGGCACGTGACCTGGTCGCGGCGGTGCTCGATCAGCCGCGCTTCTGGCCCTCGGCGCACCGCGAGGAGGCGCTCGATGCGGCGACGGTCGCGCGGATCGAGGAGGTGGTCGCGCGGCGACGTGAGGGGATGCCCCTCCCGTACGCGGTGGGGCGCGCCCCCTTCCGGCATCTCACCCTCGCGGTCGACCGCCGGGTGCTGATCCCGCGGCCGGAGACCGAACTCCTCGTGGACCTCGTCCTCGCCGCGCAGCAGGGGGGGCGAGGACGCGTGGTCGACGTGGGGACGGGCTCAGGGGCGATCGCCCTCGCCCTCGCCGCGGAGGGGGCCTTCGACGAGGTGCATGCCATCGATCGGTCGGCAGAGGCGCTCGCGGTGGCGCAGGCGAACCTCGCCGCGATCCCCGAGGATCGGCGTGACCGGCTCCGGTGGCATGAGGGGGATCTGCTGGCCCCGGTGATGGACCAGCGCGTCGACGTGGTCGTCTCGAACCCACCCTATATTTCCCTGTCGGAGGCATCGGCGTTGCCGGTGCTCGTGCGCGACTGGGAGCCGCATCTGGCGCTCTTCGCGGCGGACGACGGGATGGCCCTGATCCGCGCCCTGGTGCCGCAGGCGGCGGAGGTCTTGGTGCCCGGTGGGTTGCTGGCGATGGAGATCGACGCGCGGCGGGCGACGCTCGCGCGCGAGGCGGTGGAGGGCGACCCCCGATTCGCGGCGGTCGAGGTACGGATGGATCTCACCGGGCGCCCGCGCTTCGTGGTCGCCCGCCGACAGGAGCGGTGATGCTGAGCGAAAAGGCGAGTGACCTCGGGCGATTGATCGGCCAGAGCCCCGAATATCAGGCGGTGAAGCGCGCGAACGAGTCGCTCCAGGAGGACAAGGCGCTGCTGGGCGCGCTCCAGCGGATGGATCAGCTCCGCACCGACGCGCAGCGGATGCTGCAGCAGGGGGAGCAGCCCACCACCGAGATGGAGCAGGAACTCGATCGGCTCCTCACGACCGTGCAGGGGAGCATGCTCTATCAGCGCGTCCTCACCGCGAACGAGAACTTCGACAAGGTGATGGTGCAGGTGAACCAGTGGATCCTCGAGGGGATCAAGAAGGGCGCCACCAGCTCGATCATCACCCTCGGGTGACCTCGGTGGGGCGCGGACAGCTCATCGTCTTCGAAGGGGGCGAGGGGGCGGGGAAGTCGACCCAGCTCCGTCGGCTCGCCACCGCGCTCGGCACCGCGCAGGTGCCGCATCGCACCTTCCGCGAGCCCGGGGGCACCCCGCTCGGCGATCGCATCCGTGAGCTGCTGCTCCATGCCGATCATGCGGTGACCCCGCGCGCCGAGGCCGCGCTCTTCGTCGCCTCCCGCGCGCAGCTCGTCGCCTCGGAGCTCCACCCGGCGCTCGCGCGTGGCGAGATCGTCCTCCTCGATCGGTTCCTCCTCTCGACCTACGCCTATCAGATCCATGGGCGCGGGTTGCCGGAGGAACCGGTGCGGGCCGCCAACGCGCTGGCGACCGATGGACTCGTCCCCGATCTCACCCTGCTCTTCATGATGGATCCGGCGACGGGGTTGGCGCGCGCCGGCGCACGCGGGGCGACCGATCGCATCGAGCGGAGCGAGGCCGCGTTTCATGCGCGCGTCGCCTCCGCCTTCACGATGTTCAGCACCGCCGCGTGGCAAGCGACGCATCCCGAGTGCGGGCCGATCGTCGCGATCGACGGCACCGGTGACGAGGCGATGGTGGCGGGGCGCATGCGTGAGGCCGTGATCGCCAGGTTCCCTGCGCTCGCCCACGCCCTCGGAGCACCGGCGTGAGTCGCTACCGTGGGCTGCTGCTGATCGGGCTCGTCTGTGCCGGGCTCTGGGGTGCCGGGCGCTTCCTGCAAGAGGCGGTGAGTGGGCGCGACACCTCAGCGCGCGACGGGGCGCGCCTCCTCGATCAGGTGATGCAGCGCGTCCGCCTCTCGTATGTCGACGAGGTGGCGGAGGATCGACTCTGGCAGCTCGCGATGCAGGGGCTCATCGGCGAGCTCGGGGATCCCAACTCGGCGTATCTCCCGCCGGAGCGTCGCGCGCGTCTCGAACAGGCGGTGACGAACTCCTATCCCGGGGTCGGGCTCCAGGTCGATCTCCTCGAGGGATGGGTGACGGTGGTCATGGCCCGACCCGGCTCGCCGGCCGAACGGTCGGGGCTCGTCGCCGGGGATCGCCTCACGGCCATCGATGGACGGTCCACCCAGGGGTGGACGATCGCCGAGGCGGGGAATGCGTTGCGCGGCCCGGCCGGCACCTCGGTCCGTGTGCAGGTGGACCGAGGCGGCGCCGCGTCGATGACCGTGACCCTCGAGCGCGCGGAGATCCGCGTGAGCACGGTCGCGCGTGCCATGGTGCTGGAGGGTGGGCTCGGCTATCTCGCGCTCACCGCCTTCAGCGACTCCACCGACCGCGAGCTCGTGCGCACGGTCGACTCGCTGCGAACGGCCGGCGCGCGTGCGCTGATCCTCGACCTCCGAGGGAATCCCGGTGGGCTGCTCCTCCAGGGGGTACGCGTCGCCGATCTCTTCCTCGATCCCATGCAGCGGATCGTCCAGATCACGGGTCGGTCGGCCGGGGTGAGCGCGACCTATGTGGATTCCACCGCCCAAAAGTGGCCCGATCTCCCGATGACCGTGCTGGTGAATCCGCTCACGGCGAGTGCCGCGGAGATCGTGGCGGGGGCGCTACAGGATCATGACCGTGCCCTCGTGCTCGGCCTCCCGACCTACGGCAAGGGGAGCGCCCAGGCGATCTACGAACTCGAGGATGGGGCGGCGCTCTCGCTCACGAACGCCCGATGGGTCACGCCGATCGGGCGAAGCATCCAGTATGCCTCGGTGGATGAGGCACGACTCGCGGAGGCGGACACGGCGCGTCCGCGGTTCCGGACCGATGCGGGACGCACGATCCTCGGCGGGGGCGGGATCGTCCCTGATGTCACGATGGGTGACACCGCCGCGCTCGGCGCCGAGCGTCGATTCCTCGCCACGCTCGGCACGCAGGGGGGCGCCTGGCGCACCGTGGTGCGCGCGGTCGCGGCCCAGCTCGTACGGGAAGGTGCCGCGCGTGATTCGCTCGTGCGTGGGGTGCCGGCGTGGCGCGAGCGCGTGATCGCTGCCGGACGTCGCGCGGGGCTCACGATCGCCCCCGATCTCGTCGACGAGGCGAGCGCGTGGATCGATCGCATGATCGCCTCGGAGGTCGTGCGGGCGGCGTTCGGGGCGCCGTACGGGATGCGCTGGGCGGTGCGGAGCGATCCCCTCGTACAGCGCGCGACGACCGCCCTGCGGCGTGCCCGTGCCATCGGCGACGTCTTCGCCGCCGAGTGACTCAGCGGGGCGGGACCATCCCACCCATCAGCGCCGCCTGATCCACCACGCGGACCCCCGGCGGTGGGGTGAAGACGAAGGCATCGGAGGGGAGACGACCCCCGCGACGGATCCGTGAGAGCGTGATGCGCCGGAGGAGTCCGCTCGGTTCCTGGAATTCGGCGACGGCGATCTCCGCGGTGCGCGGATCGAGCCAGAGCTCCGCCCGTGTGAAGGGAGCGGTGCTCGTGGGCAGCAAGGAGACACGCGTGAGACGTCGACCCTCGGCGGTCGTGTCCCCGAGGCCGGTGATCACAGCGCGCGCCGCGGGATTGCGGAGCAGGGTGCCGATGAGGTCCAGCCCGGCACCGGCGACCGCCGGGAGCTTCAGCACCTGCCCCTTCATCGTGCTCGGGAGATAGAGCCAGATCGCACGGCCGTCAGCGACGATGCGATCCTCGGCGGGCTCCGAGAAGCGAAAGGCGAAGCGCGTCGGGCCCTGCTGGAAGAACTCCCCGCGCGAGACGAGCATCGTGCCGGCGCGCGGATTGGTGAGGACCTGCGTGAGGTCGGCACGCATCGGCTCCGCCCGGCGCGCCGTCGCGGCGGCGCGTTCGACGAGCCCGCGGGCCACCGAGTCGCGAGCAGTGGGTGATTGGGCGAGCGCTGGCGCCCCGAGGAGCAGGGTCAGCGCCAGCGCCAGCGCGCGGATCACGCGGCGCGTGTCCGGAGCGTCGCGAGGTCTCGGCCGAGGACCGAGGCGATCCCGCGCAGCTGCCGCATCGTCTCCTCGAACTGCGCGGGGGTCTGTGACTGGGCGCCATCCGACATCGCGCGATCGGGCTCGGGGTGCACCTCGATGATCAGGCCGTCCGCGCCGGCGGCCAGCGCCGCGCGCGCCATCGGGAGGACGAGGTCGCGGCGACCGGTCCCATGGCTCGGATCGGCGATGATCGGCAGATGCGAGACCTGATGCACCACCGGGATCGCGGTGAGGTCGAAGAGATGCCGGACCGTTGCGTCGAAGCTGCGGAGCCCGCGCTCGCAGAGGATCACCTGCGGGTTCCCCTCGGCGAGGATGTACTCGGCAGAGAGGAGGAGGTCGGCGATGGTGGCGGCGGCGCCACGCTTGAGGAGGACCGGCTTGCCGAGGCGACCCACCGCCTTGAGGAGCGCGTAGTTCTGCATGTTCCGTGCGCCGATCTGGATGCAGTCGGCGATCTCGGCGACCTGCTTCGCCCCTTCTTCATCCATCGCCTCGGTGACGATGGCGAGTCCCGTCTCGCGCTTGGCGAGGGCGAGGAGTCTGAGCCCCTCGACCCCGAGCCCTTGAAAGGAATAGGGGGAGGAGCGTGGCTTGAACGCCCCACCGCGCAGCGCCACGGCGCCGGCGGCACGGACGGCGTGCGCCGCGGCCACGATCTGTGCCTCGGATTCGACGGAGCAGGGACCGGCGATCACCGGGACGGGGCCCTCGCCGCCGACGCTCACGCCTGGGGCGATGGTGACGATCGTCGATTCGGGATGGGCCGAGCGCGCCGCCTTCCGGTAGGGCTGCTCGACCTGCATCACCTCGGCGACGCCGGCAAGCCCCTTGAGCGCCGCGCTCACCGCGCGCCCTTCGACGCCCATCACGGCGATCGCCGTCTGGGCGGTGCCGGGCATCACCTGCGGGGTGAGGCCGCGCTCACGCACGAGGTCGGCGACGCGCGCGACGTCGTCGGTCGAGGCCTCAGGGCGCATCACGACGAGCAGCATCGGTCGCGCCTCAGGCCACCGGGGCCGCGTCCGCGGGCTCCGCGGCGTCGACCGCGGGGCCACGCATCCGCACGCTCACCAGCGACGATACCCCGGGCTCTTGCATCGTCACGCCGTAGACCGCGTCGGCGGCCTCCGTCGTGGTGCGCGGGTTGTGCGTGATCACGATGAACTGCGTCCGCTGCTTGAACTGGTTCAACATCTTGACGAAGCGCCCGATGTTCTGGTCGTCGAGCGGGGCGTCGACTTCGTCGAGCAGGCAGAACGGACTCGGCTTCGTGAGGAAGATGCCGAAGAGCAGGGAGAGGGCCACGAGGGCGCGTTCCCCGCTCGAGAGGAGGTGGATGCGTTGCGTGCGCTTCCCGCGCGGGCTCGCGTGGATCTCGATGTCGCAGTCGAGCGGGGCATCGGGATTCTCGAGGCGCAGGTCGCACTCGCCCCCGCCGAAGAGGGTCATGAAGATCTCGCGGAAGTGCGTGCGCACCTCGGCGAAGGTCGTCAGGAACATCTCGCGGGCGGTGACGTCGATCTCCTTGATCGCTGCATGCAGCTTGGCCTGCGCCTCCGTGAGGTCGGCGCGCTGTGTGGTGAGGAACTCGAGGCGGCGGGTCTCCTCCTCATGCTCCTCGATGGCGAGCGGGTTCACCGGACCGAGCTGTTCGAGCTGACGGCGCAGCTCATCGGCTTCGACGCGGAGCGGCTCGTCCTCGAGCTCCACCGCCTCATAGCTCGCGAGGAGCTCCTCCAGCGGACGACGCCATTCGGTCTCGAGCCGCTCCTTGATGGCGGCACGCTTGCCCGAGAGCTCGGCGAAGCGGAGCTCCGCGAGGTGGAGCGCCTGCGCCCCCTCCTCGGCGTCGCGCCGCGCCTGCGTCAGCGCGAGCTCCGCGTCCGCGAGCGTCGTGTCGGCGAGGCGCACCCCCTCCTCGGCGGCGGCGAGGGTCGCCTCCGCGTCCTGCAGGACCGCGCGGCGGCTCGCGATCTCGTGCTGCCAGACGGTCATCTGCTCCTCGAGCGCGCCGTCCTCCTGCCTGAGGGTCGCGAGCTCCTGCTCGAGCATCGCGAGGCGCTGCGCGGCGGTGTGGCGCTCGCGATCGATCCGCTCGCGTCGTTCGGTCGCCACCTGGCGACGCGCGTCGGCCTGGGCATGCGCCACCTGCTGCGCCGCGCGTCCCTCACGCGCCTCATCCTGCACGCGCTCGGCGGTGGTGAGCAGGGTGCGCGCGGCGGCCGCGGTCTGTTCCGCGACCACCAGGCGTTGCGCCAGTTCGTCCTGCGCGGCGATCCCAGCGGTCACGCGGTCGCCGAGCTCGGTGTGCCGGCCGGCGAGCTTCTCGGCGAGGGCCACGGCATCGGCGAGCTCACGCGCCGCGCGCTCGCGCACGCGATCCCGCTCGTTGCGCACCTGCGCGGCCTGCGCGGAGGCCTGCTGTGCGGCGGCGGTGGCATCGGCGGCCGCGGCCGCGGCCGCTTCCGCTTGGACGACCTCATCATGCACCTGCTGCGCGGCAGCCTGCACCGCGGCGCGACGGGTCTCGATGCTCCCGAGCTGCGTGCGAAGCTCCTCGAGCTCGGCGCGGCGACGGAGCGGGCCAGCGCCCGATTCCTTGGCGGGAAGCCACATCGCCCCCCGCGCATCGACGAAGGCGCTCCCGTCAGCGACGGCCTTCACATGCCCGAGGAGGGCACGCACCCAGCGACCCGCCGCGCCCTCGGAGCGCACGCGCGACCCGAGATCCTCGGGGTCGACATCGGCGGCCCCGGCGAGCGTATCGAGGGGGAGGAGCAGGAGCGCCCCCGGATTGGTCTCCGCATGCCAGCGGCGGATCGCTTCCGCGGCCGCGCGGTCGCGCACCACGACGGCGTGCACGGTGGGGCCCAGGAAGCGTTCGACCTGCGCCGCGACCGCGGTGTCGGCGCCGATGAAGTCGGAGAGGGGACCGAGGATCGCCTCGCTCCCGAATCGCTCCCGCTCGCGCAGGACTTTGGCGGCGGCGGGGGCGAGCCCCACGCGCTCGCGCTCCAATCCCTCGAGGGCGGCGAGGCGCCCGGTGAGGGCGGTATGCTCCTCCTCCACGCGCCGCACGTCGGCGCGGGCCGCGGTCTCACGGTCCCGCGCGGTGCGCGCGGTGGCGCGCGCCTGGTCGAGCGCGTTCTCGGCGAGAGCGGCCTGTTCGCGCGCGCCGGCGAGCACGTCGTCCGCGGCCTGCAGCTCACGATCGGCCAGCGCGAGGCGGGCGCTCAGCGCCTCATGTTCGGCGCGGAGCGCCTCCGTGCGCTGGGCGACCTCGGCGAGCTCGCGCTCCGCCGTCTCGCGCTCGAGCTCGAGGCGCCGCACCTGCTCGCGCAGCCCCTGGACCGCGCGGTCGGCCTCGTCGGCCGCGGTGCGCGCCGCCGTCACCCCGGCGCGGCTCTGCTCCTCGGCCGCCATCCGCTCCTGCAACACCGCGGAGGCGGCGGTGAGCGCCTCCGCGCACTGCGTCTCGTCGGCCTGCGCGGCCTCGAACTCCCCGCGCATCCGATCCCCGAAGGCGACGCCCTCGTCGCGCTCCTGGACGGTGCGCTCGCGGCGCGAGAGGGCGTTGCGATGGCGCTCCTCGGCGACGGCGAGCTGTTGCTGCAGTTCGAGCACCGCCTGTCGCGCGGTCGCGGCGACGGTGGCACGCTCCTGTCGCGTGGTCTCTGCCGCCGCGCGCGCGGCATGCGCGGCATCGCGCGCCGCTTCGGCCACGCGCACCTGCTCCTGCGTCGCCGGCACGCCATCACGCAAGTCGCCCAGGCGCGACTCGATCCCAGCGAGCTCCTCATGCCAGGCGCTCATCTCGCGCGAGGCGAGGGTGAGCTCCACGGCGAAGCGCCGCGTGGTGATCTCGGCGTGGCGCTCCGCGCGCTTCCGCTGGCGGAGCAGGGACCGCACCTGTGTCTGCACCTCGCCCATCAGGTCGTCGATGCGCGTGAGGTCGTTGGACGTCGCCTCGAGCTGCCGCTCCGTGCTGCGGCGGCGGTCGCGGTAGAGGCCCACCCCCGCCGCCTCCTCGAAGAGCTCGCGCCGATCGTCGGGGCGATCCGAGAGGAGGAGGTCGATCATCTTGCTCTCGATCACCACGCCGGTGTCGGCGCCGAGCCCGGTCCCGCGCAGGAGATCGTGGATGTCCCGCAGGCGGCAGGGGGCGCGATTCAGGAAGTAGTCGCTATCGCCCGAGCGGGAGAGGCGGCGGGTGATCACCACCTCCTTGAACGGCACGGGGAGGATCCCCTCCTCGTTCTCGAAGTGCAGCGAGACCTCGGCGATGTTCACGGCGCGGCGCGCCGACGACCCCTGGAAGATGACCTCCTCCATCTTGGCGCCGCGCAGCAGGCGCGCGCGCTGCTCGCCGAGCACCCAGCGCACGGCGTCGGAGACGTTGGACTTCCCGCACCCATTGGGGCCCACGATCGCCGTGGCGCCGCGGTCGAAGGTGAGGACCGTGGGGTCGGCGAACGACTTGAATCCGTGCAACTCGAGCTTGGTCAACCGCACTTAGAGCGTTCTCCCGAATCGGAAGACCACGACGGGGGGCACCCCGGCATCGCGAAGCGACACCGCGAGCACCGCCGCCTGGTCTGGAGTCTCGAAGGCACCCGCCAGGAGGCGGACCCGTCCATCGTCCTGCGCCAGCGCATAGGCCGCGATACCAAGGCGGGACCATCGCGCGAGCGCGGCGGGGACCTCGGTGACAGCCATCCCTTCTGCGAGCTGCAACGCATACGGCGCGCGCAGGACCCGCCCCGCCGCCGCGTCCACGGTGCCGTCGCGTCGCAAGGTCTCGAGGAAGCGCGCCGCCTCCGCCGGGTCCTGCCACGCACCGACGAGGGCGCGGTACCACGTCCGCCCATCCACATCGAGCTGGACCGGGGCGATCGTCGCGGCTGGCAGTGGGGAACCACCGCGCCGGACGAGAGAGGAATTTGCACCCGCCACGCTGTTCGCCGCTACGAGTTGGACGGTGAACGCCGCGGCGCCGATCGAGTCCTGAGGGTTGACAACGGCCCCGAGGGTGATGGTGTCGATCGGGATGTCGGCGCGGACGGCGGTGTCGGCCCAGGCGAGGGTGTCGGCCGTGGCCACGGTGGGGGCGGGCACGCGGAGCGCCTCGAGCAGCGCGCGACCGGGGCCGCGTGAGAGCCAGAGCGCCCCGAGGGTCGCCAGGGTCACGCCGCCGACGACCATCGCCGCGGTGCGCGGGCGACGGAGCGCGGCGATGGCCGCCGACCGCGGCGTCGGCGCGGTCGGCGGTGTCGGGGGGGCGACCGGGAGGACCACGCCCGCCTGGGCACGCTCCTCGAGCAGGGTACGCCCCGCTTCGCTCATCACGATCGGCGGGAGCTCCTCCGGACGATCGACCGTGGCCACAAGCGGCCACTGGCGCAGCAGCACCGGGGGGAGATCGACCGCGACCGCCCCATCGGTCATCCCGATCAACGCGTCGAGCCCATCGGTGCCGGCGAGGGCGACGATCAGCAGGAGCCCCTCCGTGCGTCGGAACCCCGCGATCAGTGGGCCCCATCGCGGGTGGCCGGCGAGCGCATAGGCGTCGAGCCGCGCCGCGCCCTGTGGGAGGATGAAGACCTGCGGGAGGTCCTCCAACGGCTGCGCGGTGTCCGACACGGGATCCCCATCGCGAAAGCACTCGCGGAGCCCCGGCACCTCACGCGGGACGGTGAGCGCCGGGATGCCACCGATCAGATCGGCGATGGCGACGGCCCGCTCCGCGCTCGCGACCGAGGCGATCCCGCGCGCGACGAGGGCGGTCACCTCCGGTTCGCGCCCGATGACCACGACGGCGCTCACCCCGGTCACCCGTTCCGCGACGCGTGCTCCCTCGGCCACCCAGGTCTCGGGGGGCAGGGGGGCTGGGATCACGGCGTCCCCTCGAAGACCCAGTAGGCGCGCCCGGAGAGCATCCCCGCCCGTTCCGCGACCTCACGCGAGAGATAGGGACCGAGGAGCACGCGGTAGATCGGCGCGCCCTCCCGGTCGCCGGTCACCACGCGGGCCGTCCGTCCCTCGACGGTGATCTCCCGAGCGACCTCGCGGGCGCGGGCCTGATCGATCAGCGTCGCGAAGGAGAGGGTCCATGTCGTGGATCCCGCTGGCGCCGAAGACGGGGGTATCGCCGCAGCCCCTTCGGCCGTCGCCTCCTCTGCGGCCACGGAATCAGGATCCTCGAACTCCACCGGGCGGTCGAGACTCGCCGCGCGCGGACGGAACCCGTTCCAGCGGAGGAGATGCCAGTGGTCCGCCGCGCCACCGGGGACGCGTCGCACCTCACGACCCGTGACGATGTCGAGGACGACGATCGCGCCATCGCGCGCGACCACCACCTGGCCCTGGGGGGTGACCGCCGGGAGATCGTCGCGCCACGCGCCGGCGAAGGTCGCCACGACGCGCATCGTCCCGATCGCGATCACCTGGATTCCCGCCGGCGCCTCGGTACGCGCCAGCAGATAGGCGCCGTCGGGGTCCATGCGGAGTGCCGTCGCGGGCCCCGGGAGCGAGACCCGCCCCTGTTCCTGTTCCGCGAAGCGATCGATCACGCGCAACGCATCGCGATCCGAGGCGAGGAAGAGGCGGTCGCCGCTCGGGGTGGCCTCCATCGCGGCCACCGGGTCGCCGAGTGGGATCGTGAGGGCCGGGGAGAGGTCGCGCGTGCGAAGGGCGATCAGCTCGCCCTCGGTGAGGACCCAGAGCCGGTCGCCCGTGGCGGTGCGGAGCACGCTGCGCGCTGCCGGGAGTTCGGTGCTGTCCGTGACGCGCGCCTCCGGCGGGATCAGCCGGCGGATCGCTGTCCCGCCAGCGCTCTCGGAGATGACGAGCAGCGCCCCATCGGGGAGGGGAATGAGATGACGCGCCGGCTCCGTGGGCGCCCAGGTCCAGGTGGCCACTGGCGTGACGCGCACCACGCGTCCCGCGCTGTCCTGTCCGAAGGCGGCCGTCCCCTCGCTACGCACCTCGCCCTGCAAGGCTGATGTCCCCAAGCGCTCGGCCATGCCAAGGCGGAGGTCGATGCTGATGGCATGGCCAGCAGTGTCGAGTGCGATCACGAGGCCGCTGAAATCGTCGAAGCCGAGGACGGCGGAGAGCTTCGGGGCGGGGGCGCGCGAACGCCAGAGGACGCTATCCGCATCCGCGGTGTAGGCGGCGACGATCCCCCCATCGGCGGGGAGGCGCAGGAGGATGGCGTCCGGGCCCACGCCGCGCAGCACGGCGCTGGGCGTCGACGGCGCCGTCTCACAGCCGAGCGCCAGCGTCAGGGCCGCGAACACCCCCGCGACCAGGCGCAGGCGCCGATGCCTCAGGGGACGGCGAGGAGCGACCGAGCTCAGAACGATTGCCCGAGCGTCCAGAACCAGTACCCGTTGCGGAAGGTCCCGTCGCGCGGGATCGAGTAGTCCCACCGGATCAACGCGATGTTGAAGAGGTTCATCCGGATCCCGAAGCCGTAGCTGCTCAGGGGATACCGCTGCGTCGCGAAGTCGTAGTTCTCCGGACGGCGCAGTGAGACGGACTGGTCCTTGGACCACGCCATCCCCATGTCGTAGAAGAAGAGCCCGTCGACGGGCGGGAGCGAGATGGGGAGGAGGCCGAGCACGAAGCGGCGCACGAGCGGGAAGCGGAGCTCCACGTTCGCGAAGGCGACGCGACTCCCCAACAGCTGCGTCGCCCCACAGAGGTTCGGGTCGGACACCGAACTGGAACAGTCCCCGGCATAGAGTTCGCGGTCGTACCCACGGATGAAGTCCGGGCGCCCGATGAACTTCGGGAACTCCATTTCATCCCGACCCACCGAGAGATTCGCCGAGAACCGGGTGGCGACCGTCAGGAGGCTGAAGACCAACGGGTCATAGCGTCGCAGGTCGACGCCCAAATTGGTCCACTGCACGTTCCCCATCTGCTTCTCGGCCGAGAGCCGATAGCGATGCCCGTAGATCGCGCCGGCCGGTCCGAAGAGGGCGTTGTCCTGCACCCAGGCGACGAAGGGGGAGACGTAGTTGAGCGAGCCGGCGCCGACGATCGAGTCAAGATAGAAGCCGGTGGAGAGCCCTAGGTTGAAGTCGATCCCCTGGCTGATGTACATCAAGGAGCGGTCGACGTTCTGGAAGGTCATCCCGTACTCGAACCGCGTGAACCGATTGAGCGGATAGATCCCGTTCGCGAAGGCGCTGCGCGCGATGAAGCGCGCGAGGACCTGCGTCTGCACCACCTGGGGGCCGTTCCCGAACTGCTGGGACGACGCGAGGAAGAAGAAGGGTTGCTGCTGGACACCGGTCTGATACTGGAAGCGTCCGGCGAGGTTGGTATACTCGACGAAGAGCTGCGCCTCGGAGAGGCGGCCATTCACCCCACCCGCAAGGGCGAGCCGCTCGTTGCCCAGGAGGTCGGAGAGGATGATCGCCGTCCCCCCGTAGACGCCGCGCCCGAAGTTGTCCTGCGCATACCCGATCTGCGGCCGCATCACCGCCTCGGGACGCAGCTTCCCCTGATAGCGCTGGCTCGCAAAGGAGCTCGCCGAGGGGAGGTTCAGTGTCGCACTATCGAGCAGCGCGGCGACCGAGATCCCGCTGCGCTCCGTCGTCGGGAGCAGGGCGGTGGGGCGGAGTCCGCCGGTCCCACGATACAGGCTGCGGCTGCGTCGCGGGTCGCGCTGCGCGACGCGCGCGGCGGCGATGCTGTCCGCCATCCCCTGCGCGAGGGTCTTGAGCCGATCCTCGGCGGCGCGTTTGGTCGTATCGGTCGCCGGCGCGTCGACGGCGAGCACCGGCATCGGGGCGCGGTAGGGCTGCTTCCGGAGCTGGCGCGGGTTCACCACGCTCCAGATCGTGAAGTTCCCGTCATCCATGTACGTGAAGGCGAGCTTGTCCGCATCCCGGGCCCATGACATCGCCGGGCTATGCTCGGTGACGGAGAGGATCCCGCCGATGAAGCGCGTGAGCTGATAGTGCTCTTGGTCCCCGAGGTCATAGAGGAAGAGCTGCGGGATCCCCGTGCGATCGGAGATGAAGGCGACGGACGTGCCGTCCGGCGCCCACATTGGGTTGAGGTTCTTCCCGTCCTGCCCGGGGAGGGTGGTGATCGTCTCCGTCTCAAGATCGAAGAGGCTGATCCGCCAGGCGCCGAGGCGCAGCGAGGTGAGGTCGCTCTGGGGGCCGCGTTCGCTCGCGAAGACGATCTGCCGTCCGTCGGGCGACCACTGCGGCATCACATCGCCGTAGGGATCGTTCGTGAGCCGCACGAGGTTCTTCCCGTCGGCGTCGATCACGTAGAGATCGGAGAGCCCACCCTGCGCCCCGCTGAAGACGATCTTCCGCCCATCGGGGGACCAGGTGGGTCCCATCATCGCCTGGAGCGGCGTGTCGAGCCGACGCACGACCCGCTTCCGCTTGAGGTCGTACAGGTAGAGCACGTCCCGACCCTTCCGCTGGGCCGTGAAGGCGAAGAGGCGCCCATCCGGGGAGAACGATCCCTGCGAATAGAGATACCGGAGCTCCTCGAACTCGGGGTCGAGCGTGCTCTGCGTCAGGCGCGTGATGCGCTTGCCGGTCGTGGCGTCCGCGAGGAACAGGTCGAGGAAGACCTCGGCGCGGAGGAGGCTCCCCGTCGAGATGTAGGCGATCTGCTTGCCGTCTGGGGAGAGCGCGGGCGCCACGTAGACGGGGATCACGCCACCGGTGCGTCGTTCATTCAAGAGCGGCGACGCGGTGCGGCGTGGCCGCTCGAGCGACGCGACCTGCGGGAGATACTGCTGCTGCACCTCTTCCTTCCACTCATCGCCGAGATCCTCGAGCGAGAGCCCCGTGTAGCGACGGAAGGCGCGATCCACACCGAGACTCGGCGTCGCATGCATGATCTCCCCGATCACCTCGTCCCCCCACCGGCGCCCGACGTACTGCCAGAGGGATTCGCCGAAGCGATAGGGGAAGAATTGGTCGGGGCGTTCGGTCATCGCCTCGACCGAGGGGACGTTCCCGTTCAGCGCGGCATCGCGCATCACCGCATCGGTGTACGGATGCGACGGGCCGATCGAGAGATACTCCGCCATCCCTTCCACGTACCAGAGCGGGGGATTCACCTGCGCGAGCGTCTCCATCCCGGCGCCGGCCTGTCCGCGCGCGAAGATGTCGTACTGGAAGACGTGCACCATCTCGTGCGTCAGCACATGCTCCGCCTCGCCGAGGTCCCCAGCGAAGAAGAACATGTTGCGCTGCCGGAGCGCGTCGGTGACGCCCCCGGTGCCCTCGCCGAGGTCGCCCAGGACGTTGTTCTGTGCGAACTCGGCGCGAGAGCCGAAGATGATGATCGGCTTCCGTTCCTTGAATGAGTGATTGAGGATCCGCGAGAGGCGCGCGTACGAGCGCTCCGCCATCTGCCCGGTGAGGCGCGCCGCCTCGAGGAGCTCCGGGTAGTAGTGGATGTCGAAGTGCTCGGTCGTGAGCACCTGCCACTCGAAGGTCCGGAACTGGACGTGGTTCTGACCAAAGTATCCACCCTGCGCGCCGGCGGGACGCGTCAGCGTGGTGGCGAGGGTCAGCGCGAGGGCGAGGCGACGACCGAAGCGGCGCATCGAGACTCCGTCAGGCAGCGGGGAGGGAAACGGCCGGGGCATCGCCCCAGAGCCGCTCCAACTGATAGAACTGGCGCAGCGTGGGATGGAAGAGATGGACCACGAAGTCGACGTAGTCGAGGAGGACCCACCGGCCCTGCTCGAGCCCTTCGACGGACTGCACCCGAAGTCCCTCGGCCTTGAGGGCATCGACGACGCGTTGCGCGGAGGAGCGCACATGGGTATCGGAGGTGCCGCTGGCGACGAGGAAGTAGTCCGCCATGTCGGTCACGCCTCGCAGGTCGAGGCACACGACGTCCAGCGCCTTGGCGTCGCCGAGGGCGACGGCAGCGCGTTGGACGGCGCGGAGGACGTCAGCGGGAGCGGTGACCACAGGGGTAAGCTACCGAACCCGCTGACGCCGGAAAGGTTCCGCGGCGGATCAGCCCTTGATGACCCAGACCTTGATCTCGGGCTTGACGTCGGCGTGGAGCCGGATGGCGACCTTGTAGACGCCGAGCGCCTTGATGGGCTCGTGCAGGTCGATCATGCGCTTCTCGACCTCGGTGAAGCCCTGCGCCTCGAGCTGCTGCGCGATGTCGCCCGCCGTCACCGAGCCGAAGAGCTTGCCTTCCTCGCCGACCTTGGCGGAGAAGGTGAGGGAGACCTCGGCGAGGCGATCCGCGATCACCTGGGCGGCGTCGCGGCGCGCCTTCTCGGCGGCCTCGAGGCGCTCCTTCTCCTGGGCGATGCGCTTCTTGTTCCCCGGGGTTGCCTCATAGGCCACGCCTCGGGGGAGGAGGAAATTGCGGGCATAACCGGCGGAGACGTCCACGATGTCCCCGGGATGTCCGAGGTTGTCGACCGCCTGGCGAAGAATGACTTCCATGGTTCACTCCGAACGTTGGGATTCACGCCGCGTCGCGCGGCGCCAGTCGAACCAGGTGTCGCCGAGCCCGAGGGTCAGCGCCACCGCCCCGACCACCGGCCAGAAGAGGAGTGTCAGCAGCAGATACACCGCCGACATCCACCGGCCAGGCGCCAGGAACCACATCAGCACGCCGACGCCCCGCAGGACGTACAGTGCACCGAAGAACAGCGTCAGATCGAGCCCCACGATGCGGAGCGGCCCCGGGACGGGGAACGCGAGCAACGCGAGTCCAGCAACCATCCCCCAGACGAGGGCGTCCGGGAACCGCAGGGCGCGCAGCGTGGTGAGCGGGGGGCCGAGTCGCACCGTCGCGACCCGATGGTAGATGGCCCAGCTCAGGGCCATCGCGACCATCCCCTGCAGCGCCAGCATCGCGAGGAAGAGCTGGCGGGCGGGTCCCGGCACCAGACCGAGCTGCCGTTCCACCGTCCGACTCGACTCCTCCCAGGTGGGGGAGCCGGCCATCAGCTCCTGCCATTCGGGGGTGGCCGTCATCGCCTGCCACTCCCGCATGGCGCCCACCGCGCGCCGACCGATTTCCTCACTCACCAACGCGATCGCACCCGTCCACCCGCCCGGGACCATCGCGATGATCACCACCCCGACCCCCAGGGCCGCCGCGAGGGCCGCGAGGGCCTTCGGGAGGAGGGGGCCACGTCCAGGGATCACCGCGATGATCACGCCGAACGTCACCGCTAGGAGGACCGACCAGCCGACCACGAACTCGTCGTACGCCGTCCCTCGTTGACTCGCCCGCCAGAGGATCCAGCCGGCCACCGCCCCCCAGAGGAGCGCGAGCGAGCCCCGTCCCCCCTGTCGCCACCCCGCGATGGCCAACGCCGCCGCGAGCGGGGCGATGAGCACCAACGGGTCGACGATCGGGATCACCACACGCAGGAGCGGGATCGCCGGCAGGACCGCCAGCGCGAGGAGGACCAGAACGATCCGTCCCCACCCCCGCTCCCGAGGCGGCTCCATCGACTCCGCCTCCGGGCCCATCCTTTACTGCGCGGTGTGGCCGCGCGTGTACGGGAGGAGCGCCAGGTAGCGCGCCTTCTTGATCGCCTTCGCCAGCTGCCGCTGGTGACGGGCGTCGACGCCGCTCAACCGGCTCGGGAGGATCTTCCCGTTGTCGGAGATGAAGCGGGCGAGGAAGCGCTCGTCCTTGTAATCGATGAAACGGATGCCGGCCTCGGTGACCGGGCAGACCTTACGGGAACGGCGCATGGGTTATTCCTCGTCCTCGTCGTCGTCCTCATCGCGCGCCCGGCGGGCGGCGAGCTGCTCTTCGGTCATCGGCGGGGCGCCGAGCTCGTGCTCATGGACCGAGATCAGATAGCGGATCACGCTCTCGTCGAGCTTCAGGGCACGCTCGAACTCGGGGAGGACCGTCCCCTCGGCGGTGAAGCGGGCGACCACGTAGTAGCCGGTCTCCTTGCTGCCGATCTTATAGGCGAGCTGGCGACGGCCCCAATGGTCGAGCGTGACGGGCGTGGTGGTGCCGAGGAGCGCATGGTGCTTGTCGAGCCGCTCGGCGATGGCGGCGTCTTCGAGTCCGGCATCGAAGATGTACACCGCCTCGTATTCACGAGACACTGTGGCAATCCTCCTTTGGTCGTGATCGCCCACCGCGGGTTGCCGACGCGGCGGGAGGCTGGGCGCGCGGGCCGGCAAGGGCCGACCCTGGGAAACGCGCTGTTTATGGAAAGCCTTGAAACGTACGGAGTTAGGGAGGGGGAGTCAACCGTCCCCCACGGGCTCAGACATTGAACTTGAAGAGGACCACATCCCCGTCCTGCATCACGTACTCCTTCCCCTCGCTCCGGACGACCCCCTTCTCCTTGGCCCCCTTCCACCCCCCGTTCGCCACGAAGTCCGCGAGGCTGACGGTGTCGGCCTTGATGAATCCCCGCTCGAAGTCGGTGTGGATCACCCCCGCGGCCTTGGGCGCCGTGTCCCCGACCTTGATGGTCCAGGCCCGGACCTCCTTCTCCCCGGCGGTGAAGTAGGTCTGGAGCCCGAGGAGGGAATACCCCCCGCGGATCAGGCGGTCGAGTCCCGCCGACGCCAATCCGAGCGAGCTCAGGAAGTCGGCCCGGTCCTCAGGGGGGAGCTCCGCCAACTCCGATTCGATCTTCGCCGAGAAGGTGACGACCTGCGCCGGCTCATGGTCGGCGGCGATCGCGGCGCGCAGGGCGGTGACGTAGGCCCCCTCGGCCCCAGTCAGTTCGCCATCGGTGACGTTCGCCGCATAGAGGATCGGCTTGAGGGTGAGGAGCTGCAGTCCCTTGAGCCGGTCCCGGTCCTCGGCGGAGAGGGTGACGTGCCAGAGCGCGTGACCGTTCGAGAGGGGCGCCTGCGCCTTTGACCGTTCGAGAGGGGCGCCTGCGCCTTCTCCAGCGAGCTCACCTCCGCGGCGGCCTCCTTGTCCCCCGTCTTCGCCGCGCGCTTCGCCTTGTCGAGCCGCTTCTCCACCACCGAGAGGTCGGCCAGCGCGAGCTCGAACTCGATCGTCGCGCGATCGCGAACGGGATCGACCGAGCCGTCGACGTGGATCACGTCGGGGTCATCGAAGCAGCGGACCACGTGCACGATCGCATCGGTCTCGCGGATGTTCGAGAGGAAGGCGTTGCCGCGTCCCTCCCCGGTGCTCGCCCCCTTCACCAGCCCCGCGATGTCGACGAACTGCACCGCCGCGGGGACGGTCCGTTCGGGATGCACGATCGCCGCGAGTTGGTCGAGCCGCGGATCGGGGACGTTCACCACCCCGACGTTCGGGTCGATGGTGCAGAAGGGGTAGTTCGCCGCCTCGGCCTTCGCCGCCGTGAGGGCGTTGAAGAGCGAGGACTTGCCGACGTTGGGGAGACCGACGATGCCGAGAGAGAGCATGGGACGCGGGAGATGGGGAGGGCCGAGACACGACGGCGGGGGAGACCCGAGGGCCTCCCCCGCCGTCGCTGGGGCTTACGACATCAGCTCAGGAACCAGGGCGCGAGCACGAGGCTGACGACGCTCATCAACTTGATGAGGATGTTCATCGCCGGGCCCGAGGTGTCCTTGAACGGATCGCCCACGGTGTCGCCGACGACGGCGGCCTTGTGCGGATCCGAGCCCTTGCCGCCCATGATCCCGCCCTCGATCGCCTTCTTGGCGTTGTCCCAGGCGCCACCGGCGTTCGCCATGAAGAGCGCCATCATCACGCCCGTCACGGTGGCGCCGGCGAGGAGGCCACCCAGGGCCTTCACGCCGAGGAATTTCCCGACCACCACGGGGAGGAGCACCGAGGCGACGCCGGGGACGATCATCTCACGGAGCGCGGCCCCGGTGGAGATATCGACGCAGCGGGCCGAGTCGGGCTTCACGCCCGGCTTCCCCTCGAGGAGGCCGGGGATCTCACGGAACTGCCGACGGACCTCCTCGACCATCCCCTGCGCGGCGCGACCGACGGCGGTCATGGTCTGCGCGCCGACGAAGAAGGGCATCACGCCACCGATGAAGAGCCCGATCACGACCATCGGGTCGATCAGGTTGAGCGTGGTGAGGTTCACCGCCGAGGCGTACGCCGAGAAGAGGGCGAGCGCGGTGAGCGCCGCCGACCCGATCGCGAAGCCCTTGCCGATGGCGGCGGTGGTGTTGCCGAGGGCGTCGAGGCCGTCGGTGATCTTGCGGACCTCCGGACCGAGATGGCTCATCTCGGTGATCCCACCGGCGTTGTCGGCGATCGGGCCATAGGCGTCGACCGACATCGTGACGCCGACGGTCGCGAGCATGCCGACCGAGGCGATCGCGACGCCGTAGAGGCCGGCGGCCCAGACGGAGACCCACATCGCGCCGCAGATGAGGAGCACGGGGACGACGGTCGATTCCATCCCGACGGCGAGGCCGGCGATGATGTTCGTCGCCGGGCCGGTCTTGGACGACTCGGCGATCCGAAGGACGGGGCCCGCGGCGGTGTAGTACTCGGTCACGAGGCCGATGGCGACACCGGCCACCGTGCCCGCGACGACGGCGAACCAGGGGCCGAGGGCGGGGAGGACGCGCCCCGTCTCGGGGTCCATCATGTTGAGCGGGATCTGCTGCGTCATCCAGTATGCGAAGACGAGGAAGAGCCCGGCCGCGATGAAGGTCACGGCGCGAAGCGCGTTCGCCGGATTCCCCTTGGCGAGGATCCGCATGAGGAAGATCCCGATGAGCGAGGCCGCGAGCCCCGCCGTGGTGTAGGCGATCGGGAGGAGGATCGCGGCGGTGCGATCCGCGTCGGTGATCAGGGTCGAGGTCGCCGCGAGGGCGATCGTCGCGATGATGCCGCCCACATACGACTCGAAGATGTCGGCGCCGAGACCGGCGACGTCACCCACGTTGTCGCCGACGTTGTCGGCGATGGTGGCCGGGTTGCGCGGGTCATCCTCGGGGATCCCCGCCTCGACCTTGCCGACGAGGTCGGCGCCGACGTCCGCGGCCTTGGTGTAGATGCCGCCGCCGACGCGCGCGAAGAGGGCGATCGAGCTGGCCCCCATCGCGAAGCCGGAGATGATCTCACCGAAGAGCTTGTAGCTCGTGCCACCGAGGAGCGCCTTCTGCCAGACGAAGACGGCGGTGACGCCGAGGAGGCCGAGGGCGGCCACCGCGAGCCCCATCACCGCGCCGCCACCGAAGGCGATCCGGAGCGCCGCGGCCTGACCGCTCGCCCGCGCCGCCTCGGAGGTGCGCACGTTCGCCTTCGTCGCGGAGGTCATCCCGGCCCAGCCGGCGGCGACCGAGCAGAGCCCGCCGAAGACGTAGGCGATCGCCGTCTCGAGGTTCAGTGCGTACGAGAGCAGCGCCGCGACGACGAGGAGGAAGGGGGCGAGCACGGTGTACTCGCGCTTGAGGAAGGCCATCGCGCCTTCCTGGATCTGCCCGGCGAGCTCCTGCATGGCCGGCGAGCCAGCGGGGTTGCGGACGATGCCCAGATAGGTGAGCACGCAGGCCACGAGGCCAGCGAGCCCGATCCCGAGGGCATAGAGCGGCACGTTCTCGAGCATGGGGGGTGGGGTGAGAGGTGAGGGACTAGCGATTCAAGCGATTCATGACGGAGAGGATCCCCTCGGTCGTCCAGACCCGAAGCCCCTCCTCCAGCGTCGGCAAGAGCGCGCGGACCTCGGCGCCCTCGTCCTTCCCGAACCGTCCGAGCACATAGTCGGCGAGGTCGCCGATGCGGCGCTGCGGATCGTTCGGCCCGACCCCGATGCGGAGTCGGGGGTAGTCCTGGCTCGTGAGCGCCTGCTCGATGCTCTTGAGCCCGTTGTGACCACCGGCGGAGCCCTTCGCGCCGAAGCGGAAGGTCCCCACCGGCAACTGCACCTCATCGGAGATCACCACCAGGTCGGTGGCCGCGGCCCAGAAGGGGCGCCGGAGCCAGGGGGTCAACACCCGACCTGACAGATTCATGAAGGTCTGCGGTTTGACGAGGCGCACCGTGGTGGTGCCGATGCGTCCCGTGCTGGTCAGCGCCTCGCCATCCTTGCGCCAACCCTCGAACCGCCAGACCTCCGCCAGATGGTCGAGGACCCACCATCCGACGTTGTGCCGCGTCTCCGCATACTCCGCGCCGGGGTTCCCGAGCCCGAGGATGACCTTCATCGACGGACTCGGTGGTCCCGGACGCCGGACGGGTTACTTGGCCTCGGCCTCTTCGTCGGCCTTCGCCTTGCGGATCAGCTCCGGCTCCGACGTCGATGCCCCCTCGGCCGGGGCCGCCTCGGCCTCGACACGCGGCGCCGCGCAGACGCAGACGGTGGCGTCGGGGTTCGAGCGGAGCGTGACGCCGGCCGGCAGGGCGATCTCACCCGCGTGGATCGAGTGACCGATCGTGAGTGCGGTGACATCGACGTTGATGTGGCCCGGGATGTTCGTCGGATCGCAATCGAGCTCGAGCTCATGCAGGATCTGGTCGAGCATGCCGCCGCTGAGGCGGACGCCCTCCGGCGTGCCGACGAAGTGGAGCGGCACGGGGACGGTGACCGTCTCACCCGCGACGAGCTCCTGGAAGTCGACATGCAGGATCTGCTTCTTGTACGGGTGACGCTGCACCTCGCGGATGAGCGTGTTGCTCGAGGTGCCGTCGACGTTGAGCGCGATCACCGTGCTCTGGTACGGGTGCTTCTCGAGGAAGAGCGTGAGCGCGTGGTGATCCAGCGCGAGGGGCTGGGGCTGCCGCGCGTGCCCGTAGATGACCGCGGGGACCTGGCCGGCGGCGCGGAGCTTGCGCGCGACGCCCTTGCCGGTGGTGCCACGGGTGGTGGCGGAGAAGGGAACGGTTGCCATGGAACGTGACCTCTGCTGCACTGTGGCGCGCGACGTGGGTGCCCGGTATCTCCGGCCCGGCGGCGCGCCAACGGGATGAAAAAGGGTCCTACCGCGTCACTCGAAGAGTGACGAGACCGACTGATCCGCGTGCGTGAAGCGGATCGCCTTCGCCAACAACTCGCCGACGGAGAGCACCGTCAGCGCAGGGAACCGCTTCTCCGGGGCGAGCGCCACCGAATCGGTGATCGCCACCTCGGTGATCGGCGCCTCGGAGAGGCGCTGCACCGCGGGGCCGCTCAGCAAGCCGTGTGTCGCGCAGACGTAGATGTCCCGCGCGCCCAGCTTCTTGAGCGCCCGCGCCGCCTCGCTCACCGTCCCCGCCGTATCGATCATGTCGTCGGCGAGGAGACAATCCTTCCCCTCCACCTCACCGACCACGTTCACGACCTCCGACACGTTCGCTGCCGGACGCCGCTTGTCGATGATGGCGAGCGAGGCGTTCAGCCGCTTCGCGAACCCACGCGCCATCTTCGCCGAGCCGACATCCGGGGCGACCACGACGGGGTCGACCAGGTTCTTCTTCCGGTAATGCGCCGTGAAGACCGGGGCCGCGTAGAGGTGATCGACGGGGATGTCGAAGAACCCCTGCAGCTGGTGCTGGTGGAAGTCGAGCCCCAGCACCCGGTCCGCGCCGGAGCGCATGATCATGTTCGCCATCAGCTTGGCGCCGATCGCGACGCGCGGCTGATCCTTGCGGTCCTGCCGCGCATAGCCGTAGTACGGGAGCACCACGGTGATGCGCGCTGCCGAGGCCCGTCGCGCCGCGTCCACCAGGAGCAGGAGCTCCATGATGTTCTCGGCCGGCGGGTTCGTCGGCTGGACGATGAAGACATCCGCGCCGCGGACGTTCTCATCGAGCCGGACGAAGACCTCTCCATCGGCGAACCGTGTGACATTGGTGCGGCAGAGCTCGGTGCCGAGCGACCGGGCGATCTCCTCGGCGAGCGGCCGATTGGCCGTGCCGGTGAGGACGCGGAAGCCTGTCAGGGGGACCGAGAGACCGTCCATGCGCGAGGTCCGAGCGAGGTGGGGCGGTGCGGGACCGCCCAGAGGCGGACGACCCCGTCCAACGACAGCCCCGAAAGCTAGGAGAACCGGGGCCGGTGCGACAGGGGGGAAGGGGGCGCAAGTGCCGATGGCGCCCCGAGTTGCCCCTGGTGGATTCGAACCACCATTCTCGCATCCAAAGTGCGATGTCCTGCCATTGGACGAAGGGGCAGCAGGGACTCGAGGAAGCTAGCCGAGTCGCTCCACGGGGGCCACCCGCGTCGCGAAGCCCGAGTGGATGATCCGCGTCCCGTCGGGGAGCCCCGGGAGGGTGGCGGGGGCCCCCCCATCGAAGACCCCGTACACGGTCGATCCCGACCCACTGAGGCGAGCGATCAGGGCTCCGGAGACCCGGAGCGCCCAGAGACAGTTCCCGATCGCCGGGTGATGCTCGACCACCACCGGCTCGAAGTCGTTGTCCGCGAGACGAGCGATCCGCTCCCAGCGGGTGAGATCGTCCGCGACCAACGGGGCGGGGGCGATGATGGGCCGGCCCTCGCGCTGCGCCGCCACCCACCCGAACGCCTCGGCGGTGTTCACCCCGAAGGGGGGGACCACGAGGACCAGATCTCTAGGTGGCAGGGGTGGGAGGGCGAGCATCCGCTCCCCGCGTCCCCAGGCCAAGGCCGCCGGGGCCTCGACGGTGAGGAAGGGGATGTCGGCGCCGAGCCGGACGGCGAGCGTCATCATCGCCGCGGGGGAGAGGGGCCGCGGGGCCAAGGTGTTCAGGATCCGCAAGACGCCGCCGGCATCGGCACTGCCGCCGCCGAGCCCCCCACCGACTGGGATCCGCTTCACGATGCGGATACGGAACCCCGTCTCCCATCGCGTCGCCGTGATGAAGCCCACCGCGGCGCGATACGCGAGGTTCTGTTCCGGCGGCCCCACGTCGGCCCCCTCGACCACGATGTCCCGCTGGCTGGTGTCGAGCGCGACCTCGACGGTGTCGGCGAGGTCGATGCGGGCGAAGAGGGTCTCGAGCTGATGAAAGCCGGTGGTCTCCCGCGCGAGGATGCGCAGCGAGAGGTTGATCTTCGCCTGCGCGTCGACGCGGGCGGCGGTGCCTGTGGTCATGCGGCGTCTCCGGCAGCGGTCATATCGCGGAAATGCAGATGCTGGCGGACGAAGTACCAGGCGCCGAGCAGGGTGATGGGGACGAAGGAGAGCAGGTGGAACCCGATCGCCCAGCTCACCGCGAGGTCGCTCGGCACCCCGTAGAGCCCGAGCCCCGCCTTACCCGCCGCCTCGAAGAAGCCGAAGAAGCCGGGCGAGGAGGGGATCGCGACCCCGATGGCGATGATCCCCTGGAGAAAGAGGCTCGCGCTGAATGGTGCATCGAGGCCGATCGCCAGGCAGCCGAGCCAGAAGGCGGCGGCGTTGGTGAGCCAATGGAGCAGCGTCCACCAGAGCACCTCGATCATGAGGGCCGGGGAGCGGAGGACCGCCACGCCGGCGGTGAAGGCGGTGACGAGGTGCTGGAGTCGCTCGCCGATGCGAGGGGCGAGTCGACCGATCGTGCCGCCGATGCTACGCGTGACGAGATCGGGGGCGAAGAGGAGGACGACGATCCCCGCGAGAACGATGGCAAGGATGGCACCGGCGCCGAGCGCGATGCGCCCCGCCGTCCATCCGAGGATCGTGGCGTCGGCGGGGAACCGTGGGTCGAGGGTCGCGAGGAGCATCAATCCGAGGAC
Source organism: Gemmatimonadota bacterium (assembly GCA_021298395.1). GTDB lineage: Bacteria > Gemmatimonadota > Gemmatimonadetes > Gemmatimonadales > Gemmatimonadaceae > Pseudogemmatithrix. The sequence goes on along the minus strand of JAJTFH010000008.1, from coordinate 55,185 downwards.
CACCGTGCCGTCGAAGAGCCGATCGACGACCAGCGAGCCCAAGGCGGCGGGGAATGGGATCTCGGGGCGTGCGCGGCTGATGGCGAAGGCGCGGGCCATCTCCCCGGCGCGCGCGGGGACCACGTTGTTCACCATCATCCCGATCGCGGTCGCATGCCAGAGCGGGGTGACGGGGACGCGCGGGGCGATCGGCGCGAGGATCGCCTGCCACCGGCGGGCGCGGAGCGGGAAGATCGCGGTCGCGACGACGGTACAGGCGAGCCAGAGCCCGAGGCTCGAGGTGCGGAGGATGGTGACGACCTCCGCGAGGTCCACATCCCGGAGGGTGAGCCAGAGCAGAAGGCCGCTCAAGGCGATGCCGAGGATGCCGCGCCAGCCGATGCGCATCGGGTCAGTCCTCGCCGGCGAGACGGAGGAGGTCGTGGAGCTCGTCGAGCTCGGTGGGGTCGGGCGGGTGCGTGGTTTGCGCGAGGCGGGCGGCGAGCCGACGGGCGGCGGCAAGGGCCGCGGGTCCGCGATAGAGGAAGTGGTCGATCGGGGGCGGGCCCGAGACCGGTCTGGCCTCGGGCGCACGACGGGTATCACCAGCGGGGGCCGCCGGGCGTGGCGATTCGGCTCGCGCGGCGGGCACCGACTCGAGACCGGCGATCCCCGAGGAGAGGAGGTCGCGGAGTCCCGCGCCGGAGAGTCCCCCCCCGACGGCGCGACGCTCAGCCACGGCGGGCCGCGTCCATCGCGGCGCGCATCCGGTGCACCGCCTCCGGGAGGCCGACGAAGATCGCGTCCGCGATGATCGCATGGCCGATGTTGAGCTCCTCGCACTCGGGGATGGCGGCGACGGGGCCGACGTTCGTGAGGGTGAGGCCGTGACCGGCATGCACCGCGAGTCCCAACGAGGCGGCGTGGGCCGCCGCGGCGCGAAGCGCGGTGAGGTGCGGGGTATGGCCCGGCTCCTCGCAGTAGCGCCCGGTGTGCAGCTCGATCGCCTCGACGCGGAGGGCGGCCGCGCGCTCGACCTGCCGCGCGTCGGGATCGATGAAGAGCGAGGTGCGCACGGTCGCCGCGCGTAGGGCGAGGATCGCCGCCTCGAGGCGCGCGGGGTCGTGGAAGAGGTCGAGCCCCCCCTCGGTGGTGACCTCCTCACGCTTCTCGGGGACGAGGGTGACCTGATGCGGACGCAGCCGTGTCGCGAGGGCGATCATCGCGTCGGTGGCGGCGACCTCGAGATTGAACGGGGTGCGCGCCTGGGCGACGAGCCCCTCGATGTCGGCATCCTGGATGTGGCGGCGATCCTCGCGCAGGTGCGCGGTGATCCCATCGGCACCGGCGTCTTCGCAGAGGCGGGCCGCGCGCACGGGATCAGGGTAGGCGGCACGGCGGGCCTGCCGCACCGTCGCCACATGATCGATGTTGATGTACAGGCGTTGGCGGGTCATCTTCCGCGAGAGGTCCTCTCACAAGGGAGTGCGTGGTGCGTCGACTCGTGATACTGCTGACGATGGGGTGGCTCACCGGGTGCGCGTCGGTGCCCGCGGGGCCGGTGGCCGGCGCCGAGAGCTCCGATGCTGCGGTCCGTGGCTTCCTGGCGGCGGCACGCGGGAACGACCTGCGTGGGCTCGCCTCGGTGTGGGGGAATGCCGAGTCCCCGGTCCGCGATCGAGCCAAGACCGCCGAGGTGGAGCAGCGCGCGATGATCATCATCTGCCATCTGCGCCACGACCAGGCGACGCTGGGGATGCCGCAGACGGGGCAGGGGGGACGGCAACTGATCCCGGTGGACCTGGTGCAGGGCGACCTCAAGGCCCGCACCACCTTCACGACGGTGCTGAACCCCAAGATCGGGCGCTGGTTCGTGGAAGACGTGGGGCTGGCCCCCGTCGCGGCCTTCTGCCGGTAACGTCCCCATTAATATTCCATCAGTTCGATGAGGACACCGGCGGTCGCGCTCGGATGGAGGAACGCGATCCGCTTCCCCTCCGCGCCGATCCGCGGGGTCTCATCGATCAGGCGGATCCCGGCGGCGCGGCAGCGCGCGAGGGTGCCGTCGAGGTCGTCGACGTGGAAGCAGAGGTGATGGATCCCCGGGCCGCGCGTGGCGAGGAACTTCCCGATCGGGGAGTCCGCGACGGCCGGCTCGAGGAGCTCGACCAGCGGTTCTCCCGCGGCCAATCCGACGATGCGCGCGCCATCGGCATCGTCGAGCGGGACCTCCGGGAGGCCCAGCAGTTCCTGATAGAACGGTAGGATCCCCTGAAGCGACTCGACGGCGATGCCGATGTGAGCGAGTCGGGTGCCTCGAGGGGTGGCAGGGGTGGTCATTCAGGCGGCTCCGGGTGCGACGCAGGCACGAAGGGTCACTGGAACGTTAGCGAGATGCGGCGGTGGTTGGCACCGTCGCCCGATCCGAACAGGAGAACACGATGTCGAAGCCCGTGGTGGTGACCGATGAGTCCTTTGCGACCGAGGTGGAGCAGCATGCCGGGGTCGCGGTCGTCGATTTCTGGGCGACCTGGTGCGGCCCCTGCCGCATGATCGCCCCGATCCTCGACCAGCTGGCGGCGGAGTATGACGGCAAGGTCAAGGTGACCAAGCTCGACGTCGACGCCAATCAGAAGACGGCGATGAAGTTCCAGGTCCGGTCGATCCCGACCCTCCTCTTCTTCAAGAATGGGACGCTGGTGGATCAGGTGATCGGCGCGGTGCCCAAGCCGGCGCTCGCGGCGAAGTTCGACGCGCAGCTGGGGTGAGCGCCGGCGGGGGGACGCTGCACGTCGTCAGCACCCCGATCGGGCATCTGGGCGACCTGAGTCCCCGGGCGGTCGAGGTGCTGCGTGGCGTGTCGGCGATCCTCGCGGAGGATACGCGGCACACCCGGGGGCTCTGCGAGCGGTTCGAGATCCGCACGCCGCTCCTGGCCTATCACGAACACAATGAGGCCTCGCGGGTCCCGGGACTCGTCGCGCGACTCGTCGCGGGCGAGTCCTTCGCGTTGGTGAGCGACGCGGGGACGCCGCTGCTCTCCGACCCGGGCGACCGCTTGGTGCGCGCGGCGATCGAGGCGGGGGTGACGGTCTCCCCGGTCCCTGGTCCATCGGCGCTCCTGGCGGCCTTGGTGATCTCCGGACTCTCGGCGGAGCGCTTCACCTTCTTCGGCTTCCTCGCGCGGAAGGGGCGCGAGCGCACCGAGGCGATCCAGGCGATCGTCGCTGCGCCGCAGACCGCGGTGCTCTATGAGGCACCGTCGCGGGCGGCGGAGACCTTGCGGGAGCTCGAGGTGGCTGGGGCTGGAGATCGCCCCGCCGTCTTGGCGCGTGAGTTGACCAAGCAGTTCGAGACGGTGGTGCGCGGGACGGTGCGCGAGGTGGCGACGGCGGCCGAGGCGCAGCCACCGCGCGGCGAGGTGGTGCTCGTGATCGGGGCGGGAGCGCCGGTGGCGCTCGATGAGGCGGCGCTGCGATCGCTTGTGGAATCGTGGCGTGCCGAGGGGCGCACGGCGCGCGAGGTGTCGCAGGCGCTGCAGGAGCGAGGGGCACCGCGGAACCTCGCGTATCGGCTGGCGCACGAATGAAGGGGATCGTCGCGGCCATCGTGATCGCCGTGGCGCTTGGCGCGCCCGCTGTCACCGTCCCACGCCTCACCGTCGCGCGCGTCCAATACCAGGGCGATGACTGGTATGCCAACCCGTCGAGTCTCCCCAATCTCATTCGCGCGATCCGTACGCGCACCACACTCGCGGTCGAACCGAACGAGGTGCGACTCACCCTGCGGGATGAGCGGCTCTGGGATCACCCCTTCCTGCATCTCACCGGGCATGGGGACATCCGCCTGCGCGAGGACGAGGTGGAGCGGCTGCGCACCTATCTTCTGCGCGGCGGGTTCCTGCACATCGATGACAATTATGGGCTCGATCCGGCGGTGCGCCGTGAGCTCGCGCGCGTCTTCCCCGACCGCGCGCTGGTGGATGTCCCGCTCACGCATCCGATCTATCGGATCGTCTATCCCTTCCCGCAGGGGATCCCGAAGATCCACGAGCACGACAACGAGCCCGCGCGTGGGTTCGGGATCTTCATCGGGGATCGCCTCGCTGTCTTCTATTCGCACGAGAGCGATCTCGGGAACGGATGGGAGGACATCGGCACCTATCCCGCCGATCCGCCGGAGGCGCATGAGGCGGCGCTCCGGATGGGGGTGAACCTCTTCGTCTATGCGGTGACGAGTGCGGTCGGACGGTGAGCGCGGCATGGTGATGGATCCGGTCGCCCTGGTCGCGCGCGAGGTGGCGCGGATCCGACGCGATGATCGCGGGCGGGTCGCCGCGATGGGCGCCGCATGGGGGCTCGCCGGGCTCGCGACGGCCGCCACGCTCCTCGGTGATGGGCGATGGATCGCCTGGCCGGCACTCCTCCCGCTGTTCTGCTGGTTCGCGGTGCTCGCCGGGTTGGTGGTGATCGCCTGGCGGGGCCACCACTGGAGTGCGCGGCGGACCGCGCCGCTCGACGTGGCGCGGACGATCGAAGGGGAGCAGGGGCTCCGGCGGGGGGCGCTGGTCGGCGTGCTCGAGCTCGCGTCGACGCGGAGCGTGCTCATCGACGCGGCGGCGGCGCGGATCGGGGAGCAGCTCGCGCCCGCTGTCGATGCGCTCGCCCCTCGCGCCGCCGCTCGGCGTCGGCGTGGGATGGGGCTCGCGGTGGTGGCGATGCTCGGCGCGTCGCTCGTCGCTGGATTCACGTGGCGGGCTCAGCCCAATGGGTGGCGCGTGATGCAGCGGCCGATCGCCGCCGCGCGAGGGCAGTTACTCGCCCCGTTGCGATTCGATGGACTCCCGATCGGCGTGGCGCGCGGGAGCTCGCTCGCGATCGACCTGCGCGCCGATGGGCGGCCGACGGTGCAGGTGACCTGGCGCCCACTTGGGGCGGGATGGCGCGATACGCTGCTCGCGGTCGCCGCCGATGGGCGCGCGCGTCTCACCCTCGCGCGTGTCGACGCCGACCTCCGCCTCGTCGCCTCCGATGGGCGCGTCACCACCGATACGGCACAGGTGCGCGCGGTCGATCGCCCCTTCCTCGGCGATGTGCGCGTCACGGCGGTGTTCCCGGCGTATCTCGAACGCCCCGCCGAGTCGGTCGATGCCGAGATGCCACTGCAGATCCCCGAAGGGACGGTGCTGGCGATCGAGGGGCGCGCCTCGGAGGCCTTGGCGTCCGTGACGCTCGTCCCGGTCGATGACATGGAGGCGCCCGGCCCGGCCGCGCGCCCGGTCGCGCGCACGGCGCGCGTGGCGCTGCCGGCGGAGGGTCTGCGATTCGGTGGGCGCTTCACGCCGACTCGAAGCGGTTCCTATGCATGGGAGGCGGTGGGGCGGTCGACGCCGATCGAGGATCTCCCCGCGCCGTTGGCGGTCGAGGTGATCCCCGACCTCGCGCCGCGGATCAGCATCGTGAATCCGGAGGGGCCGGTGCGCGTCGATCCCGCGTCGCGGGTCGCGATCGAGGTGGTCGCCGAGGATGATCATCGGCTCGGGACGATCGCGATCCGTCGGCAGGTGATCGATGCGGCGGGGCAGGGCGGGGCATCGACGGAGACGACGCTCAGCGCTGGTGGAGAGGCGGCGTGGGTCGGCGCGGTGCGGCTCGATCTCGCGGCACTCGGACTCACGCCGGGCGCGACGGTCCGTCTCGTCGCGGTCGCGCGCGAGGCGGGGCCGCGGGCTCGTGTGGTGGAGAGCGCGCCACTCGAGCTGCAGGTGCCGACGGCAGATGAGGGCCGCGAGGCCGCGCGGGAGGTCGGCGATGCGGCGGCGGCCGCGGCGGTCGCGGCGGCACGCGCCCAGGCGGCGTTGGCGGAGCGCACGGCCGATGCGGCGCAGGCCCGGGATCGCGGGGCGCTCCGGGCGGAGCGCGCCGAGCAGGCCCGCGAGATCGCGGCGCAGCAACGGGCGGTGCAGGAGAAGGTGGCAGAGCTCGAGGCCACCGCGCAGACGCTCGAGGAACGGTTGCGTCAGGCCGGTGCGCTCGACACCACGCTCGCACGGCAACTGCAGGACGCGCAGCGGTTGTTACGTGAGGCGCTCTCGGGATCGCTCGACGCGTCGCTCCAGCGACTCGACGCGGCCCGAGAGTCGGGCGACGCCGACCGCACGCGCCAGTCGCTCGCGGAGGTCGCGGCACAGCAACAGCGGATGCGTGAGGCGTTGGAGCGGAGCGCGCAGATGCTGCAACGGGCCGCGCTCGAAGGAGCGATGCGCACGACTGCCGACCAGGCGGAGGCGCTCGCCAAGGACCAGCGTCGGTACGCGGATGCGAAGGGCGCGGCGGACTCCGCGCCGCCGCCGACCACCGCCGAGCAGTTGGCGCGCCGCGCCGATGCGCTCGAGCAGGCCGTCGAGGCGATGGCGCAGCGGCTTGCCTCGGCCCGGGCGCAGACCGGCGCGCGGGGGGCGCGTGAGGCCGCCGAGGCGGCGCGCCGTGCGGAGGCGGCGTCGCGTGAGGGGGCGGCGGAGACCGCGGCGCAGGCGGCGGAGGAGGCGGCGCGCACCCTCGCCGAGACGCAGCGCGCGCAGCTCGCCGAGTGGCGAGGTGAGCTCACCTCGGCGCTCGATCGCTCGGTGCAGGAACTCCTGCAGCTCGCGCGGGAGCAGGAGCGCGTGGCCGAGGAAGCGCGGCAGGATCCCGCCGACCCCGCGGTGCGCGCGCGGCAGAGTGCGGTGCAGCAGGGGGTGCAGGCGGCGCAGCAGCGCCTCGCCGAACAGGCGCGCCAGTCGGCTCTGGTCTCGCCGCGCTCGCAACAGACGATGGCGGCGGCGCAGCAGCAGGTGAGTGAGGCCGCGCGTCAGGTGCAGCAGGGGGGACCGGGGGCATCGAACGCTGAGATGCGCGAGGCGGCGGATGCGTTGCGCCAGGCGGCGCAGCAGCTGACGCGCGATCGCGAACGCGCGGCGTCCGCGTCGTCGGCGTCGGGGCTCCCCGAGCTGATGCAACAGTTGCAGCAGGCCGCCCAGCAGCAGGGCGCGATGAACGGCCAGTTGCAGAGTCTCCTCTCCATGGCACGTGCCGCGGGGCAATCGGGGAGCGAGGGGCTCGACGAACAGGGGCAGGCGCAGGCGCGTCGGCTCGCGCAGTCGCAACGGGCGGTGGCGCAGGCGCTCGACGAGGCGGCCGATGTGGATCCGAGCGGTCGTGCGCAGGAGATGGCGCGCGAGGCGCGCGGCCTGGCGCAGCAGCTCGACCAGGGGATCGCGACCGCTGCGACCGAACAACGGCTCGAACGTCTCCTGCGTCGCATGCTCGACGCGGGGCGCTCGTTGGAGCAGGAGGAGCGCGATGCCACGCAGCGGCGCGAGGCGCGTGCCGCCGCGCGTGAACCGGCCCGATTCACGCCCGTCGGTTCGCGCGCGACGGGGGCGGAGGCCCAGCGGTTCGCGACGCCATCCTGGGCGGAGCTGCGCGCCCTCTCACCCGAGGAGCGCGCCCTCGCGCTCGAGTATTTCCGTCGGCTGAACGCGGAGCGGGTGCCATGATCGCGCAGCGGTCGCAGGTGCGCCGCCTCGTATACGCGATCGGTGGGGCGTTGCTGCTCGCGAGCCCGCTCGCGGCCCAACCTGATCCAGCCGCTGCGGTGCTGACCCGCGCGATGGACGCTGAGAATCAGGGGCGCGCACGCGAGGCGATCGCGGCCTATCGGGAGGCGATCGCCCGTGGGGCGGTGATCCCCGGCGTCCTCGGGCTCGAGCGCGCCTTCTCGCTCGTCGCACAGGAGGATTCCGTCCTCCCCGCGCTCGATACGCTCGTGGCGCGCTTCCCGCGTGAGGCCGCCCTGCGGAATGCGCAGCTGCGCGCGCTGGTCGCGGTCGGACGAGCGACCGAGGCGAACCGTGCCTTCGATGCGTGGCGTGCGGTCGACCCTGAGTCGATCGATCCCTATCGCGATTACGCCCGCGTCCTGTTGTTCAATGGTCGGATGGCATCGGCCGACACGGTGCTCGGGGAGGCGGTGCGTCGGCTCGGGTCCACCCGTGGAATGCTGCTCGAGGTGGCGCAGCTCCGCGCCGGACTCGGTCGGTGGACCGAGGCGGCGAGTGCGTGGCGCGAGGTGATGCGGGCCGAGCCGTACTATGAGATGGCGGCGTTCTTCTCGATGCAGCCGACACCGGTGGCGCTGCGAGACAGCGTGCGTGTGCGGTGGGGCGTGGCGACCGCCCCCCTCGGCGCGCAGCAGGCGCTCGCCCAACTCGAAGTGGCATGGGGCGCCCCGCGTCGCGGATGGGAGCTCCTCGCCTCGCTTCCGGTGCGCGATACCACCGTCGCCATCTGGGAACAGTTCGCGCAGGAGGTGGAGCGCGTGGAGGCCTGGGGGGTGCTGACCGAGGTGGTGGTGGCGATCCAGCGGGCGCGGCCGTCGAGCGCGCAGGCGTTGCGCGCGGCGCGGATCGCCACGCGTGCCGGGGCGGACACCCTCGCGCTGGGGCTCGTGCGGGAGGCACAGCAGGATCCCGTCAGCGAGCGCCGTGTGGCGGAAGCGGTCCCGATCGAGCTCGAGGTGCTCGCGCGGCTCGGACGCGCAGCGGAGGCGGAGCGCGTCCTCGCGGCGGCGTCGAAGACCCTCGGGCCGGAGGGGACGCGGCGACAGGCCCGCACGATCGCGATGGCGTGGATCCGTGCCGGTGACGTGGACCGCGCGCGCCGCGCGGTGCGCGCGGCGCCGCTCGAAGATGCCGATGCCGTCAGTGGATGGCTCGCGCTCTACGACGGGGAGATCGGCACCGCGCGGACGGCGTTGCGCCAGGCGGATCCCCCCGATCCGCTGCGCATCGAGGTCCTCGCGCTGCTCACCCGGACGACGGCGACGCGGTCACAGGCGATCGGTGCGGCGTATCTCGCGCTGGCGCGCGGGGACTCGACGCGCGCGGTGCGTGCCTTCGAACAGGTGGCGACCGAGTTGCCTGAGGTCGCGTCGCTCGCGATCCTCTCGGCGGCGCGGGTACAGTCGGCGCGGGGGGATACGGCGGGGGCGGCCGAGCGCTGGGCGCTGATCGTCGAGCGATATGCGAGCGCACCGGAGGCAGCGGAGGCGCTGCTCGAATGGGGGCGTCTCGCTCGGCGAACGGGAGACCGCGCCGCCGCTCGCGCGCGGTTCGAACAGCTGATCCTCACGCATCCCACCAGTGCGCTCGTGCCGCAGGCGCGGCGGGAGCTCGATGGCCTGGCGATGGAGGCGCGGCGATGACCGGGAGGCGTCTGGTGATGCAGGTGGTGCGGTTCGTTCTCGCCGTGTCGTCGAGCGTCGCAGCGCTCGGCGGCGTGGTGTCCCCGCTCGCCGCCCAGCACCTCCTCCTCCCGATGGATGCGGTGCAGGCCAATCATCTCAAGGCCTATGGCGTGACCTTCAGCGCGCTCCGCGAGGGGGTGCGCAGCGAGTGGTTGCTCAACTATCGAGGCGGGGCGTTCCTCCTGCCTGACCTGCCGAGTCTCCGACGGGCGGCGCTCTTGGCGGGCGTCACCGTGGAGGCCATGGACGCGGCCGCCGTGCGTGCGCTCCGGGGCGAGATGGCGGAAGGGAACATGGATGCGGTGCCGCTGGAGAAGGCGCCTCGCATCGCCGTCTATACGCCTCCCGATGCGCCGCCCTGGGACGATGCGGTCACCTTGGCGCTCACCTATGCTGGGATCCCGTACGACGCGATCTGGGACGATGCGGTGCTCGACACCGATCTCTCCACGTACGACTGGATCCATCTCCATCATGAGGATTTCACGGGGCAGCAGCACAAGCTCGCCTCGGTCTATCGTGATGCGCCTTGGTTCGTGCGGAGCCGCGAGCGCGATCTCGCGATGGCGCGGCGGTTCGGTCACGCCGACATCCCCGCGCTCAAGAAGGCGGTCGCGGATCGGCTCGCCGCCTTCGTCTCGCGGGGGGGGTTCCTCTTCGCGATGTGCGGATCGACCGAGACGTTGGAACTCGCGCTCGCGGGTCGCGATGTCGATATCGCCGGCGTCGCCGCTGATGGATCGCCAGTCGACCCCGGGGCCGACGGCAAGATGGAGTGGACGCGCGCGATGGCCTTCGCTGGGGCGACGCTCGAGATGGCGCCCGGAGTCAACGCGATGAGCGACATCGACGGCCATCAGGTGAATGTCCCCCTCCGTCGTCAGCCCCTCGGGACCTTCGCCCTCTTCGGCTTCTCGGCGAAGTTCGATCCGGTGGCGTCGATGCTCGTGCAGAACCACCGCACGGTGCTTCGCGACTACTTCGGGGTGACCACCTCGTTCACTCGGAACCGGCTCAAGCCGGGGGTCACGATCCTCGCGGAGGAGGCGGGCGCCCCCTGGGTGAAGTACGTGCATGGGAGCTTCGGGCGCGGGTCGTGGACCTACCTCGGCGGGCATGACCCCGAGGATCCGCAGCATGCGGTCGGCGCCCCGCCGACCGATCTCGCGTTGCATCCCAACTCGCCGGGCTATCGCCTGATCCTCAACAACGTGCTCTTCCCCGCGGCGAAGCAGAAGCCGTTGAAGACGTGAGCGTGGCCGAGGCCGAGCGCGCACCGCACGGGGACCCGGGACGCGTCACCCCGAGCGCGGCGACGGCGATCCGGCTCGCGATCCAGCTCGCGGGGGGGCGCGAGGTCTGCTTCGTCTGCACCGTCGATGCCGAGGGGATCGTGCAGTCGGCGCGGGTGGTGGCGCGCGGCGATGTGCGGAGTGTGCTCGCTCTCCCGGGGTTCGCAAACCGGGGTGAGCTGCTGCTCCATAATCATCCGAGTGGGTGGTTGGAGCCCTCGTCGGCGGACCTCGAGGTCGCGGCGCGCCTGCACGACGATGGGATCGGCTTCGCGATCATCGACAACATGGCCTCGCGGCTCTACGTGGTGGTCGAGATCCCGCGTCCGCCCGCCCCCGCGAGCCTTGAGCCGGTGGCGGTCGCTGCGCTCCTGGGTCCCGAGGGTCCGATCGCGGGGCGTCTGGGGCGATATGAGGACCGGCCAAGTCAGCGGGAGATGGCCGCGCGCATCGCCGATCTCTTCTCCATGGGGGGGATCGGATTGCTCGAGGCGGGGACCGGGGTGGGGAAGTCGCTCGGCTATCTGGTGCCCGCGCTCCGATGGGCGGCGGCGAGCGGGGAGCGTACCGTGGTGAGCACCAATACCATCACCCTGCAGGAGCAGCTCGTCGGGAAGGATCTCCCCTTCCTCGCGAAGACGCTCACGGATCAGCGCGTCTCCTTCGCGCTCCTCAAGGGATGGCGGAACTACCTCTGCTTGCAGCGACTCGAGCAGGCGCGGGCACAGGGGCCGGCGCTCTTCGAGGATGATGTCGCGAGTGACCTCGGGCTGTTGGAGGCCTGGGCCGAACAGACGACCGATGGGTCGCTCGCGGATCTCGCAGTGCCACCCCGTGCAGAGGTGTGGGACGAGGTCGCGGCGGAGAGCGATCTCTGCACGCGGCTCCGCTGTCCGCACTTCGATCAGTGCTTCGTCTTCAAGGCGCGCCGTGCGGCGGCGACCGCCGATGTCATCGTGGTGAACCATCATCTGCTGATGGCCGACCTCGCGGTCCGGCGCGCCTCACAGCGCTGGGACGACGCGGCGGTCCTCCCGGCGTACAAGCGGCTGATCATCGATGAGGGGCATCACCTCGAGGACGCCGCCGCCGAGCACCTCGGGCAGTCGGTCTCGCGGCGCGGGCTGGAGCGGCTCTTCGCGCGCCTCGAGCGGCGCGGGAAGGGGTTGCTCCCGGCGCTCGAGCGGGCGCTCGCGGTGGGGATCGATGCGCTGAGTGTCGCGAGTCTCGACCTGGTGCGCGCGCGGCTCTTCCCCTCGCTCGGGTCAGCCCGGATGCGGACCGCGGTGCTCTATGATCTGCTCGCGCAGTGGGTGGACGAGCAACGCGAACCGCAGATCCGGCTCACCGATCGCTTCGATGAGGATCCGATCTGGACCGCGGGCCTCGGTGCGGCGCTCGACGACCTGCTCGCCGACATCGATCTCTTGGGCGATGGGTTACGCCTGGTGCGGGATCGCCTCGAAAGCGATGAGCAACGAGCGGAGGAGTTGGCGCCGCTGCTGAACGAGGTGCGCGGGGTGACCCGCCGGCTGCAGTCCTCCGGTGATGCCCTGCGGGTGGCCCTCCGCTCCGACGTGGCGGGGGCGCCGCGGGTGCGATGGCTCGAGCGACGTGGGGGGGATGGCAACATCGGCGCGACGGCGGTCCCGCTCGATCTCGCCCCGGTCCTTCGTGAGGACCTCTTCCGACGGGTGGAGACCGCGGTCGTGACCAGTGCGACGCTCACCGTCGGGGAGGATGGCTTCGACTTCATGGCGACACGGCTGGGGCTCGCCGATGATGACGCCCTGACGCCGGTGACCGCCTCACTCCCCTCACCCTTCGATTATCCCTCGCAGGCGATCCTCGCGATCCCGAGCGACTTCCCCCTGCCAAACGTCGAGGGCGCCGCGCATCTCCAGCGGACCGTCGAGGCGGCGGCGGAGCTCATCGCGATGACGGAGGGTGGGATCTTCGTCCTCTTCACGAGTCACCGCGACGTGAAGGAGGGGGCGCGGCTCCTGCGCGACCGTGGGGTCGCGGCCGCGCATCCCCTGCTCGTCCATGGGGAGTCGCCGCGCGACGATCTCCTGCGACGTTTTCGTGAGCATGGCGATGCGGTCCTGGTCGGCACGGCGAGCTTCTGGGAGGGCGTCGATGTCCCGGGGCGCGCGCTCCGCGGTCTCGTCCTCGCCAAGATCCCCTTCCGCGTCCCCACCGAGCCGATGACCGCCGCCCAGTGCGAGGCGATCGAAGCGGAGGGGGGCGACGCGTTTGCGGACTACATGATCCCCCATGCGGCGTTGCGCCTTAAGCAGGGGTTCGGGCGGTTGATCCGCACCGCCACCGACCATGGGGTGGTGATGATCTGTGATCCCCGCGTCGTCACCAAGGGATATGGGCGTCGCCTCCTCGAGGGACTCCCACCCGCACGTCGGCTCCAGGGGCCCTGGGCGCTGATCCGTCCCGAGCTAGAGGCGTTCTACCAGGGGAGTCCGAGCCCAATCGTTACCTCGAACCACACCGTCTCCTAGGGGTAGATTGCTCAGATGCCCACTCCCGGAAAGATCCTCTGCGTCGGTCGGAACTATCGCGAGCATGCCAAGGAACTCGGCAACGAGGTCCCCACCACGCCCGTCATCTTCCTCAAGCCTCCGTCCTCGGTGATCGCCTCGGGGGAGGCGATCGCCCTCCCCGCCGGGATCGGACGCATCGATTACGAGGGGGAGATCGGCCTCGTGATCGGCCAGCGGTTGACCAAGGCTTCGCCAGCCGCCTGCGCCGCGGCGGTCCGTGGCGTGGTCGCGGTGAACGATGTGAGCGCGCGCGATCTCCAGAAGAGCGATCCGCAGTGGTGGCGCGCCAAGGGCTATGACACCTTCTGCCCCATCGGCGACGAGCGGCAGGGGACGCCCGACCTCGCCGCACTCGAGGTGATCACCCGCGTGAACGGGGAGGAGCGGCAGCGCGGGCGCAGCGCGGAGATGATCTTCCCGATCGCCGAGGTGATCAGCTTCATCTCGCAGGCGGTGACGCTCGAGCCGGGGGACCTCGTGATCACGGGGACGCCAGCCGGGGTCGGTCCGCTCGCCCCAGGCGACGTGGTCGAGGTCGAGATCCCCGGGTGGAGCCGCGTGCGCAACCCGGTCGTGGCCGCGGGGTGACGCCGCGCGGACGATTCACGCTGATCCCGACGCGCGGGAGCGATCCGCGCGCGTCGCTCATCGCGGTCGTCCTGCAGCTCCTCTTCCTCGTGGTCCTCGGATCGGCGATCGCCGTCCCGATCGCGTACGACGCCTTTCAGTCCAGCGAGGTCCGCGAGGAGCGTCTCCGCTTCGTCGCGGTCGACACGGTGCCGCGCGTGGCGCGTGGCCGCGTCGAGCAACGGGATGGGGGAGATGACCGTCCGCTCTCACCGATCACGCCGACCGAGCCATCCGCGCCGATCGTCGCGCCAGGTGATGTGCCGGTCGGGATCGCCGAGCCGTCGGGCCCAGCACGAGTGCCCTCGGGCGGCACAGGGCCCTTGGTCGGTGGAGGCGGGCCCACGCAGGGGATCCGTCCCTCCTTCAACGACCCGCGTCTCTGGCTCGCGCCAGCGCGTCCCGGCGACTACATCGAGGGGCCGTATCGCCCGATGACGCGTGCGGACTCGCTCAAAGCGATCGTCGATGCCTTCGGCGCGGCGTATGTGGATTCGCTCCGTCGGCTTCCCCCGGGTTCGACCGTACCGAGTTGGGTCTTCGAGCGGAATGGGAAGAAGTACGGGCTCGACGGCGGGATGATCCGGCTCGGGGATTTCTCGATTCCCACGGCGCTGCTGGCGTTGCTCCCGCTCAACATCCCGCCAGGGAACATGGATACGGAGCGGGCCCGTCGACTGACGGCGATGCGCTCCGAGATCATCGAGCAGGCGGAGCGGCGGCAGCGCGATGATGACTTCTATCGCGCGGTGAAGGCGCTACGCGAACGAAAGGAGCGGGAGCGGAAGGAGGCGGAGGAGGCCCGGCGCGCGGGGACCACGCCGCCGTAAGGTCGCGCGGGTGCGCCGACGCTCAGGGACCCGTCGTTCCCGGTGAGCGGATCACGCCCGCCACCACCCCAAGCACGGCGTAGTCGTCTCGGACGCCGAGGCGCAGCTCATCATTCGTCGTCGCCCCACCGAGCCGCAGGATCACGCCACGCTCGAGCAACGGTCGGACGTCGATCCGACCCGCGACCCGTACGGCGAGGAGCGCGGTATCGGTCGCGCGCCCGCTCGGATCGATGAGCAACAGGTCCGCGGGGTGCACCCCATGCGAAGGGATCGCCGCACCATCGTGCACGAGCAGGAACGATTCCTCGCTCGGGACGAGGGTGCGATCCATCGTGAGGTGATGGGAGAGGATGAGCGAGTCACTCACCGGTCGATCCGCGGCGTTCGCCGCCTCAGTCGCGGCCTCGGTCGCGGCCTCGGTCGCGATCCGCATCACCGGAACAGGGATCGTCCCCACCCCCCCAGCGAATCCGAGCAACACGACCCCGCGCGAGCGTCCCCCACCGCGCCGCACATACCCCTTGGCCTCGAGACTCGCGAGGAGGTCGGTCACCGTCTTCGTCGAGGGGATCCTGAGCTGACGCCCGATCTCGCGCACGCTCGGCTGGAACGTATGCTCCGCCAGGTGGTCGATCAGCAGGTGATAGACCGCGCGCTCGGCGGGGGTGAGCGGCGCGCGGGTGGTCACGCCGAGGCCAGCGTCTCCAGATGGTCCTCGGCGGAGGCGATGCGCGCGAGGGTGCGCTCGCGGCCCAAGAGCACCATCACATCGAAGATCCCCGGTGAGACCGTGAGGCCGGTGAGCGCGACACGGAGCGGCTGGAAGATCTTTCCGCCACCGACCCCCTTGGCCTCGGCGAGTTGGCGGAGCGCCTCCTCCATCACGGGCGGGGTCCATTCGGGGAGCGCCGCCAAGGTCTCGCGCGTCGCCGTCAGGAGCGGGAGGACGACCGCCGGCTCCTTCCACTGCTTCGCCACCGCCTCGGGATCATAGGTGATCGCGTCGAC
Source organism: Gemmatimonadota bacterium (assembly GCA_021298395.1). Lineage (GTDB taxonomy): Bacteria > Gemmatimonadota > Gemmatimonadetes > Gemmatimonadales > Gemmatimonadaceae > Pseudogemmatithrix. The sequence continues at coordinate 39,603 of JAJTFH010000008.1, read as the reverse complement.
GAAGTAGGGCCCCGCCTGGCGCACGATGTCGTCGATCAGGCGGGAACGAACCCGCAGCAGGTCGAGCAGGGTGCGATACCAATCGTGATGCGTCGCGAGATACTCGGCGGTCGTATACCCCGCCGCGACGAGGGCCGGCGTCACGCGCGGCTCGAGCTCGGCGAGTGGGAGCTGCGAGAGATGCTGCCCATTCATCCATTCGAGCTTCTTGGGATCGAAGACGCTCGCCTTGCGAAGGAGGCCATCCTCCGAGAAGGTGTGGATGAGTTGATCGAGGGTCATCACCTCCTCGAACTCCCCCCCCGGCGACCAGCCGAGGAGGGCGAGGAAGTTCACCATCGCCTGTGGGAGGATCCCGAGGTGCTGATAGTCGCCGACCGCCGTCGCGCCGTGGCGCTTGGAGAGCTTCTTCCCGTCCGTCCCATGGATCATCGGGAGATGGGCGAACTGCGGGAGGGGCGCGCCCAGGGCCTCGTAGAGGAGGATCTGCTTCGGGGTGTTCGAGATGTGATCGTCGCCGCGCATCACGAGGGTGACGGCCATGGCGATGTCATCGGAGACGACGGCGTGGTTGTAGATCGGCGTCGCGTCGGAGCGGAGGATGACGAAGTCCTCGATGTCCTTGTTCGGGAAGCTGATCTGCCCGTGCACGAGATCGTGCCAGGTGGTCTCGCCGGCAGGGACGCGGAAGCGGAGGACGAAGGGCTCGCCAGCGGCGACGCGGCGCTCCACCTCGGCGGGGGGGAGGCGATCGCAGCGGCGGTCGTACTTGAAGGCTTCCTTGCGGAGCTCCGCCTCGGCGCGGCGCGCCGCGAGCTCGTCGGTGGTGCAGAAGCAGCGGTAGACGGCGCCAGCGGCGAGCATCTTCGCGGCATCGGCGCGGTGGCGCTCGAGGTTCGCCCCCTGGAAGACGACCTCCTCGTCCCAGTCGAGTCCGAGCCAGGTGAGCCCTTCGAAGATCGCGCGGGTGGAGTCGTCGGTGGAGCGCGCCTTGTCGGTGTCCTCGATGCGGAGGAGGAATTGGCCGCCGGTGCGACGGGCGAGGAGCCAGTTGAAGAGCGCGGTCCGCGCCCCACCCACGTGGAGGTACCCGGTGGGGGAGGGGGCGAAGCGGAGGCGCAGGGGACGAGCGTCGGTCATCGGGGTCGGGTCAAGAGAACGGGCCCGCCGGTGAGGAACACCGACGAGCCCGTGTCACGGAGACGGAGGGATTCGAACCCTCGATACAGGTTTAAGCCCGTATAACGGTTTAGCAAACCGTCGCCTTCAGCCTCTCGGCCACGTCTCCTCTCTGGCGTCGGAGTTCTGCGCGCCACAGAATCGCAATATCACGCGAGGGAGAGGGCGGGGCAAGGCGATTGATGGTGGCGTCGCGTGGTATCCGGCGTCCTGGGACGGCACACGATCGCGGATGTGCTGCAGAGCGGAGGGCCTGGGACTCGAACCCAGAAGTCCTTTCGGACGGCGGTTTTCAAGACCGCTGCAATAGCCATTCTGCCAACCCTCCCGACGGGTCCTGAATCGGGTCCGACGCCAGGTCAAGAAGATAGCGCGGCATGCGGTCCATATGAACTTGACTGATTCTATCGGGATTAAATAGAATCCATAGTCAGCAGTTGAGAGCGATTCTCATCTATGCAAAGGGACTGTTTTGATAGGCTATCTGGTTCGGGCTGGATTGGTCGTGGCCCCCCTCCTCCTTCATGGGCAGCAGGGGGGGGTGACCGGTGATTCCACCCGTCGGGCGACTGGGGATACCACGGCCCAGCCTCTCTCGTCGGTCCAGGTGATCGGGGTCCCACGCACGTATCGTCCGCTCGCCCTGCGCTCCATCACTCGTACCGCGACCCCGATCGAGCGGATCCCGCAGGCGGTCACGGTGATCACCCGCGCGGTGATCGACGACCAGGCGATGACGGGGCTCGGGGACCTCGTGCGGTATGTGCCCGGCGTCACGATGGCGCAGGGGGAGGGGCATCGCGATGCGCCGGTGCTGCGCGGTAATCTCACCACGGCCGATTTCTTCGTCGACGGCCTCCGCGACGACCTCCAGTACCTGCGCGACCTCTACAACGTGGAACGCGTCGATGTCATCCAAGGCCCTGCGGCGCTCACACTCGGACGTGGGACCGGGGGCGGCGCCTTCAACCGCGTGACGAAGACCGCCGATGGCCAGCGCGTGCGGTCGCTCGATCTCGTGCGCGATTCCTATGGGCAGGGCCGGATCGCTGGGGATCTCGGCTACGCCATCGACGAGCGCGTCGCCGTGAGACTGAATGCCGTCAGCGAGGAGAGTGGCACCTTCCGCGACGCGATGACGATCTCGCGGCGCGGTCTCGCGCCGGCGATCGGCATCAGGCTCGGCGCCTCGACGCGACTCGAGGTCAGCGGGGAGCTGTTCCGTGACGACCGCGGCGTGGATCGGGGGGTGCCGTCGCTCGACGGGCTCCCCTGGCGCGGTGCGATGGGGACCTTCTTCGGGAACCCTGAGTGGTCGCGGAGCGCGATCGATGTCGCCACGGGCCGCGCCGAGCTGACCCACCAGCTTCGAGCGGGTGTGGCGGTGCGCTCCGTCGTCTCATACGGGAACTACGGGAAGTTCTATGACAATGTCTTCGCCGGAGGCGCCGTCTCGTCACAGGGGACCGTGGCGATCGCCGCCTACACCAGTGCGACCGATCGCGCCAACCTCCTCGCGCAGACCGACCTCGTCTGGGAGCCGACGATCGTCGGTCGGCGTCATACCCTCCTGATCGGGATCGAGGGGGGACGTCAGCAGAGTGAGAATCGCCGCATCAACACCACGGGCGGCACCTTCTCGCTCGCCGATCGCGGACGGCGCTTCGTCCCCGATTTCTCCCGGACCCCCGCCATCGACAACGCGAACGCGCTCGCTCTCTTCGCGGTCGTGGCGCAGGACCAGGTCCAACTCACTGAGCGGCTCACCGCGCTCGCGGGCCTCCGGTGGGAGCGCTATGCCTTGGCCGTCGATGATCGTCGCGCCGGGTCACGCGACGTCGACCGGACCGATGCCATGCTCTCCCCTCGCATCGGGCTCGTGTGGGCGGCCCGGCCGACCCTCTCGTTCTATGGCGGATGGACCACCTCCGCCCTCCCGCAATCCGGCGAGCAGTTCAGCACCCTCGACCTGACGCGGGCGGGGCTCGAGCCGGAGCGCTTCGAGAACCTCGAGGTGGGCGCTCGCTGGCAGGCCACGAAGGGGCTGCTCGTCAGCACCGCGCTCTACCGACTCGATCGCACCAATACCACGGCGCCGGGTGCTCTGCCTGGGACTGTGGTCCTCACCGGCGCGCAGCGCGCCGAGGGGCTCGAGCTCTCGGTGCAGGGGGAGGTGACATCACGCTGGCGGATGATCGGGGCGCTCGCGCTGCAGGACGCCCGCATCACCGCGACGACGAGCGCCGCGCCCGCGGGGCGTCGCGCGCCGCTCGTGCCCCGTACCAGTGTGTCCCTTTGGAACCGCATGCTGCTCTCGCCCCGGGTGAGCGCCGCACTTGGCATCGTGCATCAGGGCGATCAGTACGCCTCCATCACGAATGCCGTCACCCTCCCGGCCTACACGCGACTCGATGGGGGGCTCTTCCTCACCCTCACCGAGTCGCTGCGGGTGCAGTTCAATGCGGAGAACCTGACCGGGACGCGCTACTGGTTCTCCGCCCACAACGACAACAACCTCTCGCCGGGCGCGCCGACGCTCCTGCGCACCTCGCTCACCCTGCGCTTCTGATCACTCCGGCTTGAGGCTCTCTGCCACGTCGTCGAAGCGCACCCGCTGACCGGCGCGATTGAGGGCCTCGGCGGTCATGATCCCCGTGTTGATCATGAGGAACGGGATCCCGCGCGAGGGCGCATCGACCCAATCACCGCGACGGCTCAAGGACGCGGGGGCACGGAACTCCTTCCAGAGCGCGGTGCTGCGGGCGAGGTCGACGAACCCCTCACCAGGCATCGGGATCAGATTCTCCGAGGCGACGAGCGAATCGGGATAGACCTTCCGCGTATGCCCCTGCATCGCGACATAGGCACCGAGCCCGAGCTCCTCCGCGAGCGTCGCCGAGGTCCGACTGAAGTGGATCGCCCGCTGATCGTTGTCGTTGAGCATGCGGAGCACGAGGGCCTCCGCACGCTGCAAGAAGCGTGGCTGGATCGTCGCGCGGATATTCCCCTTCTGGAAGACCACCGGGCGCGTGATCTCCTGCCCGAGCGGGACCGCGTCCGCCTCGGCGAACGACATCTTGAGCACGGGGCCAGTCGGCTTGACCCAGCGCTGCCCACGGTAGGCGGCGGGGCCCTTCGCCTCGTCGTACGCGAAGACGGGACGACGGATCAGCTGCCGCGTGTACCACTCGGTGTTCAACAGCGAGGTGTTCGCGATCACCACGTCCTGCCGGACCCCGAGGACCTCCTGCGCGTACCAGAGCGGGAACGTGTCGTTGTCACCGACGGTCACGAGGATCCCGTACGGCTCCACCGAGTTCAGCATGTCGATCGCGAAGTCGGCGGTGTCGGTCTGACCGGCACGCGAGGACGCCTGCCAGTTCCCCCACATCGGGATGAAGGCGATCGCGAGCACGGGAGAGGCGAAGAGCCACCCACGCTTGGTCGGGAGCTCGAACGTCTGGGTCCCCACGTGCACCGTCTCGCGGCCGAAGGCGACGGCGATCGTCTCCCAGACATACACGAGTCCCAGCGCGGCCCAGACGCTCCACGCCGAGAAGCTCCAGAGGAAGAAGTAGTCGCGGTCACGCACCTCGCGATCGACTGTCTGCCCGAGCTCCGGCGCCTGCGAGGCCCCGTACTTGAAGTTCAGGTAGTAGATGAGCACCAGGGTGAGGGTGAGCATCAGTGGGCCGAAGAAGGCGAAGCTTCGTGGGTCGCGTCGCCAATGCACCCATCCGCCAAGTAAGCCAAGCAGGAAGAAGAGGCTCGCGAGCGCGCCCTGCAGCGCGGGCCGCTCGGCATGCGCATCACGCAGCCACTGCCACTTGAAGTAGAGCCACCACATCCCGATCTGTGCCGAGAAGGGGGCCATGCGCTCGGTCACCGGCGGCTTCTGATACTGCCCACGATCGAAGTTGTACTTGAACGCCGTCCAGGTCCCTTCGGAGAACGTGCAGGCGACCTCGAGTTTCTCGCGGCAGGCGGTTGGCTCCCCCTCGTTGATGGCGGGGAAGTGCGCGGCGCGGATCGGCTGCGTGGCGAAGGGCGTAGCGCCGAGAACGAGGGCGCCGACCGCGGCGAGGATCAACCGCCACCGCGTGAGGATCGCCGGCTTGCGGATCAGGACCGCGATGCCGGCGGCGGGGAGGACGAGCATCCCCGCCATGTGATTCGCGTAGCCCAAGCCGCAGAGGTAGGCGACGAGGACGAGGAGCCGGTCGGCCTTGGGGCCTTCTGGCTCATCACACCAGCGGACGATCAGCCAGGCACAGATCGCCATCCCGACGAGCGAGACGGTGTAGACCTTCTCATTGACGACGGAGTTGCTCCAGACGGTGAAGGCGGTGGCGCCGATCACGACGGAGAGCGCGCCGCCGACGATGCGCTGCCACCGCTCGGCGAACCACCCGACGAGGACGCGCTCCGTGATGAGGAACCACATCCCGGCGCTCACCGCGCTCGAGAGCGCCGCGAGGAGATTGACCCGCATCGCGACATTCGGCGCGATGGGGAGGATCGTGAAGACCCGGCCGATCAGGACGAAGAAGGGATTCCCCGGCGGATGGGGGAGTCCCATGGTGTACGCCGCCGCGATGTACTCGCTCGTGTCCCACATCGCCGAGTCTGGGGACAGGGTGACGAGGTAGAGGAGGAAGGTCAGCCCCGCCGCGATGGTGGCGGCGAGGTAGGAGGGGCGGGTGTCGAGAGACGTCATGACGGGTCGGCTCGGGGGATCTCGGAGGGCTCGTGAAACCTAGTGACGGAAGGTGCGCCGACCAGTGAAGACCATCGCCATCCCATGTTCGTTCGCGGCGGCGATCACCTCGGCGTCCCGCACCGACCCGCCGGGCTGGACGATCGCGGTGACGCCCGCGGTGGCGGCCTGGTCGACCCCGTCGCGGAAGGGGAAGAAGGCGTCGGAGCCGAGCGAGGCGCCCGCGGTGGCATGTCCCGCACTCTGCGCCTTGTGCACGGCGAGGAAGGAGGCATCGACCCGGGACATCTGGCCGGCGCCGATCCCGATCGTCGCCCCCTCACGGGCGAGGACGATCGCATTGGACTTCACGCTCGCCACCGCGCGCCAGGCGAAGAGCAGGTCCTTGGATTCGGCGTCGGTCGGGCGGCGGGTGCTCACCACGGTCCAGTCGGTGGCGTCGATCACGGGGCGGCTCCGCTCCTGCACGAGGACGCCGCCGCGCACCCCCTTCACATCCAATGAAGGGGCCGCCTCGCGGGCGCTCCCTTGCAGGAGGCGGACGTTCTTCTTGGCGGAGAGGACGGTGATCGCCTCCGGGGTGAAGGCGGGGGCGACCACGCACTCGACGAAGAGGGAGGCGATGGCCTGCGCACAGGCCTCATCGACGGGGACGGAGAAGGCGATGATCCCACCGAAGGCGGAGACGGGGTCGCAGGCGAGCGCCTTCTGGTAGGCCTCGAGGGCGGTGCGCCCCGTCGCGAGCCCACACGGGGTCGTGTGCTTCACGATCGCGCAGGCGGTCTCGGTGCCGAAGGGGTCGATCGCGAGCATCGCCCCCTCGAGGTCGAGGATGTTATTGAAGGAGAGCTCCTTCCCGCCGAGCTGCGTGAGTGCGCCAAGGCCGACCCCACGCCGCTCGACATAGAAGGCGGCGGCCTGATCGGGGTTCTCCCCGTAGCGGAGCGACTGCGCCCGCTCGTAGCTCAGGGAGAGGCGCTCGGGGAAGCGCTCGCCACGTTGGGTCGCGAACCAGGCGGCGATCGCCGCGTCGTAGGCCGCGGTGTGGGCATAGACCTTCTCGGCGAGATCGCGACGGAGGGTGCGCGCGCCCTGCGCGACGGCTTCGGTGGTCGCGGTATCGGCTGCCGGTACGGCGAGGCCGCGGAGGGTATCGAGCACACGACCATAGTCGGCCGGGTCGACCACGACGGTGACGCTATCGAAGTTCTTCGCCGCGCTGCGGAGCATCGAGGGGCCGCCGATATCGATCTGCTCGATCACCTCATCGGCGTGGATCCCCGGCTTCGCGGCGGTCTCACGGAAGGGGTAGAGGTTCACGCAGACGAGATCGATCGGGTCGATCCCATGGGCCGCGATCGCCGCCATGTGCGTGGGGAGGTCGCGGCGCGCGAGGAGGCCGCCATGCACCACGGGGTGCAGCGTCTTCACCCGACCATCGAGCATCTCCGGGAACTTCGTGGCCTCGCTGACATCGGTGACCGCGAGCCCCGCCTCGCGGAGCGCCTTCGCGGTACCTCCGGTCGAGAGGAGGGTGAAGCCGAGGTCGCGGAGCCCCTGGGCGAACGGGATCAGGCCGGACTTATCCGAGACGGAGAGGAGAGCGAGGGACATCAGGTGTCGGGGGACAGGGATCAGGGAACAGGGGGCGCGCCGGGGATGGCTTGCTCGGAGGTGAACTCCTCAGCGCCGCGGACGGTGCCATCGGCGGCGAGGGTGATCCTCCCGGCACAGAGGGCGGCGACGATCCGCGGGTAGAGCTGATGCTCGGCGGCGAGGACGCGGGCGGCGAGGGTCGCCGGGGTGTCGTCCGCCTGGACGGGGACGGGCCGCTGCGCGATGATCGCGCCTTCATCGTACCGGGTATCCACGAAGTGCACCGTCGGCCCACTGACACGGATGCCAGCGCGGAGCACCGCCTCGTGCACATGGCGGCCGTACATCCCGGGGCCACCGAAGGCAGGGAGCAGGGACGGGTGGACATTCACGATCCGTCCCGCGAACGCGGTGATCACCTCGGCCGGGATCAGGCGCAGATAGCCCGCGAGTGCGATATGGGTGACATCCTGCGCCTCGAGCAGGGCGGCGAGGGTGTGCGATTCACTCGTGGGGAGATGGACCGCGAGGATCCCCGCCGCGCGTGCGCGATCGAGGGCCCCGGCCGCGAAGCGGTCGCTGATCACCACGGCGACCTCGGCGGGGGAGGCGGTGCCGAGGTTCCGGAGATGATCCAGGATCGATTGGAGGTTCGATCCCCCACCCGAGGCGAGGATCGCGAGTCGCGCGCGGGGGGTGCTCACGAGGGGAATCTACCGTCCGGCTCGTGTGGGGAGCGCGTCGACATCACGACGCGCCGAGCACTCGCGTCACGACCTCGTCACGCGACTGCGCCACCTCGGCCTCGCGTTCGGCTCGGGCCACCTCGTCCGCCGGGGAATCCACGCTTGGGATGAGGATCCCGCGTCCACCGAAGACCGTCGCGGGCGCGATATCATGCCAGCGGTCGCCGATCCAGACGCTGCGTGCCAGGTCGAGGTCGAGCCGATCGCGCGCCACCTCGTGCAGCGCGATGCCCGGCTTGCGGCAGGCGCAGGGGCCGGTGACGTCGGGGTGATGCGGGCAATGCAGGGTGAGGTCGAGGGTGATCCTCTCGGCCGCGAGCAGCGCATCGAGTCGCGCGCGCACGGCCTCGTACTGCGGCTCGGTGATCAGCCCGCGAGCGATCCCCGCCTGATTGGTGACCACGACCAGCGCCCATCCCGCTTGTTGGAAGGCGCGGAGCATCTCGACCGCGCCGGGCAAGAGATGCACCTGCGCGGGATCGCGCAGATAGTGCGCATCGTGGATCAGCGTGCCATCGCGATCGCAGAGGAGGGCCGGGCGAGGCATGCGGTCAGCGCACTCCAGGCTGCAGCGCCTGCAGGAGCATCTGCACGAGCACCTCGTCGTCCTCGGGGAGCACGCTCCGCAGGTCGAGCCAGAGCCGTCCGTCAGCGATGCGGCCGACGACCGGGATCGCACCGTGGCGGAGACCTGCTTCGAGCGACGGCGCGTCGGCCGCGATCGTGACGGCGAACGATGGGATCCGCGCGGTGGGGAAGGCGCCCCCGCCGACCGTGGCCTCGCATGGCTCGATGGCGACGGCGGTGCCCGTCGCTGCGGTGATCGCGTCAGCGATGGCGACGACGCGCGCGCGGATCACCTCGGGCGTCTCCGTCAGCATCGCCAGCGCTGGGATCTCTCGGCGCGCGCGCACGGGATCCCGATAGAGCGCGAGCGTCGCCTCGAGCGCGGCGAGGGTGAGCTTGTCCACGCGGAGTGCACGCGCGAGAGGATGCCGACGGAGCGCCCCGATCGCCTCACGCGTCCCGAGGACGATCCCCGCCTGTGGTCCGCCCATGAGCTTGTCCCCGCTCATGATGATGAGGGTCGCGCCCTCGCGGACCGTCTCGGGGACGGTCCGCTCTCCGGTGAGGCCCCATGCGGAGAGGTCGAGCATCAGCCCGCTCCCGAAGTCATGGATCAGCGGCACCCCCGCCTCGCTCGCGATCGGGCGGAGGTCGCGCACTGAGGCTTCGGCCGTGAAGCCCTCGATCACGAAGTTGCTCCGATGCACCTTCACGATCGCCGCGGTGCGCGGCGAGAGGGCGCGGCGGTAATCGTCGGCGTGCGTGCGGTTGGTGGTGCCGACCTCCACGAGGGTGGTCCCGCTCGCGGTCATGATCTCGGGGACGCGGAAGCTCCCACCGATCTCCACCAATTCGCCACGGCTCACCACCGTCTCGCGTCCGGCGGCGAGCGCCTGGAGCGCGAGCACGAGGCCCGCGGCGCAGTTGTTCACCACGATCGCGTCCTCCGCACCGGTGAGTTCGCAGAGGAGACGCGCGCAGTGGGTGTGACGTGAACCGCGCACCCCGCGCTCGGCGTCGTATTCGAGGGTGCTCGCCCCGTGGGCGATCTCGCCGATCGCGGCGAGGGCGGCGCGCGCGAGGGGGGCGCGGCCGAGGTTCGTGTGGAGGACGACGCCGGTGGCGTTGATCGCGGCGCGGAGTGATGGGCGGGTCTGTTCGGTGAGTCTCGCGTCGATCGCGGCGACCCATGCCGTGTCATCCGAAGGGAGTGGGCTCCCGGTGCGGGCGGCGGCGATGATCGCGCGGACCGCATCGGTCACCATCGGCGTGGTCCAGCGCTCGGCGAGCGCTCGGATCGCCGCACGCTCGATCACCGACCCGACGGCGGGGAGGGCACGCGGCGCGGAGGTCACGGCACGCGTCCAGGAGGCGCGTTCGATGGGCGCGGTGTGGCGGTGGAGTCGCGCTTGGGTGGTGGCGGTGGGCGCAGGCGGATCTCGCGCTCCGAATCGCGCACTGCGCCACTCATCCCGCGCACCTTTGCAAGCTTCACGCGATAGAGCCCGGGCGGCAGCGGCTCGGTCAACACCGCGCCCCAGGTCTGCGCGGGGATCGGCCGTTGCAGCACGGGGCGGGGGACCGAGTGTACCGTGTCGGCGGCGATGGAGTCAGCCACCACAGGGGCCTGCCGCTCCTCACGGGCGTCCATGCGGGGCCGGGCCGCGCCTCTCGGGAGGGTATCGCGCGCCGCGATCGGCGTCGTATCCCGCGTGGTGGTATCCCGTGCGGTGGTATCCCGTGCGACGGAGTCCTTCGCGATCGAATCCCGTACCGCCGCCCGCGCCGCCTTGGCCTTCGCGATCGCTGAATCCAGCGGTTCGCCGGCGAGCAGCGGACCGAGCGGGACCTCGGAGCTGTCGGTGCGCAGGAGGTGGAGCGTCTCCGCCGTCGGCACCCAGTCGACCGCGGTCGGCCGGTCGAACCTGATCCTCAGCGCCATCGAATCGACGATCTCCACCTGCTCGATGCGCGGGCCGATCGTATCGCGCGCGAAGGCGTAGAGCTCGACCGTGGCCGACGAGTCGACGCGCACGGTCGCGGTGTCGAGCGCCTCGCGCGCGTCGATCATCCCGTTGCTGTTCTGGTCGACCCAGCCGCGGAGGACATACGTGCCAGGGGACAGGTAGGCGAGGGAGAAACGACCGGTGGAATCCGATCGGGTGCGCCAGCGGAAGAGGGTATCACTTGGGAGGAAGGCTTCCAGCGGCGCATTCGTCGCCACCTTCCCAGCGGGCCAATCGAAGAGCGCGCCGCTGATCGCGCCGCTCGCGATCGCCGGGCCGGTAGAGAAGACGAGATCGAGGCCCTCCGGCGCATAGTTCCCCCGCAGATCCCCCATCCCGGGGAACAGGACGATGCGATAGGTGGTCTGTGCTCGGAAGCCGCCACGCGGGACGACCTCGATCGCCTCCCGCTTCCAATTGATGCGGTCGCGCCCATCGCTCGGGGAGAGCACGAACATGCTCGCGAGGCTCGAGTTCCCACTCGCGCCGCCGCCCCCGAATCCGCCTCCTCCGAAGCCGCCGGTCATCCCGCCGCCCATCATCCCACCGGCCGTCATCCCGCTCGACCCACCCCGACCGCCAGCAGCCGTGCTCCGTCCACCTGCCGCCGGACTCGGCGCCGGCGTCGGCGCTCGCGGCGTCGAGCGCTCGTTCACCACCTCGTCGAACCGCAGTGTGATGCGATCGGCACGGACATTGCGGCTCCCGGTGTCCGGGGTGACGCGCAGCACCTTGGGCGGCTCCGTGTCCGGTGGCCCGCCCGGCGGTTGACCGGGCGAGGCGCATCCCACGAGCAGCGCGAGCGCGGGGACGATCCCTCTCACGAGCCGAGCTCGGCGAGCTTCGACTGCAACTGATCGACCCGCGCCGTCCACTCCCGCTCCTTCGCGCGCTCCGCCTCCACCACCGCGGCAGGCGCCTTGGCGGTGAACGATTCGTTCGCGAGCCGCCCGCGCAGCCCGGTGAGCTGCTTGGTGAGCCCCTCGATCTCGCCGGTGAGTCGCGCGCGTTCCTTCGCGACATCGACCATCCCCGCGAGTGGGAGCGAGAGTTCGAGCCCCGATGGAAGCACGGCATGTGCCGCCGCCCCGCTCGGCGCTGCCGCGCCATCGAGCTCACAACGCGCGAGGCGCTGTACCAACGCCGCATCGCGCAGGAGCGTCTCCCGCGCCGCGTGCGCGCTCACATGCGCGCGGATCCCTGCACCGGGCTGCACGCCATACTCGGCGCGGAGCGCGCGGATCGCATCGATCGCCTCACGGATCACCTCGAAATCACGCCCCTCGGGCGCGGCGGCGGCCTGCGTCGTCGGCCAGGGCGCGACGGCGAGGAAGGCTCCGGGTTGCGTACCGGGGAGGCGCTGCCAGAGCGACTCCGTCACGAAGGGCATGATCGGGTGGAGCAGGCGGAGTCCCTGATCCATCACATGCACCAGCACCGCGCGCGCGACCTCGCGGTCGGCACCGGGCTGCGCGAGTCGTCCCTTCACCGCCTCCACATACCAATCGGCGAGCTCGTTCCAGAGGAAGCGCCGCGCCCCCTCGGCGTAGGCATCGAGCCGGAGGCCGACCTGCCGCGCCTCCTCGGGCCAATGGCCATCGGCGGTCGCGCTCGCATTCGTGGGACGCGCTGGACCCAGTGCGGCATCGCACTCGGCGATCGTCGCACGCAGTCGCCCGAGGATCCACCGATCCGCGAGCGCGAGCTGTGCCGCGTCGATCTGTACGAGCGGTTGCACCGGCTGCTCCCCGACCTGGAGGAGGATGAACCGGCCGATGTTCCAGAGCTTCGTCGCGAAGTTGCGCCCTGGCGCGAACGACTTCTCGAGGTCGTTCGGGTCGAGCATCACGTCGACGCCGAGCCCCATCCCTTGGATCAGGGTCCAGCGCAGCGCGTCGGCGCCGAACTGCTCGACCACGTCGAGCGGATCGATCCCATTGCCGAGCGACTTGGACATCTTGCGATGCTGCATGTCGCGCACGGTCCCGTGGAGATAGACCGTGTGGAAGGGAGGACGCCCCTGGAAGGCGTACCCCGTCATGATCATCCGCGCGACCCAGAAGAAGAGGATCTCTGGCGCGGTGACGAGCACGTCACTCGGGAAGAAGGCCTTGAGGTCCTTGGCGTTCTCGTCAGGCCAGCCGAGGGTGGAGATCGGCCAGAGCCCAGAGGAGAACCAGGTGTCGAAGACGTCGGGGTCCTGCTCGAGCTTCGCGGAGCCGCACGACGGACAGGCGCTCGGATCCTCACGAAGCGCCGAGACCGCGCCGCAGTCGCCGCAGGTCCAGACGGGGATGCGATGTCCCCACCAGAGCTGACGCGAGATGTTCCAGTCGCGGATCCCCTCGAGCCAGTTGATGTAGACCTTCTCCCACTTCTCTGGGAGGAGCCGGATGGTCCCATCGCGCACCGCGGCGAGGGCGGGCTCGGCGAGCGGCGCCATCTTCACGAACCACTGCTGCGAGAGGCGCGGCTCGACCACGGTGTCGCAGCGATAGCAGCGCCGGATGCTGTTCGGATGCTCGGCGACCTTCACGAGCACGCCTGCCGCCTCGAGCAGCTCGGCCACCTTCTTGCGCGCCTCGAAGCGATCGAGCCCCTCGAGAGCGGCGGGGATGCGGCCCGCGGCGTCGGCGACGGCACGGATCCGGCCCTCGGCATCGATCACCACCGGGCGCCCGAGCTGATGCCGCGCGCCGACCTCGAAGTCGTTGGCATCGTGCGCCGGCGTGATCTTGAGCGCGCCGGTGCCGAAGTCCTTCTCCACGTAGGCGTCGGCGATCACCGGGATGCGGATCCCGACGAGGGGGAGGGTCAGCTCCTTCCCGACGAGGTCGGCGTAGCGCGCGTCTTCCGGGTGCACCGCGACGGCGACGTCGGCGAGCATCGTCTCCGGCCGCGTGGTCGCGATCGTGATGCTCCTCGAGGGGTCATCGGCCAGCGGGTAAGCGATGTGGTAGAGCTTCCCCTGGCTGTCGTGGAACTCCGCCTCCTCGTCCGAGAGCGAGGTGAGGCAACGCGGGCACCAGTGGATCACACGATGGCCACGGTAGACCAACCCCTTCTCATAGAGGCGTACGAAGGCCTCGCGGACCGCCTTGGAGAGGGCGGGGGAGAAGGTGTAGGCGGTGCGGGACCAGTCGGCGGAGGCGCCGATCGCGCGGAGCTGGCGGAGGATCGTCCCCCCGGTCTCCTCGACGAAGGCCTCGGTCCGCTTCACGAAGGCCTCGCGGCCCAGGTCGAAGCGGGTCTTCCCCTCCTTGGCGAGCTGCTTCTCGACGACGTTCTGCGTGGCGATCCCGGCATGGTCGGTCCCCGGGAGCCAGAGCGCCTCGTCCCCCGACATGCGGCGCCACCGGACGATCACATCCTGCACCGTATTGTTGAGCCCATGCCCCACATGGAGCACCGCCGTCACGTTCGGCGGGGGGATCAGGACGGTGAAGGGGTCGCGGTCCCCACCACAGCGGGTCGTCCGGTCGGCCTCGGCCCGGAAGAGTCCAGCCCCCTCCCACGCGGCGCTCAGCTCGCGTTCGGCGGTCGAGAAGTCGAAATGGGTGGGGAAATCGGGGGCGGCGGACGGGGTCTCGGACATCCGTGAAAGCTAGCCGCTCGGAGGGGGCGCATCCACGCGCCGCGCTTGGGGTTGGCGTGGTTGGCCCCCACTCGGCGGGCGGCTAGCTTTCCCCCGATATGGTCGACGCCGCGCCCTTCATCCTGACCCTCCCCGATGGGGCGACCCGCGAGGTCGCCCCCGGCACCCTGGCCCGCGACGTCGTCGCGACGATCGGGCCCCGGCTCCTGCAGGCGGCGATCGCCGTCGCGGTGGAGGGGGAGGTGCAGGACCTGATGACCCCGATCCGCCAGAGCGGGAGCTTCCAGGTCATCACGGAGAAGGACCCGCGCGCCCTCGCCGTCCTTCGGCATTCGGGCGCGCACATCCTGGCGACTGCGGTGCGTCGCCTCCGGCCGGACGCGCACATCGGCTTCGGCCCCGCGATCGACGACGGCTTCTACTACGACTTCGAGGTCGAGCGGCCCTTCACGCCAGAGGACCTCGAGGCCTTCGAGGCGGAGATGCGGAAGGTGGTCGCCGAGGCCTTCCCCTTTGTGCGGGCCGAGGTCTCCCAGGCGGAGGCGAAGCGGGTCTTCGCCGATGATCCGCTCAAGTTGGAGCGCCTTGAGGACTTCGAGGGGTCGGACGAGATCCTCTCGACCTACACCGACGGTCCGTTCACCGATCTCTGCCGCGGCCCGCACGTCCCCGATACCTCGTATCTGAAGCACTTCAAGCTGCTCTCGGCGGCCGGTGCCTATTGGCGCGGTGACGAGAAGCGGCAGATGCTGCAGCGCATCTACGCGACCGCCTTCTTCAAGAAGGACGAGCTCGCGGGGCATCTCCATCGGATCGAGGAGGCGCGCAAGCGCGACCACCGCGTGGTGGGGAAGCAGCTCGATCTCTTCCAGTTCTTCCCGCAGGCGCCGGGCGCCGCCTTCTGGACGCCGAAGGGGACGCAACTCTGGAACACGCTCGAGGGGTTCATCCGCGAGCGGCAGCAGGACGCCTTTCTCGAGATCAAGACCCCGCTCCTCTACCACAAGCGACTCTGGGAGCAGTCGGGGCACTGGGGGAAGTACAAGGAGAACATGTTCCTCGTCCTCGACAACGAGACGGGGGAGCACGACTTCTCGCTCAAGCCGATGAATTGCCCGTCCCACCATCTCTACTTCGGGTCGGACAAGCATTCGTATCGAGAGCTCCCCAAGCGCTACGTCACCTTCGATGCGCTCCACCGCAATGAGATCTCGGGGGCGCTCTCCGGGCTGACCCGCGTGCGGCAGTTCTCGCAGGACGATTGCCATGTGTACCTGCGCGAGGACCAGATCGCCGATGAGGTCGCGTTCCTCATGCGCTTCATCCTCGCGTACTACGACACCTTCGGGCTCGAGGCCCGGCTCAAGTTCGCGACGCGCCCGGAACAGCGGATCGGCTCCGATGAGCTGTGGGATCGCGCCGAGGGGGCGCTCCGCGCGGCGCTCGACGCCACTGGGCGGCCGTATGAGATGAAGCCCGGCGACGGTGCCTTCTACGGCCCCAAGATCGACTTCGACGTGCTCGACTCGATCGGCCGCGCCTGGCAGCTCGGGACGATCCAGCTCGACTACAATGCGCCGGAGCGCTTCGACCTCACCTACACCGGCGAGGACAACGCCGCGCATCGTCCGGTGGTGATCCACCGCGCGGTGAGCGGGTCGTTCGAGCGCTTCCTCGCGATCCTCATCGAGCACTTCGCGGGCGCCTTCCCGGTCTGGCTCGCGCCGGAGCAGGTCCGCGTCCTCCCGATCTCCGACGAGCTCCTCCCGTACGCCGAGCAGGTGACGGCGGCGCTCAAGGCCGCGGGGGTGCGCGCGCACCTCGATGCGCGCAGTGACACCCTCAACTACCGCATCCGCGACGGCGAGATCCAGAAGACCCCGTACATGCTCGTCTTGGGTAAGCGTGAGGCGGAGGCGGGGCAGGTCGCCGTCCGCGTGCGCGGGGCCGGGAAGAAGCAGGAGGTCGTCGCGCTCGACGCCTTCATCGCCCGGGTGACCGAGGAGATCCGCACCCGCGCGCTCACCCCGTCCTCCGCCGGAGCGGAGTGATGCGCGCCGCGCGCCTCGCGATGGTGATGCTCGCGCTCGTCGCGACGGCGAGGGCGGCTGAGGGGCAGCAGCAACCCAAGCCACGACTCGAGCCGGCACGCGTTGCGGGCGAGGTGGTGCTCGGCGCCTATGCGGGGATCGGCGGTTTCATCATCGGGCGCTATGTGGGTGAGGAGATCGTGCAGCGCCTCGGGAGCGAGCACGAGCCGACGATCCGCCAGGTGGGGTTCGCGACCGGTACCATCGGCGGCGGGCTCGCGACCGCTGGGGTCGTGTATGGGATCGGGAGTCTCGGCGACCAGTCCGGCGACTTCGATGCGACGGCGTTGGGCGCCGGTGTCGGATTCGCCGCCTCGATGGCACTCGCGCGGGTCCTCCTCGGTCCCGAGCTCAATCCCCCCTCGGGGATGCGCACCAGGGGGCGCTGGGCGACCGCCAACCTCATCGCCCTCCTTCCGGCCGTTGGCGCGTCGATCGGCTTCAACTCGACGCGTCGCTCCCCCTGAATTCCTTCATCCTCTCTAACCGTCGGTGATCCTCTGATGTCGAGTGAGCGTACCCCAGTCATCGTGAGCGCGGCTCGCACCCCGATCGGCCGATTCCTCGGCGGGTTGAGCTCGTTGCAGGCCTCCGACCTCGGTGCGATCGCGATCCGGGCCGCCGTCGAGCGTGCCGGTGTCGATGGAAGTGCGATCGGTGAGGTGCTGATGGGCCACGTGCTCCAGGGCGGCGTCGGACAGGCCCCGGCGCGCCAGGCGATGATCAAGGCCGGGATCCCGGGCACCGTCCCCGCGGTCACCATCAACAAGGTCTGCGGCTCCGGGCTACAGGCGGTGATGATGGCGGCGCAGGCGATCCGCGCCGGTGACGAACAGCTGCTGGTGGCGGGCGGGCAGGAGTCGATGTCGAACGCGCCGCACTACGTACGCGGGATGCGCACCGGGGTGAAGTTCGGCGCGCAGACCATGGCCGATGGGCTCATCTCCGATGGGCTCTGGTGCGCCTTCTACGATCGCCACATGGGCGGACACGCGGAGTACACCGCGAAGAAGGCGGGGATCACGCGTGCGCGGCAGGATGCCTTCGCGTATCGCTCGCATCAGTTGGCGGTCGAGGCGATGAAGGCGGGGCGGTTCGACGCGGAGATCGTCCCAGTGGAGATCCCGGGAAAGAAGGGGCCGACCATGGTGAACGCCGATGAGTCGCCGCGCGCCGATACGTCGATAGAAGCGCTCGGGGCATTGAAGCCGGCGTTCGCGAAGGACGCGCCCAAGGAGATGAGCCCGAGTGAGCTCACCGTGACGGCGGGGAACGCGCCGGGGCTGAACGATGGGGGCGCCGCAGTCGTCGTAGCCTCCGAGGCGTATGCGAAAGCGCATGGGCTCCCGATCCTCGCGCGGATCACCGGCTATGCCTCCGGCGGCGGCGATCCGCAGGATCTCTTCTTCGCGCCGATCGTCGCCGTGCGGAATCTCATGGCGAAGACCGGGGCGTCGATCGGGGACTACGATCTGATCGAGGCCAACGAGGCCTTTGCCTCGCAGGCGCTCGCCGATGGCGATGCGCTCGGGTGGGACGAGGCGCGCGTCAACGTGAATGGCGGGGCGATCGCGCTCGGTCATCCGATCGGCGCCAGCGGGGCGCGGATCCTCGTGACCCTGGTGCACGCCCTCAAGGCGCGTGGGAAGTCGACCGGCCTCGCGACGCTCTGCCTCGGTGGCGGGAACGCGGTGGCCCTCAGCGTGGAGATGGTCTGATGACGATGGGGACGGATCGGTTCGCCGTGGTCGGCGCCGGCCAGATGGGGAACGGGATCGCGCATGTCTGCGCGATGCAGGGGTTCCCGGTCACGTTGATCGATGTCTCGGCCGAGGCGCTCACCAAGGCGCTCGCGACGATCGGGGGGAACCTCGATCGCCAGGTGAAGAAGGGGACGATCGACGAGGCGGCGAAGGCCGCGACCTTAGGGCGCATCGCGACGGCGACCTCGCTTGAGGCCGTGAAGGGTGCGACGGTGATCGTCGAGGCCGCGACCGAGCGGAAGGAGCTCAAGTTCCAGATCTTCCGCGAGCTCGACCGTCTCGCTGATGCCGGGGCGATCCTCGCGACGAACACGAGCTCGATCTCGATCACCGAGATCGCGGCGGTGACGAAGCGCCCGGAGCAGGTGATCGGGATGCACTTCATGAATCCCGTCCCGGTGATGAAGCTCGTCGAGGTGATCCGCGGGCAGGCGACCACCGATGCGGTGAATGCGCGGACGGTCGAGCTCTCGAAGGCGCTCGGGAAGATCCCCGTCGAGGCGAACGATTATCCCGGCTTCCTCGCGAACCGGATCCTGATGCCGATGATCAACGAGGCCTGCTACGCCGTGATGGAGGGGGTCGGGACCCCCGAGGCGGTCGATCAGGTGATGACGCTCGGGATGAATCATCCGATGGGGCCGCTCACGCTGGCCGACTTCATCGGGCTCGATACCTGCGTCGCGATCCTCGAGGTGCTCCACGAGGGGCTCGGTGACCCGAAGTACCGGCCCTGCCCGCTCCTCAAGCGCTACGTGGCGGCGGGGTGGTATGGCCGTAAGTCAGGGCGCGGCTTCTATGACTACCGGAAGGCCTGAGTCGATGCGTCGCATTCTCCCCCCAGCGCACCGCCGATGACCGACCCGTTGCTCGAGCTCACCGAGGAGCAGCGCGCGATCGTCGAGACGGCGCGCGCCTTCGCCGATGAGCAGCTTCGCCCGAATGCTGCCGCGTGGGACCGTGACGCGCACTTCGAGCCGTCGCTGATCCCGAAGCTCGGCGAGCTCGGCTTCCTCGGGATGCTCCTGCCGAGCGAGCACGACGGCTTGGGGCTCGATGCGCGGAGCTATCTCTTGGCGCTCGAGGAGATCGCCGTCGCCGACGCGAGCACCGCCGTCATGATGTCGGTGCACAACTCGCTCCCGACGCAGATGCTCCTCCACTTCGGGTCGGCGGCGCAGCAGGCGCGCTTCTTGGCGCCGATGGCGCGTGGGGAGCTGCTCGGGGCCTTCGCCCTCTCCGAGCCCGACTCGGGCTCCGATGCCGCCTCGCTCCGCTGTCAGGCGCGCCGCGAGGGGGACCACTGGATCCTCGACGGCGCCAAGTCGTGGGTGACGAGCGGGACGCATGCCGGCGTGATCCTCGCCATGGCCCGCACCGATACCCCCGACGCGCGGAAGGGGGCGAAGGGGATCTCCGCCTTCATCATCACCCCTGATCTCCCCGGGTACTCGGTCGGAAAGAAGGAGGACAAGATGGGGATGCGCGCCTCCCCGACGGTACAGCTCGTCTTCGACGGGATGCGTGTCCCCGCCGACCGGTTGCTCGGCGAGGAAGGGATGGGATTCACCTACGCCATGCGTTCACTCGAACATGGGCGCCTCGGGATCGCCGCACAGGCCATCGGGATCGCACGCGCCGCGTACGAGGCCGCCTGCGCCTACGTGGTGGAGCGGAAACAGTTCGGGAAGCCGATCGCCGAGTTCCAGGCGGTCCAGTTCAAGCTGGCCGATATGGCCACGCGTATCACCGCGGCGCGCAGCCTGCTCCACATGGCGGCCGCCGCCAAGGATCGTGGGGTCGACATCGGGACGCAGGCCTCGATGGCCAAGCTCTTCGCCAGCGAGACCGCGATGTGGGTGACCACCAATGCCGTGCAGCTCTTCGGCGGCTATGGCTATGTGAAGGAGTACCCCGTGGAGCGCTACTTCCGTGACGCCAAGGTCACGGAGATCTACGAGGGGACATCGGAAGTCCAGCGCGTCGTGATCGGCCGCGCGGCAGTGAGCGGTTCGTAGTCGCAGTCCCTGTCCCCTAGCACCTGTCCCCTGATACCTGACCAAATGAAGCTCTTCGACACCATCGCGAAGCTGGGCCACGAGCAGCTCGTCATCTGCGCCGATGAGACCGCCGGCTATCGCGGCATCATCGCGATCCACGACACGACGCTTGGCCCCGCCCTTGGCGGCACGCGCTTCTGGACCTACGCCTCCGATGAGGAGGCGATCGTCGACGCGCTCCGTCTCGCGCGCGGGATGACGTACAAGAACGCCGTCGCCGGCCTCAACCTCGGGGGCGGGAAGTCGGTCATCATCGGGGACAATCGCACCCCCAATCGGGAGATGATCTTCCGTGCCCACGGTCGCTTCGTCGAGTCGCTCGGCGGGCGCTATGTGACGGCGGAGGATGTCGGCACGAGCACCGCCGACATGGACTTCGTCCATATGGAGACCGACTACGTCGCGGGGCTCGCGAACAAGTCGGGCGATCCCTCGCCGGTCACCGCGCACGGCGTCTTCCGCGCCATCCAGGCCTCAGCGATGCATCGCTGGGGCTCGTCGGATCTCGGCGGCAAGACGATCAGCGTGCAGGGGATGGGGAACGTCGGCACCTACCTCTGCAAGGAGCTCCATGCGGCCGGAGCCAAGCTCATCGTGAGCGATATCCGCGCCGAGAAGGTCGCGCATGCGGTGAAGGAGTTCGGCGCGACGGCCGTCGAGGGGGATGCGATCTACGCCGCCAAGGCCGACATCTTCGCCCCCTGCGCCCTCGGCGCGATCCTCAACGATCAGACGATCCACAAGCTCAAGGTCGAGATCGTCTGCGGCGGCGCGAACAACCAGCTCCTCGAGCCCGAGAAGCATGGCGAGATGCTCGCCAAGGCGGGGATCGACTACGCTCCGGATTTCGTCGCGAACGCCGGCGGCGTGATCAACGTCTACGGCGAGCTCGCCGGCTGGACGCGCGAGCGTGCGCTTCGCAAGGCCGATGAGATCTATGACACCGTCCTCGGTGTCTATCGCATCGCCAAGGAACAGCAGGTGTACACGTACGTGGCGGCCGACAAGCTTGCCGAGCAGCGGATCGCGGCGGTGGCGGGGATGGTCCGCACCTGGCCACAGTGGCCGCGGAAGGAGGCATGAGTCAGCCGGAGCGCATCCCGATCGGCTCGGATCACGCCGGGTTCGAGCTGAAGGAGAAGCTCGAGGCGGTGTTGACGGGGTTGGGCTATGCGGTCGACGACGTCGGGACCCACTCGACGGCGTCGACCGACTATCCCGATTACGCGCACCCGGTGGCCGCGCAGGTGGAGGAGGGGCGCGCGAAGCGCGGGATCCTCCTCTGCGGGACGGGGCTCGGGATGGCCTATGCCGCCAATCGGCATCACGGGGTCCGCGCGGCGGTCGCGTGGTCACCGGAGGTCGCGGCGCTCTCACGGCAGCACAACGATTCCAACGTCCTCGTCCTCCCGGCGCGGTTCCTGAGCGAGGCCGAGGCGACGAAGATCCTGACGACCTGGCTGGCCACCCCATTCGAGGGGGGGCGCCACGAGTCGCGCGTCAAGAAGATCGAACCGGAGGCATGATGAGCGGGACGGCAGACGGGAAGCACACCCTCACCTGGAACCAGTGGGAGCGACGACTCCCGAGCGCGGCGCTCGCGGGGAGCGACCCCGAGATCGCGGCGCTGATCGGGGAGGAGACGCGGCGGCAGAGCGAGGGGATCGAGCTCATCGCGAGCGAGAACTTCGTCTCGCCCGCGGTGCTCGAGGCGGCGGGGTCGATCCTCACCAACAAGTACGCCGAGGGGCTTCCCGGGAAGCGCTACTACGGTGGGTGTGAGGTCGTCGACAAGATCGAGCAGCTCGCGATCGACCGGGCCAAGGAGCTCTTCGGTGCCGAGCACGCGAACGTGCAGCCCCACTCGGGAGCGACCGCCAATGCGGCGGTCTTCCTCGCCTTCCTCAAGCCAGGGGACACCATCCTCGGGCTCGACCTCTCGCAGGGGGGGCATCTCACGCATGGTTCCCCCGTCAACTTCTCCGGGCTCAACTATCGGGCGGTGCATTACGGGGTCACCGGCGAAGGGCTGATCGACTACGCGCAGATGCGCGAGCTCGCGCGGAAGGAGCGCCCCAAGCTCATCATCGCCGGATACAGCGCCTACTCGCGTGTGCTTGACTACGCGCAGTTCGTCGAGGCGGCGCGTGAGGTCGGGGCGATCTTCATGGTCGACATGGCGCACTTCGCGGGGCTCGCCGCGACGGGCGTCTACCCCAGTCCGGTCCCGTACGCCGATGTGATCACCACCACCACGCACAAGACGCTGCGTGGGCCGCGTGGCGGGCTGATCCTCTGCAAGGCCGCGCATGCCAAGGCGATCGACAAGGCGATGTTCCCCGGGACCCAGGGGGGGCCGCTCGAGCATGTGATCGCCGCCAAGGCGGTGGCGTTCAAGGAGGCACTCGATCCAGCGTTCACGACGTACTGCGAGCAGGTGGTGCGGAACGCCAAGGCGATGGCGACGGCGTTGCAGTCGCACGGCGTGCACGTCGTCTCCGGTGGCACCGACAATCACCTGATGCTCTGCGACCTCCGGCCGAAGAGCGCCGCGCTCACGGGGAAGGTGGCGGAGCAGGCGCTCGACGCGGCGGGGATCACGGTGAACAAGAACACCGTGCCCAAGGAGACGCAGTCGCCCTTCGTGACGAGTGGGATCCGCATCGGGACACCAGCGGTGACGACACGCGGGATGCGGGAGCCGGAGATGGTCAGGATCGCGGCGTTGGTCGATCGCGTGCTGGCCGCGCCGACCGACGCGGCGGTGCTCGCGGCGGTGAAGGCCGACGTGCACGCGCTGACCGCCGCCTTCCCGCTCTACCTCTGAGCGCGTTGCCGATGCGCCCCCGTGCCGGATCGATCGATGGCTGAACTCGCCTTCCGCGACGGGGTGATGGATCGTATCCGACTCAAGGAGTCGCGGTACGATGAGCGCGCCTATCTCTTCGTCCTCGCGGCGCTCGAGTTCTGTCAGCAGCGGTTGATCGAGCGGCGCCATCTCACCGGGCGGGAGCTCGCACTGGGGTGTCGTGACCTCGCGCTCGAGCGCTATGGCGTGCTCGCGCGCAGCGTGCTCGAGCACTGGGGGATCCGCGCCTCCGGTGACCTCGGCGAGGTGGTCTTCACCCTCGTCGACGTCGGGCTGCTCCATGCGCAGCCCAACGATGACAAGGCGGATTTCGTCGACGTCTTCGACTTCACCGACGCCTTCGACCGCAACTATCCCTGGCACGCGGTCCCGACCGCGTAGGGCGCGCCATGACCTCGCGGTGGCCACAGCCATGACGGTCCGAGTCTGCACCGCGGCGGGGATGCGTGCGCGCGAGGATCAGGCCTTCGCGGCGGGGCGGTCCTCGTATGATGCCATGCGGGCTGCCGGTGAAGGCACGGCGGCGGTGATCCTCGCGCACTACCCTGCGGTGCGCACCCAGGGTGCAATCGTCTTCGTGGGCACCGGGAACAATGGGGGCGACGGTTGGGTGATCGCCGGTGTGCTCGCGCACGAAGGGTGCCCCGTACAGGTCGAGTCGCTCGGTGAGCCGACCTCCGCTGATGCACAGCGCGCCAAGGGAGCGGCCTCGGTGGCGCTCGAGCGGGCGGCGGAGCGCGGCGCGGTCACGGCGCCCGCGGTGGTCGTCGATGCACTCCTCGGCACGGGGGCCAAGGGCGAGCCTCGCGGCGTGCTCGCCGACGCGATCGCTCGGATCGGTGCGCTCCGTTCGACCGGTGCGCGCGTGGTCGCGGTCGATATCCCGAGCGGGATCGATGCCACCAGTGGTGCCGGGGGGCGCGTGGTCCACGCTGACTGCACCGTGACCTTCGATGCCATGAAACAGGGGCTCCTGCTCCGGCGTGATGAGACGGGGGCGCTCGTCGTACTCGATATCGGGCTCGGTGCGCTCGTCGATGGAAACGCGGCGCGCGCCTTCGGCCCCGAGTTGATCGACGCCGAATGGGTGCGCGCGGCGGTGCCGCCGATCCCAGCGGCGGCGCACAAGGGGGTGCGGCGGCGGATCACGATCGTCGGGGGCGGGGATGGGATGGCCGGGGCCCCGGCGCTCGCGGCACGCGGCGCCCTGCGCAGCGGGATCGGGATGGTGCGGCTCCTCGTCGCGCCCACCAACGTCCCGGTGGTGCAGGGGGCGTTGCCCGAGGCGATGGCGGCACGATGGCCGATGACCGAGGAGGAACAGACCCCAGTCCTCGAGTGGTCGCATCTCCTCCTCCTCGGCCCCGGACTCGGGATGGGGACTAAGTCGCGGGCGCTCGTCGAGCGTCTTCTGGTGACCTGGCGTGGCCCGGTGGTGCTCGATGCCGATGCGCTCAACGTCTTCGAAGGGGAGCCGCGCACCCTGGGCTCCTTGCTCGGCGCGCGCCCCGCGATCGTGACCCCGCATCCGGTGGAGGCGGCGCGATTGATGCGGCTCGATCCCGCGGCGATCCTCGCGAACCGGTTCATCGTGGGGGCAGAGCTTGCCAAGACGCTCGGCGCGGTGGTCCTCCTCAAAGGACCGCCGACGGTGATCTCCGCCCCCGATGGTCGCGTGGCGGTCGTGGCCGCGGGGAGCCCAGCGCTCGGGACGGGGGGGAGCGGGGATGTGTTGAGCGGGATCGTCGCCACCCTCCTCGCGCAGCTCGGGGATCCCTTCGTCGCGGCGGCCGCCGGCGCCTGGGTGCATGGTCGCGCGGGGGAGATCGCGGCGGGGATCGAGGCGCCGGGACTCGAGCAGCACGGACGGCGCTCCGTGCGCGGGACGAATCTCATCGATGTCATCGACGCGCTCCCGATGGTGTGGCGTCTCGATGATCCCCTGCCAGTCGCACCCGTTCGTGCGGCACTCCCCGCCGTCGGAGCGGCGCGATGACCACGCACCTCCCCCTCGGACCCGGCGCCGAGTTCGACGCCATCCGCACCCTCCTTGCGGCGTGGGGGCCGCGCGCGCGGGGGATCGGCGATGATGGCGCGGTGCTCGACGTACCGCCGGGCTCCAAGCTCGTGGTGAGCACCGACACCACCGTCGAGCATGTGCACTTCCGTCGGGAATGGCTCACGCCGGAGGAGATCGGGTGGCGCGCGACGATGGCGGCGCTCTCCGATCTCGCGGCGATGGCGGCCGCCCCGCTCGGTGTCCTCCTCGCCCTCACCGTCCCCACCGCGTGGCGCGATGCGCTCACGCCGATCGCGCACGGGATCGGGGAGGCGGCGGCGCACGGTGACATCCCGATCGTCGGGGGGGACGTGACCGCTGGGGACCGTCTCGCCCTCGCGATCACCGTGCTCGGCCATGCGGCGCATCCCCTCGCGCGTAGCGGGGCGCGGGTGGGCGATGCGATCTACGTGACCGGGCGGCTCGGTGGCCCAGGCGCCGCGCTCGGTGCCTGGCTCGCGGGGCGCGCACCGACGCTGGCGCATCGGGCACGCTTCGCGCGCCCCGAGGCGCGGATCGCGGCTGCACGCTGGTGCGCCCAGCAGGGTGCGACGGCGGCGATCGATCTCTCCGATGGGCTGGCGGGGGACCTCGCGCATCTCGCGGCGGCGAGCGGCGTCTGCGCCGAGATCGACCTCGAGTGCCTCCCTGTCAGTGAGGGCGTGACGCCGCGCGAGGCACTCGCGAGCGGTGAGGAGTATGAGCTGCTCCTCACCGCGGCGGCGCTCGATGCGCCGGCCTTCTCCGCGGCACAGGCGGGCCTCGCACTCACCGCGATCGGTCGGGTCGTCCCGGGCCCCGCGGGATCGGTGCGCCTCCTCGACCGCGGTGGTGCGGTGGAACTCCCGTCGGCCCACGATCACTTCGCCAGATGATGTCCTTCCTCCGTTTCCTGATCTTCCAGCTCAGCGTCGCCGTCGGGACGATCCTCTTCGGCGGGAGCTGCATCGTGGCCGCCCTGCTCCGGGTGCCGGACGGGCCGCACTCGACCTATGCGCTGGCACCGCGCCGGTGGGGGCGCTTCGCCCTCTGGATGGCCGGCATTCGCGTCCAAGAGCATGGCGTGGAGCACAAGCGGGGGGCGGGGCACATCTTCGTCGCCAATCACCTGAGCATCCTCGACGTCCTCGCCCTCGGGGGACACCTCCCGTGGATCAAGTTCGTGGCGAAGGCGGAGCTCTTCCGGGTCCCGATCCTCGGGCCGTCGATGCGTCATGCGGGGATGATCCCGATCGAGCGGGCGAACCGGAAGGCCGCGTTCGGGGCCTACACCACCGCCACCGAGCGCATCCGCGCCGGCGCCTCGGTTGGCGTTTATCCCGAGGGGACGCGCGGGCGCGCCTATCCGCTCCGTCCCTTCAAGAGGGGCCCGTTCGTCTTGGCCATCCAGGCCCAGGTCCCGGTCGTCCCGATGTTCGTGTACGGGGTGCTCGAGCTCGCCCCACGCGGGACCTTCCGGGTCTACCCGGGAACGATCCATCTGCACTACCTCCCCCCGATCCCGACCGCCGGCCTCACCCACGACGATCGCGACGCGCTCGCCAAGCGGACGTATGAAGCGATGGCCACCTGTGCGCGCGAGCGTTACGGCGTCGTCTCCCCGCCGTACGGCTCGGCCTGATCCGATATCTTTCGTGCGCGCCATCTGATCCCTGACCCCTGCCACCTGACCCCTGATGTCTACCATCCTCGCCGTCCAGGCCCGTGAGATCCTCGACTCGCGCGGCAACCCCACCGTCGAAGCCGATGTCATCCTCGAGGATGGCACCTACGGCCGCGCCGCGGTCCCGAGTGGCGCCTCCACCGGGGAACATGAGGCCAACGAATTGCGTGATGGCGATGCCGCGCGCTACCTCGGCCGGGGCGTCCAGAAGGCGATCGCGAACGTCAGTCGACTGATCGAGCCGGCGCTGATCGGCCTCGATGTCACCGAGCAGCTCACCATCGATCGCACCCTCATCGCCCTCGATGGCACCAAGACCAAGGCTCGGCTCGGGGCCAACGCCATGCTTGCCGTCTCGATGGCGTCGGCGCGGGCGGCGGCGGCCAGCGTCGACCTCCCGCTGCACAAGTACCTCGGTGGCCCGATGGCACGTACCCTCCCGGTGCCGCTCATGAACATCCTGAATGGCGGCGCGCACGCGACCAACACCGTCGACTTCCAGGAGTACATGATCGTCCCCGTGGGGGCGACGAGCTTCAGCGACGCGCTCCGGATGGGGACCGAGGTCTTCCACGCGCTCAAGAAGGTCCTCGTGAAGCGGAAGCTCTCGACCGGCGTCGGTGACGAAGGGGGCTTCGCCCCCGACCTCGCGAGCGATCAGGCGGCGCTCGACGTGGTGATCGAGGCGATCGAGGCCGCGGGCTACGCGCCCGGGACGGAGATCGCGCTCGCGCTCGACTGCGCGGCGAGCGAGCTCTTCACCAAGGGGAAGTACACCTTCAAGAAGAGCGGGGCGGGGACCAAGACCGCCGAACAGATGATCGAGATGTATGCGAAGTGGTTGAATAAGTATCCCATCGTCTCGATCGAGGATGGATTGGCCGAGGGGGATTGGGCGGGGTGGGGCCAGATGACCGAGGCGATCGGCGATCGCGTGCAACTCGTCGGCGACGACCTCTTCGTGACGAATGTCGAGTTCCTCGCGCGCGGGATCGAGGAGGATGTCGCGAATGCGATCCTCGTGAAGGTGAATCAGATCGGGACGCTCACCGAGACGCTCGAGACGATCGAGATGGCGGGGCGGAACGGGTATGCCTCGATCATCTCGCATCGCTCCGGTGAGACCGAGGACACCTTCATCGCCGACCTCGCCGTCGCGACCAACGCGGGGCAGATCAAGACCGGCTCGGCGAGCCGCACCGATCGCGTGGCCAAGTACAACCAGCTCCTGCGGATCGAGGCGGAGCTCGGGGCCCACGCCGAGTTCCCGGGCGGGGCGCTGTACGGGATCGAGGGCTGATGGCGAAGGGCCGGCGCGAGGAGCGGGACCCCAAGGCGATCGCGCGTCGGCTCGCCCTCTGGGGGCTCTGGCTTTTCGTGGCGTTCTGGGCGGTGCAGGGGGGGGAGTACGGGACCACCGACCTCCTGCGGCAGCGTGGCCGGGTCCAGGAGGCCCGGGCGCGCGTCGATTCGCTGGAGCGGGTGGTGCAGGGGCTGCGGGAGCGGAAGCGGCTGGTCGAGTCGGATCCGGCGACCCAGGAGCGGATCGCCCGGGAGGAGTTCGGGATGGTCCGGGAGGGGGAGCTGCTCTATCGGTTCGTGGATCCCTGATCACGCCCTGCACGCCTCGTCGACACCTTGAATCCGGTGCACCTGTCGCCTAGATTTTAAAGACTACCGCGGGGTGGAGCAGCCTGGTAGCTCGTCGGGCTCATAACCCGAAGGTCGCGGGTTCAAATCCCGCCCCCGCTATGTTCGAGGCGGTCGGTTCATCCGAACCGGCCGCCTCGTGGTTTGTGGAAGGTGTGGCTGGGTAGCTCAGCCGGTTAGAGCACGGCACTCATAATGCCGGGGTCGCGGGTTCGAGTCCCGCCCCAGCTATTTAGTCAACCACACGAATGCGGCACCGATGCTCGGAGCATCGGTGCCGCATTCACGTCCCCCCCTCACATCGTCAGGTAGCGCCCCAGGTACTTCTGCACGCGGTCGAGCGCCTGCTTGAGCTCGGTCGCGAGTTCGCGTGAGAGCGCCTGCTGCGGCGCCGTGGGCGGGAAGTGCCCCGCATCGACGTTGCGCTGGAGGCCGCCGAGCCGCTCGGTCACGCGCGGCCCCTCGCTCCAGTAGGGATAGTTCGCCGGCTTCGTGAGGGTCGTGATCAACGCGTCCACCTCGGCCAGTTCCGTCGTCAGCCCCTGCACCACCGCGGCGCCCTCCTGGTTCGGGAGCGCCTCGGCCGCGCGGCGACGCGCCTCGAGCTCCCCCTTGCGTGCGTCAAGAGCGCGGAGGGTGTCGTTCGCCTGCGAGACGAGGTCCCGCAACTGCATCGCGAGGTCGAACTGCGCGCGGAGCCCCTCGGGCGTGGTGCGGGCGGTGGGATCGACGCGCACCATCACCGGCTGCTCGAGCACCTGCGTGCCGATGGTGAGACGCACGGTGTAGCGGCCGGGCAGGGCGCGTGGCCCCCCCCCGCCGCCGAAGCCGCCCTCGCCATCATCGCCGCCAGGGGTGGCGTCCGCCGCCGGCGCACGCCGCGGACGCGCCGCCTCATGCGCGAGGTCCCATGCGGTGGTGTTGATCCCGGCCGCGGTCGGGATCTTCGCGTAGGTGCGAATCACCCGCCCGGCCTCGTCGACAATCTCCATCTTCGACGTGGTCCCTGCCGCCGGCGACGCCTTCAGGTGATAGCGGATGAGGGCGCCATAGGCCGGGTTCGGTCCGCGGAAGAGGTCGTCGCCGAGGGAGCCCTTGTTCATCTTGGTGGCGAACCGCGTCGCCGTGCGCATCGCGAAGAGATGCGCCGGCTTCGCCGCCGCCGCGGCGAGCTCCTGGATCACCGAGGCGTCGTCGAGGATCCACGCCCCACGGCCATGGGTCGCGACGATGAGGTCGTTCTCGCGCCCGTGCACGAGCACCTCGTGCACGGGGACGGCCGGCAGGTTGCCACCGAGGCGGAACCAGTCGCCGCCGCCGGTGACGCTGACGTAGAGCCCGATCTCCGTCCCCGCATAGAGCACGTCAGGATTCTTGGGATCCTCGCGCAGCACCTGCAGGTACGCGCCTTCGGGGAGGTTCCCCGCGAGGCTCGTCCAGGTGGCGCCGCAGTCGGTGGTGCGGAAGGCGTACGGTTTGAGGTCGTCCATGAACTTCCGCTCGAAGGTCACGTACGCGGTGCATGCGGCGCGACGACTCGCCTCGATATGGCTGACCACCGCCTCCGGCCCGACCCCGGGGATGCGCGCATCGACGCGGGTCCAGCTGCGGCCGCCGTCGCGCGTGAGTTGCACGTGGCCGTCGTCGGTGCCGACCCAGAGGAGGCCTGCCTGCACCGGCGATTCCGCCACGCTGTAGATCGTGTTGTAGAACTCGGCGGTCGTCGCCTCGAGCATCGCGGGGCCGCCGGCCCACCCGTGCCGGGTGGTGTCGTTCTTGGTGAGGTCCCCGGAGATCGCGGTCCAGGTCCCGCCGAAGTCGGTCGACTTAAAGAGGACCTGCGCGCCGAAGTAGAGCGTCTTCCCATCGTGAGGCGAGGCGATGACCGGCGCATTCCAGTTGAAGCGGTACCGCAGCTGATTCACCGGACCGCCGTCGTTGCGCCGCGGCTGCGGGGAGATGTCCTCCTGCTCTCGGGTCTGCATCCGCGTGCGGAAGATCATCCCGCCCTGCGCGTCGGTGACGTAGTACTCGGGGTCGTCAGGGTGCGTCACCTGGTAGTAGCCGTCACCGTATGAGATGAGGTTCCAGTCGTCGACGAGGATGCCGAGTGGGTCGCGCGTGCGGCTCGGGCCCACCCAGTTGCCGTTGTCCTGCAGGCCACCGCCGAGGAAGTAGAAGGGCTCCCGGTTGTCGGCGTGCAGTTGGTAGAACTGCGCGAGCACGAACTGGTTCGGGAAGCGCCACGTCTCAGCGCGGTCGTGCGAGACCGCGATGCCGCCGTCGTTCACCTGCCAGACGCGCGCGGGATCGGTCGGGTCGATCCACAGGCCATGATGGTCGCCGTGGATGCGCTGCGAGATGGTGCGGAAGGTCCGGCCGCCGTCGATCGAGACGGAGAGGTTGCAGGCGATTGCGTAGACCCGGTCCGCGTCGACCGGATCGACGCGGAGGTCGGAGTAGTAGTAGCCGCGGCAGATCGTCTTGGCATCATCGGAGACGCGGCGCCAGGTCTCGCCGTGGTCATCGCTCCGCCAGACGTAGCCCTCCTTGCGGGACTCGAGGATCGCATAGACCGTGTTCGGGCTCGACGGGGCGACCTTCACGCCGATGCGGCCGATGAGCGCCGGGAGCCCGCCGCCGAGCTTCTTCCAGGTGCGACCCCCGTCGATCGACTTGTGGATGCCGCCCTGCTCGGAACCGGAGCGGAAGGTCCACTGCTTGCGATCGAACTGCCACATCGCCGCGTAGACGATGTTCGGGTTCACCGGATCGATGTCGAGATCGGCGCACCCGTGGCGGTCGTCGGTGTAGAGGGTCTTGGTCCAGGAGATGCCACCGTCGCGCGAGACGAAGACGCCGCGCTCCGGGTTCGGCCCCGCCATATGCCCGACCGCGCAGACGAAGACCGTCTGCCGCTCGGTGGGGTGGACCATCACGCGCGCGATGTGCCGCGTGTCGGCGAGCCCGATGTTCGTCCACGAGGTCCCGCCGTCGGTCGACTTGAAGACACCGCGCCCGAAGGAGACCGAGTTGCGGACATTCCCTTCGCCGGTGCCGGCATAGATCACCTGCGGATTACCGGGCTCGAGGGCGAGGTCGCCGATGGCGAGGGTCGACTGCCGGTCGAAGAGCGGGCTCCAGGTGGTCCCGGCGTTCGTGGTCTTCCAGACGCCGCCCGCTGCCGTGCCGACGTAGACGAGGTTCGGATTCCCCGGGACCCCCTCGATGTCGGTCGAGCGACCCATCATGTTGGCCGGCCCGACGTTCCGGAAGGTGAGGCGGGCGAGGGCGGTGGTGTCGACCGTCGGGCGGGCCATCGCGACGGGCGCGGTCCCGCGCTGGGCCGAGAGCGCGTCAGGGGCGAGCGTGGGGGCGAAGGCGGCGAGGCAGGAGAGGATGCGCAGGGGTCGGAGCACGGCAAAGCCCGGTCGAGGAGGGGAGGGAAGCGACAGCATCGTGGGCACGATCCCTCGCTTCGCATGGACGCAGATGCCCACGACGTCAACGTGGTCGTGCGTCTGGCGAATATGGCACGGCGGGCGCGTGCGAGCGAGGTGGCGTGGCGCGAGATCGGGGCCACGGCCCCTGTCGCGCCTCACCCCCGATCGAACCGATCGAGCTCCATCACCTTCGTCCACGCGGCGACGAAGTCCGTCACGAACTTCGTCGCCGCATCGGCACCGGCATAGACCTCGGCCAGCGCACGCAACTGCGAGTGCGACCCGAAGATCAGGTCGACCCGCGTCGCGGTCCACTTCACCGACCCCGTCTCCCGATCGCGCCCTTCGAAGGTATCGGCCGAGGCGCTGGTCGGCGCCCAGCTGATCCCGATGTCGAGGAGGTTGACGAAGAAATCGTTCGTGAGCGTCTCGGGACGGTCGGTGAAGACCCCGTTCCGTGACTGGCCGACATTCGCGTTGAGCACGCGCATCCCGCCTACGAGCACCGTCATCTCGGGCGCGGTGAGGGTGAGGAGCTGCGCCTTATCGACGAGGAGCTCCTCGGTGGAGACGACGTAGCTCCCCTGCTGATAATTGCGGAAGCCATCGGCGATCGGCTCGAGCACCTGGAACGACTCGACATCGGTCTGTTCCGCCGAGGCATCCATCCGCCCCGGGGAGAAGGGGACGGTGATCTCGACGCCCGCCTGCTTCGCGGCGGCCTCGATCGCGGCGGCGCCGCCGAGGACGATCAGGTCGGCGAGGGAGATGCGCTTTCCGCCGCTCTGCTTCGCGTTGAACGCCTCCTGGACCTTCTCTAACGCTGCGAGGGTCTTGGCGAGGAGCTTGGGCTGATTGACCTCCCAGTCCTTCTGCGGGGCGAGGCGCACACGCGCGCCGTTGGCGCCGCCACGCTTATCGGAGCCGCGGAAGGTCGACGCTGAGGCCCAGGCTGCGGCGACGAGCTGCGCGATGGAGCAGCCGCTCGCGAGGATCTCCGCCTTGAGCGCGGCGACGTCCTTCGCATCGACGAGCGGATGGTCGCAGGCCGGGATCGGATCCTGCCAGATCAGCACTTCCTTCGGCACGAGCGCACCGAGGTAGCGCTGACGTGGCCCCATGTCCCGGTGCGTGAGCTTGAACCAGGCGCGCGCGAAGGCGTCGGCGAGCTGCTCCGGGTGTGCATGGAAGCGCTTGGAGATCGCGAGGTAGGCGGGATCGGTGCGGAGCGCCATGTCGGCGGTCGACATCACCGGGGCATGCCGGCGCGACGGGTCATGCGCATCGGGGACCGCGGTGGCCGCCGCTGGATCCTTGGGGATCCACTGATGCGCGCCGGCCGGACTCTTGGCGAGCACCCACTCGTCGTAGCCGAGCAATGTGTCGAAGTAGCTGGTATCCCACTGGGTCGGCGTCGGCGTCCACGCCCCCTCGAGCCCACTCGTGATGGTGTCGACCCCCTTGCCGGTGCCGAAGGCGTTCTTCCACCCGAGCCCCTGTTGCTCGATCGAAGCCCCCTCAGGCTCCACGCCGACCAGGGCCGCGTCACCGGCCCCGTGCATCTTACCGAAGGTGTGCCCGCCGGCGACGAGGGCAACGGTCTCCTCGTCGTTCATCGCCATCCGCCTGAAGGTCTCGCGGATGTCGTGCGCGGAGGCCATCGGGTCAGGCTTTCCATTCGGGCCCTCGGGGTTCACATAGATGAGCCCCATCTGCACCGCCGCGAGCGGGTGTGCGAGCTCGCGATCCCCGGAGTAGCGCTTGTCGCCGAGCCACTCGGCCTCGGGGCCCCAATAGATGTCCTGCTCAGGTTCCCACACATCCTCACGGCCGCCGCCGAAGCCGAAGGGCGTCAGCCCCATCGACTCGATCGCGCAGTTGCCGGCGAAGATCATGAGGTCGGCCCAGGAGAGCGTGGCACCGTACTTCTGCTTGATCGGCCAGAGGAGGCGGCGCGCCTTGTCGAGGTTGCCGTTGTCGGGCCAGCTGTTGAGCGGCGCGAAGCGCATCGTGCCGGAGGCGGCCCCGCCACGCCCATCGCCGGTGCGATAGGTGCCGGCGCTATGCCACGCCATGCGGATGAAGAAGGGGCCATAGTGTCCGTAGTCGGCCGGCCACCAGGACTGCGAGGTGGTCATCAGCTGGAAGAGATCCTGCTTGAGCGCCTCGAGGTCGAGGGTCTTGAAGGCTTCGGAATAGGAGAAGCCCTCGCCCATCGGATTCCCGGCCGGCGGGTTCTGATGGAGCATCGATAGGTTGAGCTGGTTGGGCCACCAATCGCGATTCGACTGCCGCCCTGCCGCGGCGGCGGTCGGTGTCCCATGCATGACGGGGCACGTGCCGCCCGTGGCTCCCTTCTTCTCGTCCATCTCGACGTCCTCTGTTCGGTGATCGTTGGGGGAAGAACTTCTGTGCGGTGAACGTATGGTGACCGCTCACGGTTTCCGCCGAGCGCCCCCATACTTCCCCTATGACCGACCGTCCCTGGATCCTCGCCGAGCAACCCCTCCCCGCCGTGCGCACCGCTGGGTACCAGGTCGCCGTCCTCCCCTGGGGCGCGACCGAGCCGCACAACCACCATCTGCCATACGGGACGGACACGATCGAGTGCGATGTGCTTGCGGCGGAGTCGGCGCGTCTGGCCTGGGCGCGCGGCGCGCGGATCGCGGTGCTCCCCACCGTCCCGTTCGGCGTGAACACCACGCAGCTCGATCTCCCGCTCACACTCAACATGAACCCCTCCACGCAGCTCGCGTTGCTGCGTGACCTGGTGCAGGCGCTCGAGGGGCAGGGGATCCCCCGGCTCCTGATCTTCAACGGCCATGGCGGGAACGACTTCAAGTGGATGATCCGCGAGCTCCAACCCACCACCGCGGTCTTCCTCTGCACGCTCAACTGGTGGCAGGTGGTCGATGCGCGCCCCTTCTTCACCGATCTCGGCGACCATGCCGGTGAGCTCGAGACGAGCGTGATGCAGGTGATCGCGCCAGACCTCGTGCGGCCGCTCGAGGAGGCGGGGGATGGTCATGCGCGTCCGTGGCGCGTCGCGGCCTTCCGCGAGGGGTGGGCGTGGGCCCCACGGCGGTGGACGCAGGTGACGCGCGATACGGGGATCGGGGATCCGCGCGCCTCGACCCCGGAGAAGGGCACGGCCTTCCGTGACGCCGTCTGCACGACGATCGCGGGCTTCCTGGTCGAACTCGCGCGGCTCGACCCGAACGACCTCTACACCCCCTGAGGGGATTGGCGCGAGAGCCAGGCCACCGCCTCGGCGGTGGTCCCGACGCCGAGGCGCGCCTTCAGGTTCTTCTTGTGGAAGTTCACCGTGCGCTCGGCGATCTCGAGGCGCTCGCAGATCTCCTTCGCGGTGAGCCCCGTCGCGACCAACGTGAGGATCTCGCGCTCCCGCTCGGTGAGTGGGTCTGATCTCGTGTCGTCGAGGGCGTCGAGGGAGACGCTCGGGCTGATGTAGCGCTCCCCCCGAGCCACGGTCTCGATCGCGAGCCGGAGCTCCCGCGCATCGGCGCTCTTGACCACGAACCCCGAGGCCCCCGCCTCGAAGGCGGCGCGCGCGACCGCGGGATCGGCATGGATGGTCAGGATGATGACCTGCGGGGGATGGGGACGTGCGCGCAGCTGACGCGTGGCCTCGATCCCGTTCAGCTCCGGCATCGAGAGGTCGGTGACCACGAGATCGGGCTGCGTCGTCGCGACCACCCGGAGGAGCTCGGCGCCATCGGTCGCCGTTCCCACCACGGAGGCGACGCTCGCGATGAGGAAGCCGACGGCGTCGAGGATGAGCCGATGGTCGTCGGCGATGACAAGTCGGGGGCGGGGCGACGTGACGGTCATAGGGTGGTGGGAAGCGGGACAGTGAGGGTGACGGTGGTACCGTCCTCCGGTGCGGAGGTCACGGTCAGGCGCCCCCCAAGGGCGTGGGCGCGCTCCTGCATGCCGAGGAGGCCGAGGCGGGCCCCCGCCGACCGCGCGGGATCGAAGCCCACCCCGTCATCTCGGACGGTGACCTCCAGGGTATCTTCTCGGCGCTGTACGAGGACCGCCGCCTCACTCGCCTGGGCATGTCGGCGGACGTTCGTGAGCGCCTCTTGGACGATTCGGAAGACCGCGACCGTGAGGTCGGGCGGGAGAGAGCGCTCGAGCCCCTGTTCCGAAATGGTGATCGCGATCCCCGTGCGGTTGCGTAGGTCGGTGGCGAGTTGCCGGAGGCTCGACCGGAGGTCGATCAACCGGAGGGCGTTGGGGTTCAGTTCGCGTGCGATCCCCTCGAGCCGCGTCACCGATTGCCGCAGGCGCGTGGCGAAGGTCGCCTGCTGCGGGGTCGCCGTCTCCTGAGCAGAACGCTCGAGGTCGAGGGCCTGGCTCAGCAGGTCCTGCCCGAGGGTGTCGTGCAACTCACGGGATAGGCGCGCCTGTTCCTCCTCCTGGGTCGTCTGAAGCCGGTGCGTGAGCGCGCGCAACCGCGCCCTCGATGAGGCGAGGAGTCGCCGGTTGGCGATCAGGGCACCGATGGAAAGGCTCTGGAGTAGGAGGAGCAGGGTGACCGCGCTGAAGGCGATCGGGTTCGCCTGCCAGATGGGGATGGGGCGATCGAGGATGACGGCATCCGTGGGGAGGACGCGCAGGCTGATCCCGTGCCGTTCGAGCTCAGGCCAGGCGTAGGTCGGTTGCCATCCGGCGAGGGTATCGATGACGCGGGTGGCAGCGAGACGGCGATCGTGCAAGACGTCAAGGGTGCGGCGCGCCATCGCCTCCCCCTGGCTCATCGGATCGATGATTGGCCCGCCGACGATTCCCCGGCCCAGCAGGTTGCGGTAGAGGCCGAAGATCGGCTGGGCGGAGAAGGGAGCGAACGCCTCGAGGTAGTCGGCAGGGGTCCAGACACGGCCATCGGCGTCGAGGAAGACGGAGACATAAAGCACTGCCGCGTCCTCGGGGAGTCGACGCACCGAATCGCGGAGCGCCGCGATCGAGGGGGCGAACCACGGATGGAGCGTCACCCCGCTCAGGAGCGAGTCGGTCTCCTCGCGGACGAAGGCAACGTCGTTCTCGTTCTGCCCGACGAGGAGCAGGTGACGGAGGGTGGGGCGGAGGCGACGGAGGTCGGCGACCACCGGAGCGAGGAGCGGGGCATCGACGACCCCCGTCGCGAGCGGGATCCGGGTCAGTCGCTCCATCTGCTGGGTCGGGACGGAGGCGGACACGCGATAGACAATCGGGATCTCCCGGCCGAGGCGCGTCCGGAACCGCACGGCGAGTTGCAGCTCGATCGGGCCGTTCGCGACGATGAGGTCGATGGGGACCCGCGCATAGCGCTCCCCCCAGATCGCGACCGCCGTCGAGTCGAAGGCGGCTTCGAGGGAGATGCGAGGATCGTGATGCTCGCGGAAGACGATTGTCCGACCCGTGGTATCGGCCCGCAACGTGGCGAGGAAGGCTGCGTTGAAGGGGACGAAGGCGGGGCGATTCGGGTCCCCGAAATCGAGCATGAGCACGTAGCGATCGGTCTGCTGGGCCGCCGAACCGGCGCCGAGGGGCAGGCGCACCTGAGCCCCGGCGGTCCCGATGCCTAGGAGGAGCGCGAGAAGGGCGCGGCGGAGCACGGGGCGGAGGGGACCGACGGACATGCGTGGAGGAAGTTGCGGACGAATGGCGCCGAGAAAAACCTAGCAGAAGTGACAGGTTCGAGGCTGGACCGTTGATGGTACCCTCTCACCACTATGCCGTACGTTCGCTGTCCCCACTGTGCGGCGAAGCGACTCCCCGTCGCCTCCATCTGCCCACAATGCCGCCGGTTCCTCTCGGTCCCGGCGCCGCATCGGGTCGCCTCGGTCTGTGCGGCCTGTGACTCGATGGTGGAGTGGCGCGCCTCGATCTGTCCCTGGTGTTCGGCGCCGCGCCCGGGAGTACGTCGACTCCTGGCCCTGATGCAGGTCGTGCTCGCGCGCATCCTGCGCCGCGTGTAGCGGAATCCGTCTGGCGGCTCGCACCGACGCAGGGCGCCGCGCCTCCGCTGGCATCTGTCGGCCGCGCGGGCGACCTTTCCCCTCATGCGATCCCGCCCCACCTGTACGACGCGCCTCCTCCTGCTCGGCCTCCTCGCCTCGGTCAGCGGTCCTCCCCGTGCGTTGGCGCAGACGGCGCCCGCGGAGCCCCCCCGCGTCTCCATCGTCTACACCGGCCGGAGCCTCGGCGCCCTCGGGGCCCGTCGCCAGCAGGACGAGCACGAACTCCTCACCGAGCAGGCGCACGCCGAGGGGACCGCCTTCTCCCTCGTCAGCCATGCGGCGTGGCGGGTGCCGGGGATCATGATCTTCCTCCCCGGGGCGGAGCCGGAGGGCGACGAGCTCGAGTGGACGCTGGCGAATCGGGCGACGGCGGAGCGGGTCGATCGGGTGCGGGCGCTCCGATCGGAGAATGGGTTGCTCCTGCAGGATCCCTGGCAGCCGGGCCCCGACCTCCTCGCGATGTTGCTGCGCAATCCGCGCCAACGTCTCGACTTCGCCGACCTCGTCCCCACGACGGTGACGGTGTCGCGCTTGCGGCAACCTGGTGGGAATCGCGTGATCATCGTCGAGGAGGCGGGTGCGGTCTGGCCCACCGATGGCCGCGCCTTCCGACTCGGCGTGATGAACCGCGTCGACCTGCTCGAGTCACGCCTCTTCGAGCTCCCGATGAACATCGGGGGGCTGGGCCCCCGGGCGACGTTGATGCGTCGGATGGCGGAGGAGACGGAGCGACGGGGCGGGGCGGTGGTGCGCGTGGACCTCGGGCATCAGCGCGGGGAGTTGAACCTCCCGCTGGAGACGCGGGCGCGGCTCGATTTCACCGCGTTGGAGGCGACGGGGGTGCGGGTGGTGGTCCCGTACGAGTTCGAGCTCGCCGTGGGGGCCGCGGGGCTTGCGGCCTTGCAGGATTCCTTCCCGACGGTGGCGCTCGTCTCCGCGAATCTCCGGAGCGCGACCAAGGGACTCATCGTCCCGCATCTCGTGGTGACGCTCGATGGCGCGCAGGTCGGGTTGATCGGCGCGACGAATCCCGCGGTGCGGGAGCGGCTCCCACGGGCGCGGCTCGGGGATTTCACCATCGACCCGCCAATCGCGGCGGTGCAGCGCGAGGTGGCGGCGCTGCGCGAGCGAGGGGTCGAGGCGATCGTCGTCCTCTCCAACCTCGATCCGGCGTTGAATGCGCAGATCGCGAGCGAGATCCGCGGGGTCGATGCGATCCTCGCCGACATGCCGGTGCGGTGGGCGCCGGAGGTGATGCGGACGCGGGTGGAGTTGCCGGAGCGTCCCAACGTCCGGCCGGGGACGCCGGCCTTCGTGGCGCGCAGTGTCGCGAACGGGCTCGCCGTCGGGAAGCTCGATCTCGAGTTCCGCGCGATCGGGGCCGATCGCTTCGCCCTTGCGGCGGTCGAACATCGGCATGAGCGCGTGAACGACCGGATCCCCTCCGACACCGCGCTGATGGCCCGGCTGCTCGGGATGGCGGCGGTGAGTCGGCTCGAGCGGGGCGAGGTGCTCGTCCCCTCCTTCACCGATCTCCTCGATCGGCATCAGGACATCGGCGGGGAGCGCGAGGA
>JAJTFH010000043.1:18906-27863 GCA_021298395.1 Gemmatimonadota bacterium | reverse complement strand
TCGACCGAGCGGTTCCATCCGCGCCCCGCATCGGCGAAGAGCACCCAGTTCGGGCGGTCATTCACCCCGATCCGCCAATCGTCGCCGGCGAACTCCCAATCGAACCCGATCGGCTGCCGCAGCTCCACCTGCGCCAGCGCCATCCGCTCGCACATCGCAGGCCGGCCATACCAATCATCGGCCACCCCACCACAGGTGAAGACATCCGCCTCCCCCGTTGGCACACGACGAAAGTCGTAGCCCTCGACCGCGCCTGGCCCACCGATCGAGAGGCGCCGCTGCATCGGCAGGGCGTCGCCGCCGATCCATCCCCCCGCGACGAGTCGCACCGAGAGCTCCGTCCCCGGTGAGAGTCGCGTGCGACGGCGCGCATCGATGAAGGCGCGCTGATAGCGGGTCGTCACCGGCGTCGGCGCGATCGCGATCGTCGGCCAGGGCGGGGGCGGCCCGATCAGATCCCCACGTCCCGATTCGAGCTCCCCCTGCACGTACCATCCACCGAGCCACGGCGCCTTGACGCGCTCGCGTGTGTCGATCCGGAGTCGCAACGTCGTGAGATCCACGACTCCGGTGTGCACGAATGGGTTCGGTCGCCCGTAGTAGTCGCGCAGATCCCGATGCGCCACGAAGGTCCCGAGCCCATTCTCCTGATCGCTCACCTGCCACGCCTCCACCGGCGCGATCACATCGAAGGCGCGGAGGCCGAGGGTGAGCCCCGCCTCGCGGCCGAGTCGGACGGCGAGCGTCGCGTCATGACCGAGCGTCCCGCGATCCCACTCCACCGGCCCCGCACTGCGCACGACGCCGAAGGCGTCGAGATCGACGCGCCCCCAGCTCGTCGTGCGTCGGAGGCGCGGCCCCACCGCGATCGGGAGCCCCTCCACGCGGTTATAGCTCCCCGCCGAGAAGTGGACGAGATCGGTGTACGAGGTCGCCGATCGCGAGAGCCGCTCGCTCCGCTCACGCATCTGCTTGGGGCCCCAATCGCTCCACCGGCCTTCGTCGGGGACGAGCCGGGCCCCCTCCGCGCGGGTCAGCGTCCCGCCGAGGATCAGGAGGTCGCCGCGGATCACCGCCGTCGGGGCGAGCTGCACATTCGCATTGATCGCGACGAGGGTGCCGGTGATCTCACCGGCGATCTCCACCGGGCCGATCAACACCGCGACATCCCCGCTGACGCGCGCGCCGGCCTCGAGCCGATACGTCCCCGTCGCGCGCGTGGTCGAGCTGGCGTTGTAGCGGTTGACCGCGGTCCAGAGCGTGCTGGCGGGTCGGTCCTGCGCCGCGACGAGGCGCGGAGTGGCGACGAGCGTTGGCGCCACGAGCGCCGGGGTGAGGAGGGCGAGCTTGGTGACGAGACGACGAACAGCGTGCATTACGGCTCCGCGATGCCCAGCCGCTTCATGCGGCGATAGAGGTTCGGACGATCGGTCTGCAATCGGCGTGCCGCCTCTGCCACCACCCCGTGCGAGGCAGAGAGGGCCCGTACGATCAGTACCCGCTCATACGCATCGAGTGCCTCGCTGAGTTTCACATCGAGCCCCTCGCGGTCGGGGAGCTCCGAGGGGAGCACCAGCCCCTCGCCCCGTGTCGCCCCCGCGCTGATCGGGAGCACCCCGCGCACCTCGGCCTCCCCCACCGGGTGCCCCGCGTGGAGGATGCTCAATCGCTCGATGATGTTCGCGAGCTCGCGCACATTCCCAGGCCACCCATGCCGCGCCAACGCAGCGATCCCCTCCGCCTCCCACTGGGGCGCTGGTTGTCCCGACCGCCGCCGGAGCTGCGTCGCGAAGTGCGCCGCGAGGGCGGGGATGTCCCCCGGATGCTCGCGGAGCGGGGGCACATGGATCGGGATCACGTTCAGACGGAAGTAGAGATCCTCGCGGAACCGTCCCTCGCGCACCTCTTTGACGAGGTCGCGGTTCGTCGCCGCGATCACCCGCACATCCACACGGATCGTGCGCCCCCCGCCGACGCGCTCGATCTCCCGCGCCTCGATCGCGCGCAGGAGCTTCGCCTGCGCCTCGAGGGAGAGCTCGCCGACCTCATCGAGGAGCAGCGTCCCCGTGTGCGCGAGCTCGAACCGTCCGATCCGGCGCTCCGTCGCCCCGGTGAAGGCCCCGCGCTCATGCCCGAACATCTCACTCTCGACGAGGTCGCGCGGGATCGCCGCGCAGTTCACCCGCACGAAGGGCTTGTCGCGCCGCGTGCTCTGCGCATGGATCGCCGCGCCGACGAGTTCCTTGCCGGTCCCCGATTCCCCGGTGATCAGCACCCGCGCATCAGTCGGCGCCACCCGTGCGATCGCCTCGCGCACCCGCTGCATCGCCGAGCTCTCGCCCACGAGGTCGCCCCCGAGTCCCGCCTCGAGGCGTAGCGCCGACCGCTCGCGCCGCGCCTGCCGCAGCTCGAGGGCATTGGTGAGCGCCAAGAGCAGCCCCTCGGGGCTGAGTGGCTTCTCGAGGAAGTTCACCGCCCCGAGCTTCGCCGCCTGGACCGCGTCGGCGAGCCCGGC
This sequence comes from Gemmatimonadota bacterium, assembly GCA_021298395.1. Taxonomy (GTDB): domain Bacteria; phylum Gemmatimonadota; class Gemmatimonadetes; order Gemmatimonadales; family Gemmatimonadaceae; genus Pseudogemmatithrix. The sequence continues at coordinate 25,348 of JAJTFH010000043.1, read as the reverse complement.
GCGCCCCGACATCATGATCACGGGGAGGTCGGGGAAGTGCGCGCGCAACCGCTCCAAGAGCTCAAGCCCATCGGTTGCGCCGGGCATCATCAGATCGAGGAGCGCGAGGTCAGGCTCCACCTCGAGCGCGAGCTTCAATCCGCCCGCGACGTCCTTCGCCTCATGCACCTCGTACGACTCCGCATCGAGCAACGCCCCCACCATCCGGCGGAGGTTCGGTTCGTCATCGACGATCAATATCGACGGCATCGCTCAGCTCGCTCGTGGGGCAGGGGACGCGACCACACGATCCGGAGCGGCATCCGCACGCGGGAACCACAAGCGGATCTCGGTCCCCGCCCCCGGCACACTGCTCGCCTCCACCCGTCCCCCATGCGCGAGCATCGTCTGCTTCACGATCGCGAGACCCAACCCGGTGCCCCCCGTCTTCGCCGTCACGTACGGCTCGAAGATCCGTGGCAGCGCCTCCGCGCCCACCCCGCACCCGGTGTCGCGCACCGCGAGGAGCGGCGCGCCATCCACGAGCGCCGTGCGTACCAGGATCCGCCGCTCCCCGTCGCCCTCACGCGCGCGTACCGCATCGATCGCATTGAGCAGGAGGTTCGTCAGCGCCCGCTGCAGCGCATCGTGCCGCCCAGGCACCACCAGCTCCGCATCGGTCTCGAGCTCCAGCGTGATCTCGCTCGGCACCGTCATCGGCGCCGTCGTTCGCACCAGCGCGGCGAGATCCACCGGGGCGATCGGCCCTTCGGGCAGCCGCCCGAACTGTGCGAAGTGCTTCGCCATCGCATCGAGCCGCGCCGACTCCACGTCGAGCACCTCGAGCGCCTCGCGCTCCTTGGGCGTCAGCGTCGTCGACTGCCGGAGGCTCGCGATCGCGAAGCGGATCGGCGTGAGCGGGTTCTTGATCTCGTGCGCCACCTGGCGCGCCGACTCGCGGAACGCCGCGAGGCGCTCCGCCTCGATCGCCGTCGCCCGCCCCGCCGCGATCTCCCGCGCCATCCGCCGCATCTCATCGCGCAGCACCCCGAACTCTGGCGCCCCGCGCCCTTCTTCATCCCCGGGTGCGGGGAGCGGCTCCCCCTGCGCGATCCGCGTCGTCCAGCGCACCAACTCATCCACCGGGCGCGAGAGCTGGCGGCTCAGATGTCCCGCGATCCGCGAGGCGATCCCCGTCAGCACCAGCAGCAACACGAGCCCGACGATCACCACCGCCTGCACCGAGCGCTGCGCGAGGAACCCCACCCGCCGCGCCTGCACCCGCGACTCCGCCAGTAAAACTTCATGCGCCGCGAGCGCCGAATCGGCCGCCGCCGATCCCGGCTGGCTGCGTGCCAGCGTGATCGCCGCGTCCCCGTCGGTCACCACCTGCTCCCACGCCCCCACCCCCCCTACGAGCGGAAGCAATCGCGCCGCCATCCCGCTCCACGCCGCCGTCAGCACGATCGACGGGACCAGCGCCAACAGCGCCAGCAGCACGAAGAGTCGGGTCCGGAAGCGGGGGAGTCTCACCCCTTCAAGTCTATGGAAGTCGCTGCCCCACTGCCATTTGCGCCCCCAGACGGGTTAACTTACCAGACGCAGGACGCGCGGTGGGTCTGTGTCAGCGGCGTCTTCCGGTACCCAAGGGTCCGGACGAGTCGCTGACGAGATCACGGTGTCGCCCTGCGAGAGCCCCCATGCGTGCAGCGCCCAGTTGGGTGCGGCATGGGGTGCGACTTCATCGGCGCACCGCGCCAGGAACAGCATGCCACCACGTTCGTCCCACCCGTCGGCGCGCCCCGTGCGCGCGGCGGTCGCCCCGATCCATCGGGGTCCCCAGGCGGAGACCGCGGGTCACCCCCACGCTCCCAACGCCGCCCTCCTCATCGACTTTGACAACGTCACGATGGGGATTCGCTCCGATCTGCAGACGGAGCTCCGGAACCTCCTCAGCAGCGCCATCATCTCCGGCAAGGTCGCCGTCCAACGCGCCTACGCCGACTGGCGCCGCTATCCGCAGTACATCGTCCCGCTCAGCGAGTCGTCGATCGATCTCATCTTCGCCCCCGCCTACGGGTCGTCGAAGAAGAACGCGACCGACATCCGCCTCGCGGTCGACGCCATCGAGCTCGTCTTCACCCGCCCCGAGATCGGGACCTACATCCTCCTCTCCGGCGACTCCGACTTCTCCTCGCTCGTCCTCAAGCTCAAGGAGTACGGCAAGTACGTGATCGGCGTCGGGATCCGCGAGAGCTCGAGCGATCTCCTCGTCCAGAACTGCGACGAGTACTACTCATACAATGCCCTCGCCGGCCTCATGAAGGCGGGCGACGATCAGCCGGCCAAGAAGTGGGATCCCTGGGAGCTCGTGACCGAGGCCATCGGCCGCATGCAGCGCAACGGCGATGTGATGCGCTCCGATCGCTTGAAGCAGGTCATGGTCGAGATCGATCCCTCCTTCGACGAGAAGGACCTCGGCATGTCCAAGTTCTCGCGCTTCTGTCTCGAGGCCGCGAGCAAGGGTCGTCTCCAGGTCACCAAGCTCGAGAACGGGCAGCTCGAGGTCGGGCCCGCGCAGGGCGGGGCCCCGGCGCCCGCTGCCACCGAGACCAACGGCGAGCGTGCGCCACGCGCCGAAGGTGAGCGTGAGGGGCGTGGTCGTCGTGGCCGTCGGGGTCGCGGTGGTCGTGGCCGCGGGGGCGATCGCGAGGAGCGTGGCGAGAGCGAGAACGGCGCCGACGCATCGACGGCGACCGCTGTCGCGACGCTCGCCACGCCCGCCGCGCGTGGCTCGTCACGTCCGCCGCGTGGCGGCGCTCCCAAGGTCGATGCGTCCATCGGTGCTGAGGGGATCCGCCTCACCCGGGACGAGGCCTTCGACATCGTCCGGCAGGCCATCAACGCCGTCGGCTCCGAGGAGTCGCCGGTCGGCGCCGAGCTCGTCCGTGCCAAGGCGCGTGAGCTCCTGGGTCGTGACTCCGAGTCTCTCGCGCCGCGCTTCTTCGAGCGGATCCTGAAGGACGCGCATGACGCCGGGATCGTCGACCTCCGCAAGCGTGGCGATTCCTTCGAGGTCATGATCGGGAGTGGGGTGGCGAGCATCGCCGATCAGCTCGCCGTCGCCGAGGCCGCTGCCACGCCGAAGCCCGTCGCCTCCGCGCCGGCGCCGCGTGGGATGGGGGTCCGGTCCGCCCCGGGTCGCGGTGGCCGTCCCGCCGCCAAGCCCGCGATGCCGGCCAACCTCCTCCTCGGTCTCGTCGAGGAGCCGGTGATCGAGGCCCCGAAGGCGGCGGCCGAGAAGGCCGCACCCGCCAGGGCCGCCGCCAAGGCCGCCGCCAAGAAGTCCGCGGCGAAGAAGGCCCCCGCGAAGAAGGCCGCCGCCAAGAAGGCGCCGGCCAAGAAGGCGGCGAAGAAGTCGTAAGCCGGACCTGCTGGAAGTGAGACGGGGCGCCGCGGATCACTCCGCGGCGCCCCGTTTATCTTTCAGGCTTCACCCCTCGCCCACTCCCGCGTGCGCGCTCTCGTCAAAGCCTCTGCCGCCCCCGGTTTCGTCCTGAAGGACGTCCCCGTCCCCTCCTATCGGGAGGACGAGGTCCTGATCCGCGTCCGCGCCGCCGGCGTCTGCGGCACCGACGTCCATATCCATACGTGGGACGCCTGGGCCCAAGGGCGCTGTAAGCCCCCCTTCACCGTCGGCCACGAATTCGCTGGCGTCGTCGAAAAGGTCGGCTCCCTCGTCACCAACGTGAAGGTCGGCGACCGCGTCACCGCCGAAGGCCACATCGTCTGCGGCACCTGCCACCTCTGCCGCACCGGGAACGCCCACGTCTGCCCCGACACCAAGATCATCGGCGTCGATCGCGACGGCTGCTTCGCCGACTACATCGCGATGCCCGCCAGCAACGTCTGGCATCTGGATGACGACATCGGCTTCGACGTCGGCGGGATCCACGACCCGATGGGGAACGCCTTCCACACCGCGCTCCACGGGACCGAGCTCCCCGGCGCTACGGTGCTCGTCACCGGTTGCGGCCCGATCGGGATCTTCGCCGTCGGGATCGCGAAGGCCGCCGGTGCCTCACATATCGTCGCGAGCGATGTGAACCCGAAGCGCCTCGCGCTGGCGACGCAGATGGGGGCGCACAGCGCCGTCACCCCCGACAAGGCCGCCGAGGCGGTCCGCGCCGCGACCAACGGACTCGGTGTCGATGTCGTCCTCGAGATGAGCGGCGTCCCCGCCGCCATCCATCAGGCCTTCGCCTTGGTCCGCGTCGGGGGCCGCGTGCAGATGCTCGGGATCCCCGCCAAACCGATGGAAGTCGACTTCGCCACCGAGGTGATCTTCAAGGGGATCACCGTGTACGGGGTGGTCGGTCGCCGCATGTACGACACCTGGATCGCGATGCAGCAGTTCCTGCGCGCGGGGCAGTTCGATCCGCGCCCGGTGATCACACATCGATTCCCGTTGGAGGCGCACGCCGAGGCGATCGCGGCGATTCAGTCGGGGGAGGCGGGGAAGGTGATCTTCGAGATCTCGAGCGACCGATGAACGACGCATTCGTTAAGGACCTCACGGCCGGCATCGACGCCCTCAAGGCCGCCGGCACCTACAAGAAGCTCAACCACCTCGACTCGCCCCAAGCGGCGCGCGTCCAGATGGAAGGGCGCGGTGAGGTCCTCATCCTCTCCTCCAACAACTACCTCGGGCTCTGCGACGAACCCGCCGTCGTGCAGGCGGGGATCGACGCCCTGAAGAAGTTCGGCGCCGGCACCGGGAGCGTCCGCTTCATCTGCGGCACCTTCACCGTGCACCGCGAGCTCGAGACCGCCATCGCCCGCTTCGCCGGCACGGAAGCGTCGATGAGCTTCGTCTCCGCCTGGAACGCCAACGAAGGGCTCACCGCATCGATCGTCGAGGCCGGCGACTTCGTCATCTCCGACGCGCTCAACCACGCCTCGATCATCGACTCGATCCGTTTGGCGAAGGCGATCACCAAGTGCACCACCGCCGTCTACGCGCACAGCGATCTCGATGACCTCGTCGTCAAGCTCAGGGCCAACGACAGCGCGCGCCGTCGCATCATCTGGACCGATGGCGTCTTCTCCATGGAGGGGAGCGTCGCCAAGCTCCCGCAGCTCCTCCAGATCGCCGAGGACCACGACGCCATCCTCGTGATGGACGACTCGCACGCCACCGGTGTCCTCGGCGAGACCGGCCGAGGCACCGCCGAGCACTTCGGCGTCCTCGGTGAGGTCGACATCATCACCTCCACCTTGGGTAAGGCACTCGGCGGCGCCGCCGGTGGCTTCGTCGCGGGACCCGCCGCGCTCTGTGATACCCTCACGCAGCGCTCGCGCCCGCAGCTCTTCTCCAACGCCCTCCCGCCCACTGTCGCGGCGAGCGCCCTCGCGAGCATCGAGTACATCGAGCAGCACCCCGAGCGCGTCCGCACCCTCCGCGAGAACGCGCAGTGGTTCCGGCAGGCGATCACCGAGGCGGGGTTCAATCCCCTCCCCGGCGAGACCCCGATCGTCCCGATCATCATCGGCGAGACCGCCGATGCGATCCGCATGAGCGAGCTCTTGCTCGATGAGGGGATCTTCGTCACCGGGTTCGGTTTTCCGGTGGTCCCGCAGGGCACCGCGCGACTCCGCTGTCAGATCTCCGCCGCGCACACCCGCGAGGATCTCGCCTTCGCGGTCGAGGCGATCAGGCGGATCGGGGTGAAGACGGGGGTGATTCGCTAGCGCATCAGTCGGTCGGAGCGAGTGCCGCGATCTGCACCGCGCATACCTTGAACTCCGGAATCCCCGACGGTCCATCCAACGCCGGGTTGGTGAGCAGATTCGCCGCCGCCTCCCGGTAGTGCATCGGCAGGAACACCTGCCCACGCGCCACGCGCCCCGAGCAGCGCACATGGATCCGCACGCTGTTGCGGCGTGAGCGCACCTCCACCTCATCCCCATCCGAAACGCCCATTGCCGCCGCATCGGCGGGATTGAGCTCCAACGTCGGCGTGCTCTCCCGCGCATCCAACGCCGTGCTCCGACGCGTCATCGTCCCCGTATGCCAGTGATACATCTGCCGGCCGGTGTTCAGGAAGAACGGGTACTCAGCGTCCGGGAGCTCCGCCGGCGGGAGATAGGTCACTGGATGGAACCGCGCCCGCCCATCCGCCGTCGGGAAATGGTCGTCGAAGAGGAACGGCGTCCCCTCATGCGCCGCATCGGGCACCGGGTACTGCAGGCCCCCGACCCGCTCGGCCAACCTTGCATGCGAGACCCCGCGCCAGCTTGGCGTCACGCGCGCGATCTCCTCGAACACCTCCGCCGCCGTCGCATAGGGCGTCGGCACCCCGATCCGCCGCGAGAGCTCGAGCACGATCTCGAGGTCCCCCCGCGCCTCCCCGGGCGGCTCCACCGCCTTCCGTGAGAGCTGGATCCGGCGCTCGGTGTTCAC
>JAJTFH010000043.1:0-18810 GCA_021298395.1 Gemmatimonadota bacterium | reverse complement strand
GGGTTCTCCCCCATGATGTAGAGCCCGCGCACCGGAGAGTCCTGCCCCACGATCTCCGTCACCTTCCGCCCCACGTTGGGGTCGAGCCGCTCCACCGGCACCCCCCACGCCGCCGCCATCTCCGCGCGCACCGCCGGATCGTCCACTCGCCGGTAATCGGTGAAGGCGAAGGGGATCGCCCCCATATCGCTCGACCCCTGCACATTGTTCTGCCCGCGGATCGGGATCATCGGCGCCCCCCACCGCCCGATCATCCCGCAGGCGAGCATCAGGTTGAGGAGCGAGGTGACGATATCGGTCCCCGTATGGTGCTGCGTGAGCCCCATCGCCCAGAGCGTCGCCGAGCGCGGCCCGCGCGCATAGCAGACGGCGGCGCGGCGGATCAGGTCGGCCGGGATCCCCGTGATCTGCGCCGCCAGCTCCGGGGTGTAGGGGCGCACCGCCTCGCGGACGGCGTCGAAGTCATGCGTCCGCGCCGCGATGAAGGCGCGGTCCTCGAGCCCCTCGGCGAGCACATGGTGCAGCATCGCGTTCAGCAGGGCGACATCGGTCCCCGGGACCATCTGCAGGTGGATGTCGGCGCGGGCCGCGAGCTCGATCCGCCGCGGGTCGGCGACGATGAGCTTCGCCCCGCGCTTCAAGGCCCGCTTGATCGCCGCCCCGAAGACCGGGTGGCTCTCCGTGGTGTTCGCCCCGAGGAGGAAGATCACCTCGGACTCCTCCTCTACCTCGCGCATCGACCCCGAGGCCGCGCTGGTGGCCAGGGCGCGCTGCATCGCGCTCACCGAGGAGGCGTGGCAGAGACGGGTGCAGTGATCAATGTTGTTGGTGCCGAGCCCCGCGCGGAAGAGCTTCTGGAGGACGTAGTTCTCCTCGTTGGCGCACTTGGCGCTCTGGAAGACCGCGAGCGAGCCGCGGCCATGCGTGTCGTGGAGCCGGCTCAGCTGTTGGGCGGTGAGATCGAGCGCTTCCTCCCAGGTGGCTTCGCGGAAGGGGGCGAACCAGTCTGGGGATGTGGCGATCCGGTCGCGCGGGTCGCCGAGAGCGGCGTCGGCATCGTGGCGTGCGCCCGTGAGCGGGGAGCGGATCGATTCGGCGCCGGCGTCGATCCGTCGGAGTGGATTCGTGCGCGGGCGGTGGTCCTTGGCCTCGCGACCCTCGGCAGCCACCGAGCTCCACGGTCCCCCGCGGCGGCCCCAACGCGGGTCGAACGCCGCGTCGATGCTCGGGTCGTAGTGCCACTGGCCGGCGGCGTCGCGCATCCACCCGCGGCGGATGAGTGGGCGCGTCAGTCGGTCGCGGTGCAGCGTGAAGTCGGTCCCGAATCGCCCTTTGACGCAGGTCGAGCCCTGGTTCGGCGTCGCTTCTTCTATCCATGGCGACGTCACCCGCGTGACTTGATTGTCGCGGACCTCGAGATCGAGCTGGCACCCCACCGCGCAGTAGGGGCAGACCGAGCGCACCTTGGTGGCCGGCGCCTCCATCGTCCCGGCGCGGAGCTTCGCCATCGGGAGGATGTCGTGGATCGCCCCCGTCGGGCAGACCCGCACGCACTCCCCGCACCAGGTGCACCCCGCATGTTCCGGGTTCCCGTCCGCCCCCACGATGATCTCCGCATGCTCCCCCCGCGCCGCCACCTCCAGCACCCCGACCACCTGGATCTCCTCGCACGCCCGCACGCAGCGGGTGCAGAGGATGCAGGTCGACATGTCGTGCGTGATGATCGGGTCCGTCGGGCGTTCGTCCCCCGTGCGGAGCGGGAGCTCCCCCGAGCGCGCGAGCGGCACCTCGTAGCGGTGCACCAGCGCCTCGAACTCGTTCCGCCCGTGATCCGCCGGGATCTCCTCGACCGGGTAGCGCTCCAGCAGCATCGACAGGACCGCTTGGCGGTTCTTCACTGCCCCCTGCGATTCCGTCGTGACGATCATCCCGTCGGCCGCCGGCGTCGCGCAGGCCGGGAGGAGTTTGTTGGTGCCTTCGACCGAGACGAGGCAGATGCGGCAGTTGCCGGCCGTCGGGAGCTTCGGATACCAGCAGAGGGTCGGGATATCGACGCCGAGTGTGCGTGCGGCGTCGAGGATCGTCGCGCCCTCGGGGGCGGTGCAGGGCCGGCCGTCGATCGTGAGGTGCGTCATCGAGGTGAATGTCGCGCGCGGTCAGAGGGCTCGCAACTGCATTCGCGCGCGTTCATCGCCCCTTGTGCGCGGCGCGAATTTTCCGTGCGCTCCCTGTGACGGCGTGACGGGCCGATCGTCTCTTGCACGGAATCTCTTGACAGATTCCAAGGAATGTCGTATTCAACAGTCACCACGAAGTGTCCGCATTTCGTGGAACCCACCGATTCACCGGGGAATCGGCCGGGAGATGATCACTCCTTCAAGGAGCTAGCAATGGCTGCGAAGAAGAAGAAGGTTGCCAAGAAGGCGACCAAGAAGAAGGCCGCGAAGAAGAAGTAAGCGGTCTGCTGCATAGACAAAGGGATCGGCGAAAGCCGATCCCTTTGTGTTTGTGGTCAGGAAGTTTCTGGTGCGTGCTACGCTGCCCGATGCGAACTCGATTCGGGTTCGTCCGGGACCGGGCCCCAGACATATTCGGCCACCCGCGGGGTCGGCTCCATGCGCGACCCGCTCGAGATCACGATCCCCATCGGCTCATCGAAGTACTCCGCCACGAGCGCGTCAAAGGACTCGTCCAGCAGGGCGGGGGTGGGGGTGGCGGTCTGGATCATGGCAGGCTCCTGGGGTCTGGCTTGGCGGGGCGTTTTGCCCCCGATCGTCTATAGAAAGAACTACGCACGGGGCATGCCAGTCACCTGGTGTTGTTAAGTCGTTTCAGGGCAGCAATTTATCGCGCCACAAGAGCCCGCGAAAAAGGGGCATGTCGCAAAGCGACACACCCCAAAACCGCGACAGGCGTCGCGAAGTGGCACGCCGGAGCCCTTCCTACGCCACCAGCTTCTTCGCCATGAAGGTGCTCGACGCCCCCGGTTCCGGCACGACCGTGATCGACCACCCCGAGTAGCGCGACCGGAGCTCCTCCTCGCTCAGCACCGCCTGGCCCGCGACCAGCGTCTCGATCAGGTGCACCCCGCCGTCGGTCGTCGCCTCCTGCAGCAATCGGAAGACCCGCTCCCGCTCGACCGGCGAGAGCCCCGCGAACGCCGCCGGCGTGCAGATCACCGCGCCGAGTGGACCGTCGGGGGTGTAGGAGATCAGGTCCGCCGCGAAGCCGCGGAGGCGCTCCGTCAGCCCCGCCTCCGACGCCGCGCGCAGCACCTGGTTCACGATCGCCACCTCCGGCTCGATCGCCGTCACCTCGCACCCATTGGCCGCCAGGTAGAGCGCCGATTCGGTGACCCGCGCCCCCGCGACCACCACCGACGACGACATCGCCGACCCCGCCGGGATCGCCGCGCGCAGCGGCGTGTTCGACCGCAGCCCCCACCGCTCCGGCTTCTTGAGCTCGTTCGCGTTCTTCTCGCGCCGCCGCCGCCAGGTCTCGTAGCTCGGGAGGCGCAGCCGCTTGGTGATCAGCCGGTCCACCTCGTCGGCGAGCATGACCTCGCGGATACCGAGCTGCGGCGCCTCTTCGAGCGCCCTCGCCGCCTCTTGGGCGATCCCGTACATGAATTCCGTCGACACCGAATTCTTGTAGTCCTCCACCTCGCGCTCGACGTACTGCTGGTACTCTTGTCGGAGGGAGCGCGGAGAGGGTCGCGGCATCGCGGGGGGTGTGGGGATGTTGCGGTGCAAGCTAGGGCGTTTCGCGTGAGCGACAAGACCCACAGCTTACGGACGATGCCCGAGCTCCCCGAAGTCGCCGCCGCCGTCCGCCGCATCCGCCCCACAGTGCGCGGGCGCCGGATCGTCGCCGTCGAGCCCCTGCACGCCGCGACCCGTCGTGCGCTCTCGCCCGCCGCACGCCGTCGCCTCGCCGGCCGCACCATCGTCGACGTCGCTCGGCGCGGCAAATATCAGCTCCTGGTCTTGGATGACGGCACCCAGCTCGTCGCCCACTTCCGGCTCGATGGCGACTGGGTGGTGCAGGGGAGCGCCGCCCCGCTCCCGCCACACGCGCGGCTCGTCCTGCGGTTGGATCGGGATCGGTCGCTCGTCCTCACCGATCCCCGCGCCCTCGCCTCTGTCACCTGCTACCTGATCCCTGACATCGGCCCTGAAGCCGACGCCGCGGATCTCACCCCCGATGCCCTCCTCGAGCGCCTCTCGGGCACCCGCACCGCGATCAAGCTCGCGTTGCTGGATCAGCGCCGCCTCGCCGGCCTCGGCAACATCTACGCCGCCGAGGCGCTGTGGCGCGCCGGGATCGATCCGCGCACCCCGGCCAAGGATCTCACGCGTCCGCAGGCCGCCCATCTCCTGCGCGGCATCCGCGCCGCCCTTCGCGACGGCGAGCGCCGCGCCGGTCGCTATCGCACCGGCACCCGCACCGCCCCCTTCAAGGTCTACGACCGCGCCGGTGCGCCCTGCACGCGTTGCGGCGCCGAGATCGCCACGCTCACCCAAGGCGGTCGCACCACGTATTGGTGCCCCGGCTGCCAGCGGCCGTAGTCGCACCTACCTTCGGGTAGCTGTCCGAGGGCAGATCCTCTAGTCCTCGACCGCGGATGTGCCGTGCGGCCGACGCTGCGAAGCCCTGCGTCGGCCAAGCGGCACGCCGCGGGCGGGGACGGGGACGACTCGCGTCCGGCCGGTCGACCGTCGCGCGACCGCCGGGCGCACCACGATCTCCACGTCGTGTCCGAGGCGATTCAGGCAGGTCAGCATCTTCGTTTCGCTGATCCCGCGGAACTCTCCGCGGAGCATCCCTGAGAGCTTCGGTTGCGGCATGCCGATGAGGGCCGCCGCGGCCATCTGTGTGAGTCCGCGCCGCTGGATGGTCCGCGTGATCTCCAGCGCGAGGGTCGCCTTGACCCGCATCCGCTCTGCGTCCGGGAGCCCGAGATCCGCGTAGATGTTGTCCGAGCCTTTGGTGATCCGGGCCATCTCACTCTCCTTCGGCGTGGCGCAGCGCCGCCCGCCATCTCGCGTGGATCTTCTCCATCTCTCGTCGCGGGGTCGCGATCCCGCGCGTCGATTTCTTCTGGAAGCAGTGGAGCACGTAGATCGCATCGCCGATCGTCGTCGTGTAGATCGCCCGAAAGGTGTCGCCGCGAAAGTCGTCAACGACCTCCAAGACCCGGGCTCCGCCGAATCCCTTGAGCGGCTTCGCCTGCGGGTGCTTCCCTCCGGCCTGCGCCAGATGCAGCGCATACCCGAAGAGATCCACCACCTCGGCCGGCATCGCGATGAGGTCCGCCTTGGCGGACCCCACCCACCACACCGGTTTCAGGGAGTCGGTCGGAGGAAGATTATATCTGTTTGGATATAACATGCAAGGGAAGCGACGGGGCGCGAGCGATGGACGCTCCCAAGCTGTCCCGCGCCGAAGAGGATGACGGATCTCGCCATTGCGAGGTGTGTCAGGGCTCCGCCATGCTCGTCGGCCCCCGCATGGCGTATCTGTCCGATGGCAGATCCCCGAGTCCCCGACCGCGGATGTGCCGTGCGGCCGACGCTGCGAAGCCCTGCGTCGGCCAAGCGGCACGCCGCGGGCGGGGACGCGCGCTAATCCCCCGCTTCGACCAACGCGCCCTTGAGGTACCCCGTCTCCGGGATCGTGAGGACCTCAGGATGATCGGCAGGCTGCCCCGTGATCGCCCGGAGGATCATCCGCCGCCCGGCATCCTTCGCCGCCTCCTCGAGCATCCCGAGGAACTCCGGTTTCCGCACATGGTAGCTGCAGCTCGCCGTGTAGAGCAGTCCCCCGGGCGCCAGCAATCGCATGCATCGCAGGTTGAGATCCTTATAGCCACGTAGCGCCCCCGCGATCGACGCCCGATTCTTGGCAAAGGCCGGCGGATCCAGGACGATCGTCTCGAACCGATCCCCACGCCCCTCCGCCTCGCGCACGAAGTCGAAGACATCCGCTACCACCATCGTGATGTTCGTCCGACCATTCAGCCGGGCATTCTCCGCCGCCCGCTCCAAGGCCGGCGCCGAGCTATCCACCGCGATGACTGAGGACGCCGTTGCCGCGAGATGGAGCGCGAAGCTCCCGTGATAGCTGAAGAGGTCGAGCGCCCGCCCACGTGCCACACCGGCCACCAGCCGCCGTGCCTCGCGCTGATCGAGGAAGGCCCCCGTCTTCTGCCCCGTGTGCGGCGCCGCGAGGTAGCGCACCCCATGCTCGTGGACCTCGATCGTCTCCGGCACCGTCCCCCAGAGCGGCTCCACCACCCGCGCGAGCCCTTCACGGGCCCGCACGCTCGCATCGTTTCGTGCGAGGATCCCCTCGATCCCCTCGATCGCGCGAAGGGCCTCCACGATCTCCACGCGATGCGCTTCCACACCAGCCGAGAGCAGCTGCACCACCAACCAGCGATCAAACCGATCGACGACGAGCGATGGGAGCCCGTCCCCCTCGCCATGCACGAGCCGGCACGCCGTCGTCTCCGCATCGAGGATCCCTGCCCGCCGCGCCACGGCCGCATCGATCCGCGCACGCCACCACGCCGTATCAAGCGCCACCCCGGTGCGCCGCTCCACGAAGCGCAACGCGATCTCGGATCGCGGACTCCAGAGCGCCGTCCCGAGCGCGCGCGCCTGCGGATCGCGCACATCCACCGCGCTGGCGGGGGCCCCGCCATCACCAGGGGGTGTGATCACATCAGAGGCGAAGATCCACGGGTGTCCCTGTTGCCACCGGCGGGCTCCGCGAGCCGAGATCACGGCGTGGGGTCGGGTCATGGAGGGAATGTAGTATCTTTCGCTCGTGCCACTTCAGCGTTCCGTCCGCGCCATCCGTGGCGCCATCACCGTCGCCGCCGACGAGCCGGGCCAGATCCGCACCGCGGTCTTCGAGCTCCTCACCGCGATCATGGACGAGAACGATGTGGCGCCGGCCGATCTCATCTCCGCGCTGTTCACCTCCACGCCCGATCTCACGAGCGAGTTCCCCGCGCACGCCGCGCGGATGTTCGGGTGGACCGATGTCCCGTTGATCTGCGCCCAGGAACTCGCCGTGTCGGGCGCCCTCCCGCGCTGCCTCCGCGTGATGCTCCATGTGGAGACCGCGCGTCAACGCAGCGAGATCAAACATCAGTATCTGCGCGACTCCGTCCTCCTCCGCGCCGATCTCCTCGCCGACTGAATGGCCGTCGCGCTCGCGCGCTAGGGGCGATCCATTCGCGTCGAATCCGCGCGCGCGATCGAATCGAGCCTCGCCAACGAATCCAGCCGCGCCGCCTCCCGCACGTACGTGATCGCCTTGAGGTGCTCTTCGTAGGTCGTACGGAACTCGTGATGCCCATCCGGGTGTGCGACGAAGAACCGATACGGCACCTTCGCCGGGAAGAGCGTCGCCTCGAGACTCGCCTTCCCAGGTGCCGCGATCGGCCCCGGCGGGAGCCCCGGATACTTATAGGTGTTGTACGGCGAGTCGATCGTCAGATGCCGATACAACACGCGCCCCGGACGCACCTTCATCGCGTACTGCACCGTCGGATCGGCCTGCAACGCCATCCGCACCTTGAGTCGGTTGAGATAGACCGCCGCGACCGTCGGACGCTCGGAGCCCTTCCGCACCTCCTTCTCCACGATCGAGGCCAGCGTCACCACCTGGTGCCGCGTCATCTTCACCTCGATGAGTCGCGCGTCCCACGCCGGATCCCACCGCTGCTCGAAGCGCGTGACCATCTGCTCCACCACAAAGCGTGCCGTCACCTGCGATGGGAAGTCGTAGGTCTCGGGGAAGAGATACCCTTCCACCGTCGACGTCCCCGTCGGGACACCCAGCCGCGTGAGCAACCCCGGGTCCCGCACCGCCGCCTCGAGCGAGTCGAGGGGGATCACGAGCTGCTCGCTGATGATCGGCAACGACTCCCAGAGCGGGAGTCCCTCCGGGATCGTCACGCGATTGATGATCCCCTCGCCGGTCTGGAGCGCATGGAGGATCCCCTCCCAACTCGCGCCGCGCCGGATCACATAGGTCCCGTAGCGTGTGCTCCGATCGCGCCCGCGCCGCGCGGCGTACGCGCCGAAGAGCCGTGGGAACCGCACGACGTCATGGGCGTGGAGCGAGTCCGCGATCTCACGAAAGGGTGACCCTGGACGGATCGTGAGCTCCACGGTGGTATCGTCCATCGTCGCACACCCGATGACGGTGCCGAGCAGGAGGCACATCCCCAAACGTCTCATCGGACCCGCTGTTCGAAGAGCCGCAACGCATGCTGCAGCAGGATCGTCGCCGCGAGCGCATCGACATCCCCTTTGCGCCCCCGCGTCGTCCCCTCCATCGCCTGGATCGCGCGATGCGCCGCCGCCGTCGTGAACCGCTCGTCCACCAACTCCGTCGGCTTCCCCGTGCGCGTCGCTAACTCGTGGGCGAGCCGCCGTGCCTCCGCCGCCCGCGGGAGGTCCTCTCCCTGTTGATCGAGCGGGAGCCCCACCACGAACCCCTCGGCCCCCAACTCCTCCGCGCGCGCGAGCAGCGCCATCAACGGGGGACGCTTCCCCTCACGCCGCGCGAGGAACCCCGCCGGCGAGGCGATCATCCCCCCTGCATCGGTCGTCGCGAGCCCGATCCGCTTATCCCCCATGTCGATCGCCAACCAACGGCGTCGCCACTCATACGCGGCGCTTGGCGGCATCACCGGCCTGTCCGCCGCGCTCACTGACCCTCCGCCATCCGCTGGAAGAACTCCTCGTTCGTCGCGGTCTGTGCGAGCCGCCGGAGGATGAACTGCGTCGCATCCTCGGGCATCATGCTCCCCACGAAGTGCCGGAGGAGGAAGATCCGGTTCCGCTCGGTGTCGGTGAGGAGCAACTCCTCTTTGCGCGTCCCGCTCTTGTTGACCTCGAACGCGGGATAGACCCGACGGTTCGCGATGTCGCGATCGAGGACGATCTCCATGTTCCCCGTCCCCTTGAACTCCTCGAAGATCACCTCGTCCATCCGCGAGCCGGTGCTGACGAGCGCCGTCGCGACGATGGTGAGCGACCCCGCCCCGTCGATCCGCCGCGCCGCGGATCGAATCGAGGAGGATCACCACGTCGCGCCCCGACTCCACCAACCGCTTCGCCTTCTCGATCACCATATCCGCCACCTGCACATGGCGCGTCGGCTTCTCATCGAAGGTCGACGCCACCACCTCGGCGGTCGGACAGCTGGCGATGAAGTCGGTGACCTCCTCGGGGCGCTCGTCGATCAGCAGCACGAAGAGCACCACCTCGGGATGGTTCTCCGCGATCGCGTTCGCCATCCGGTGGAGGAGCATCGTCTTCCCCGCGCGTGGGGGTGCGACAATCAACCCGCGCTGTCCCTTGCCGAGGGGCGCGATGAGGTCGGCCAAGCGCATCGACATCCCACCGGCCTCGGACTCCAATCGGATGCGCTGATCGGGATACTTGGGGCGGAGCGTGTCGAAGTTCGCGCGCCCGATCATCTCCTCGGGCGGGAGCCCATTCACGGCATCGATCTGCGCGAGCGCGAGGAACTTCTGCCACCCGCGCGGCGGCCGTACCGTGCCATGGATATCGTCCCCGGTCCGGAGCCCGAAGCGCGCGATCATCCCGGCCGGCACATAGAGGTCGGCGGGGTGGGGGAGATAGGAGCTTGCCCGGTTCCGGAGGAAGCCGTGGCCGGCCTTCTCGAGCTCGAGGGTCCCCTCCGCCACGAGCGCTTCCCCCTTGGCGAGCAGCGCTCGCTGCACCCGGTTGACCACCTCGGCGTGCGTGGCGGTCGGCGGGAGGAAGACCCCGTGGGAGGCGGCGAGTTGTTCGAGGTCGGGGAGTGGGAGGCGTCGAAGGGCGACGGTGTCCACGGCGGGGCGATGAGGGAGCGGGCCCGGGGGAGGAGGGAACATGCGCGAGGCGGGATTCGAACCCACGACCTTCGGCTCCGGAGGCCGACGCTCTATCCAGCTGAGCTACTCGCGCGAACCCCTAAAGCTAGCGGATATTATCCGGGATGGCGAACCCCCCGACCCCCTGTCTGGCCGTCGTGATGCCCGTCTTCAATGAGGGCGCCACCGTCGGTCGGGTCCTCCGGCGCGTCCTCGACCGCCCCGAGGTACAGGAGGTGATCGTCGTCGACGACGGCTCCACCGACGGGACGATCGCCGCGGTGCGGGAGGTCGCGGCTCGCGACCCACGGGTGCGCCCCTGCCAGCATGCCAAGAACCAGGGGAAGGGGGCCGCGCTCCGGACCGGATTTCGGCAGGTCACCGCCCCGATCACGATCGTGCAGGACGCCGACCTCGAGTACGACCCCTCGGATTATCCGCAGATGATCCAGCCGATCCTCGACGGCCATGCCGCCGTCGTCTTCGGCTCGCGATTCATCGGGGCGGGGCCTCACCGCGTCCTCTACTTCTGGCACTATCAGGGGAATCGGTTCCTGACCCTGCTCTCCAATATGCTCACCGACCTCAACCTCACCGACATGGAGACCTGCTTCAAGGCGTTCCGGAAGGATGTCGTCGAGCGGCTTGAGATCCGCGAGAATCGGTTCGGGGTGGAGCCCGAGGTCACCGCGCGGGTCGCCAAGATGGGGGTCCCGATCTACGAGGTCTCGATCTCCTACTTCGGGCGGACCTACGCCGAGGGCAAGAAGATCGGGTGGCGCGACGGGGTCCGGGCGATCTGGTGCATCCTGCGGTACAACGCTCCTCTGCGTGGATTCCGCGGGTGAGCGAACGGAAGCATTCTGAGGCGGTCCGGACAAGCCGAGTCTATCGACTGGCCCCGGTCCCCCCCACTCCGCCCCAACGGTCGGAGGAGGAGGAGGGGCTCATCTCCCGCCTGCTGGCCGTCTCCTCGGAGTTCGACGACCGCAGGCTGTTGGATGAGCTCGAGCCCGGCGATCGGCACCTGGTCGAGCGCCGGCTTCGTGACGAGAGGGTCACGGGGATCGTGACCCTCCGCTGGGTAGGCTTCCCGATCTTCCTCGCCCTCCTGATCCTCGACTGGCTTCGCTGGAAGGGGGGGATGATGGCGGGGGGTGGGTCTGAGGCCCGGCTCTACGCCTGGCTCGTCCTCAGCCACCTTCTCATCGGGGCGGGAACCCTCGTGTCCTTCGGGATCGCGGCGCATCGGCGCCAGGACCCTTCGGCCCAGGTCCGCTCCGCGGTCTCCCTCCACATGCTCCTCATCGCGACCGGGCTTCTCCTGATGGCGCCGCTCGTGCTCACGGTGCGTGCCTCGACCTTCGGCTTGGCCATCGCGATGATCGTCGGCAATCTGATCTATCATCTCCCGCGGCCCCCGCGCGTCCTCTTCAACGCGATCGCCGCGTTGATCGCCGTCTATGCGGTGCGCGCGGGCGAGACCGAAGACCTCGCTGCGACGATGCTCCGCTTCACCGAGGTCTCCGTGATCCTCCTCCTCGCCGTGCTCGCTGGGAGCCTCGTGCGGCGCCAACGGATCCGCTCGATCATCGTCGAGCAGCGGCTTTCCTCCCTCGCGCTGGTCGATGGACTCACCGGCGTCGCCAGTCGTCGCCGTGTCGAGGAGGTCGCGGAGGGGGAGCTGGCGATGTCGGCGTCGGACCGTCCCCTCTCGATCATCCTGCTCGACCTCGATGACTTCAAGCACGTGAACGACACGCACGGTCACAACGCCGGCGACGAGGTCCTGCGCGGTGTGGCGCGTCTGTTGCAGCAGCGCAGTCGGTTGAATGACACCGTGGGACGCTGGGGGGGCGAGGAGTTCCTGATGGTCCTCCCCGATACGCCGGCCACCGGCGCGCTCGAGCTCGCCGAGGCGCTCCGCGGTCGTATCGCGCGACAGCTCTTCGAGGGGATCGGGACCTGCACGGCGAGCTTCGGTGTCGCCGAGTCACGCCCCGGGGATGTGTTGGTCGATCTCATCGCCCGTGCCGACACCGCGCTCTATGATGCGAAGCGCGCCGGCCGGAACCGCGTGCGTGAGGCGACGCCCCCCGAGTTCACGGGGACGCACCCGGCCGCCTCAGGGCCGATCTAGTCGGTCCAGACGGAAGAGGTCGGGGAGCGGCGCCGAGGCGTCCCCTGATACCAGCGCGGCGACCCGCGCCCCGATCGCGCTCGCGAACTTGAAGCCATGCCCCGAGCAGGGCGAGACGATCCAGCACCGATCGCTCGCAGGGTGCGTATCGATCACGAAGTGGCCATCCCGCGTGTTGGTGTAGGTGCAGACCGCGGTGCGCCGGAGCGGGCCGTTCGCCTCAGGGATCCAGACCGCCAGCCGGGCGCGCATCGCGGCGATCTCGTCTTCGTGCACGGTGCGATCGACCGTCTCGGGGGTGCAGGTGGGCCCATGCTGGTGCATCGCGACCTTGACCCCCGCGCCGACGTCGGGGAAGCCGTACCAGAGGAGATCGGGCGCGAGCTCGCCCAGGAAGACGGGGAACCGCGTGGCGTCGAACACGGGTGGCGCTGACGCGAACCAGTAGAGCACGTTGCGCTGCACCGTAAGACGGGCGTTGAGCGAGGGCACCAAGGTCCCCATCCACATCCCCGCGCTCAGCACCACGCGCTCGGCCTCGTACGTCGCCACGTCGGTCGTGACGCGCACGCCCTGCGCGCTCGGCTCCCACGCCAGCACCGTCTCGTGCGTGCGCACCGTCGCGCCGTGGCGCGCGGCCACCTCGAGGGCCGCGGCGAGGCACTGCTCGGGGTCGAGCCACCCGGCGCGGCGCTCGAGCACGCCCATGTAGTGCGCGGGGAGCCGATGCGCGGGGAATCGTCGCGTCATCTCGCGCGCGTCCAGCAGCTCGTGCGCCACGTCGTGCGCGCGCGCACTCGTCAGTGCGCCCTGCACCAGTACGCCATCGGGCGGTCCGTAGCAGAGCCCCCCGGTCTGGTGGAGGAGCGGGCGGCCACTCTCCACCGCGAGTCGCGCCCACTCGGTGTACGCCTCGCGTACGAGCGGCACGTACGCTGGATCCTCGTAGTACGCCTCGCGGATGATCCGCGACGCGCCATGGCTCGACCCCTCGGTGTGCGGCGGGGCGAAGCGGTCGATCCCGATGGCGTCGACCCCTCGCCGCGCGAGGGCCGCAAGCGTGCAGCTCCCCATCGCCCCCAGTCCGACGACGAGGACCTCGGTGGCTATCGGCATCGCACGACGGGAAGGGGGGAGGGAGACGGCATGAAATGACAGGGGGTGAGCGCGGCGTCGCCGTGACGCGGGAGGCGCGCCACCCGTCAAACGTACGATGCCACGCGTGCACTGCGCCTCCTGCGGCGCCCCCTCGGTGCTCGGCGCCTCGCGCTGTCCCAAGTGCCTGGCGCCCTTCGGCGCGGCCGGTCCGATGAGTGGGATGATCCTCGCGGAGGAGGAGACCGCGCCGGCTCAGCCGAATCTCCGATGGCTCGGGGCGGCGATCGTCGGCCTCGTGGCGATGCTCGGGATCGGCCTCTGGGCCGCGCTGCGAGGGCGCGGGACCACGGTGCCCGATCCGGTGGCGGTGACGAGCGACTCGGTGCGCATCACCGTCGCCCCCAAAGACTCGCTCGTCGGCGATTCGGCGCGCCCCACCCCAGCCCCGACGCCAGCCCCGACGCGGGTAGCCACACCCCAGCCGGTACCTTCGGCCAGCGCTGCACGCGCCGGGAGCGACGCCGTGTACCAGGCGACCACCTGGGTCTGGCTCCGGTCCGGCCCCGCGAACTCCTCCCAACAGCTCGGCGTCGTCAATCCCAATCAGGTGGTGCAGATCCTCGAGCGCCGCTTCTCCTGGGTGCGGGTCCGCGTGGATGGGCAGGAGGGGTGGATGAGCGCCGATTACATCGAGAGGGTTCCCGAGTAGGTTTTCTCCATGTTCTTCGTTCCCGGCCCCACCGAAGTCCGCCCCGAGGTCCTGGCTGCGATGACGCAGCCGATGATCCCGCATCGGAGCGCGGCCTTCGAGGCGCTCTATGCGCGGTGCGCGGCGCGGCTGCAGACGGTCTTTCGCACCACGCGCCCCGTCTACATCCACACCGCGAGCGCCACGGGGATGATGGAGGCCGGGATGCGCGCCGCCCCCGCGGGCCGCGTGCTCTCCCTCGTGAACGGCGCCTTCTCCGGGCGCTACGCCACCATCGCACGCAGCTGTGGGCGTGAGGTCGAGGAGATCAGCGTCCCGTGGGGTGAGGCCGTCCCCCTCGAGCGGGTGGAGGACGCCCTTCGTACCGGCCGCTTCGCCGTCGTCACCGGCGCGCACTCCGAGACCACCACTGGTGTGTTGCAGGATCCACAGGCGATCACCGCCCTCGCACGCCGCTTCGGCGCCGTCGCATTGATCGACTCGGTCACCGGCTTGGGGGGCGCCGCGGTCGAGACCGATGCGTGGGCGCTCGATTATGTGTTGAGCGGCTCGCAGAAGGCGATCGCCGCCCCGCCGGGGCTGAGCTTCGCCGTCGCGAGCGAGGCCTTCCTCGCGCAAGCCGCCGATCAACCCGCACGCGGTCGCTATCTCGATCTCATCGAACTCGACACCTTCGCGGCGCAGCACAACACCCCCGCCACCCCCGCGGTCTCCCTCTTCTACGCCCTCGACGTCGCCCTCGATCGGATCGTCGCCGAGACGATGGACGTCCGCTGGGCCCGCCATCACGCCATGCAGCACGCCGTCGAGCGCTGGGTGGAGGCGGGCGAGGGGGGCGCCCTTGGCATCGGGCTCTTGGCCCCCAAGGGGATCCGTGCCCCGACGGTGAGCGTGCTCACCATCCCCACCGGGATCGGCGCCGAGCGACTCTGGGCCGCCGTCCGTGATCGCGGCGTCACCCTCGGCACGGGGTATGGGCCGCTCGCCCCGACGACGGTCCGCGTCGGCCACATGGGGGAGCATACCGTCGAGGGGGTCGAACACGCCCTGCAGGTGATCGCCGCCGCCGCGCGATCCCTCACCACCTGATCCATCGCCCATGACGCTCATCGGGCAACAGGCACCACCGCCGGGCGGCTATCAGATCGGGATCTTCGAGGGCCACATCGCGACGATGGCGCGTGACCTGGCCGCGATGCAGGCCAGCGGCGATCGCCGCGCCGTCTTCCAGCTCACCTATCTCACCTTCTCGCGCGAGGTCCTCGTTGGCGTGCGCGCCGACCGCTTCGAGGATCCCGCCTGGGCGATCGACATGTGCTGCCGCTTCGTCGAGGTCTACCTCGAGCAGAAGGGGCGATGGGAGCGTCGTGATCCCACCCAGTGTGGCGCGTGGCGCCACGCCTTTTCGATGAGCGAGTCGGGGCGCGCCTCGGTGCTCGAGGCGATGCTCCTCGGGATGAACGCGCACATCAACTACGATCTCGCCTTCGTCACCCTCGGGGCGTGCCGCTACGCCGGCGACCTCGCGCAGCTCGAGCGCACGAGTGTCCTGCGCGGGAGCCAGGCCGGCGTCCCGGTCGTGCGCTATCGCGACTTCCTCCGCATCAACGCGATCGCGTGGGAGAGTCTCCCGCTCATCCAAGACACCGTCCTCGCCGCCTTTCACCCGGTCTTCTATCTCGGGAACAAGCTCGCGCAGCGCCTCACGATGGCGATGGGGGAGCGGATCCTCCTGCAGGCGCGCGAGGCCTCCTGGTTCCAGACCGCGCTCCTGCTGCACGCCAGGGATGATCGCGAACGCGCGGCGGTGGAGCGACTGATCGACGCCCATGCCACCACGATCGCGGGGCTCGTGGAGGTCCTGAGCCTGCGCCCCGTGCGGAGCTGGCGCGCGGTACAGGGGTGGCGCACCCGTGGCGCGGCGATCGACGCCGCGACGACCGAGGTCATCCTCGCGATGGCCGCGCGCGATCCCGCGATCGCGGAGCTCGCGATGCGCCAACTCGCCGAAGGGGGCGCCTCGCTGGTACCGACGGTGCGCGCCTGGACCGAGGCGGGGCAGATCACCGAGGCGGCGGCGCTCGCCGCGCAGGTGGCGACGCAGGCACCGGCCCGCGAAGTGACTTCGCTCGCCCATTGGCTCCGCGGGCGTGATGCGCGCCGCGAGCAGGTGCTCGAGCAGCTGGTGCACCGCCGTGGTCCGACCCTCGCCCTCGATCGCCGCTGGCCCGTCGCGCGGGTCCGGCGTCGGTGGCGGCGTCGTGAGGCACTGGACCGCGCCGCGCTCACATCGGCCTCGCTCCCGACGGAGGCGCCCCTTCGCTCCGCGCTCGAACACGATCTGCACACCGTGCAGGCGTGGCGTCGCGCCCTCGGCGACCACCAGCCGATGCGTGCCGCCGCGGTCGGCACTGGGCGCGCCCTCGTCGATCGCCTCACCCGCCACGACGATCGCTGGGTGCGGCTCGTCGCCCACCACCACGGCGCCGATGCCGGACATCTTCCCCCTATCGACTCGCACATGACCTCGCTCATCGATCGCGTCCTCTTCCTCAAGGAGACGCAGGCCTTCCTCGAAGTCGATCCCGCCGTGTTGGTGCATGTCGCCGAGCGCGTGCGCGAGGAGTCCCTCCCCGCCGGGACGCGGCTCGTCGCGCAGGGCGCGCCGGCGGACGGGATCCGCTTCCTGATGGAGGGGGAGGTCGAGGTCCGTCAGGATCGCGCCGCGGGGCAGGCGGTGGTCGCGCGCCTCACGCGCCCCGCCGCCATCGGCGAGCTCTCCACCCTCAACGCCACCGCGGCGACCGCCGATGTGGTCGCGGTCACCCCGGTGCGGACGCTCCTCTTGCCGGGGGAGGTCCTGCTCGAGCTGCTGACGCAGCATCCGCGACTCGCGATCGGATTGCTCCGGACGTTGAGCGAGCGGTTGATCGCGACGACGCGGCGATTGGAGGAGGGGACCCCGACGGGCGTGCGCTGACGCCGTCGGCGTGCCATCTTCCACCAGATGCGTCGCCGCTCCTTCCTTCTGATGGGTCTCGGGGTCGCCGGCGGCCTCGTCGTCGGGTGGTCCCTCGTCCCGCCGCGGCAACGCCTGCGGGCCAAGCACGCCGCCGATCTCCCCGACGGCACCGTCCAGCTGAACGGGTGGCTCGCGATCGCCCCCGATGGCACGGTGACGGTGATCTCCCCCAAGGCGGAAATGGGGCAGGGGATCCACACCGCGCTCGCGATGTTGGTGGCCGAGGAGCTCGAGGTCCCGCTCGCGTCGGTACAGGTGGTGCACGCGCCGATCGACACGATCTACGGGAACATCGCCGCGCTTGCCGACGGGCTTCCGCTCCACCCCGATCAGGCGACCTCGGCGCTCGGTCGCACCCTCCACTGGTTCACCGCGAAGACCGCGCGTGAGATCGGGGTCCTCATGACGGGGGGCTCCTCGAGTGTGCGCGACGTCTGGGCGATTGCGCGCGAGGCGGGGGCGACGGCGCGCGTGGCGCTCGTCGCGGCCGCGGCGGCGCGCTTCGGGGTGCCCCCTGATCAGTGCCGTGCCGAGCAGGGGCGCGTGATTTTCGGCGATCGGAGCATCGGCTACGGGGAGATCCTCGAGGAGGCCGCTGCGCAGCATCCGGTGAAGGTCGCGCTCAAGGATCCCGCGACCTTCACGCTCATCGGACGCGACGTGCCCCGTCTCGATTCACGCGCCAAGTCGGTCGGCGCGCCGCTCTTCGGGATCGATCTCGAACTGCCGGGGATGCTGCAGGCCGCCGTCGCGATGCCGCCGGCCTTTGGGAGCCGCCCCACGACATTCGATCGGGAGGCCGCGCTCGCACTTCCCGGCGTGAAGGCGATCGTCCCGCTCGAGGGGAGCACCCATGGCGATCCTCCGGGGGTCGCGGTCGTCGCGGAGACCTGGTGGCAGGCGAAGCAGGCCCTCGCCGCGCTGACCATCGAGTGGTCCCCCTCACCGCACGCCGCGCTCGACTCCGCGGCGATTCAGCGTACGCTCCGCGAGGTCGCCGAGACGAACGACGGGTTCCCCTTCCGGAAGGTCGGGAATCCGGTCGAGGTGCTCGAGACCGCCGCGAAGGTGATCGAGGCGCGCTACGAGGCCCCCTATCTCGCGCACGCGACGATGGAACCGATGAACGCCACCGTGCGCGTCGACGGAGAGACCGCCGAGCTCTGGTGTGGCACCCAGGTCCCACGCTTCGCCCGCGATGCCGTCGCGCGCGTGCTCGATTGCGATCCCGAGCAGGTCACGCTCCATCAGTCGCTCTTGGGCGGCGGCTTCGGTCGCCGACTCGAGGTCGACTATGTGGCGCAGGCCGCGGCGGTCGCGAAGGCGATCCCCGGCACCCCGGTGCAGGTGATCTGGTCGCGCGAGGACGACCTCCGCTTCGACCTGTTTCGCCCCGCTGCCGCCTCCCGACTCGAAGGGGGGCTCGACGCGCAGGGCCGCATCGTCGCTCTCACCGCGCACTCCGCCGGCCAATCCGCCTTCCGCGCACTCAGCAAGCGCGTGGGGATCGGGATCACCTCCTTCGGTCCTGACCGCACCACCGCGCAAGGGACCTGGGATCAGCCCTACGAGATCCCCGCGCTGCGCTCGGCCTACGCCGATGTCGAGCTCCCCGTCCCGGTGGGGTCGTGGCGCTCCGTGGGGCACTCGCATCAGGCCTTCTTCTTCGAATCGTTCATCGACGAGTTGGCGCACGCCGCGCAGCAGGACCCGCTGGCCTTCCGATTGGCCCATCTGCGTGAGCATCCGCGGGCAGCGGCGGTGCTCGCACTCGCCGCCGAGCGCGCCAGCTGGGACACCGCGCCAGTACCAGGCCCCGATGGTCGGCCCCGCGCGCGTGGGATCGCGCTGCACTGGAGCTTCGGGTCGCTCGTCGCGCAGGTCGCTGAGGTCTCCCTCGACGCCCAGCAGGGGATCCGCGTGCATCGCGTGACCTGCGC
>JAJTFH010000042.1 GCA_021298395.1 Gemmatimonadota bacterium | reverse complement strand
AGGATCGCGACCGCCACCTGTTCCGCGCCATCGGTCCCGATGTCGAGTCCGACCGGACCGTAGATGCGGGAGTCGTCGATCGGTCCCTCGGCGCGCAGCACGCCCAGGATGCGCGCGGTCCGCGCCCGCGGGCCGAGCATCCCGATATAGCCGACCGGGCTCGCAAGGAGGGCACGCAGATATGCGGTGTCGTCCCCGTAGTGATGGGTCATCACCACCGCGAAGTCATCCGGCGTGAGGACCAGATGCTCCATGAGGTGGGTCGCATCGCTCTCCACGCGGCGCACCGATGCCGGAAAGCGCTCAGCGATCAATAGCCCCGGACGGCGATCGGCGACGACCACACGTAACCCCACGCCGTCGGCGAGTCGTGCGACATGCACCGCATCGTCGCCACCACTCACCACCAGGAGGCGCGGGGGTGGCGTGAGAATGTCGACGAACCACTCTCGCCCCTCGATCGTCACGAGGCGAGAGCCCTCGGCGATCCACTCAGCGGCTGCCGCTCCGGTCATCACGCGGCGAACCGCTCCTGCCACGCCGCGCGATGGCCCCCCCTTCGCCGCGCCATCGTGCATGTCATCGCCCGCATCGATCGGTGTGAGCACGACGAATGGCTCCTCGCGCACGAGCGCCTGACGCTCCACCGACCAATCGTCGGTGACCGGGGCGATCAGCACCTCGACCTCGCCCTCGCATCCCACCCCGAGGTCCCAGGCGAAGACCTCATCGGTCCCGCCGCAGTAGGTGCGGCGCTCGGCGCGGCCCGTGGCGATCACACGGAGCGCCGTCTCGCGCACGTCCCCCTCGAGGCACCCGCCACTCACATTGCCGACCGCGCTCCCATCGGCGAGCACCACGAGCTTGGCCCCCGCATGGCGATAGGCTGACCCGCGCACGCGGATCACCGTCGCGAGCGCCACGGCCTGGCCCGCCTGCTGCGCGTCACTGAGCGCGGTGAGTACCTGTCGTGTCTCGAACCAGTGCTTCATGCGGCGCTTTGCCCGATGCGCTTGACCATCACGCCCAGCTGAGATCGTGCCGCGAGAGCGGCAACGACCGCACGCGCTTGCCCGTCGCAGCGAAGATCGCGTTGGTGAGCGCAGGGATCACCGGCGGGAGCGCGGGCTCCCCCATCCCCGTCGGCGGGAAATCCGTCGTGCGGAAGTGTACCTCGACCGGTGGGGCCTCGGGGATCCGCAGGAGCTCGAAGTCGTTGAAGTTCCCCTGGACCACACGCCCGCCATCGATGGTGATCTCCTGTTTGAGCGCCTCGCCAAGTCCGTCGAGGACCGAGCCCTGCACCTGCTGTTCGGCCCCGCTCGGATTGATGATCGTGCTCCCGACATCACCAGCGGCCCAGACCTTCACGACCTTCACGTCGCCGCTCTTGCTGACCCGTACCTCCGCCACTTGGGCGAAGTAACCGCGGTGGCTGAAGTGGAAGCCGACCCCCATCCCGCTCCCCTTGGGCAGCGTACGCTTCCCCCACCCCGACTTCTCGGCGACGAGGTCGAGCACGCCCAGCATGCGCGAGGGATCCATGACGCCAGCGGGCATCGCCCCGCTCTCCGGCTTCTGGACCTGCTGCAGGAGCTGCCGGCGCATCGCGATGGGATCCTTCCCGGCCGCATGTGCGAGTTCGTCGATGAACGA
This sequence comes from Gemmatimonadota bacterium, assembly GCA_021298395.1. Taxonomy (GTDB): domain Bacteria; phylum Gemmatimonadota; class Gemmatimonadetes; order Gemmatimonadales; family Gemmatimonadaceae; genus Pseudogemmatithrix. The sequence continues at coordinate 11,638 of JAJTFH010000042.1, read as the reverse complement.
CTGGAAGACGAAGGCGATGGCGTTACTGGTCGGCGCGCGCAACGCACCGGTCGGGACCCCGAGGGGGATCACCGAGCTCCCGAGCGAGAAATGCGGGACGAAGAGGGCGGGGAACTCCGTGGGTTGGATCCCGGCCGATGGAGCGAAGCGCTCCCCTTCGCCGAAGGTGACGAAGTGATCGCTCCATCCGATGATGCGGCCGTCGGCATCGAGTGCGCCGCGGAGCCCATGCCATCCGGCGGGACGATAGAAGTCGTGGCGGATATCATCCTCACGGCTCCAGGTGAGCTTCACCGGGACGCCGGCCTGCTTGGCGATCGCGGCGGCCTCGACCATGTAGTCGTTGTTCAGGCGGCGACCGAAGCCGCCCCCGCCGCGCACCTGATGCACGGTGATCGCGGCGGGCGCGATCCCGAGCGTGGTCGCGACGAGTTGCCGTCCGCTCTCCGGGGTCTGGCTCGGCGCCCAGATCTCCATCGCGCCGTCGGCGAAGCGCGCGGTGCAGGTCTGCGGCTCCATCGTCGCGTGGGCGAGGAAGGGATATTCGTATCGCGCCTCGACGATCGTCGCGGCGCGCGCGAAGGCGCCAGTCACATCCCCCTCGCTGCGGAGCACGCGCGCGGGCGCTCCACCGAGCAGCGATTCCGCCTTGGCGGCGAAGTCGGCGGAGCTCTGCGAGGCGGTGGGGTGCGCGGCCCAGCTCACGCGGAGCCGGCGGCGCGCGGCCTGCGCATGCCAGGTGGTGTCGGCGAGGATCGCGACACCCGGCATGAGGCCGTTGAGGGCGGTGCCGCCCTCGAGCATGAAGACCTGTCGCACGCCAGGCGCCGACTTCACCTCGTCGAGATTCGCCCGCGCGACCTTCGCGCCGAAGACCGGCGCCTTCTCATAGATCGCATGGAGCATCCCCGGCACGGTGACATCGATCGCGAAGATCGGCGCGCCGCGGACGATCTTCGCATTATCGACGTTCGGGGTCCGACGCCCGATGATGCGGAAGGTCGCGGGATCCTTGAGCGGGACCGACGCGGGGTCGGGGACGGGAAGTCCGGCGGCCGCGGTGGCGAGCGCCCCGTAGGTGAGTCGACGGCCTGATGCCTTGTGCACGACGACGCCTGGCTCGGTCTCACACTGACCGACAGGGACCTTCCACTGCTGGGCCGCGGCTGCGAGCATCAGCTGACGGCCGACGGCACCGGCGCGTCGGAGTGGCTCCCACTGGGTCGGCGTCGCGGTGCTCCCCCCCTCGAATTGCCGACCGTACTTCGCCTCATCGAGCGGTGCCTGCTCGATCGTGATCCCCTTCCACTCGACATCGAGCTCTTCGGCGATCAGCATCGGGAGCATCGTCTTGATCCCCTGGCCCGTCTCCGGGTTCTTGGCGACGATCGTGATCGCGCCCTCGGGGGTGATGCGGATGAAGGCGTTCGGGGTGAAGGGGGTGTTCGCCCCCGCGATCGGTTCAGCGGCCCAGAGCCGCGCCGCGCCGTCGAGATCGATCAACGTGCCGATGAGGAGGCCACCGCCGGCGAGGGAGGTGACGCGGAGGAAGGTGCGACGGTCGGTCATCACGCCTCCCCGGGGCGCCGCGCCGGACGCGCGGGGGTCGCCTTCGCCCCCTCGCGCTTGAGCACCGCCGCCCGCTTGATCCCCTCACGGATCCGCTGGTAGGTCGCGCAGCGGCAGAGGTTCCCCACCATCGCCGCATCGATGTCGGCGTCGGTCGGGGTGGGGTTCTTGGTGAGGAGATCGGCGGCCTGCATGATCTGACCCGCCTGGCAGTAGCCGCACTGCGGGACGTCGAGCTCCTGCCACGCGAGCTGCAGCGGGTGCGTGGCGTCGGTCGAGAGTCCCTCGATCGTCGTGATCCTCTGACCCTGCACCGCGGCAGCGGGGATCTGGCAGGCGCGGGTCGCGGCGCCGTTGAGATGCACGGTACAGGCGCCGCACTGGGCGATCCCGCACCCGAACTTCGTCCCCTTGAGGTCGAGGACGTCACGCAACACCCAGAGCAGTGGCATGTCGGCGGGGACGTCGGCGGTGCGCGGGGTCCCATTGACGGTGAAGGTCACGACCATGATCAGCTCCTCGGGGCGACAGGGGTATACCCGGAAAGTACATTGAAACGGTCCCTGTGCGCGCCTTCCTCGCCTCCCTCCCCACCTGGTGGCCCTACGCGGCCGGGGCCCTCGCCTTCGCGATGAGCCTCGTGGCGAGTCTGCACGCGGTGCTCCGGAAGCGGGATGTCCGTGCCGCGATCGGGTGGGTGGGGCTCATCTGGTTGGCGCCCTGGATCGGGGCGATCGTCTACGCGGCCTTCGGGCTCAATCGGATCAAGCGGCGGGCGAGCCAGCTCCATCGGCAACGTCGCCGACTCCCCTTGAGCACCACGGCGGCGATGCGGATCGCCCGCGCCAAGCGCGAGGTCCTCGCCGACCCCCAGCTGCGTGCCCTCTCACTCCTCGGTGATCGGCTGACCGAGCGCCCCGTCGTCGGGGGGAATGCGGTGCGCATGCTGCGGGATGGCGACGAGAGCTATCCCGTGATGCTCGAGGCGATCCAGGGCGCGCAGCGCTCCATCGCCCTCTCGACCTATATCTTCGCCTCGGACGAGTCGGGGCGGCCCTTCATCGATGCGCTGATCGCGGCGCATCGCCGCGGGGTCGAGGTGCGGGTCCTCGTCGATGGCTTTGGATCGCTCTACACCTGGCCCCGGGCGCATACCGCGCTCCAGCAGGCGGGGGTGCGTGCTGAGCTCTTCGCCCCACAATTGCGCCATGCGGGGCTCGCCTTCTTCAATCTGCGGAACCATCGCAAGATCCTCACCATCGATGGCGCCATCGCCTTCACCGGTGGCACCAATATCCGCCGTGACAATCTCCACGCCGTCCGCCCGAAGCATCCGGTGCGCGACCTGCACTTCCGGATCACCGGCCCTGTCGTCGCGCAGATCCAAGACGCCTTCGCGGAGGACTGGGTCTTCAGCACGGGGGAGATCCTCGATGGACCGGCGTGGTATCCCGAGCTCACCGATGCGGGGGGGACGATCGCGCGGGTGATCACCGACGGCCCGGACGGTGACCTCGAGGTCCTCTCCCGTGTGCTACATGGGGCGATCGACATGGCGCGGGAATCGATCACGATCCTCACCCCCTACTTCCTCCCCGACCCGGGGCTGATCACCGCGCTCTCGGTCGCGGCGCTCCGCGGGGTCGAGGTGCGGATCGTCCTCCCGGCCCACGTGAACATCGTCCCCGTCCAGTGGGCCGCCGCCGCACAGCTCTGGCAGGTCCTGCGGCCGGGGTGTCGTGTCTTCCTCTCGCCGAAACCCTTCGATCACAGCAAGCTGATGGTGGTCGATCGGCACTGGGCCCTCATCGGCTCCACCAACTGGGATCCGCGGAGCCTCCGCCTCAACTTCGAGCTCGACGTGGAGCTCTACTGTGCGACCTGTGCCAGCGCGCTCGACGATCACGCCCAGGCACGGATCGCTGAGAGTCGCGAGGTATCGTTGGCCGAGCTCGATGGCCGTCCGCTCGGGATGAAGGTACGTGATGGACTCGCGCGGCTCCTCTCGCCCTATCTATAGTTCCGCGCATGTCCGAGCGCTTCCGTGCGACCCTCCTCCGAGTGATGGCGATGCAGGTCGTCGCGCTCCTCGTGCTCTGGTTCCTGCAGCAGCACTACCCGCGGTGAGTCACTGATGCACGGACTCGATTGGGCGATCGTCGTCGCCTACCTCGGCTACATCGTGTGGGACGGCCTGCGCCGGGCGCGCGGCACCGTCGACATCGAAGGGTACTTCATGGCGAACCGGAGCCTCCCGTGGTGGGCGGTCGGGCTTTCCGTGATGGCCACACAGCTCTCTGCGATCACGCTGATCGGGACCACGGGGCAGGGCGCCACCGATGGGCTCAAGTTCGTCCAGTTCTACTTCGGGTTGCCCCTCGCGATGGTGATCCTCGGGGTCACGCTCGTCCCCTTCCTCCACCGCGCCAAGGTCTACACGGCCTACGAGTACCTCGAGCGTCGCTTCGACGCGCGCACGCGGACCCTCACCAGCTTCCTCTTCCTCCTCTCGCGCGGCATGTCGTGCGGGGCGATCATCTCCGCCCCCGCCGTGGTCCTCTCGGCGATCCTCGGCGTCCCGCTCACGATGAGTGTCGCGCTGATCGGTGTGCCGACGGTGCTCTACACCGTGCTGGGGGGGGTGCAGGCGGTGACCTGGGCCGATGTGAAGCAGATGGTCGTGATCGTCGCCGCCGTCATCGCGATGGCGGTCGTGCTGATCATGCGGCTCCCGGTGCCGCTTGACGATGCCCTCGCCGTGGCCGGTGCCGCCGGTCGCTTGCAGACCTTCGACTTCTCCTTCTCGTTGAGCAATCAGTACACCGTCTGGTCGGGGCTCATCGGCGGGACCTTCCTGATGCTCTCCTACTTCGGGACCGATCAGAGCCAGGTCCAGCGCTATCTCACCGCGCGTTCGGTCGATGAGGCGCGGAGTTCGCTCCTGATGAGTGCGTATTGGAAGATCCCGCTCCAGGCGCTGATCCTGCTGCTCGGCGTGCTGGTCTTCCTGTTCCACGTGTTCCAGCCCGCACCGCTCTATCACAATCCCGCCCATGAGCGCGCGATGCGGGCGGCGGCGCCGGCGACGTACGATTCGCTCACCACCACCTATACCGTACAGACCGCCGCCCGTCGCGTGGCTGCCGTGGAGATCGCCACCGCCCGTGCCGCCGATGATGCGGCCGCCCAGTCGCGTGCGATCGAGGCCTTCCAGGCGAGTGAGCGGGAGGCGGGGGTCACGCGAGCCGCAGCGCTCGCCGAAGTGGGGAAGGTGGTGAGCGGTCCGACCCGCGATGTGAACTATGTGATCCCGCGCTTCGTCCTCGATCATCTCCCGGTTGGGCTCGTGGGACTCTTCCTCGCCGCCATCCTCGCGGCAGCCATGTCGAGCGTGGCGGCGGAGCTTAACTCGCTGAGCACCGCGACGATCGTCGACTTCTATCGGCGGCGAGTGCGCACCGAGGCGAGCGAGGCGCACTATCTCACCGCCTCTAAGTGGTCGACGGTCGTCTGGGGGGCCTTCGCCTGCGTCGTCGCGACCTTCGCAGCCACGCTCGGTTCGCTGATCGAGGTCGTCAATCGCTTCGGCTCGTTCTTCTATGGATCGATCCTCGGGGTCTTCCTCCTGGCGATGATCCCACGGGCCCGCGGGCGCGGCGCCTTCTATGGATTGATCGCGGGGATGGCGACGGTCGGCGCGGTGAGCGTCTTCGCCCCGCAGGTCGCCTTCCTCTGGCACAATGTGATCGGGGCCCTGATGGTGGTCGCCATGGGGTTGGCGTTGAGTCCGCGCGAGGGATGATTATGCCGCCCCTCGCGCATAGCCCGTGCATCTCCTGCATGGGTATGCCGAGGGGTTCCGCGGGGATGTGTGCGATGTAGGCTCCCTCGCATGTCTGCCATCCGCATCATCGGCGTTCCCATGGACCTTGGCGCATCGCGCCGCGGGGTCGATATGGGCCCCTCCGCCGTCCGCTACACCGATCTCCGTGATCGCCTCATGGCGCTCGGCCATGTGGTCGAGGACATGGGAAATGTCGCCGTGCCCTTCCGTGAGGATGCGGCCAAGGGGGCACAACGTGGTGCGCGCTATCTCGGGGCGATCACCGAGGTCTGCTCCGCCGTCGCCGATGCGACGCGGTCCGCGCTCGAGGCGGGCGCCTTCCCGGTGCTCCTCGGCGGGGACCATGCGCTCGCAGCGGGATCGATCGCGGGGGCGTCTGCGTTCCTTGGCGCGCGCGACGGACGCCTCGGGGTGCTCTGGATCGACGCGCACGGGGACATCAATACGCCCGCGACCTCTCGCTCAGGGAACGTGCATGGGATGCCGCTCGCCGCGCTCTTGGGGCATGGCGATAAGGCGATGCGGAGCATCGCCGGAGCCAAGCCCGCACTCCGCGCGCAGGATCTGGCGCTGGTGGGGCTGCGTGATCTCGACGCCCCCGAACAACACCACATCACGGCGTGGGGACTCGCCGCCTTCACCATGCGCCATCTCGATGAGCGCGGGGTGCGCGCCGTGATGGAGGAGGCGATCGCCCGTGTCACGCGCGACACCGCGGGGATCTGGGTCTCGCTGGATATGGACGTGATCGATCCCGACGAGGCGCCGGGGGTCGGCACCGCGGTGCCCGGGGGGATGACCTATCGCGAGGCGCATCTCGCGATGGAGATGCTCGCCGACACCGGGAAGGTGATCGGGCTCGACGTGGTGGAGGTGAATCCGGTGCTCGACGAGCGGAACCGTACGGCGGAGATCGCCTGTGAGCTCATCCTGAGCGCCTGCGGGAAGCGCATCCTCTAGCCGCGAGCGGACATCTCATGCAGACCAACCTCCGGTACGTCGCCCCTGATTTCACGACGGCGCCGCTCGTACAGGCCCCACCGGCGCGCACCGTGCGCGTCGAGCGCGACGGCGTCTTGCCCGACGGCTTCTTCGCCACCACGAACCTCCCCACCTATATCAAGGAGCGGGATGGCCGGTGGGTGATGCCGAAGGAGCCGCGCATGGATGGGGTGCTCGTGCGGGACGGGGCAGGGCAGTGGTGGGTGCGCGAGGGGCGGCGTGTCCGCGCGGGGGATGAGGTGGTCGTGGGCGTGGCGGAAGATGGGCGCGAGGGAGTGGTGGTCCATGCACAGGGGTTCGTCGGCGAGGACGCCGCGCAGGGCGACTTCCACTTCATGTCGAGCCAGGTCTCGCGCGAGAAGCCGATCGACTACGCGGCGATCGCGCGGATGCTCGTCCGAGAGAAGCGGCGCGGTGGCTATGTGCTCTGGGTGACGGGCCCTGCGCTCGTGCACTCGCGTGCGCGCGATAACCTCGTCTGGTTCATCCGAAATGGCTATGTGCAGGCGTTGCTCGCGGGGAACGCGGTGGCGGTGCACGACATCGAGGCGGCGATCGTCGGGACGACGCTCGGGATGACGAGCCAGGGAGAGCCGACGCCTGGTGGGCACGCGGCGCACATGCGTGCCATCAACGCGGTGCGACGCGCGGGATCGATCCGAGCCGCGGTGGTGGAGGGGCTCATCACCGAGGGGATCATGCACGCCTGCGTGGTGGAGGAGATCCCGTACGTGCTCGCCGGGTCATTGCGCGATGACGGGCCGTTGCCCGATGTGCTCACCGATATGGTCGCGGCGCAGGAGGCGACGCGGGCGCACACGATCAAGGCGACGATGGCGGTGATGATCGCCACCGCGCTGCATTCGATCGCGGTGGGGAACATGCTCCCCGCGTACTACGAGGATCCGCAGCGGGGGCTCTGCGAACTCCCCACGATCTGCGTCGATGCGAGCGAGTTCCTGGTGAGCAAGCTCAAGGATCGCGGGACGCACCAGGCGGTGGGGGTCGTGACGAATGCGCAGGACTTCATGAGCATCCTGCGCGCCGCGGTCGAGCGTGAGGTCGTGGGGTAGGACTACCCGACCTTCACCCCGGTCGTCGCCCAGTTGGCCCCGTCGCCCTCGATCACCGTCGCGGTGTCGACGACGAGCTTGCCCCCCTCGAGGCGGATCGGATGCCGATCCATGCTCCGGGGCGCCTTGCCTTGGATGCGTGTCCCGTTCGCGGTGAAGGTGCTCTTGTGCTTGGGGCAGTAGAGCCGATTCTGCTCCGGCTGCCAATCGACCATCGTCCCTTTGTGCGGGCACTCGCGCGCGAGCGCGTGCACCATCCCCTGGTAGCGGACGAGGATCACCTTGTTGGCGCGATCGATCGTCGCGCCGTCCGTGGTCGGGATCGGGTACGAGATCGTCGCGAGCCCGGCACCCGCCGCCGTACCGACCATATACACGGGGATCGGCCATGGCGCACGCTCGTGTGAGAGGATATCCAAAGATACCCGCCAAGGGCACGCAGGTCCCGGCGACGTTACTCTTCGCCCCATGGCTGCACGTCGCCAAGCTGCCCTCGCCTTCATCTTCGCCTCGATGATCCTCGACATCGTGGCGTTCGGGATCGTCATCCCCGTCCTCCCGCAGCTGATCAAGGGCTTCCTCCAAGGGGACACGGCGCAGGCGGCCAAGTGGTATGGGATCTTCGGGACCACCTGGGCCGCGATGCAGTTCATCTGCTCACCCCTCCTCGGGGCGCTGAGCGATCGCTTCGGCCGGCGCCCCGTGCTCCTCGTCTCGATCTTCGGACTCGGGCTCGACTACCTATTGATGGCCTTCGCCCCTTCGCTCACCTGGCTCTTCATCGGGCGGGTCCTCTCGGGGATGACCGCCGCCGGATTCACCACGGCGACGGCGTACATCGCCGATGTCACCCCACCCGAGAAGCGGGCCGGGGCCTTCGGCTTGGTCGGCGCGGCGTGGGGCTTCGGCTTCATCATCGGCCCGGCGCTCGGTGGACTCCTCGGGGCAAGTGATCCGCGATTGCCCTTCCTCGTCGCAGGCGTGCTCGCCTTGGCGAACGCGCTCTACGGGATCTTCGTCCTGCCGGAATCCCTGCCGCCGGAGCGCCGCGCCCCGTTCTCCTTCGCGCGCGCGAATCCCATCGGCTCGCTACAGCTCCTCCGTCGCCATCATGAGCTCCTCGGCCTCGCGGCGGCGAGTCTCCTCTACGCGATCGGCCACACCGTCTTCCCGAGCGTCTTCGTGTTGTGGGCCGGCTACGTGCTCGGCTGGGAGGCGAAGGCGATCGGCTATTCGCTCGCGATCGTCGGCGTGCTCAATGTGATCGTACAGGGCGGCCTCGTCCGGCCACTGGTGAAGAAGCTGGGCGAACGTACCGCGCTGCGGATCGGGGCGATCGCGGGGGCCGTGGGCTTCACCGTCTACGGGCTCGCGAATTCCGTCCCCCTCTTCTGGCTCGGTGCCGTGCTCTATGCGCCGGCCGGACTCTTCAATCCCTCGTTGCTCGGACTCATCTCCAAGCAGGTCGGCCCCTCGGAGCAGGGGCAGGTGCAGGGGGCGAACAGCAGTCTGATGGCGATCGCCGGGATGATCGGGCCTGCGCTCTTCACCGGCGCGTGACGACCACGAACGGGATCGTCACCGCGACGATCCGCACGACCTACACCAAGGCGGTCGCGACCCCCAAGGGGCCGATCACCGCGAGCCGAGCGATCGCGATGTTCGACTGTGCGAAGAAGCAGGTCGCGGTGAAGGAGAGCATCATCTGGCACGACGAGCGGAAGGGGATCATCTACGAGAAGCGGGCCCCGACCCAACCCGGGTTCGGGCCCGCCTTCACCAGCAACTTCTCCGGCGTCGCGCTCGCGCATCTCTGCCAGGCGCCCCCCACCTAACGAAGGCGCCTCAGGCGCGACTCACTTCGGGAAGGTGAGGAACCCCGCGAGGCGCGCGACCTCCTTGGCGTTCACGTACTTCCCGATCTCCTTGTCGAACTGGGCGCGTGAGGTCCACGGGCGGTACTCCTTGAACTCGCGCACCATCCGCGGCCCCATCCCCGGGATCGTCATCAGGTCGGCATCGCTCGCCGTGGTCGGGTTCATCGGCACGAACACGTACTGTTCGAGCCGTGCGACCTCCTCTGGCTTCACATACTTCCCCATCTCGCGCCGGAAGACGGCGAGATCCTTATAGGGGCGATACTCGAGGAACTCGCGGATCATCCGCGGCCCCATCCCCGGCACGAGGGCGATCTCCTCGCGCGTCGCCGCGTTCAGGTTGAGGTGCACCCAGAGACGCGGGGAGAGCTCGGTGCGCTGCGCATCGGTCAGCGTCCCCTTGAGGAAGGCGTCGAAGGCCGCGGGGCCGCTGAAGGGGCGCGCGGCGACGAGCGCCTTGGCGAGCGCCGGCGTCATCCCCGGAAGGGCGGCGATCTCCGCCTCGGGGAGGGTGTTCGCGCCCTTGGCGGTGACGGAGGCGCCGACCTGGGCCCGCGCGGTGAGTGCCGCGACGGCGACGAGGAGGGTGGCGCGGGTGATCGAACGGATCGTGATCATCGGGTCGTGTCGGTGGAGGAGAGAAGGGGGTGACGGTAGGCGTACAACAGGCCGAGCAATCCGAACTGGACCAGCGTGCCGGGGGCGAGCGAGGGGGCTTCGCCGCGGATGACCTCCAGCCAGAGGTCGAGGCCGAGGAGCGCGGGGTCGAACTCCCGCTCCATCTCGTAATTCCCCGAGAGATGCAGATAGATCCCCACCGGGCCCGCGATGATCAGCAGGAGCATCACCCCCTGGAAGACCCGCAACGTACGCCGGTCATAGGCCCACCAGTGCCATCCCGTCACCACCATCGTGGTGACCAGGAGGCCGAAGGGGATCAGCTGGGTCCGGTCCTCGTAGTGCTCCAGGAGGACGAGCTCACCGACGAGACCCACCGCCCCGACGAGCAGAAGCACCAGGAGACCGCGGCGCAACAGGGAGGAGGCGTCGGTGGGCACGGGGGAGGGGGTCAAGAGGAGCGGCTCGCCAACCTCATATACGCCGCGTTACCGTTAATTGTTACCCTGCTGGTCCCCCTCCGCCACGGCCGAGGGGACGCTCACCGACCGACGACCCCCTTACCGGAGGTGCGCATGCCCAAGCTTCCCGTACTCGCCGATCACGAGATCGACCGCCGTCTCGCCGTCCTCTCCGAGTGGATGCGCCAAGGGGACGCGATCACCCGCACCTTCCGCTTCGCCGGCTTCCCGGAGGCCACCGCCTTCGTGCAGCAGCTCGTGGCGCCCGCCGAGGGGATCAATCACCACCCCGATGTGGATGTGCGGTACGATCGGGTGATCATCACGCTCTCCACCCACGAGAGCGGGGGGCTGACGGAGAATGATTTCGCGTTGGCGGAGCAGATCGACCGGCTCGTCGGCTGAAGGAACGAGGTCCCTCGCCTCACCTCTTCTTCACCGTCACGCTCCTCGGCTCCCGTGGCCTCGGGAAGGGTGATGGTGATGCTGCCATTCACCGAGCTGTAGCGGACGCCATCGCCCACCGCGGCCCCCTGCGCCGTGATCGAACCGTTCACGGTCGAGGCCTCGACGCTCCCCGTCAGGGAGCGCGCCGCGATGCTCCCGTTCACCGTCGCGGCCTCTACATCCCCGCCGATGTCGGTGATCTCGAGGGAGCCGTTCACGGTGGAGGCGGTGACCTTCGCATCGGCCGGGACCTTGACGACGAATGCGACGGAGACGTCGGTGCCCCGCCGGTTGGACCCGCCGCGGTAACTCTTCTCGTCGCAGCGCGCGTCGGGCCCCCAGAGCGCGCAGATCAGCACATCCCCATTGCCCGCCCCCGCCATCCGCGCCTCGATCCGCACCGCCTCGACATCGCCACGGCGCGACCGCTTGGTGGCGATGACCTCGACGGCACGGCCGGTCCCCGGCGTCACACGGACGGCACCATTCACGTTACGAATGAAGACGGTCCGTCCCGCGCCGAGGGTGCCACTCCACTGCCAGGTGGTGGTCGACTGTGCGTCGATCGCCGGGGCGACGGTGACCAGGGCGGCGAGAGCGATGAGAAGGACGCTGAGACGGGGACGCATGGGCCGACTCCGAGGTGATGGATGCCTGCTACCGGAGCGTACGTCGGCACCCCGTCTCAGGTTTCACCCACCTCGAGCCCCGCGACGACCGGCCGGACCTGATCGAATCGCTCGAGCC
>JAJTFH010000041.1 GCA_021298395.1 Gemmatimonadota bacterium | reverse complement strand
GTGAAGAAGGATGGCTTCTGGTGGGCCAACCCCTTCATGACCAAGCAGGCGATCTCGCTCCGCGTCCGCAACTTCGAGACGGCCAAGCTCAAGGTGAACGACAACCATGCGAACCCGATCGAGATCGGGGCGATCGTGGTCTGGAAGGTGGTGGAGACCGCCGAGGCGCTCTTCGAGGTCGACGACTACCAGCGCTACGTGGCGGTGCAGTCGGAGTCGGCGCTGCGCGCGGTGGCCTCGCACTACCCCTACGATGCGCATGCGTCAGGGGAGATCTCCCTCTCCACGCACATGGAGGAGGTCTCGCAGGCCCTCGAGACCGCGCTCGCCGACCGCCTGAAGAAGGCCGGTGTCGAGGTGGTGGAGGCACGGATCTCGCACCTCGCGTACGCGCCGGAGATCGCGGCGGCGATGCTGCAGCGGCAGCAGGCGAGCGCGATCATCGCGGCGCGGCAGAAGATCGTCGAGGGGGCGGTCGGGATGGTCGAGATGGCACTCGAGATGCTCAGCGCCAAGCAGGTGGTGCAGCTCGACGAGGAGCGGAAGGCGGCGATGGTGAGCAATCTCCTCGTGGTCCTCTGCTCGGAGCGCTCCACGCAACCGGTCGTGAACTCAGGATCGCTCTACACCTGAGCCTCAGGTGAGCGAGAAGAAGGCCTTCCTCCTCCGCACCGACCCGGCGCTCCTCGACGCGCTGCAGCGGTGGGCCGATGACGATCTGCGCTCGCTGAACGCGCAGATCGACTTCCTGCTGCGCGCCGCGCTCGCCAAGGCGGGGCGCACGCCGAAGGCCAAGCCATCCCCTTCATCGAAGAAGACCCCATGACCCTGCTGCGCCCACTCCTCCTGCTCGCCGTCTCCGCTCCCCTGCTGGGCGCGCAAACCCCCACCGCCCCGAGTTGGGCACCGGCACTCGACTCGATCACCCGCGCCGCGCTCACGCGCACCGGGACCCCCGGGGTGCAGGTCGCGATCGTCCTCGATGGGCGGCTCGTCTACGAGCGTGCCACGGGGCTCGCCGACGCCGAGTCGCAGCGCCCCGCGACGACGCGCACGCTCTTCCGGATCGGCTCGGTCACCAAGATGCTCACCGCCGCGACCCTGATGGAGCTCGCGGCCGCAGGGAAGCTCGACCCGCAGGCCCCGATTGGGCGGTATGTGCCTGAGGTCGCCTCGCGCCGCGTGGGGACGGTGACGACGCATCAACTCCTCACGCATACGGCGGGGTGGATCGACAATGCGGTCGCGTATGGGCGAATGGGTGAGGGCGCGCTGGGGGAGGTCTTCCGCGAGGTGGGCGACACGCTCTTCTTCACCGACCCCGCGCAGGTGATCTCCTATTCCAATCCCGGATTTTCGATGGCGGGGTACGTGGCCGAGCGCGCGGGGGAGGCGCGCTTCGCGACGTTGGCGGAGCGGTTGGTGTTGCGGCCGGCGGGGATGACGCGATCGACCTTCCGTCCACTCGAGGTGATGACCACCGACTTCTCGCAGGGGCATATGGGTCCGCCCGGGGGCGCGGCGACGGTGGTGCGTCCCTTCACCGAGAACACGGCGCAGTGGGCCGCCGGCTTCCTCTTCTCCACCGCGGGAGAGCTCGCGCGCTTCGCAATGACGCTGATGCAGGAGGGGGAGCTCGATGGGAAACGCGTGCTCGCCGCATCCACCGTCCAGCGGCTCACCACGGGGTATCAGCCGATCCCCGGAGATTCGGTCGCGCGGTACGGCTATGGGCTCGTGATCGGTCAGAAGGACGGGGTCCGCGTCTGGGAGCATGGCGGTTCGATCAATGGCTTCGACGCGATCCTCGCGATCTGGCCTGAGCGACGGGCCGCGCTGGTCGTCATCGACAATCGCAGCGGAACGCCGCTCACCGAGATCGACCGCTTCATGCGGGAGATGGTGCTCCGGCTCCCCACGCGTCCGACGCCGACGCCGATGACCCCGAGACTCGGGACCACCGAAGAGCAGCGCGCCCTCGTCGGGAGCTATGCGACGGGGGCCACGCGCGTCTCGATCGCCGCAGGCTCCGACACCCTGCGCTTCACGCAGGGCCCAGTCACCCTCCCGCTCCTCCTCCTCGGCGCCGACAAGATCCGCGTGATGCCGCCGATGGGGGACCCGATCGATCTGCTGCTCGTGCGCGATCGTAGCGGGAAGGTCACCTATCTGCATCAGGGGCTTCGCGCCCTCGCGCGGCAGCCGTGAGCGAGGCAGGGACGACGAGCGGAGGGCTCCGGCTGCTGCGTATCCTCCCGTGGGCGATCGTCGCGGTGCATCTGCTCTTCGCGATCGCGATCTATCCGAGTCTCGGGCCCTATGTCCCGACCCATCTCGATTTCGCCGGGAAGGTGACGCGGATGCGCTCGACCTCGTACCTGGAGTGGTTCGGGCTCCCGATGGTCGGGATCGCGACACTCGCGCTCCTCCAAGGCGTCGGCGCACTCCTCCCGACCCGGCCGCAGCTCTTCAACTTCTCCGAGAAGGAGCGGTTCCTGAAGATCCCGCGCGCCTATCATGGTCCGGTGATCGCGCTCATGCGGGCGACACTCGACCTCACGGGGGTGATCGTCGCGCTCACCTTCCTCCTCGTGCATGTGATGCTCTGGCGCGCCGGACACGGTGAGGCGCCGGCAGCGATGCACGTCGTGATCCTATTGCTCTCGGTGGGGACGCTGCCGATGATCCTCGTCGTGAATTCGAGGATCGATGTGGCGGTGGTGGAGGCGGAGCGGCGGTGGAGGGGGGAAGAAGCCCCTCAGCGATAGGTCTCGAAGAACCCGGTCCCGCGTCCGCTGAGGGGCTGGCCGCCGAGTCGCCCGCTGAGCGTGGCGATTCCCTTCATCTGGACGAGGAAGGTCGTGGCTTCGCGTGGGGTGCGCGCCGTTCGCTGCCCCTGCTGCTTCATCCGGTCGAGCCGGACGTCCGAGGCCATCGCGTCCTCGATCTCGAGCGTGATGCGCAATGTGTCGCTCCCGCGCACGTCCTCCATCACCGCACGGCTCGGCACCCTGAGCGGACGCCCCTCAGCGATCACCGTGCGATCATCCTCATAGCGGATCGTCTTGGGGCGGAAGAGCGAGCGGAAGCCGAGGGAGTCGACGAGATAGACGAAGAGGGGCTCGCGTACGTCCTCTGCGCCGCTGCGACGGACGCGCCCGTAGAGCACCGCGTACGCCCCGAGACGCGCCGAGCCCCACTCCCACTCGACGTCGCGCCAGACCCCCCAGTTGTGATCGTGATACCCCTGCGCCCCACTGAAGCGCTCGCAGCGGCCACTCAAGCAGATGGTGCCCTCCATACTGCCCCGGAGCGCGGGGACGGCGTAGCCGCTCACGAGGGTGGCATCGCCGATCGAGGTCCCAGGGAAGTAGGCGCCCGGTGCCGGCGTGAGGGTGAGGGTGACCGTCGCCTCCGCACCGGTACCCGCCTCGCGCGCGCGGGCACGT
Source organism: Gemmatimonadota bacterium (assembly GCA_021298395.1). Lineage (GTDB taxonomy): Bacteria > Gemmatimonadota > Gemmatimonadetes > Gemmatimonadales > Gemmatimonadaceae > Pseudogemmatithrix. The sequence continues at coordinate 7,547 of JAJTFH010000041.1, read as the reverse complement.
ACCTCGTAGCGGCCGTCGGGGAGGACGGTCACGGTGTTCGTGCCGAGGGAGAGATCGGCGCGGGTGGTGTCGAGGGTGATCGCGCGCGACGGGACGAACTGCGTGAAGCGCCTGGGCGGGCGTCCCTGCTCATGCATCGTGAGCAACACCTGCCCGCCCCATTCGCCCATCGGGATATCACCACCGACCGCGAGGGTGAGGAAGGCCCAGCGCTTGGTGTCGTCGGAGAGGACGTTGAAGTAGTGCCACTCCCCCCAGGTCGGGCGCTCGTCGGCAGCGATTGCGGTCGGGGTGTGATGGAAGCGATCGATCTCGTGTCGGAGTTCAGCGAGGGTCGGGCGCTGCCACCGGCGGTCGCCCTCGTCGTCCTCCCACGCGCCGGCGACGATGGTCGGTGCCGCGCCGACGTCGCGTGATGCCGACGGGATCTCTCCCAGCGCGCGGACCGGATACTCGGTGCCATCTGCCGTGCGGAGGTAGAGCAAGGCGCCATCGGTCTGCGGCGCGACCGTCGCGATGCGATCGGCGAAGCGCGGAGAGGCGAGGAGCTGCCGGTAGACGAAGCGTGCGTTGGCGATCGAGGCGAACATCCCCCCCACCCCACCGGTCTTCATCACCTCGAGATCGATCCCCTCAGGGAGCACCGTGACATCGCCACCGCCGACGAGCTTCTCGTCCTTGGACTGCGTGACCATCGCCTCGCCGATCGCCAGCAGGGTGATCATCACCCCGACGCCGAGCGCGAACCCGGCCAGAAGGAAGGCCGAGCGCCAGGGACGATCGAGGAGTCCGCGGAAGGCGAGCCGGAGGAGCATCGCGCCTTACGTTGCGCCTGTGGGGGATTCGAGCGGACGCCGCACCTGATCGTCGACGATCACCCCATCGCGCATATGGATCACGCGGCGCGCGGCCTGGGCGAGCTCCTCATCGTGCGTGACGGTGACGATCGTGGTCCCATCGCGATTGAGGCGATCGAAGAGGGCGATCATCTCCTCCCCGGTGCGGGCATCGAGTTCGCCGGTCGGTTCGTCGGCGAGGAGGAGCGCGGGGCGATTCGCGAGCGCCCGCGCGACGGCGACGCGCTGTTGTTCGCCTCCGGAGAGCTGGAAGGGACGATGATCGGTACGCGCACCCAACCCCACATAGGTCAGTAGCTCCTTCGCCCGTGCCTCGCGCTCAACGCGCGGCATCTTGGCCTCCGCCATCGGGAGCTCGACGTTCTCCGCCGCCGAGAGGGTGGGCATGAGGTAGAAGCGCTGGAAGACGAAGCCGATCCCGGTGAGTCGGAAACGGGTCGCTTCTTTGTCGTCCATCGCGGCGACATCGCGCCCACGGATCAGGAGCTGCCCGCTCGTCGGCCGGTCGATCGCGCCGAGCAGATTGAGCAGGGTGGATTTTCCGCAGCCGGAGGGACCGACGACGGCGACCCATTCGCCCGGGTGCACATCGAGGGTGAGGCCACGCACCGCCTCGACCGGCGCGCCAGCCACGAGATAGGCGCGACGAAGATCGCGAGCGGAGAGCACCGGCGGCGTCATGTTCATGCGACCGCCTCCTCACGGAGGGTCTGAGCGATGGAGAGGGTGGTGGCGCGCCAGGCGGGCCAGAGCCCCGCGCCGATCCCGCACAGGATGATCAACCCGAGGGAGCGGACCGCCGCCGACGGCTCGAAGAGGAAGAAGTCGAAGGCGGCGGGGAGCCCGGGGAAGGCGGAGAGGATCCCATTGAGCCACTTGGCGGTGACGATGCCGAGCCCGAGGCCGAGGACGGCCCCGATCCCCGAGAGGACGAGCCCCTCCAGCATCACCTGAAAGACGATCCGCTCGCGCGCGACACCGATCGCGCGCATCACCGCGATCTCCCCGATCCGTTCGTTCACCGAGACGGTGACCAGCGTGGTGACCAAGAGGAAGCCGGTTATCAGCGAGACCGAGGCCAGGATGAACGCGAGCTGTCGGAAGTAGCTGAGGCGTTCGTCGACGAAGCGGAGCGCCGCCTCGGTAGAGAGCGCGCTCACCCGCGCATCGCTCGCCTCGATCCGGCGGCCCACCACCTCCACCTCCGCACCGGGTCGCGTCGCGACGAGGACGACGGAGAGCCGATCGCGGAGATCCTCCCCTCCCATCCCCTGCACCGTCGCGATCGGGAGCGCAGCGACCGTCTCCCCACCGGCGAGCATCAGGAAGCGGCCGCGCCCGACGACGCGCACCGAACGTTCACCAGAGAAACGGCGCAGCTGGGCGTCGTAACCGGAGGCGACGCGAATGGTATCGCCCAGTCTGACTCCGGTGGCCGCGAGCCAGGCGCCATTCACCACCATCTCATCCGATGCGGCGATGTCGCGCCCCTCGGCGAGCACATAATCCCCCTGCACCGCGGGATCGATCCCGAGGAGGAAGGCGGGAACGACCGAGTCGGCGCGCGGGGTGAAGAGCTTGGCCCCGAGCACCGGTGCGACGGCGACGACGTCAGGATCCTCCGCGATCCGCGCGACGAGGGCCTGCGCCCCACCGACGGTCGCTTCGGAGTCGAAGGGCATCGTCCCGCGTGGGGTGAGCCGGAGCTGGAACCCCTGTTGCTCGATGAAGCCGCGGAAGCTCTCGCGCATCCCGGAGCCGAGCATCACCATATCGAGGAGCATCGCGGTCGCGACGGCGACCCCAGCGATGGTGAGCGCGGTGCGGCCACGTCGGCGCGTGAGGGAGGCGAGGGCGAGGCGGGTGATCATCGGCCGACCAGCTCCAGCGGCGCGGTGCGCACGAGGCGCTGGGCGGCGAGATAGCCGCTCACGATCCCGAGCAGGAGGGAGAGCGTCACCGCGATCGCGACGATCTCCGGGGTCACGAGCGCGAATTTGAGTGGGGTCGCGTAGACCCCTTGGTAGTACCAGTTCACGATCGCGGAGGCGGCGGCGCCGAAGCCGGCGCCAAGCGCGCTACCCAAGAGCGCGATGAGCGAGGCCTCGAGCATCACCGAGCGCACGACGGTCGCTCGGGAGAGCCCGAGGAGCCGGAGCGCCCCGACCTCACGGCGGCGCTCATCCACCTTGAGCAGGGTGATGCAGAGGAGGAAGATCGCGCTCGCGACGATCGTGATGATCCCGATGGCGCGATGGAAGCGATTCACCACACGGAAGGTCGCCGAGGTCTCGATGGCAACCTCGGCGGCGGGATAGGCCCGGAAGCCGAAGGCCATCGCATTGATGGCGGCGCTGACCGAGTCGGGGCCTACGGCCGTCGCGTCGGGTGAAGCGCCCGCACTCAGTTGCGTGCGCACCGCGAAGCGCCCGATGCGGTCCCCGACCCCGGTGAGGCTCTGCAACTGATCCAGATGGAGGCGCACCCGATACTCACTCCGGGCGATCTCACTCGGGTCGGCGCTGCGGCGGGTGATCGCGCCGATCCGTGCCCATTGGCCCGACGGCGCACTCGCCATGGGAGCGAGCCGGACCGAGTCGCCGAGCGAGAGTCCCGATGCCGTCGCGAGCCGCTCGTCGATCGCGAGGGTGCGCATCCCCTGCCCCTGGACGCGCAGAACCGGGGCCGTGAGGATCACGGCCCCGGTCAGGGTGCACCACCAACGGAGCAGCGTGCGCATGGGGGGATGCGCTGCGTCGGGCCCTGCCCCTGCCTTACTTCTTCTCGGTGAAGGCGACGTCGAACTGGATCTTCACCTCGTCGCTGATCGGGTTCAGGTTCGAGTCGAAGGCGATCCCGAAGTCCTTGCGGTTGATCGTCGTCTCGCCCTTCACGCGGCCGACGCTGCGGGCGGCGTCGAAGAAGACGAGGCGGGTCGGCAGGGTGACGCGCTTGGTCTTGCCACGGATCGTGAGGTCGCCGGTGATGTTGAGGCGATCCTCGCCCACCTTGTTCACGGTCGTCGACTTGAAGGTCGCGGTCGGGAAGGAGTCCGCCGCGAAGAAGTCGTTGCTCTTGAGGTGCGCATCACGCCGCTCGATGCGGGTGTTGATCGTGCGCGTGTCGATCGTGATGACGACCGAGGAGGCGCCCCAGTTGGCCGGGTCGAGGGTGATGTCGGCCTCCCACTTATCGAAGGTCCCGTGCGCGTCGAGCATGCGCGACTCGGCGACGAAGTTGAGCTGCGAGTGCGCCTGATCGCGCACGTACTGCTTGGGGGCGATGACAGCAGCGGCGGTGAGGGCCGGGATGGCGACGAGGGCGAGCATCCAACGCTTCATGACAACAGACTCCAGCAAAGAGGTGACGGTGAGCCGACGCGGCTCCCCGTCATGAATGCCGGAGTGGGGGTCAGCGGTTCCCGCGCCGCGCCTTGGGGATCGGTGCCCCATGGGGGTCGCGGGCGGGGTCGCCGAGCGCCTTGGCCATCCGCTCGATCAGCGCATCGCTCGCCGCGTGCTCGAGCCGCTCGGCCTCCTCATGGACCGCCTCCCCTTCGAAGCCGAGCCGTTCCACGAGGTAGGTCTCGATGATCCGGTGCCGCCGGACGAGCGCGAGCGCGGCGCGACGCCCCGCGGCGGTGAGTCGCGCCCCCTTATAGCGCTGGACACTCACCAGACCGAGGCGCGACATCCGTCGGAGCATCCCGCTCACGCTCGGCGCCGCCACGCCGAGCCGGCTCGCGATGTCGTTGGTGCCGGCGGGCATCCCGCCGAGCTCCAGGGCGTAGATCGCCTTGAGGTAGTCCTCGGCCTGGCGGGTGAGTGGACGCCGCTTGACCGTGGGGCTCGCCTTGGCGGTCACGCCGCGCTGCCCCACCGCTTGGCGATGAGGGCGACGACGAGCCAGCCAGCGCCGGCCGCGAGCACCACGTCACTCAGGAAGTGCGCGCGATGGAGGACACGACTGATCCCGCATCCGGCGGCGAGGGTATACCCCACCCAGCGTGCGCGCGGATAGAGGCGGGCGAGCATCGCGGCGCCACCGAAGGCGACCATGGTGTGCGAGCTCGGCAGCGCGAGCCCCGCCGAGCTGAAGGTGCGCTCGGCGAAGTCACGGAAGACGTGGAGCCCATCGTGCGGGCCGGGACGCTCGCGGCGAAGCGTGAGCTTGAGGAGCTCGGCGGCGATCCCCGAACCGGCGGCGCCCCAGAAGAGGAGCCAGCCGCGCCGGTGTGCGCGCGGACGGACGGCGTGCTCGGTGCCTTCGGCGAGCGCGATCCCCACCGCGAGCGCGATCCAGGTGGGGAGGAAGCCGATGATGCGGAGGAGGCGTCCCCAATCCTTATCGTAGACCGTCGGAAGCGAGAAGCGCTGATAGACCTCGCGATCGACGACCCAGGCGAGGGCGAAGAGCACGAGGGTGATCCCGAGGGCGCGCCAGAGGTCGCGCGTCTCGACCCGGTGCGCGAGCAATGCTCGGCTCGATGCGGGAGCGGTCATGGGGCGAGCCGCTCCGCGAAGCCGGTCAGGATCCGCTCGGTCATCCCCCACACGATGAACTCCTCATGCTGAAAGGCCTCGACGTGAAAGGTCATCCCGCGGACGGCAACCTCGGTGCGCACGCGAGCCGACGGCGTGAGCAAGGCGTCAAGCGAGACCCACCGCGCCTCGGCCACCTCGCGGTTGGGACGGAGCTCGACCGCCTCGTGCACCACCGCGACGAAGGGGCGCACGATGATCGGCGGGAGATGCGGGGTGCGCGGCCGGAGTTCGTCGAGCACGCCGAGGATCTCCCCCGATCGGGCGAGGTCGATCCCGACCTCCTCGTGCGTCTCACGGATCGCCGTCGCCTCGAGCGAGGGATCGGTGGGATCGACCCGCCCGCCGGGCAGTCCGATCTGTCCACTCCAGGGATCGCCCTCACGATCGGCACGACGGATGAGGAGGAGTTCGGCGCCCGATGCGAGGGACGGTCGCAGGATCACCGCGACCGCCGCCTCACCATAGGGTTCGTCTCGCTCGGCGCGCCGGGCCTCGCGCGCTTCGAGTGCACGCGACACACGGGCGACGAAGGGATGCGTCGTCGCCCCGGTCACCTCACCCCTCGACCGCGCCGCCCGCGGCCACCCACGCGCCCCAGCCGCCCGCCATCGAGGCGACGTTCGTGTACCCCATCTGCTGGAGGGTGTCGGCGGCGAGCGCCGAGCGATTGCCACCGGCGCAATAGATCACGAGCGCCCGATCGCGCGGGACGAGCGCCTCGATCTTCGTCTCGAGCGTGCCGCGCGGGATCACCACCGCGCCAGGGATCCGCCCGAGGTTCGTCTCATTCGGCTCGCGGCAGTCGAGGACCACCGGGGCATCGGCCCCGGCGATCAGCTGCTGCACCTGGGGCACGCTCACCTCGCGGATGCGGGTCTTCGCCTCCGCGATCATCTGGGCACCGGACCTGATCGTCATGTCAGTCTCTCTCGTGTGGTCGTCTGGGAGGGATCAGCGTGCGGCGGCGAGCTTCCCCACCACCTCGGCGGCGTCGATCTCGTTCTGCGTGAGCTCCCCGCTCGGCGTGAGCTCGAGGATGTCGAGCCCGCGCGCGATCTCGGAGCCGTAGATGCGCCCGTTGTACCAGTAGGTGGACCACTGACCGGAGAGGACGAGACGCTCGCCATCCAGCGGCCCACGATCGAAGGAGGCGATCTCACGGACGTGGTCGGGATCGGTGAAGTCGGTCACCGTGATCCCACCCTGATACCACGACTGGACGAAGAGGTCGCGCCCCGGCACGGGGATGATCGAGCCGTTGTGCGCGACGCAGTTCTCCTGGGCCCCCTGCGCCGCCGGGAGCTTGAAGTAGCCCGCGGCGGTGAGCTGGCGGGTCTTGAGGTCGAGGCGGTAGTACGCGTTCCCACCCCAAAGGAGGTTGTCGGTCGCGCGGCAGCGCGGCGAGACCCCACCCCCCCATTCATCGGTGAAGAGCACCGTCGAGCCGTCGTTGTTGAAGGTCGCCGAGTGCCAGTAGGCGAAGTTCGGGTCGCTCACCTCGGCGATGCGCTTCGGGTTCGCGGGATCCTTGAGGTCGAGGAGGATGCCATTTCCCGAGCAGGCGCCGGCCGCGAGATCGAGCTCGGCGTAGACCGTGATGTCATGGCACTGATCGGTCTCCGCCGTCTCCTGCGCCGTCGCGTTCAGCTTCCCCCCCTTCCAGAGCCCCGCGATGTTCCCCGCCGCATCGGCGAAGACCCGCGGCGAGTTCACGATCCTCGCGTCCGATGGCTTCGCCAGCGGGACCTTGATGACGTCGATGCGGAAGTAGGCCGACCCCGGGGCGTCGGGGCGGGGATCACAGCCGGCGAGTTCCGAGGGGGAACGCGAGGGGCTCGTCCCCGAGACGTAGATGTAGACGTGCTGCTTGTCGCGCGGGCTCACCAGGAGGGTGTGCGTGTGCGACCCGCGGCAGGTCTGCACCGCGGCGACCTGCACCGGCTTGGTGATGTTGCTGATATCGAAGATGCGCACGCCACGGAAGCGCTCGGCGCTGACGGAGTCACGCGCGCCCTGCGTGCCGCAGTCGATACGCCCGCGCGTCTCCTCGACCGACATGAACATCAGGTTGCCGTGCACCGAGACGTCGCCCTGCCCACCGGGGCAGGCCATCGCGGTCACGAGCTTCGGTGTCTTGGGGTTGGCG
>JAJTFH010000040.1 GCA_021298395.1 Gemmatimonadota bacterium | reverse complement strand
GGAACCCACCGAGGATCGCCGGTCCATCCCGATTGATGCGCTTCATCTCGGCGAAGTAGAGGGGCGGCTCCGGCTGCCCCTCGAGCACCCCGGCGATGAAGGCCGTCTCCGATGTCGTGCCCACGCCCCAGTTGAAGCGCTTCTCATAGCCCACCGTGGAGGTGGGGATCGCCCCGAGCGACTTACCGCAGGCGGACCCGGCACCATGCCCGGGCCAGACCTGCACGAAGTCGGGGAGGGCACGGAAGCGCTCGAGACTCTGATAGAGCTGCCGGGCACCCGCCGCCATGGTGTTCGCGACGCCTGCTGCCTTCTCGAGAAGGTCGGGGCGGCCGACATCGCCGACGAAGACGAAGTCTCCGGTCGCGATCCCGATCGGCTCGTTCGCGGCTGCCGTATCGGTGACGAGGAAGCTGAGGTGCTCCGGGGTGTGGCCTGGGGTGTGCATCACCTCGATCGTGATATTGCCGACCGTGATGATGTCGCCGTCGTGGACGAGCACGGCTCCCGCTTCCTTGGCGAACGCGTACTGCCAGTCGGGCCCACCCTCGGCCGAGAGGAAGAGCTTCGCGCCGGCCCGCTGGGCGAGCTCGCGTGACCCCGAGACGTAGTCCGCATGGATGTGCGTCTCCGTCACGTGGGTGATGGTGAGCTTCTCCGCCGCCGCGGTGTCGAGGTATGGCTGCAGGTCGCGGTTGGGGTCGATCACAATCGCCTCCCCGGTCTTGGCGCAGCCGAGGAGGTAGGAGGCCTGCGCGAGGCCGTCGTCATAGAAGCGCTTGAGGAACATCCGAGATCACCTCGAGGAGGGGAGCGCGAGGAACGCCCCGACGACGATGAGCGTCAGCGCGAAGATCCCTTTGAGCGGGCGCTGGGGGATGCGCTGGAGCAGGGAGGCGCTGCCGAGCATCCCGATCACGGTGAGCGCGACGAAGGGGAGTCCGATGCCCCAGTCGATCGGGGCGTCCCCGTGCTGCAGGGCGAAGGCGAGGGCGGTGCTCACGCTGATCACGAGCAGCGAGGTCGCCACGGCCTGACGCATGGCTTGGCCCCCGAGCACGACGAGCGCGGGCACCATGAGGAAGCCACCACCGACGCCGACGATCCCCGTGAGGGCACCAACCCCCACACCCATGGCGAGCAGCGCGGCGAGACGCGGTTCGGTGGGTTCCAATGGGTGTGTGCTAAGGACGTCACGGAGCATCGCGATGCCGGCGAGGATCATCATCCCCGCGAGGAGGAGGAAGCGCGTCTCTCCGGAGAGACCGAGCCAGGTGATGGTGCGAGTCCCGAGCCAGGCGCCCCCCATGGCGGCGAGCCCTATCGGGACGGTGCCGCGGAGGGTGATGGCGCCGGAGCGCAGGTGCCGTACGGCCCCGACGAGGGCGGTGATGCCGACGATGGGGTAGCCGAGGACGATCGCGGATTCGGTGCTGAGGCCGACGACGTGATGGAGGACGGGTTGGGTGAGGATCGAGCCACCCCCCCCGACGAGTCCGAGGACGATCCCGATACCGAGGGCGAGGAGGGAGGCGAGAAGGGACATGAGGTGGTAGGTAGCAATATGACGGATGACGGCCGATCCTGGGGAGCGGGAGCGGCGGAACCAAGGGAGGGGGTGGTCGGTTTGCCGAGCATGGCATGGATCCCGATGGTCGCGGTGGGACTCGGTGGGGCGGTGGCGCTCCTCTTCACCCTCTGGGTGCTGCACCGTCGCTGGCAGAACGCCGGGGTGGTCGACATCGGGTGGACGCTGGCGATCGGGATGCAGGCGGTCGCCGCGGCGATGCTCGGGACGGGTGATGCGACGCGGCGGGTGATCCTCGGGGTGATCGGCGGGGCGTGGAGTCTGCGCCTCGCGACGCATCTCATCGTCCGCGTGGCAGGGAAGCCGGAGGATCCACGCTACGCCGAGCTTCGGGCGCGGTGGGGTGGGAATGTCGAGGTGAAGATGCTCGCCTTCTTCCTCTTCCAAGGGGTGCTCGCGACGGCGTTGGCCTCCCCCTTCTTCGTCGCGGCGATGGATCCCTCGCCGACGCTGCATCCTGTCTTTTTCGCTGGGGTCGCGTTGGCGGTGATCGCGGTCGTGGGGGAGAGCGTCGCCGATGCCCAGCTCCGCCGGTTCGTCGCCGACCCGGCTACCCGTGGTCAGGTCTGTCGCGTGGGGCTCTGGGGGTGGTCGCGCCATCCGAACTACTTCTTCGATTGGCTCAGCTGGTGCGCCTTCGTCCTCCTCGCGCTCCCGTCCCCGTTCGGGTGGGCGACGATCGGGAGTCCCCTGCTGATGCTCTACTTCTTATTGAAGGTGACGGGGATCGCGGCGACCGAGGCACACGCGGTGCGGTCACGTGGTGAGGCGTATCGCCGCTATCAGCGTGAGGTGAGCGCCTTCGTCCCGTGGCCTCCGCACTGAGGGAGCTGACTAGTTTTCGGTGATGCGTCCACTCGTCGTCATCACCTTGCTGGGGCTCTCCATCGTCGGCTGTGCCGAACGGCCCTGGCATGGGATCGTGCGCTCACCGGCGGATCCCGCCCCGGCGCTCATCCTCGCGGGCGCCGCCGATCGTCCCGTCACGCGCCTTCGACTCGATTCGCTCCGTGGCGAGGTGGTGGTGCTCTACTTCGGGTATACGCACTGTCCCGATGTCTGTCCGACGACGCTGGCCGATTGGGCGCGGGCCAAGCGCGCGCTCGGTGCCGACACGACCGGGATCCGTTGGATCTTCGTGAGCGTGGATCCGACGCGGGATTTACCGGCCGAGGCGCACGGGTATGCGCGGCAGTTCGATCCCGCCTTCACCGGGACGGCGCCGACCGATGCGGAGCTCAAGCGCCTCCTCACGGATTGGGCGATCGCGGCCTATCCCGAAGGGGATCCTCGCACCCCCGATTACACCGTCGCCCATCCGGCACACACCTTCGTGGTGGATGCCGATGGGCGTTTTCGTCTCATGATCCCTCCTGGAGTGCGTGCCGATGACCTCGCGGACGATCTGCGCCGCCTGCGCTAGCGGGCTGCTCCTGTTGAGTGGCGCCTGCGGCGGTTCCGAGCAGGGGAGCTCCCAGGAGAGTGCCGATGACGGTGCCGCCACGGTGTCGGTCACGACGGCGACGGGGCTCGCCGCGGTGGAGCCGTGGGCGCGCCCCGCCGATGCCGGGAAGAACACGGCGGTCTATCTGCAGCTGGAGAACACCCTGCCGGATGGCGATTCGCTCATCGGGGTGCGGAGTGAAGGAGCGGAGCGCGCCGCGCTCCACGAGTCGGTGATGGAGGGAGCGACGATGCGGATGCGACCGATGATCGGGGTCGCGCTGCCAAGCGGTGGGCGGATCGCATTCCGTCCGATGGGACCACATGTGATGCTGCTGCGGTTGCGTGACCCACTGGTGCCGGGTGATACGGTAGAGGTCACCTTCGACTTCGCCTCGGGACGCTCGCTCGCCGTGCGTGCGGGCGTGCGGACGCCATGAGGGGTGATCGCGCGGTGATCACGGTCCTGGTCGTGATCGTGACGGGACTCGCGGCCTGGGTCCTCTGGCCGCGACCGGCGGTGCGGATCGACATCGCGGCTGGTGGGATCGCGACGGTGGAGGGTCGGCCACTCCCGGAGACCCTCTTCGTCGCGGCGCGTGGACGTCAGACGGTGATCCGCGTGGTCAACGCGGACACCACGCGCCATGCGTTGGCGCTCTTCACAGCCGAGCCGCAGTCCACGATCGATTACACCATCAGCACGCCAGGGACCTATGGTGGGGCCTGTTCGACCCATCCGAGCGGGAATCTCGTCTATGTCGTGCGATAGGAGGTCGCGTATGCTCTCAGTCGGTCAGGCGGTGTTCCTGCGTCGTCTGCTTGTGTTGGTGGCGCTCATGGCGCCCGTGGTCGAGGCGCAGCGCGGCACGGCGTCTGCGGGGCGGACCGCCGCGCTCATCCCGACGGAGGACTGCCATGCGGCGGACACCACCTGTGTCCCGCCGCCGCTGGAGCGGGAGTTCCGTGGGCTCTGGGTCGCCTCGGTGAGCAACATCGATTGGCCGTCGAAGCCCGGGCTGCCTGTCGCCGAGGTGAAGCGCGAGCTGGAGCTGATCCTCGACCGGGCGCAGGCCAGCGGGCTGAATGCCGTGATCCTGCAGGTGCGGCCGGCCGGAGACGCGCTCTACAAATCGTCGTTGGAGCCCTGGTCGGAGTATCTCACGGGGAAGCAGGGCCGGGCCCCTGAGGGACGCTGGGATCCGTTGACCTTTGCCGTCGAGTCTGCGCACCAGCGCGGGCTGGAGCTCCATGCGTGGTTCAATCCGTATCGGGCGCGGCATCCCTCGGCGAAGGGAACGTTGGCACGCTCGCATCTCACGAATCGCCGCCCCGCGCTGGTGAAGCGATACGGGACGCATCTCTGGATGGACCCTGGGGAGCCGGCGGTCCTCGCGCATACGGTGCGGGTGGTGATGGATGTGGTGCGGCGGTATGACATCGATGGGGTCCATGTCGATGACTACTTCTATCCGTACAAGGAGCGCGATCGCCGTGGGCAGGTGATCGAGTTCCCGGACGCCGAGAGCTATGCCCGGTATCAGCGGGACGGGGGCACCTTGGCGCGCGATGATTGGCGTCGGGACAATGTCGATCGGCTGGTGCACGCCTTGCATGACAGCATCCATGTGGTGAAGCCGTGGGTGAAGTTCGGGGTGAGTCCCTTCGGGATCTGGCGCCCGGGGAGCCCGGCGATCGTGAAGGGGTTCGACGCGTATAGCGAGCTCTATGCCGATGCCCGGAAGTGGTTGCAGGAGGGGTGGGTCGATTATTTCGCGCCGCAGCTCTACTGGCCGCATGCCGCGCCGGCGCAGCCGTACACGGTGTTGCTCCGGTGGTGGGCGGAGCAGAACGCTTTCGGGCGGCATCTTTGGCCCGGCAATCATGCGAATCGTGTGGCCGACCAGTCGCGCACGCCGTGGGCGGCGGAGGAGATGTTGCAGCAGGTGAGGCTGACGCGGGCGGACAGCGGCGCCTCGGGGAATATCCACTTCTCGGCGATCGCGTTCCTCGATGATCGGGATTCGGTGGCGACGCGGTTGCGTCGTGAGGCGTATGTGGGGACGGCGTTGGTGCCGGCCTCGCCCTGGCTCAAGGCGCCGGCGGTGGGCGCGACGCGGGTGGAGGTGCGCCGTGCGGGGTCGCGCGAGGTCGTCGCGCGCCTGCGCGCCGTCGATGGCGAGCGTCCGCAGTGGTGGATGGTGCAGCTGCGTGAGGCGGGCGGGCTGTGGCGCAGCCAACTGTTACACGGGAGCGCGACCGAGGTGCGGCTCATGACGCCGGCGGACCGTTTGGTGGTGCGTCCGGTGGATCGGCGGGGGATCGAGGGGCCGGCGGTCGCGATGCGGGTGAGCGCGCCGTGAGGTGATCGCGATGATCGCGGAAACGAGAGCGGGGGCGGACCATTCGGTCCGCCCCCGCTCTGTCATCTCGCTCGTTGAGAATCAGCGCTGCCGCTTCAGCCACTTCTCGTAGGCGGTCATCATCTCCTCCAGCTCGAAGGGGAAGCCGCTCGAGGCGCCGCCGGCGAGCCGCTCGACGCGCAGCGGCTGCTTCATCGTCTGGCCGTCGACCGTGATGGAGACGAGGTAGTCCCCGGTCTCGGCGATCGGGATTCCGCCGCCACCGAAGCCGCCACCTCCGCCACCGGTCATGCCGATCGCGCGCATGATGTCAAAGAGCTGGCTCTGATCCATCCCCATCATCTGGGCCATCGCGCCACCAGCGGCACCACCACCACCGCGGCCACCGGCGGGTGCGGCCGGACCTTCCGCTGGGCGCTCGGCCCAGCGCTGCGGCTGGCCACCACCGAACCCGCCACCGCCGCCACCGCCACCAAAGCCGAAGGCGCGGGCCATCGCCTGCATTCCCTGCGCCCCGCCTTCGATGTTCCGACGGATCATCTCGATCGCCGGCTTCGGGACCTCGCCCGCCTTCTCGATGGAGTCGAGGGCGGTGCGAACCTTCCGCGACTGGAGGATCGAATCGCGGAGGGCGGCGCCGGTGAGCCCCGGCCGTGGGGCGGCGCGGCCCTGGAAGTTCCAGGTCACCTTGTGGATCCCAGCCTGCCCAGCGCCGGTCAGCGTCTGGAGCGTGTCGCCGCTCGCGTCCTGGATGACGACACGCACCGGACCGACCGGCTTCGTCACGCGATACCAGATGTCGGCGCCGTAGGTCGGGCTCGGCGCCTGGAAGATCATGTTCCCCGTGGACTCGCCACTGACCGGGCGGTCCCCCCACTGGAAGGCGGGGCGCGGGGCGAAGAGATGCGCCGGCTTGGCCGCGACCGTCGCGGTGAGCTGCTGGAGCGGGGCGATGTCGACGACCCAGAAGGCCCGACCGTGCGTGGCGGCGACGAGCTCCGCCTCACGGGGGTGGATCGCAAGGTCATGTACCGGGACGTTCGGGAGCCCGGTCATGAACTTCTGCCAGCTCTGCCCACGATCACCCGATGCATAGGCGCCCACATCGGTGCCGACGAAGAGGAGATCGGGGTTCTTGAGGTCCTCACGCACGACATGCACGAAGTCCGGGCCCCCCATCGGGAGGTTGCCGGCGAGCGAGCGGAAGGAGCGGCCGCCATCCTCGGATACGTAGACGTAGGGACGGAAGTCGCCACGCCGATGATTGTCGTAGCTCACGTAGACGCGGTTCGCATCGAAGTGCGAGGGCTCGATGCGGGAGACATAGGTGCCTGCCGGGACGCCGCGCACGTTCGCGGTGAGCTCGGTCCAGCTGCCGCCGTCGTTCTCCGACTTCCAGAGGCGGCCGTCATCCGTGCCGGCGTACAGGTAGCCCGGCTTCACCGGCGACTCGTTGAGGGAGACGATCGTGCCGAAGGTCTCGGCGCCGGTCGCGTCGATCGTGATCCCGCCCGTGGTGGTCGTCGATACGCGGAGCTTCATCGTATCGGCGTAGGTGAGGTCCGGGGAGATCGGGTACATCTCGTCGCCACGCTTCACGCTCTTGAGCACGCGGTTGGCGCCGATATAGAGCACCGACGGGTTATGCGGGGAGAGGAAGAACGGCGTGTTCCAGTTCCAGCGGAGCGAGAGCCCGATCGAATCGGCCTTCTGCTGCGTGCGGAGCGCCGCGATCTGCCGGGTCATCGCCGGGGTCGCGGGCTTGGTCGTGTCGCCACGGACCACCAGGATGCTGTCCTCCCACTTCATGTACTGCGGACGGTAGTTCGGCTTCTGAAGCGCGGTGCGCGTCCCGGTGGAGACGATGTACCGCCCGATGTTCCCGCCCTGCGACTCCCCGTAGATGATGTCGGGGTTGGTCGGATCCTGCTGCGTGACGAAGCCGTCGCCGCCGTTGTAGGTGAACCACATCGCGTTGGTGATCGGGCCCTGGCGACGACGCGAGGGGCCGCACCACGAGCCGTTGTCCTGCAACCCACCGCAGACGTTGTACGGGACGGCCATGTCGAACGAGACGTTGTACGGCTGGCCGATCGCGAAGGTGTTCGGGAAGATGTAGTTGCCGCCGTTGTCGTTCGAGACGCCGATCCCGCCGTCGTTGCCGACGATGTGGCGCTGCGGATCCTTCGGGTCGATCCACATCGCATGGTGGTCGACGTGGATGCCGACCGTGGCGTTGCGGGCGTTCTTGCCGCCCTCATCGGAGACCTTCACCGGGGTCGACGAGAACCAGACGCGCTCCGGGTTGGTCGGATGGACGCGGACCTGCGAATAGTAGAATGGCCGGACGTTGTCCTTGGCCGTGCGCTCCCAGGTCTTTCCGCCATCCTTCGACTGATAGAGCCCGTTGAGGAGCTCCTGCGGCTTGGCCCCCTTCACGGAGTCGGCCTCGACCATCGCGTACATGTAGTCGGGGTTGGACTCGGCGATGGCGACCTCGATGCGGCCCTTGGTGGTGGCGGGGAAGCCACCCCCCTTCACCTCGGTCCAGGTCTCGCCGCCATCGGTCGACTTCCAGAGCGCGGAGCCGTTGCCGCCGGAGCGGTAGAACCAGGGCTGCCGGATGCGCTGATAGCTCGCGGCGAAGAGGGTGTTCGGATCGCGCGGGTGGAGGTCGACGTCGACGAAGCCCGTCGAGTCGTTGATGAACTTCTTGAGCTGCCAGGTCTTCCCGCCGTCGACGGTCTTGTAGAGGCCGCGCTCCGGGTTCGTCGCCCATGCCGCCCCGAGGGCCGCGACCCAGGCCACGTTCGGATCGGTCGGGTGGACGATGATGCGCCCGATGTGCTGCGTCTCCTTGAGCCCGACGAAGCTCCAGGTCAGGCCGCCATCGGTCGACTTGAAGACGCCGCCGCCTGGGGAGATTGAGTTGCGCGAGTTCGGCTCGCCGGTCCCGAGATAGATGATGTTCGTGTCACTCGGGGCGATCGCGAGGTCGCCGAGTGAGGCGACGCCGTAGTTGTCGAAGACGGGACGGAAGGTGGTGCCGTTGTTGGTCGTCTTCCAGACGCCGCCGGCGGCCGCGGCGACGAAGAAGGTCCTGGAGGGATGCGGGATCCCCTCCACGTCAGCGATGCGGCCCGCCATGTTGGCGGGACCGATGTTACGCCATCGGAGACCGTCGATGACGGTCGGGTCGATGGTCTGTGCGGCGAGCGGAGCGGCGATGAGGGCCGCTCCACCGATCACGGACAGCAACCGGGGGAATCGCATACGGAAGACGCGCTCGGGAAAAGGGTGGACCTACGAACTACCAGCTCAAATTACGCCGGGGGACGGGGGGCCGTTGAGGGGCGAGTGGGGGCGGGGGCCGCCGCCGGAGGGACCGGGGGAGCGGGGGGCGCCGGGAGGAGGGCCCGCGGGATCCCCAGCTCTTCCGGGGTCGGGAGGACCCGGTCCCGACTGAACCGCCGCCGCGCCTGATCCATCGCGTTGATCCGTTGGACCCAGGTCAGGATCTCGGCGTCATACCGGGCCAGGTTGTTCTGGAGCCAGTACGGGCGGTTCTCCGCTCGCCAGCTCCGCTCGAAGAGCTCACGCGTGAGCACATACCCATCTCGCATGTCCTGGAGCCGTCCGTTGATGCCAGAGAGTTCGGCGAGATCGACCCAGGACACGTTCGTACGGCCCGGTTCGGTCGCCTTGATGTATGCGGTGACGATCTCGTCGGCGGTCTGGAACTTGGCGCCGATCCAGTCGATGCGTCGCGCGCCGAGTTCCATGGCATCGAGTGCCGTGAGCTCACGCAGGTGCCGCTGCTGTTGACGGGCTTGGAGGATCTTCACCACTGCCGATTCGGCCTGCACGCGCACCGCGGTGAGTTGCGGGCGGAGCCGCTGGAGATCGACGACGCCTTCGGAGGAGAATGGATCGACGAAGAAGAGATAGCTCGAGGCGTCGCCGGCGCGCGTCGACTGCAGGAGGCGATGCGCCTCGATGAGATGACGATGCGCCGCGTCGATCAAGCCCGTGGTGTCGCCATGGAAGAGGAGGCCGAAGCTCCGCTGGAAGGCGGGGATGCTCGACTCCCCCGGTTGCCACCCCGCCGCCGCGCCAAAGAGGAGCCCGTACCAGGTCTGCTCGAAGAGGGCATCCCCGTTGTCGTCCCAACTGGTGTTGAGGAGTCCGGTCGAGCCCGCCGCCTGTCCCTCACGCGCGAACCCTTGGATGTTGGGCAACGTCATCGCGTAGTTCGGCCAGACGCGATTCCAGTTGTTCACCCCGGGCGCGACCCAGGTCTCCATCCCCGCGTCGGTATACGGCTTGAGGAAGCGCTCGAATCCGGCGGCCCGCTCGTACGACCAGGCGACCGCGATGAGATCCTTCGGCAGCGAGGTCACGAGCGCGGGGTGGTTCATCGCGATGTCGCCCCAGAAGAGGAAGCGACGCCCGGGGCGGCGGAGCGCGGCCTCGATGTCCGCGAGGAACTTGAGATAGACCGGACCGATCCCGTCCTTCTCGACACGCGCCTTCGTCTGCCCCTTCCCGAGCTCGAAGGTCTCGTCGGCGCCGAGATGGAGGAAGGGACC
>JAJTFH010000076.1:2425-6694 GCA_021298395.1 Gemmatimonadota bacterium | reverse complement strand
CCGGAGGCGCAGCCCTGATGGCGGTCCTCCCGCTCACCGTCCTCGGTCATCCCATCCTCCGCCAGGTGACGACCCCCGTGGCGGTGGTGACGGATGAGCTGCGGCGGTTGGCGGACGATATGCTCGACACCATGCGCGCCGCCGACGGCGTGGGGCTCGCAGCGCCACAGGTGGGACGCACCGAGCGCCTCTGCGTGGTGGAGGTCGGTGAGACCCTTCTCACTCTCTTCAATCCCGAGATCATCGCCCGCGAGGGGAAGATCAAGTGGGAGGAAGGGTGCCTCTCGATCCCCGATGTCTTCGGGTGGGTGGAGCGAAGCGCGCAGGTCACGGTCCGCGCACTCCACCGTGACGGCACGCCCTTCGAGGTCACGGGCACCGACCTCCTCGGCGTCTGCCTGCAGCATGAGATCGACCATCTCGACGGGAAGCTCTTCATCGATCACCTGAGCTTCCTCAAGCGGCGCAGCGCGATGAACGAGTGGGACGAACAGAAGGGGAAGTATCCGAACCAGATCCGCGTGCTCCCTGCGGCGCCCGCCACCGCGGTGGCTGACGGCGCCCACGACCACGATCAGCGCCTCTAGATGCGCATCCTCTTCTGGGGCACTCCGGAGTTCGCGACCCCAGCCCTTCGTGCGCTCATCGAAGAGGGACATGACGTCGTCGCGGTGGTGACGCAGCCCGATCGGCCGCAGGGCCGCTCGCGCTCGACCCTCGTCCCCTCCCCCGTGAAAGTGGTGGCGCTCGAGGAAGGGATCCCCGTGCTCCAGCCGGAGCGCCCGCGCGGGGAGGAGTTCCTGGAGACGTTGCGCGGCTTCGATCCGGAGCTGAACGTCGTCGTCGCGTATGGGCATCTCCTCAAGCAGGAGGTGATCGACCTCCCGACGCGCGGGACGCTCAACATCCACGCCTCGCTCCTCCCACGTTGGCGCGGCGCCGCCCCGATCCAGGCTGCGATCCTCGCCGGCGATGAGCTGACCGGGGTGAGCATCATGCGGATGGTACTCGCGCTCGATGCGGGGCCAGTACTCCATGTGGAGCGCGTCCCGATCGAACCGCAGACCACCGGTGGCGAGCTCACCGAGCGCCTGGCGGAGGTGGGGGCAGAGGGGATCGTCGAGGCGTTGGCCCTGATGGAGCTCGGTGAGGCGACGGAGACGCCGCAGGACGAATCGCGGGTGACCTATGCCGCGAAGATCGATCGCGCGGCAGCGCGGCTCGACTTCCGCGCACCGGCCATCGAGGTGGCGCGTGCGATCCGGGCCTACGATCCGAAGCCCGGAGCGTGGGGCGTCCTCCGTGACACCGAGGTCCGCTGCTTCGGCGTACGACCGATCACCGATCGCCGCGGCGACGCGGGCGAGGTGCTCGAGATCGGGGAGATGGGGATGATCATCGCCTGCGGGAGCGGCGCGGTGGCGATCGAGACGGTGCACCCCGCCGGGAAGCGTCGCCTCGCCGCGCTCGACTGGCATCAGGGGCGCGGGGTGCAGGTGGGTGATCGCTGGGACCTCCCCGCCTAAGCGCCGATGCCCGCCACCCTCGCCACGATCACCCCGAGCCGGATCGCCGCCGCCGAGACGTTGGCCGACGTGCGCGGGGGCGCGCTTCTCGATCACGCCTTCGACCGGCGGGCGGCCCAGCTCGACGCGCGGGACCGCCGCTGGACGCAGGAGCTGCTCTGGGGGATGCTGCGGAAGCGCGGATGGATCGACGCGATCCTCGCCTCGCGTGCCACCGGCGGGCTCACCAAGCTCGATGCGGAGATCGTCGATCTCCTCCGGCTCGGCGTCTATCAGCTCCTCGAGATGGGGAGCGTGCCGCCGTACGCGGCGATCGGACAGACGGTGGAGCTGGCGAAGCGACGCCATGGACTCGGCGCGAGCAAGCTCGTGAACGCGGTGTTGCGACGTGTTGATCGTGAGCGGGACGCGCTGATCACGGAGACCCCGACCGATCCCATCGATGCGGAGACGCGCGCCCTCCTCGCGGCGAACAACACCGAGGCGCCGATGATCGTGCGCCCCTGGGGCGTGGTGCGGGAGCAGCTCGAGGCGATGCTCGAGGCCGATGGCGTCGCCGTCGCCGATGCGCCGCTCCTCGCCGATTCGATCCAACTCGGCGCGGGGACGGCGTTGCGTGGCCTCGCCGCCTTCCGCGAGGGGCGTTGCTTCGTGCAGGATCCCGCCGCGACGCTCGTGGTGCGCTATGCGGCGATCCCTGCGGGGGCGCGCGTCGCCGATCTCTGCGCGGCACCGGGTGGAAAGGCGGTCGAGCTCGCGCGGACCGCCGGTGAGGTGATCGCCGCCGATAGCTCCGAGGCGCGCCTCACCCGCGTGGAGGAGACGGTCGCGCGCCTGGGACTCGAGACGGTGACACCGATCGTGCTCGATGCCCGCGAGGCGGCCTCGCTCGCCCCCTGCGATGTGGTCCTCGTCGATGCCCCCTGCACCGGGACGGGGACCTTCCGTCGCCACCCCGATGCGCGGTGGCGGCTCAAGCCCTCCGACCTCGCGGTGATGGCGGCGACGCAGCGCGCGATCCTCCGCGCCGCCGCCGAGGCCGTCGCCCCTGGTGGGTTGCTGATCTATTCCACCTGTTCGCTCGAACCAGAGGAGAACGACGCGCAGGTGGAGTCGTTCCTCGCCGATCACCCCGACTGGACCCTCGAACCCCCGCCCGCCGGAACGGTGCCGGCGACGGTGCTCGACGCGGGACGCCTCCGCGTCCTCCCGCAGCGCCATGGGACCGATGGATCGTTCGCCGCTCGCCTCCGCCGAGGACTCGCCTGACATGACCGCTCGCACCGTGCGCATCGCCCCATCGCTCCTCTCCGCCGACTTCGGGAAGCTCGCCGAGCAGCTCGCGATGCTCGAGGCCGCCGGGGCCGACTGGCTCCACGTGGATGTGATGGACGGCCAGTTCGTCCCGAACCTCACCTTCGGCGCGAAGGTGATCGAGACCTGCAAGCGCCTCACCAAGCTCCCACTCGACGTGCATCTCATGGTCGAGCAACCAGAGAAGTATTTCGAGCCGTTCGTGCAGGCGGGGGCGGCGACGCTCACGATCCATGTGGAGACGGCGCCACATCTCCATCGGCAGGTGATACGGATCAAGGAGCTCGGGGTGATGGCGGGGGTGACGATGAATCCCTCGACCCCGCTCGAGACGGTACGCGAGGTCGCGGCGGAGATCGACCTCCTGCTGATCATGAGCGTGAACCCCGGCTTCGGGGGACAGCGCTTCATCCCGAGTGCGGTGGCGAAGATCCAGCGCGCGCGGCAGCTCCTCGATGGCGTGGGGAGCCGGGCGGTGCTCGAGGTGGATGGTGGGATCGCGCGTGATACGATCACCGCCTGCTGGCAGGCGGGGGCCGATACCTTCGTCGCGGGGAACGCGATCTTCTCGGCGGCGGATCCGGCCGCCGAGGTGCGCGCGCTGCGTGGCCTCTGCCAGGCGCAGGCATGACCTCAGGCATGACGGAGCGGAAGCAGTGGCTCGTGATCATCGGCACCTCGGTGGGGCTGGGTATCGCCCTCTGGGTGGCGATGCTGCGGTTGGCACCGGAGCTCTTCCCGCTCAAGATCGGCGGGGCGGCACCGGACTTCGCGGCGATCCCGGTGGCGGTGAGCGGGGCGACGGGTGCGGCAGCGCCAAAGGCGAGTTCGCCCGAGACCAAGGGGATCGATGATTATCGTGGCGACGTGGTGCTCCTCAACATCTGGGCAACCTGGTGCGGCCCCTGCCGAGTGGAGATGCCGTCGATGCAGCGGCTGCATGAGCGGCTCGGCCCCAAGGGGCTCAAGATCGTCGCGGTGAGCGTGGACGATCCCGGGAGTGCGCGACGGATCCGCGAGTTCGCCGATGAATTCGGACTCTCGTTCGAACTGCTCCATGATGCGAGCAAGGCGATCGAGGGGATCTACCAGACCACCGGTGTGCCGGAGACCTTCATCCTCGGGCGTGACGGCACGATCCGTCGGCGGAGCATCGGCGCCGAGGTGTGGGACAGCGAGTCGAACATCGCGCAGCTCGAGCGGTTGCTCGCCGAACCGCGGCCCTGAGCAGGCACGTGATGAGCGGCACAGCGATGCGGGTCCTCGCCCTCGAGAGCTCCTGTGACGAGACCTCCGCCGCGGTGGTGAGCGGGACGGCGGCCGCGCCTCGGCTCGAGTCGCTGGTGATCCTCTCGCAGGATGTGCACCGGATCTTCGGCGGAGTGGTGCCGGAGATCGCGTCGCGGGAGCATCTGACGGCGATCGTGCC
>JAJTFH010000076.1:0-2416 GCA_021298395.1 Gemmatimonadota bacterium | reverse complement strand
GTGAGCTACGCCAAGGCACTGGCGACGGCGATCGGGGTCCCGGTGATCGGGGTGCACCACATGGAGGGGCATCTCTTCGCGACGGCGCTCGAGCATCCCGAGGCGGTGCCGCCCTTCACGGCGCTCCTAGTCTCCGGGGGGCACACCCTACTGATCGACGTCGAGGCGTGGGGGAGCTATCGCCTGCTCGGGGCCACACGGGATGACGCCGCCGGCGAGGCGTTCGATAAGGTCGCGAAGCTCTTGGGGCTTCCCTACCCCGGTGGCCGTCATGTGGAGGCGCTCGCGCGCGATGGGGACCCGAAGCGCTTCCGCTTCTCGCGCCCGATGCTCAACGGTGGCCAGCGCCTCGGCGACGCCGACTACTACGACGTCTCCTTCAGCGGACTCAAGACGGCGGTGCTCCTCGCCGTGCGCGGGAGCGACGACCTCGATCGCGATCGGCCGCATATCGCACGCGGGTTCCATGACGCGATGGTCGAGACGCTGGTGGCGAAGACGCTGCGGGCCGCGCGCGCGCACGGCCGCACGCGGATCGTCCTCGGCGGCGGGGTGGCGTGCAACCGGACCCTCCTGGCCGCGATGCAGGAGGGGGCGGCGGCGTTCGGTGGGGAGGTTTTCGCCCCCACCCCGCGGCTCGCCACCGACAACGCCGCGATGATCGGGGCGGCGGCACTCTTCCACCTCGAGCGGGGGGTGCGCCACGATGCCTCCCTCAACGCCCACGCGAGCCGGCCGATCCCAGGCCTCGTCGACGCCACGGCCCCGCGCCGCTAGGATTCCCTCATCATGACACCGGTCACGCACCATCCCTTCGCCTATGACCTCGGCCCCCTGCAGATCACCGGGTTCGGGCTCGGCATGCTTCTCGCCTTCGTCATCGGCCAGATGGTCGCGACCGAGGAGCTCGATCATCGCGGGCAGGAGAGCGGGATCATGGCCGATGTCACCGTCGGGGCGGTGATCGGCGGGCTCTTAGGGGCCAAGCTCTACTACGCGATCCTCACCGGGGACCCCGGCGCGATCCTGAGCCGTGCCGGCTTCGTCTTCTGGGGCGGGTTGATCGGCGGGATCCTCGCGAGCGTGATTGTCATCAAGTTCAAGCAGCGCTCCTTCGCCGAGATCTCCGATGCCACCGCGCCTGCGCTCGCCGCGGCCTATGCGGTGGGGCGCACCGGGTGCTGGGCGGTGGGCGACGATTACGGCCGCCCGTGGAATGGGCCCCTCGCCGTCGCCTTCCCTGAGGGGGCGCCACCGAGCACGGTAGCGAACCTCGTGCAGCAGTTCGGGCTCCAGGGGTATGCCGACCTGCCGCCATCGCAGGTGCTCGCGGTGCATCCGACGCAGCTCTACGAGACGGCGATGGGGCTCGTGATGTTCGCGATCCTCTGGCGCCTCCGCGACCACACGCATGCGGCTGGCTGGCTCTTCGGCGCTTATTGCGTGCTGCAGGGGATCGAGCGCTTCCTGGTGGAGTTCCTGCGCGCCAAGGATGATCGGTTCTTGGGGCCACTCACGGTGGCGCAGGTGATCGCGCTGGGCTTCGTGGCCTGTGGCGCGACCTGGATGGCGATGCGGACGAGGAAGGCCTAAGCCTCCAGTACGACCATCGCGCCCGCCGTCTCATCGGTGTGCGTGAGCGAGAGATGGATCCGCCGCACCCCGAGCACTCGCGCGCGCGCCTCGGCGCGGCCATGGAGCACGAGCGCCGGGGCGCCATCGGTGCGGACCACCTCGATCTCCTGCCACCCGATCGCCCGCGCCTCCTCGCTCCCCGCGAGCGCTTTGTACGCCGCCTCCTTCGCGGCGAAGCGCGCGGCGAGATGCATCCCGGGGCGCCCACGGGCCGCCGCATAGGCGCGCTCCCCCTCGGTGAAGAGCCGGTCCTGCGCGCGATCCCCGTGGCGCGCGACCAACGCCTCGATGCGCGCGATGGCGACGAGATCGAAGCCGATGCCGACGATCATGCCGACCTCTTCAGCACGCGTCGCCAGAGGGCACCGCGTCGTCCGGTGTCCTCGGCGAGGACGGGGACGATCGCCCCCCACCACCGATCGACCGCGACGAAGAGCGCATGGAGCGCCGCGATCCACCGGGCCCGCGCATCGGCCGCGACCGCAGCGGTCTCCTGAGCCGCCGCGCGGGCCCATCCCGTCGCTACCTGCAGCTCAGCGAGAGCCGCCCAGACCAGATCACCCTGCAGCGTGAGCTCATCGGCGAGCGCCCGCTGATCCAGGACGGAGCGCGGATGGCGCTCGGTCGCGAACTCGGCGATCAGCACGCGCCACGCCTGCTCCAACAGCGCGGGATCGACGACCTCGACCTGCGCCTCGAGGGGGCGTGCCTCCTGTGCCGCACGCCACGCGGCGAGCAGGGGACGCATCACCCGCTCATGATCCGAGCCGGGCGCGGAGGG
>JAJTFH010000039.1 GCA_021298395.1 Gemmatimonadota bacterium | reverse complement strand
CCGCCGACGCGATCGCGGTCGAGCGCGGTGTCACGTCCGATGGGCCACAGGCCGTGAGCGCGCCGATGGTGCAACTGAGCAGGATCAGGGAACGACGCATGATCAGGTCTCCCCGTGGAAGAAGACCTTGCCCGTGCGCTCCACCTTCCACCCGACGATCTGGTTGAAGTGGTAGTCGGTCCCGATCCCGCGCTTGGCCAACAACGCGGAGCGCGTCGGTTGCACCTCGCCGGTATCGTCGGTGGCCCGGCTCAGCAGGATCGTCTCCTGCCCCTTCCACTCCCACATCTGCTGGAAGCGGACGGCCGCCTTGGAGCGTACCTCGCCGAGGAGTTCGGCATCGGACCAGTGCTTCCCGCCATCGGTGGAGACCTCGACGCGGGTGATCTTCCCCTGCCCGGTCCAGGCGAGCCCGTTCACCGCGTGCCAGCCACGGCCCTTCACCTCGCGCGGAAAGCCCGGTGCCGTGATGATCGACTTCGGCTGTTGGACGAAGGTGAACATGTCGGCCTTATGATCGGGCCGCGGGTCGGTGTACTTGGAGGTCTCCCAGCGCGTCATCCACGGCGCCATCCCGAGTTCGAGACGACGCAGCCACTTCACGTTGATGTTCCCCTCCCAGCCGGGGAGGAGGAGGCGCATCGGGTAGCCCTGCGCAGGACGCAGCGGCTCTCCGTTTTGGGCCCAGACGATCATCGCATCGTCGTACGCCTTGGCGATCGGGACCGAGCGCGTCATCAGGCAGGCATCGCCCCCCTCGGCGAGGAACCACTTCGCCTTGGGGCTCGCGCCCACCTCGCGGAAGAGGGTCGCGAGCGGGACCCCGGTCCATTCCGAGGTGCTGATCATCCCCGAGACCTTCTGTGGGGTCATGTCGGGCTTCGGGTCGCGATACGCCGCGCGTCCATTCCCCGAGCACTCGATGAAATAGGTGCGGACGACCTGTGGGAATCGCTTGAGGTCGTCGAGCGTGAAGGTGAGCGGACGATCGACCAAGCCATGGATCGTCAGCGTATGCCGCTCGGGATCGATCGCCGGGATCCCGGCGTGATGCCGCTCGAAGTGCAGATCGCTCGGCGTGATCACCCCGGTGAGGTCTTGGAGCGGGGTGAGCGAGTTGCCGACCGTCTCGCCGTACGGGGCGCGGGTCGGGGTCTCGAATGGCGAGCGCGTCCCGACCTGGGTGGTCACGCCGCCTTGGAGTTTCGTCGGATCGGCGGGGACGGTGGGACGCGCTGCGGCCGCCTCCTGGCCATCGGCGCTCACGGGTAATCCGGCCAAGACCGCGCCGCCGAGTGCCCCGGCGGCGCCGACCAGGAGGTCGCGGCGGGTGACGCTGGTATCGGGGGTGCTCATCAGCGGTCGGAGCGGCCGATCACCGGCGGGTTCGGGACGACGGCCCCCTTGGGATTCGCACGCGGGAGGAGGGGCGGCGGGGTGAAGGCCTCATGCCCTGCCGTCTTGTACGGCACGTCCTTCGGGGCACCACCCATCGGCCAATCCAGCTCCTTCCCCGGCGAGTCGGGGCGCGGCTTGGCGTTGATGAAGGCCGAGAGGTCGAAGGCCTCCTGCGGGGTGAGCGACTTGGGGGCCGTCTGTGGCATGTTGTGCCAGATGAAGCTCGCCGCGCGCTCGAGGCGGGCCATCGAGGCACCGATCGAATACGACTTCGCCCCCCAGAGGGCGGGGAAGGCGCCATCGATGCCCGCGCCATCGGCGCCATGGCAGGCCACGCAGGTCTTCTCGACGTAGAGCTTCTCCCCGCGCGCGATATCACCGACGAGGGTCTCCTTCATGGCGATGAGGCCATCGTGTCCGGCGATCTTGGTGCCGACGGGGACGTCATACGAGATGAAGGCGAGATACGCGAGGATATCGGTCATCTCGCGGCTCTCGACGGGGATCGCGTTGCCGGCGAGCGACCGGGTGAAGCAATAGTTCACGCGATCGGCGAGGGCGATCACGGTGCCCGAGCGCGCCATGTACTTGGGGAAGCGCGCATGCGAGCCGGTGAGGGGCGCCGCATTGGGATCGAGCCCATCGTCCTGATGGCAGCTCGTGCACTTGAGGTTGGAGGTCGCGTACGCCGGGAGGCTGTCGGGTGTATGGCGGAGCAGATAGAGCCCGCGCGTGATGGAGGCGCCCATCGAATCGGCGGGGATGTCGGCCTCGCGCTTCGGCGACCAGGCGGCCTCGGTGAAGACGACGGCCGTGCCGGTGTCCTTGGGGGCCTCGCCGCCGCAGGCGGTGAGGAGGAGGGCGACGCCGAGGCGCGCGACGAGGGGGGCAGGGCGCATCCGCTGGACTCCGACGCTGGAGGGGGACGGGGATAACCTTATGACTACATGGTTATACTGCCTTTTCGTCCGCTTCGCAAGCGTCCCCCCGGGCCGGGGGGCGGCCACCGCGCGGCGACCGCCCCCGGGACCCCTAGTGCTTCATGAGCCCCGTGACGCTGAGCTCCACGTTGTGCGAGGCGCGGATCCCCCAGATGCCATCGGTCGAGCTCAGCTTGTCAGCGGCGACGAAATCGGCCTTGTCGAGCGTCTTCACCACCTGATTGTTCACGACGCAGCTCGCCTGGCCCCCCTTCACGCGCCAGCCGACGGTGTTGGTGGCCTCCCCGTTCGCGTCGGCCTTCCGGATGGCGGGGTGCGCGGTGGCGTTCGCGAGGGTCGAGACGGTGGCGCCGCGGAAGGTCTTGATGGCGTAGGTGCCGGTGCCGTAGACGATGCAGTACATGAGGGTCTCGCTCTCCGACTCGAGCCCCTGCCCGCCGATGAAGATCCCGTAGGAGTGCGGGTGCTGCGCCGCCATCTTGTGCTCCTTGAAGGTCCCCATCACCTCATAGTCCCCCGTGAGGGTGCTGGCCGGGTTGTAGAAGATCCCGGCGGGGCCGACCGAGACGCGGAAGCCGCGGCCCTCGGCGGCGAAGCGCGAGTCGTTGATGGTCTTCCCCTGCTGGAGGGGACGACGGTCGACGCGGCCCTTCCAGCCGGCGACCGTGATCCCCCCGTCCTTCACGGAGCGATCGGCATCTTGGGCGGTGAGGGCAGGGGCGAGCGCGAGTAGGAGGGCGAGGGACGAGAGCCAGCGGGTCATGACGAGATCTCCAGAGGGGTGGGTACCAGACTCGGGTACCCCTCTATTGAAACGAGCGTTCCCGCGCGGGACAAGGCACACCGCCAAATTCCGTGGTACGAGGATCGATCGACCGTCGGCCGCTCACGCGAGGGGCCGTGGTGACGCGCGAGATCCGGCGCTACTACAGCAGCCCGCGGATCCAGCCCCCATCGACCGCGACGTTCTGCGCGGTGATGTAGCTCGCGCGCTCCGACGCGAGGAAGGCGGCGAGCGCCGCAAACTCATGGGGTTCGCCGACGCGTCCCATCGGGATCTGTTGCTCCCACGCCGCATAGGCGGAGGCGACGGAGCCATCCTTGGTCTTCGCGATCCCCTCGGCGAGTTCCACCAGCCGCTCGGTGCGTGTGTAGCCGGGCAGGAGGTTGTTCACCGTGATCCCGTGCGGTGCGACCTCGTTCGCCAACGTCCGCGCGAAGCCGGTCACCGCCGCGCGGAGGGAGTTGGAGAGAATCAGGCCATCGACCGGCTGCTTCACCGCGATCGAGGTGACGTTGAGGATCCGTCCCCACTGCCGCGCCTTCATCCCCGGGAGCACGGCGCGGCAGAGATTCACCACGCTGTCTAAGGTGAGCGCGGTGGCGCGCTGCCATGCTTCAGGCGTGTGACTCTCAAAAGGACCGGCCGGCGGGCCGCCCGCGTTCGTGACCAGGATATCGATCGCAGCGAAGCGCGCGAGGGTCTCATCGATCGCGCGCGTGACATCGGCGGGGACCGTCACATCGGCGACGACCCCGAGGGTCTCGACCCCATGCTGCTGGGCGATCTCGTCCGCTGCCGCCCGAATGCCATCGGTGCGCGCACAGACCGCGACCCGCACCCCTTCCGCCGCGAGCGCCTCGGCGATCGCCCGCCCGAGTCCACGACTCGCCGCCGCGACGAACGCCGTCCGACCCCGGAGCCCGAGGTCCATCCCTACTTCTGGTGGAAGTAGGCGTCGGTCTTGTTCAGCCAATCCTCACGGGGGGGGCTGAAGATGTCGACGTCCAGGGTGTCCTCGAGCGCCTCGGCCTTATGCCAGACGTTCGACGGGATGTGCAGCACCTCGCCGGCGCGCACATCGTAGGTCTCGGTACCATCCTCTCCCATGAAGAAGCGGAGCGCCCCCTCGAGGATGTAGGTGAACTGCTCGTTGTGATGCTGATGCTTCGGGACGATCGCCCCTTTCGTGAGGTAGACGTGCGCGAGCATCATCTGCTGGCCGGTGATCAG
Organism: Gemmatimonadota bacterium; assembly: GCA_021298395.1. Taxonomy (GTDB): domain Bacteria; phylum Gemmatimonadota; class Gemmatimonadetes; order Gemmatimonadales; family Gemmatimonadaceae; genus Pseudogemmatithrix. The sequence continues at coordinate 5,922 of JAJTFH010000039.1, read as the reverse complement.
CTTCCGCGTGATCTGCTCGGTGACGGTCTCGAGCGGGATCTCGGCCCAGCGGCGATAGAGGACGGGTGGGGTGGTCATGCAGGGAAAGCTAGCACCCTCATCCGAGCGCTGACTTCACGACGAACCATACGTTCGCGGGACGCTCGGCCAAGCGCCGCATATACCAGCGGTACCAGGCCTCCCCATAGCTGATCAGCGTCGTCACGGGGAACCCTTCCGCGCGGAGGCGCTCCTGCTCCTTGGCGCGGATCCCATACAGCATGTGAATCTCGTAGCGGTCCTTCGCGAGCCCCAGCCGGTCGGCGTGTCCGATGATGCGACGGACGAGCGGCATGTCATGCGTCCCGAAGACCGCGCGTCCGCGCCCGGTCGCTGCCATCTCGAGCATCGTGCGCGCGATCGCCTCATAGGCCGCATCGGTATCGGCCTTCTTGGGGAAGGCGAGGTGCGCTGGCTCCATGTACGCCCCCTTCACCAGCCGGATCACCGGATCGATCGACCGGAGCCGCTCGAGGTCCTTGGGCGTGCGGAAGAGATAGGCCTGGAGCGCAAGGCCCGTGCGCGGGAACTTCGCCTTGATCGTCTCATAGAGCGCGAGGGTACGATCGACGTAGGCCGAATCCTCCATGTCGAGCCAGAGGACGGAGCCCACGGCGGCGGCCTTCTCTGCGAGCGCGAGACAATGCGCGAGACAGGCATCCGCGCTCTGATCCAACCCGAGCTGGGTCGGCTTGATGCTCACCTCGGCGGGGAGCGTCCGCGCCGCGATCTGATCGTAGAACCAGAGGTAGTGGTCGCGGACCTGATCGGCATCCGCCAGCGAGGTGAGGGCCTCGCCGAGCTTCGTGTAGATGAGGCCGCGGCCATCGCGCGTGAGCGCGGCGCCGGCGTCGAGCGCCTCCTCGGGACGCTCGCCCGGCATGAAGGCGCGCGTCGCGCGCTTCACGATGGGGCTCTCGAGCGCGAAGCGATTGAGGGTCGGGCTCTGGGCGGCGGCGAGGAGGAGGGAACGTCCGATCGGCATGGGGAATCAGTTCAGGCGGAGAGCGGTGGGGGAGTGCAGAGGTGGGTTGGGCGCGGCGTCAGGTGCGAGCAGCGACCCGCGCCTCGGCGAAGACCGGGGCCATCAGCCCAGCGTGTGACCGGCCGTGCGGATCCTGATTCGCACGGACCCGATTCACCATCGCGAGCGCGGTCTCGGTGCAGGGGGGGAGCGCGGCATCGCTGGTGCCAAGTGGCGTGACGCGTGTCCCCCACTTCACCAGGAGCGAGCAGTAGGTGAGGCCGCCGCCGAAGGCGGGCATGAGGAGCCAGCTCCCTGGGGCGACGCGTCCCTGCTCGAGCGCCTCGACCAGCGCGACCGGGACGGTCGCGGCACTCATGTTCCCGTACTTCTGCACGGTGAGCATCACCTTCTCCATCGGGATCCCCGCATGCTTCGCGACCCCTTCGATGATGCGGAGGTTCGCCTGATGCGGGACGACGAGGCCGATCTGGTCGGCGGTGACCCCATGATCGGCGAGGACCTTCGTGGAGGCCGCCGCCATCGCGCCGACGGCGCGCTTGAAGATCACCTGACCATCGAAGTCCCACAGCGTGTCGCCGTAGGTGATCCCATACCCGGAGTAGCCGCATCCGAAGCCGCGCACGCGCAGCGTCGCGCGCGCCTCGGCGTCACAGCCGAGCACCGCCCCGAGCATCCCCTCCTCGTGCTCGGTGGCTTGCAACACGACCGCAGCAGAGCCGTCGCCGAAGAGCACGGCGACGTTGCGATTGCTCCAGTCCATGTAGCGCGAGATCAGTTCGGTGCCGATCACGACCGCGTTGCGCACGATCCCGGTGCGGATCATCGAGGTGGCAGTCGCGAGGCCGTAACAGAAGCTGGTGCAGGCGGTGTTGAGGTCGATCGAGGCCGCCTTGGTGGCGCCGAGCGCGAGTTGCACGCCAGACGCGCTATTGGGGCAGAGCTCCTCGTTGCTCACCCCGCCGTAGATGATGAGGTCGACGTCGGCCGGATCGAGCCCCGCGCAGGCCAGGGCGCGCGCCGCCGCGACGGTCGAGAGCTCGACCGCGGTCACATGCGAGACGCGACGCTCCTTCATCCCCGTGCGCGAGGTGATCCACTCATCGTTGGTGTCGAGGAAGGTGGAGAGATCCTCGTTGGTGAGGACGGCCGGGGGCATGCAGGCACCCCAACCGGTGATGGCGGCATAGGTCATACGCAGAAGGCTGAAGGAGAAAGGTGCACAGGCGATCAGGGGATGACCGCGGTGGCTTCGATCTCGACGACCGCCTCGGCTTCCATCAGCGCCGAGACCTCGACGGCGGTCATCGCGGGATAGTGGCGGCCGATCACCTCACGATAGACCGTCCCGATCTCCTTGGCTGCGGCGAGATAGGCGGCGCGATCGGTGAGATACCAGGTGAGACGAACGAGATGCTCGGGGCGCGCGCCACCGGTCGCGAGGACGGTGACGATGTTCTCGAGCGCCTGACGCACCTGGGGGACGAGTCCACCGGGGATGAGGCGTTGCTGCGCGTCCCACCCAATCTGGCCCGCGACGTAGAGCTGCCGTCCGGTGGCGACGACGCCGTTTGAAAAGCCGCGTGGCGCCGCCCATCCGTCGGGCTGGAGGAGATGTAGGGTCATCGAGACTCCTTGAGGCGGAAGCGCTGGAGCTTCCCGGTGTCGGTCTTGGGGAGGGCGGTCGCGAAGGTCACGATGCGCGGGTATTTGTACGGTGCGATCGTCGCCTTCACGAAGTCCTGGATCTCGGTGGCGAGCGCTTCGCTCGGCGCCTGACCGGCGGCGAGGACGATCACCGCCTGCACCACCTGGCCCCGCTCCTCATCGGGGACGCCGATGACGGCGCACTCCACGACGGCGGGGTGCTGCAGTACCGCCGCCTCCACCTCGGGAGCGCCGATGTTGTAGCCCGACGAGATGATGAGATCGTCCGTGCGCGCCTTGAAGAACACATAGCCGTCGGTGTCCATGTGGGCGGCATCGCCGGTCAGGTTCCAGCCATCCTGCACATAGGTGCGCTGGCGTGCATCGGCGAGATAGCGGCACCCGGTGGGCCCACGCACGGCGAGCCGCCCGACCGTGCCGGTGGGAACCCGCTGGAGCACCTCATCGAGGATCGCGATCTCATAGCCAGGGACGGCCCGCCCGATCGCCCCCGGGCGGACATCGGCACCCGCCGCGGCGATGAAGATGTGGATCAACTCCGTCGCCCCGATCCCATCGAGCATCTCGATCCCCGTGACCTCGCGCCAGAGGGTGCGGGTGGCATCGGGGAGTGCCTCGCCGGCGGAGACGGAGCAGCGGAGCGACGGGATCGGGAATCGCGCCGGATCCTTGCGGCGCGCGAGCCCCATCAGACGATAGAAGGTCGGGGCCGTGAAGCTCACCGTCGCGCGCGTGGCAGCGATCGCGTCGAGCAGACTCTCCGGTGTGGCCTTCGGGAGGAGCACGGTGCTCGCGCGGGCGGCGAGCGGGAAGCAGAGGAGTCCGCCGAGCCCGAAGGTGAAGGCAAAGGGCGGGGTCCCGATGCAGCGATCGTCGGGTCGCAACCTGAGGATCTGCGTTGAGAAGCCATCGCACATCGCGAGCACGTCGCGATGGAAGTGGATGCATCCCTTCGGGACCCCGGTGGTCCCTGAGGTGAAGGCGATCAGACAGACGTCATCGCTCGCGGTGTCAGAGGCCGTGAACGGGCGGCGATGCCTCGCACGGCGCGCGGCGAGTCCATCAGCGGCGTCGTTCCCCCAGTGAAAGACCGGTACATCGCGCTCGCGCGCTGCGTCCGTGAGTTCGCCGAGGAGCGAGGCATCACAGAGCGCCGCGGCACAGTTGGCACGCTCGAGGATCACCTTCAGTTCGGTCGCGCGGAGCAGGGGCATCGTGGTGACCGCGACGAGCCCAGCCTTCATCACCGCGAGCCAGGCGGTCGCCATCCAGCGATCGTTGAAGCCACGCAGGAGGACCCGGTTCCCGGACACGAGGCCCAGCTCACCCGTGAGCACATGCGCCAGCGCATCGACATCGGCGGCGAGGGTCGCATAGGTGACCTCGTGCCACCCGCCCGCGCCATCGGGAACCACGAGTGCGATGCGATCCCCTGCGTCCTCGGCGATCGCCTCATCGAGGAGGCGTGTCGCACAATTGAGGCGCGCGGGATAGTCGTAGGGTGCCTGGAGGTGCAGCACCGGCCACTCCGCCACCGGCGGGAGTTGGGCGCGCGCCCAGCCGTCCTGATGTCCTGAGGGATGCATGCTCGTCATCGCGCCTCCCGCGCCGCGCGTAGGGTCTCACGCCCGATCAGCAGCCGCTGCACCTCGCTCGCCCCCTCATAGATGCGAAGGGCGCGCACATCACGATAGAGCCGCTCGACCATCCGTCCCACGCGGACCCCCTCGCCGCCATGGAGCTGTACGGCCCGATCGATGATCGTCTGCGCGAGCTCGGTCGCGCCAAGCTTCGCCATCGCGGCGACGCCGGTGGTCCGTCCCCCCTGCGCATCGCGCTGCCAGGCGGCGCGGTAGGTGAGGAGCGCCGCGGCGTCGAGGTCGGTCGCCATGTCGCCGAGGATCGCCTGCGCGAGGGGCTGGGCCGCGAGGGTCGCGCCGAACATCGCGCGTGCATCGGCGTGGGTGATGGCCTCGTGCAGGGCCCGTCGTGCGAAGCCCACGGCCGCCGCCGCGACCGAGACGCGGAAGATGTCGAGGGTGCGCATCGCGAGCGCGAACCCCTCGCCAGGCGCCCCGAGCCGGTGCGCATCTGGGATCACACACCCATCGAAGGCGAGGCGCGCCAACGGATGCGGTGACATCACCTCGATCCGTTCGGCGACTCGGAGCCCAGGGGTGGTCGCTGGCACGAGGAAGCCAGTGATCCCTTTCGCAGGTGCCACTGCCGTGTCGGTGCGCGCAAAGACGCAGTAGAAGTCGGCGATCCCCCCGTTGGAGATCCACATCTTCTCACCGTCGAGTCGCCACCCGCCGTCCGTGCGCGTGGCGCGCATGGCGAGGGCCGCGGCGTCCGAACCCGCGTCTGGCTCAGAGAGGGCAAAGGCGGCGATCGCCTCCCCGCTCGCGACCTTCGGCAGCCACTCGGCTCGGAGCGCCTCCGACCCGGCGAGGGCGAGGGCGCCGGCACCGAGCCCCTGCATCGCGAAGGCGAAGTCGGCGAGCGCATGGTGCGCCGCGAGGGTCTCGCGGAGGACGCAGAGACTGCGCGACTCGATCGTCTCCTGCACGCCCCCCCATGGCGCAGGGACGGCGTGGCGCAGGAATCCCGCGGCCCCGAGGGCGCGCACCCACTGCCGGCAGGCCGCATCGACATCGGCATCGGGGATCGACTGCGTCGCGACCCATCGAGCCACCGCATCAGCGAGCTCCCGGTGACGGGACTCGAAGAAGGGCCAGTCGAGATGTGTGGACGCTGGCATCGTCATCTCAGTTCCCCTCGAAGACGGGGCGGCGCTTGGCGACGAACGCCTCATACGCGCGATGGAAGTCCTGCGTCTCCATCAGGCGGGCCTGCGCCTTCGCCTCGAGCTCGAGCGCCTCCTCGAGCCCCACATTCCATTCCAGTTGCAGCATCCGCTTGGTGACGGCGTGGGCGGCGTAGGGACCATCAGCGAGGGCGCGGGCGCGCTGCATCACCTCATCGGTCAGGGATTCCGGTGAGACGATCGCGTTGTAGAACCCCCAGCGCTCCCCCTCCTCCGCCGACATCGCGCGCCCGGTGTAGAGCAGCTCCGAGGCGCGCCCGAGCCCGATGATCCGCGGGAGGAGGGCGCAGGCGCCCATGTCGCACCCGGCGAGCCCGACCCGCGTGAAGAGGAAGGCCGTGGTCGCGCGCGCCGTGGCGATGCGCAGATCCGACGCCATCGCGAGGATCGCGCCGGCGCCGGC
>JAJTFH010000007.1:3257-95979 GCA_021298395.1 Gemmatimonadota bacterium | reverse complement strand
GCAGTCGCGTGGGCCGCGCGACGGTCAGCGGATGCCCCGGATCGAGATGCGGCCCATGCAGGGGATGCCGCGCGGTAACCAGGAGGTCGACGTCGAGATCCGTCGCGACCGTCCCGGGCAGGAGGTCATCATCGAGCGTCGGATGACCCGTCCGCCGGTCTGATCGCACGACGCAGGGGGTTCGACCGAACGGCCCCGGGGTTCGCCTCCGGGCCGTTCGCTATGCGGTCAAGCGAACCGCGAAGCAGTGCTTCTCGCCGACCTCGATCTCCGTCCGGTCCACCTGCTGATAGCGGGTGATCTTCTCCGGATAGGTCGGGAGGGGCACCCGCTCGAACCCGGCGGCCAAGAAGAGCTCATCGGAGAACGAGACCGCGAAGAGCTCGCGATAGCCGCGGCTCTTCGCCAGCTCCACCGCGGCGGCGATCAACGTCCGCCCATGGCCCACCCCTTGCGCGTCGGGGTCCACGGCGAGCGAGATCAGCTCGGCGATGCTCGGGCTGTACTCGTCGAGCGCCACGCAGCCGATCACCCCGCCGTTCGCGTCGCGGAGCACGCGATAGTCGGCGAGATGGTTCGCGGCGAACTCCGGCGAACGCACCAGGGTGAGCCCCGCCGCTGCATAGCGGTTGTTGAGCGAGAGCAGCGCGGGGATGTCCGTCTCGTTGGCGCGCGTGATGCGCAGGGTCATCGTTCGACGGCCTCCAGCCGGGTGAGAGCGATACGGATCGGGACGAAGGTGACGACGAGGCATAGCACCGCTGCTGCCCCGAACCCTAGGACCATCTCGGTGGGATCGGCCGTCGTCCCGAACGCCTGCGCCGAGAGATAGCTGTAGACGGGGCGCGCCTCCAGGATGATCACGCCGGCGATCACCCCGATCGAGGCCATCATGTAGAGCAGGCCACCGAAGCTCGTCGGGATCTGCGCCGCATTCTCCGTCTCGAACTGCGGGAAGAGTGTCCCGAACCCGATCGCCATCGCCGCGAGGGCCACCGTGAGCAGGGTGATCGTCCCCAGCGAGACGATCACCATGAACGAGCTCACCTGCAGCAGGTGATTGGTCACCCCCACGATGCCGAGGGCGAGGACGAGCAAGGGCACCGTCCCCACCCAGTACTTCGCCCAGAGCAGATCGCGTACGCGCATCGGGCTCGAGCGGAGCAACCAGAGGGTACGTCCCTCCAGTGAGACCGCCGGGAAGATGAAGCGCGCCGCGATCGAGGCGAGCACGAACCCGGCGAGCGCGAGGTTCAGGAAGGGAACGATGTTCACCAGGAAGAAGGTGATCCCCGGTCCCGTGAGCGGGAGGAACTTGATGTTGTAGACGTAGACCACCACGAGCACGCCGAGCAGGATCAGCTGCGACCACTGCGTGGTATCGCGGAAGAAGACGCGGATCTCCTTGAGTAGCAGCTCGCGACGGAGCACCCCCAGCGGGGCGAGCACGCGATGCAGGAGGCGGGTGAGCGAGCCCCGCTCCGCGACCTGCCGATGCGCACTCTCCTGCGCCCGACTGAACCCCGCGAGATAACCTCGCCGGTGCAGCAGCGCGCCGAGCACGAGGACGCCCCCCATCGTGCTCCAGAGCAGATAGAGGGAGAGCCAGGGGACCTCGTCGGTCAGCGCCCCCATCACCATCTGCTGGGCCCACTCGCTCGGCAGGAAGGGGGAGGTGGGGGTCCGTAGGAGGGAGATGAACTCCACGAGGTCACGGAACCCTTCGGGGCGCGCGAGCTGTTCGGGACGCAGCAGGCGGAACAGCAGGACGAGTCCCCCCGCGGCGAGCACCGCGATCACCGAGAGGATGTCTCGGGTGCGACGGGCGGGGAAGACGTTCACGAGGATCAACGTCACCGCGGTCCCCACCGTGACGGGGATCGTGATGAGGGGGAGCATCGTCGCCACCACGATCAACGGGAAGCGGAATCCGCCATCGTAGACGAGCCCGTAGGCCATGAAGAGTGGGACCGAGACGAGGAGCACCATCCAACTCGACGCGACGAAGGTCTCAAGGAGCTTCGCCCCATAGAGGCGAAGCCAGTCGACGGGCGCCGCGACCAACGTGTCGAGATCGCGCGCGAGGAAGAAACTGGACAGCGCCGTGATCACGCTCGAGAGGAGGAGGAGCGAGGTGAAGCCGAGGAGCACGAGCCCCAGCAGCTTCCCCGCCATGAGCTCCCCGATCTCCTGCACCCCACGGAAGTAGGTCAGCAACCGCGCGAGGACCCCGAAGATGAAGGCCCAGAAGAGGAGGCCGGTCACGGCCAAGATGGCGACTCGCGCTCCCTTCCCCCGGGACTGCGCCGTCGCGCGCGCGCGCGCCGTGAGCCACTTGGGGAGGAGGAGATGCAGAAGCGGGGGATCGGGCAACCGCTCCTGCATCGGCTCTGGCGCGCGCGCCATCAGGTCAGGCATCGAGCACGTCGACGAGGTTCCGCGCGGCATTCTCCCCGGTCAGGCGCAGGAAGATCCGTTCCAGTCCCTCCTCCCCTTCGGCCAAGTCCCGGCGGAGCTCCGCCATCGTCCCCGCCGCGCGGATCGTCCCCTGCGCGATGATCGCCACGCGATCGCAGAGCGACTCCGCCACCTCGAGCGTATGGGTCGAGAAGATGATCGTGTGCCCGCGCCGCGTGTATTCGCGAAAGAGGTCCTTGAGGATGCGCGCCGCCTTCGGGTCGAGTCCCACCATCGGCTCATCCACGACGATCACCGCCGGCCGATGCACGAAGGCGCTCGAGATGATGAGCTTCTGGCGCATCCCGTGCGAATAGCTCTCCACGAGTTCGTCGCGCCACTCCTCGAGATCGAAGAGACTCAGCAGTTCGCGGGCGCGGTGCTCGACCTCGGGCCCCGCCTGGTCGTACAACCCGGCTACGAATCGGAGGAACTCCGCTCCGGTCAGCTTCTCGTAGATGAAGGGGCGATCGGGGATGAAGCCGAGCTTCGCCTTCGCGGCCACGGGGTCTTGGAGGAGATCGACCCCGGCGATGCGGATCGAACCGCTCGTGGGTCGGAGGATCCCCGCGATCATCCGCAGCGTCGTCGTCTTGCCCGCCCCATTGGGCCCAAGGAAGCCGAAGAGCTCCCCCGAGCCGACCGTGAGATCGATGCGATCCACGGCGGTGAAGGTGCCGTAGCGTTTGGTGAGTTGACGGAGTTCGATCATCAGCGGGTCAGGACCTCGAGTCGCAGGGTACCCATGAGGCGGAGGAGCTCGGTCTGGCGGGTCAGCCCCCCGGTGATCACACGCAGATGCGCGGCATCGGCGGGGAACTGCCCGAAGGTGGGATCGACCGCGACCCAGTCGCGCAGCCAGATCTCCGGCCAGGCGTGGTAGTAGAAGCGGCCGTTCACGAACGCGAGTCCGGTGGCGATGCGCGTCGGGATCCCCGCCGCGCGGGCGAGGGCGGTGAAGAGCTGCGTGTGCTCGTTGCAGTCGCCGCGACGGGTGCGCAGGACCTGCGTGGCGCTCGGGATCGAGATCGTCACCACCTTCTCGAGCGAGTCGTGTACCCAGCGGGTGATGCGCGCCGCGACGGTCGCGGGGTCCCGTGAGCTCCCTGCCAGACGCAGGGCGAGCGCGACGATCGCCGGGTCACCCGTCTGCAACAACGGCTCGGCGGCGAGTTCGCGCGCAAAGGTGCGCCGGAAGTCCGCGGGAGGGGCGGCGAGGGTCCACGGGGCCGTCAGCGCCTCGCCCCGCTCACGTCGGATCTCGACGGTGTCACCGCGCAGCGACTGACGTCCCCCAGCGAGGTCCAGCCCGGTCGGATCGGCGCCGAGGAAGCGCAGGCGTAGCGTCGGGGGTCCCTCGGGATCCAGCGCCACCCCCGACGCGATCGCCGTGAGTTCGATCAGGTCGGTGGGGGGCACCGTCACCCGCGTGCGCGCCATGCGGGATCGCGCGGTCCAGTTCATGAACGAGAGCTCGAACGCGGTGCGCTTGAGCGTGATCCCCCCAGGCTGGGTCGCCTCGATCACGCGACCCTTCGCATCGACCCACCCGCTGAAACCCGCCCCGCTCGTCGGGACGAGACGCCATCCGCGCACCGTATCGGTGCGGGCCGCCACGAAGGCCTGCGCCGTGGAATCGAACGCCGCGCTGTCCACCACGGTGAAGAGTGATTCGGCGGCGATCCGGAGCTCGATCGTGCTCGGCGTCATCGTCGTCGGATCGAGGCTGGCGAGGGCGATGCGGCGCCCCACCTTCGGGGCGCGCACCAACATCGCGGCCGCGGGGATGACCGCGGGCAGGAGGATCGGCCCCGCGACCGCGATCCGCTGGCTGTCCGCGGGTTGCCCGGGGACCTCGAGGACGAGACGCACCGCGCTGTCGCCCTCCGTCATCCCACGCGCGCGGAGCGGGGCGGCTGGCGATTCCATCGCCACATCGAAGGTCCGGAGCGCGAACCCTCGCGACAGGGTGAGCACGGCGCGCGCGCTCGCCGGGACCGTCTGGCCCGCGACGGTGAGCTCCGCGGTGAGTTGATCGGTCACCTGGAACCCGGTCGCCGTGGTATCGATCTGCGTGGAGGCGTACCCGATCTGGCGTCCCCCCTGTTCGACCAGGAAGTAGGTCGTGCTCGGTCCCAGCCGGAGCGCGGCCTCGGCGAGCACCGCGCTCCGCTCGCGGAAGTAGCTCCGCTGCACCACCAGTGCGATCCCGAGTCCCCAGGCGCCAAGCAGGAGCCACGCGACGAGGGTGCGTCGGCGTCCGCGGGCCGTCATGCGCGCTGCGCGTCCCGAGCGCGCCGATAGTACGGCGCGGCCTGCTCGGGTTTGCCGAGGCGATCGTAGGCGATCCCCACCCCCTTGAGCGCGCGCCACATGGTCGGGTCGAGCTCGACGGCGCGGAGGTAGGCGGTCAGGGCGCCCGCGAGGTCATCGCACTTGTTCAGTGCCTCCCCGAGGTGGTAGTGCGCACCGGGATGCTCCGGGAGGCTCGCGACCGCGCTGCGCAGCGGGGCGACCGCGTCCTTCCACCGAGCGCGGCGGCAGGCCAGGATCCCGGTGTGCAGGGCGATCTCCGGGGCGAAGGGACGGAGCTGGGCCGCCTCCCGGAGCGCCGTCGCCGCCTCCTCGTACCGTAGCGCGATCGCGAGGGTCTCGATGCGCGCGCAGGCGAGGCGGCAGGGATCCGATTCCGGAGTAACGGGTGCCGGGGCGGGTGCCGGGGCGGGTGCCGGGGCGGGTGCCGGGGCGGGTGCCGCGGCCGGTGCTCGCGCGACCGACTTGGATGGTGTCTCGGTGGGCCGCATCACCGCCGTCAGGACCGTGCCTCCGGGCTCCTCGAGCTCGCGATCGTCATAGGACCACTCCCCGCAGACGGGAGGCTCGCGTATGGCGGTCATCATCGGGGTCGCGTCCGGACCGTACGCCTCGACCGGGACGAGGGGGACCCCCTCCGCCGCCCCGAGGAGGAGCTGCGCCGGGTCCGAGGATCGCAGGGAGGAGGGAGAGGGATGGTCGGTCATGTCCGAGGCCTGCGCTGGAGGCGGCCACGAGCCACCCCCTCCGGGCAATCTAGCCGACCGGCCTCCCTTCCATTCACCCGCCGCCCCCTCGAACTTGCACGACTATGTCCGGTGACGCGCTGATTGTTCGAGGGGCCCGCGAGCACAACCTGAAGGGGATCGACGTCACGATCCCGCGGGACCAGCTCACGGTCATCACCGGCCTCTCGGGGAGCGGCAAATCCTCCCTCGCCTTCGATACGATCTTCGCCGAGGGCCAGCGGCGCTACGTCGAGTCGCTCTCCGCCTACGCCCGCCAGTTCCTCGGGCTCATGGAGAAGCCCGATGTCGATGTGATCGAGGGGCTCTCCCCGGCGATCTCCATCGAACAGAAGACCGCCGGCGCCAACCCGCGCTCCACCGTCGGCACCGTCACGGAGATCTACGACTACCTCCGTCTGCTCTACGCGCGCGCCGGGACCCCGCACTGTCCGCAGTGCGGACGCGGGGTCGCGCGGCAGACCCCCACGCAGATCGCCGATGTCGTCCTCGGCTGGTCGAAGGGGACCAAGGTCGAGGTCCTCGCCCCGCTCGTCCGCGGCCGCAAGGGCGAATTCCGCGACCTCTTCGAGCAGGTCCGCAAGCAGGGCTTCGTCCGCGCCATGGTCGACGGGGCGCTGATCGACCTCGCCGATCCGCCGAAGCTGAATCGCAAGCTCAACCACGACGTCTCCGTCGTCGTCGATCGCCTCGCGGTGCGCGAGGAGGATCGTGGACGGCTCACCGACTCGCTCGAGACCGCGCTGCGGCTCGCCGAGGGATTGGTCGAGGTGGTGCGGCACGATGCGAAGCCGGTGACCCAGCTCTTCTCCGAGCGCTACGGCTGCCCCGATTGCGGCATCTCGATGCCCGAGCTCGAGCCGCGACATTTCTCGTTCAACTCCCCGTTCGGCGCCTGCCCCACCTGCACGGGGCTGGGGACCAAGCGGACGGCGAGCGCCGAGCTCGTCCTCGGCGACCCCTCGATCTCGATCCTCGAAGGGGTGGTCCTCCCGTGGGGGGAACCCGACGGCTATCTCCGCCGCGTGATCCTCCCGGGGCTCGCCAAACAGCTCCGCTTCGAGCTCAACACCCCGTGGGGGCAACTCCCCGATCGCGTGAAGTTCGAGCTCCTCTTCGGGAGCGCGAAGAAGAAGGGGGAGGAGGCGTCCAAGTGGGAGGGGATCCTCGCCAACGTGCAGCGGCGCTACATCGAGACCACCTCCGACGCGATCCGCACCGACCTCGAGGCCTACATGGTCGTCGCGGAGTGCCCCGACTGTCAGGGGCGCCGCCTCAAGCCCGAGTCGCTCGCGGTCACGGTGCATGGGCGCAACATCGGGGAGTTCACGGCGGGCGCCGCGATCGACGCCCTCGCCTTCGCCGAGAGTGTCCCGGTGCGTGGTCCCGCCGGTCCCGGGCTCGACCCGGGGATCGCGGGCCCGATCCTCAAGGAGGTGCGCGAGCGGCTGCGCTTCCTGGTGGACGTCGGACTCGACTACCTCACCCTCGATCGCTCCGCCGAGTCGCTCTCCGGTGGTGAGGCGCAGCGCATCCGCCTCGCCACGCAGATCGGCTCGCGGCTCGTCGGGGTGCTCTACATCCTCGACGAACCGAGCATCGGGCTCCATCAGCGGGACAACGCGCGCCTCCTCGAGACCCTGAAGCGCCTGCGCGACCTGGGGAACACCGTCCTCGTCGTCGAGCACGATGAGGAGACGATCCTCGAAGCCGACCATCTGATCGATCTCGGCCCCGGCGCCGGCAAGCATGGCGGCGAGGTCATCGCCGAAGGCACCGTCGATGCGGTGAAGCGGGTCGCCCGCTCCATCACCGGGCAGTACCTCAACGGCACGCGGACGATCCCCACGCCGACGACGCGCCGGCCGCGCACCACCGAGCGCGTGCTGCGGGTCGAAGGTGCGCGCGAGCACAATCTGCAGCGTGTCGACGCGGAGTTCCCGCTCGGCTGCTTCGTCGCGGTCACCGGCGTCTCGGGTTCTGGGAAGAGCACCCTCGTCGAGGACATCCTCCAGCGGACCCTCTCACGCCACTTCTATCGGGCGCGGGTGCTCCCCGGCGCGCACGATCGCGTCGTCGGGCTCGAGCATCTCGACAAGGTCATCGACATCGATCAGACCCCGATCGGTCGCACCCCGCGCTCCAATCCGGCGACCTACACCGGGCTCTTCACCCCGATCCGCGAACTCTTCGCCGAGATGCCGGAGGCCAAGCTCCGCGGCTACGGCCCCGGTCGCTTCTCGTTCAATGTGAAGGGGGGGCGCTGTGAGGCCTGTCAGGGCGATGGGCTCGTGAAGATCGAGATGCACTTCCTCCCCGATGTGTACGTCACCTGCGAGCAGTGCCGGGGCAAGCGCTACAATCGGGAGACCCTCGATGTGCGCTTCCGCGGGATGAACATCAGCGAGGTGCTCGACCTCACCGTCGAGGATGCGCTCCCCGTCTTCGAGAACCAACCGCGCATCCACCACAAGCTCCAGACCCTGCACGGGGTCGGGCTCGGCTACATCCACCTCGGGCAGAGCGCCACCACCCTCTCCGGTGGGGAGGCGCAGCGCGTCAAGCTCGCGACCGAGCTCGCCAAGCGAGACACCGGGCGCACCCTCTATATCCTCGATGAGCCGACCACCGGGCTCCACTTCGAGGATGTGCGCGTCCTCCTCGAGGTGCTCCACACCCTCGTCGATCGTGGCAACACGGTGCTCGTGATCGAGCACAACCTCGATGTGATCAAGACCGCCGATTGGATCGTCGACCTTGGGCCCGAGGGGGGGACCGGGGGCGGGAGGATCGTCGCCGCCGGCACCCCGGAGCAGGTCGCCAAGATCCCAGGGTCCCACACCGGGGCCTACCTGAAGAAGATCCTCTCCGCCCGTTAGCTTCCCGATATGGTCTCCCTCCTCGACATCATCGGCCCGGTGATGGTGGGCCCCTCCTCGAGCCACACGGCGGGAGCATGCCGGCTGGGACTCATCGCGCACGATCTCGTCGCGGGCACCCCCGAGCGGGCCCTCATCGAGCTGCATGGCTCCTTCGCGCGGACCGGTGAAGGCCATGGCACCGACAAGGCGATCGTCGGTGGGCTCCTCGGCTTTCGCCCAGACGACGAGCGGCTCCGCGAGGCGTTGCAGATCATGGAGAAGGAAGGGCTCGACTATCGCTTCGAGAAGACGACGCTCGGCGAGGAGCCTGAGGTTCATCCCAACACGGTCCGTATCACCGTCCATCGGGCCCATCGCCATCATGTGATGCTCGGCGCCTCGCTCGGCGCCGGCCGCATCAGGGTCTCCGAGATCGATGGCTATCCGGTGGAGGTCGATGGGTCGCATCACACCATCGTGATGGTCGCGGAGGATGTGAAGGGATCGATCGCGAGGATCGCGGGGATCCTGAGCGAAGCCGATGTGAACATCGCGACGCTCCGGCTCTCACGGAAACACCGCGGCGGCGACGCCTTCATGGTGATCGAGGTCGACGACCGTCCGACGGACGAGGTGGGAGCCGCGCTGAAAGCGCTCCCCTGGGTGCGGTGGACACACCGGATCGAGAAGGTGGGCGGCTGATGTATCACAGTCTGCACGACGCGATCGCCGACGCCGAGGCGCGCGGGGTCTCCCTCGCCACCGCGGCGCTGGACATCGAGGCGCGCGATCAGGGGCGTCCGGTGGCGGAGATCCGCGAGGCGCTCCTCCGCGCGCTGCACGTGATGCGCGGGGCGGTGGAGCAGGGGCTCACCGGCGACCTGCGGTCGAACTCCGGCCTCGTGGGTGGGGATGCCGCCAAGCTGCGCACGGGTCCCGAGGGGCCGCTCGCTGGCACCGTCTTCCGCGAGGTGCTCATGCGCGCGATCGCGGTGCAGGAGGTGAATGCGGCGATGGGGATCATCGTCGCCGCGCCCACCGCCGGTGGGGCGGGGGTCCTCCCCGGCGTGCTCCTGGGGCTCGCCTCCAAACAGCAGTTCTCCGACCACGCGATGGTCGATGCCCTCGCGACGGCAGGCCTGATCGGCGCCGTCGTCGCGCAGCGGGCCTCGCTCTCGGGTGCCGAGGGGGGATGCCAGGCCGAGACCGGCGCGGCCGCGGGGATGGCGGCCGGGGCCGCGACCCAGCTGCTCGGCGGCACCCCGGCGCAGGTCGGTCACGCCGTCGCCCTCGCGCAGCAGGGGACCTTGGGGCTCGTCTGCGATCCCCTCGGTGGGCTCGTCGAACTCCCCTGTGTGTTCCGCAATGCGACGGGGGCCGCGATCGCCCTCGCCGCCGTCGAGATGGCGATCGCCGGCATCACCTTCGCCATCCCCGCTGATGAGGTCATCGACACCATGGGCGAGATCGGACGTGAGATGGATGTCCGCTATCGGGAGACCGCCGGTGGGGGGCTCGCCGCCACGCCCACCGGTCGCCGTCTCGCCAAGGAACGGCTGACCCAGATCAAGCGCGCCTGACGCACGCGCACGCGACCCTCCCCCTTCGCTCCCGATGAACGACGCGCTCACTCGAAAGGTCTGGGTCCTCCCCGGATTCACCGCGATCCTCGTCACCGTCCTCCTGCTCTGGTTGGCGGGGTCGGTGGCCGATCTCCTCCTGCTCCTCTTCCTCGCGGTCCTGATCTCGGTCTACCTCTCCTCGGTCACCGACCACCTGGTCGCGTGGACCCGGTCGCCGCGGGTGCCCGCCTTCCTCGTCGCCCTCGTCCTCTCGCTCGGGGCGCTCGTCGGGGTGGGTGCGCTCCTGATCCCCCCGGTGATCGATCAGACGCGGCAGATCGGCGCCGCGCTGCCTACCCTCGTCCCCGCCTGGGAGCAGGGGCTCGAGCGGCTCCTGTACCGGATCCCCGGGATGGCGGATGTCTTCGTCGCGGGGGAGCATCGCATCTTCACCGTCGCACTCGAGGAGGCGGAGAAGCTCGTCACCGGGATCGTCCCGCGCCTCTTCGATACCCTGCACCTCGTCGTCAATCTCGTCGCCGTCCTCGTGATGGCGATCTATCTCGCGCTCGCCCCGCAGCGCTACCGCGAGTTCCTCCTCGCCATCACCCCGCCACGCCATCGGGCGGCGGCGACGGACGTGCTCGATGCCCTCGCCGACACGCTGCGCGCCTGGACCATCGCGCAGCTCATCGCGATGACCACGCTCGCGGCGCTCACCGCCATCGGGCTCTGGCTCCTCGATGTCCCCTATTGGCTCGCCTTCGGGATCTTCACCGGGCTCGTCGCCGTCGTCCCCTTCTTCGGGACCTTCGTCTCCACCCTCCTCCCCGCGCTCTTCGTCCTGCCGAGCGAGGGGGGTGGGGTGCAGGCGCTCCTCGTGATCCTCTTGGGGACGGTGATCCACGTCATCGAGAATCAGTTCGTCATCCCGGTGATCATGCACCGTCGCGTCGACCTCCCGCCGGTCCTCACGATCATGAGTGTGTTGATCTGCGGTCGACTCCTTGGGCCGTTCGGGCTACTCGTCGCGGTGCCGACCCTCGCGGTGGTGATGGTTCTCGTTCGGCGCGTCCTCATCGCGCGGGTCTATGACGACGTCGATGCGGCGCCGGCGGTCGTCCAACCGGTGCTCTCCCGCCGGCAGCGCAAACGGATGCGAGACGCGATGCGGTGATGACGGGGGTGAGGGACCGGGCGTGCATCGTGCCGCCATGACCTCCCTCACCACCACAACGGCGGCGCCGACCCCGGTCGTCGAACTCCTCGATGTCTCGCGGCGCTGGCGTCCCGGGATCCTCGGCGTCGCCCCCGAGGTCGACGCGCTCCGACGCGTCACGCTCCAACTCTTTCCGGGCGAGCTCGTCGTCCTCGCTGGGGCGGCCGGTGCGGGGAAGAGCGCGCTCCTCCTGCTCGCCACGGGCGAGGTGGCCCCTACCTCCGGCGTCGTGCGCTGGGCGGATCGTGACGAGCCGAGCGCGGTACGCCCGCAGCGGATCGGCGCGCGCCCCTGGGAGTACGCCTTCCTCTCGGTGCGCCAGGCGATCGCCTTCCACGCCGGTCAGCTCCTGTTGCAGGATGCGCGACTCCATCCGCCGACACGCTTCCTCCCCTTGCTCCGTCGCGTCGGGCTCCACGGACGCTCACGCACCCGGCTTGGCGAGCTCTCCGCGCTCGATGCCTTCCGCGTAGTGGTCGCGCAGGGGTTGCTCGCGCGGCCTTCGCTGCTCTGCTGTGATGAGCCCTTCGCCTTCTGTGGGCCGACGGAACGAGCGCAGGCCCTCCAGCTCCTCCGGCGCGTCGCCGGCGCCGGGATCGCGGTCCTGATCGCCACGCGCGACGCAGAGGCGATCGCGTCACTCGGTGGGATCGATCGGATCGTCCGGCTTCGGGCCGGACGCATCGTGCGTGATCGACCGACCTCGGGGCCACGCCCGCTCGTCCCACCACCGAGTCTCACGGGAACGCCGGCGCGTCGACGCGTGCGGCGGATCACGACGCTGGCGCGCGGTGCGGAGCCCACGATCCCGCGGGTCGCCGAGGAGCGACCGCCCGTCTAGCTTTCAGGCGATGGCTCCGTTCCGCCTCTTCAACACCCTCTCGCGCACGATCGAGCCCTTCGCTCCAGCGGATGGGCAGACCGTGCGTCTCTACACCTGCGGGCCGACGGTCTACAATCCGGCGCACCTCGGGAACTTCCGCACCTTCCTCTTCGAGGATCTGATGCGGCGGGCCATCCGGCTCCGCGGGTGGCAGGTGGAGCAGGTGATGAACCTCACCGACGTGGATGACAAGATCATCGTCCGCGCCGCGCAGCAGGGGAAGACGATCCGCGAGATCACCGAGCCGGTGGTCGAGGGGTTCCACGCCGATCGGCGCTACCTGCGCATCGAGGATGCGGAGCACTACCCGCGGGCGACGGCGTACATCCCCGAGATGATCGCGCTCGTCGAGCGGCTCGTCGCCAACGGAGTGGCCTATCAGGCGGAGGATGGCTCGGTCTACTTCGCGATTGGCAAGTTCCCGACGTACGGGCGGCTCTCGCGGCTCGACACCCGCGAGATCCAGAGCGGCGCGCGCGTCGCCCAAGACGACTATGCCAAGGAGAATGCGCAGGACTTCGCGCTCTGGAAGGCGGCCAAGCCCGAGGACGAGGCGTGCGGCGCGGCGTGGGATTCGCCCTGGGGCCGGGGGCGGCCGGGGTGGCATCTCGAGTGCTCCGCGATGGCGATGGCCATCCTCGGAGAGACCCTCGATATCCACGCGGGGGCGGTCGACCTGATCTTCCCGCATCACGAGGACGAGATCGCGCAGAGCGAGGCCGCCACCGGGAGGCCGTTCGCACGGTGCTGGTGCCATGGCGAGTTCCTCCTCACCGATGGCGCCAAGATGGCCAAGCGCGTCGGGAACGTGCAGAACGTCGCCGACCTGCGGACCAATGGGGTGAGCGGGGCGGCGGTGCGCCACTTCGTCTTCTCCACCCACTATCGCAAGCAGCTCAACCTCGCGGCGGAGGCGCTCGAGGGGTCGATCGAGGCGGTACGCCGGTTGCGCGACTTCGCCGACCGTCTCGCCGTGGCGACGGGAGGGACGGCGGCGCTCGAGGATGCGGCCGATGCGCTGGAGACCGCGGTGCGCGAGGCGATGGCCGACGATCTCGATGCGCCGGCGGCCGTGGCGGCGCTCTTCGAGTTCGTGCGCGCCGCCAACCGGGAGCTCGATCGCGGGGGGCGTGAGGCGGGGCCGCTCGCGCGGGCCCGTGAGGTCTTCGCGCTGGTGGATGGGGTGCTCGACCTCATCCCGGCGCCCGTGCAGGCCGATGCCGAGCTCGCGGCCTGGGTGGAGGAGCGGCTCGCCGCGCGTCGGGAGGCACGGGCGCGCCGGGACTTCGGGACCGCCGACGCGATCCGCGATGAGCTCACGGCGCGCGGGATCGCGATCGAGGACGCCGGGGGGACGACGCGATGGAAGGTCGGTTGACCGTCCTGCTCGGGTCGGCTATCCTTCGACGCTCGCGTAGGACATCGGTATCGCCGACGTAGCTCAGCTGGTAGAGCACCCGATTTGTAATCGGGCGGTCGCGAGTTCGATCCTCGCCGTCGGCTCTGATGGGATCGAGTCGGAGACGGGGTCCGCGGGGTGGGGTACCCAAGTGGCCAACGGGAGCAGACTGTAAATCTGCCGGCATCCGCCTTCGAAGGTTCGAATCCTTCCCCCACCATTGGTCTGCAGGGCGGTCGGTGAGGGGCAGGGCAGGGTCAGGAGATCGCGGGAGTAGCTCAGCTGGTAGAGCGCAAGCCTTCCAAGCTTGATGTCGCGGGTTCGAGCCCCGTCTCCCGCTCTGCAGGTGTCGCACGCATAGCTCAGTCGGTAGAGCACATCCTTGGTAAGGATGAGGTCACCGGTTCGATCCCGGTTGCGTGCTTTGGATGGGGGCGGGGGCGCCGGAGCGGGTTCCGGGGCCCCCGCCTTCGCCGTTATTGGCAGGGTTGGCTCACCCTTCGCTCCCCCTGACCCCTACCGGGGACCAGCCCCTCCGCCACCCGTAAGCCCCCTCAGGAACGGGACTTGCAAGCGGCGTCCCCCCCATCTACCTTTCAAGGCTCGCCACCCTTTCCCCGATTCCGGGTCAAGGGGGGCCCGGCATGTCCCAGTCGGAGATGCCTGCGAACCTGTGACCGAGAGAAGCCGCCATGCCACGCGACAAGATCATCCTGGCGTGCAACGACTGCAAGAACCGCAATTACTTCACCACCAAGAACAAGCGCCTGCACCCGGAGCGCGTCGAGTGGAAGAAGTTTTGCCCCCGCTGCAACAAGCACGTGGTACACAAGGAGACGAAGTAAGATGGCGCAGGAGATCGCGACGCCCACCCCGGGACTCGCGGCCCGACTCGTGACGTTCTATCAGGATGTCATGAGCGAGCTGCGCAAGGTCACGTGGCCAGATCGGCCGCAGGTGCAGCAGCTCGCGATCGGCGTGATCGTGCTCTCGCTCGCCATCGGGGCGCTCATTGGCCTCCTCGATGTGATCCTCCAGGGGCTCCTGGTCCGGTTCATCCCCTCGCTCTTCGGGGCCTGATCGCGTGACCCACCGCTGGTACGCCATCCAGACCACGTCGGGCCACGAGAACAAGGTCCGCTCGTTGCTGCAGCGCAAGATCGACGCCGATGCGGCGCCGGCCGAGGCGCGGCGCATCCGGCAGGCCCTCGTCCCGACCGAGCAGGTGGTCGAGATCAAGAACGGCAAGAAGGTGACGGTCGACCGCAAGGTCTATCCCGGGTACGTCCTCGTCGACATGGTCCTCACCGAGGACACCGCGCACGAGGTCAACGCCATCCAGGGCGTCATCAAGTTCGTCGGGAGCAAGGATCGTGAGCCGCAGGCGCTGCGAGAGGACGAGGTCAAGCGGCTGCTGGGCATCGCGGTCGAGGAAGAGGTGGCTGGGCCGAAGGAGGAGATCCCCTTCCTCGTCGGACAGGCGGTGCAGATCACGGATGGGCCGTTCACCGACTTCAACGGGACGGTCGAGGACGTGATGCCGGACAAGGGCAAGGTGCGGGTCTCGGTCTCCCTCTTCGGGCGGCCCACCAGCGTCGAGCTCGACTATCTGCAGCTGAAGGGCCACTAGCGATTCGTAGAGCGCCCTTGCGCGGGGCAGGCGTGCGAACCACGCCGAGGAGCGCACCGTCGGAGACCACGACGACGTAAAACAGACGGTGGGAGTCAGCGGAGCCTCGCCAGCGCCTCCATCGGGAGGGTGCCCGAGCCCGCTTCACGTACCAGAGGGAAGCACGATGGCAAAGAAGGTCACCGGTTTCGTCAAACTGCAGATCCCTGCAGGCAAGGCGAATCCGGCCCCGCCTGTCGGCACCGCGCTCGGTCCGCAGGGGATCAACATCATGGCATTCTGCAAAGAGTTCAACGCTCGCACGCAGGGCCAAGATGCGATCCTCCCGGCCGAGATCACCATCTATGCCGACAAGTCGTTCTCGTTCGTCCTGAAGACGCCCCCCGCGGCGTTCCTCGTCAAGAAAGAGGCCGGGATCGAGAAGGGCTCGGGTCAGCCGAACCGCAACAAGGTCGGCTCCATCACCCAGGCGCAGGTCCGGAAGATCGCCGAACTCAAGATGCCCGACCTCAACTGCGACACGATCGAGTCCGCCATGGCGATGGTCGCGGGCGCGGCGCGTTCGATGGGCGTGGAGGTGAAGGGATGAAGACCCACGGCAAGAAGTTCCGCGCGGCCGCCGAGAAGGTGACGGCCTCGACGTACGCCCCCAAGGCGGCGCTCGAGCTCGTCAAGACCGCGGCCTTCGCGAAGTTCGATGAGTCGGTCGAGGTGGCGGTCCGCCTCGGCGTCGACCCGCGCCACGCCGACCAGGTCGTGCGCGGCACCGTCGTCCTCCCCGCGGGCACCGGAAAGACGGTGCGCGTCCTCGTCATCGCCGTCGGTGAGAAGGCGAACGAGGCGACCGCGGCCGGCGCCGATTTCGTCGGCGCGGAGTACATCCAGAAGGTGAAGGACGGCTGGACCGATTTCGACGTCATGATCGCGACCCCGGACCAGATGGGCCAGGTCGGTCAGCTCGGACGCGTCCTCGGCCCCCGCGGCCTCATGCCCAACCCGAAGGCCGGCACCGTGACCTTCGACGTCGGGCGCGCGGTCAAGGAGTCCAAGGCCGGCAAGATCGAGTTCCGCGTCGATAAGGCGGGGAACGTGCAGGCCGCCATCGGCAAGGTCTCGTTCGGCCTCGACGCCCTCGAGTCGAACTTCGCCGCCTTCATGGACCAGATCATCCGCTCCAAGCCCTCCGCGGCGAAGGGCGTCTATGTCAGGACCGTCGCCCTCTCCAGCACCATGGGGCCGGGCGTCCGTGTCGACACCACCCCCTACCGGTAACCGACGATGAAGCGATCCGACAAGGAGCAGCTGGTCGCCGACCTGAAGGCCAAGCTCTCAGGTGCCGACGGGGTCTTCTATACCGACTTCACGGGCCTCAACGTGAAGCGTATGACGGAGCTGCGCCGCCGCTTCAAGAAGGCGGGCGTGGAGTACGTCGTGATCAAGAACACCCTCGCGCTGCGGGCGGTGAATGAGGCGGGGCTCACGGGGCAGAAGCTCCGTGGTCCGACCGGCGTCGTGGTGACGAAGGACCCCATCACCGCCGCCAAGCTCCTCTCCGACTTCGCCAAGGAGAACGACCAGAAGCCGTCGGTGAAGGGCGGGATCTACGAAGGCGCGGTGATCGACGAGGCGATGGTCAAGAAGTTGGCCTCCCTCCCGACCCGCGACGAGGCGCTGTCGATCCTCGTCGGCACGTTCAACAGTGTGCTGATGATGTTCGCCCTCGCCCTCGAGGCCAAGAAGACGCAGCTCGAAGGTTCGAACTAATCCCCCAGGCTTCGGCCTGAATCACCAGCCCCAGGACGTCCTGGGGGACTATACACCAAGGAGAATCGGTACCATGGCGAACACGACTCTGAGCAAGGACGAGATCCTCGACGCGATCGGCGGGATGTCGGTCATCGAACTCACCGAGCTCATCGATGCATTCAAGACGAAGTTCAACGTGACCATCGCGGCCGTCGCCGCGGGCGCGCCGGCGGGTGGCGGTGGCGCCGCCGCGGCCGCGGAAGAGAAGACCGAGTTCGACGTCGTCCTCAAGGATGCCGGCGGCAAGAAGATCCAGGTCATCAAGGTGGTCCGCGAGCTCACCGGCCTCGGCCTCAAGGAGGCGAAGGACATGGTCGACGGCGCGCCGCAGACCCTCAAGACGGGCGTGTCGAAGGCCGACGCCGATGCCGTCAAGGCCAAGCTGGAGGCCGAGGGCGCGGTCGTCGAGATCAAGTAAGCTTGCGCCCACGCTTGCGGCACCTGCAGGACTCCTGATGTTCGTTCGCCTCCCTCCGGTCGGGTCCTCCGACCGGGGGCGAGGCGGTTTCGGCCTGTACCCGGGCCCGGCCCGAGGCACATATGATCACGCAGATCTCGTTCGGTAAGCGCGAGCACGGCATGCAGATGCCGCATTTGCTCGACATCCAGACCCGTGCGTTCGAGTCGCTCCTCCAACTCGACGCCGCCGCCCACGACCGCGAGGACGTGGGGCTCGAGCGGGTCTTCAAGGACCTGTTCCCGATCACCGACGTCCACGAGAACTTCTCGTTGGACTTCAAGCGCTACACCCTCGGCGAGCCGAAGTACACGGTCGAGGAGTGCATCGAGCGCGACATGACCCACTCGGCGCCCCTCAAGGCGACCCTCGTCCTCACCGTGTTCGAGGTGAACCCGGCCGACGAGAAGACCAAGCGGGTCAAGAACCAGATCGAGAAGGAGGTCTATCTCGGGGAGCTGCCGTTGCTCACCGGGTTGGGGACCTTCGTGATCAATGGCGCCGAGCGCGTCATCGTCAGCCAGCTCCATCGCTCGCCGGGCGTGGTCTTCGAGGAGGCGACGCACCCGAACGGGCAGCGCCTCATCTCCTCGCGCATCATCCCGTTCCGCGGCTCGTGGGTCGAGTTCACCGTCGACATCCACGACGTCGTCTACGTCCACATCGACAAGAAGAAGAAGTTCCCGGCCACGGCGCTCCTCCGCGCCCTCGGCTACGGGACCAATGCGGATATCTATCGTCTCTTCTTCGGCGTGCGTGAGCTCGATCTCACCAAGCGGAAGGAAGGGCGGGACCGTGAGGTCATCGGCGCGATCATCGCCGAGGCCGTCGAGCTCCCGGGCGAGGCCACGGCCGAGGACGCGCCGAAGGCGAAGACCAAGAAGGCCCGCGCCGAGCGCGAGCGCGCCGAGTCCAACCTCCTCGTGAAGGAAGGGGACGAGCTGACCGAGGAGGTGTTCAATCGCCTCCGCCGGCAGAAGATCGACAAGATCAAGGTCTTCGCGTCGTATCAGACCGTCGACCTCCGCGACGAGCTCACCGCCTTCGAGAGCGACGAGCGCCCGCAGGCGCGCACCCTCGCGATGGACGTCGTCGACCCGACCACCGGCGAGATCCTCGCCGAGATCGGCCAGGCGCTCAACGTCACCCTCGTGAAGCGCCTCCGGAAGGCGGAGGTCGGCCATGTCTCCTGCTTCGTGGCCTCGGGCCGCGCGGAGAGCATGCTGGTCCGGAACACCCTCGCCAAGGACCCCACCAAGTCCAACGATGAGGCGCTCAAGCAGATCTACTCCCTCCTCCGGCCGGGCGATGCCCCGAACAAGGAGACGGCGAAGCAGGCGCTCGAGCGGCTCTTCTTCAGCCCCAAGCGCTACGACCTCGGCCGTGTCGGTCGCTACAAGATCAACCAGCGCCTGCGCCTCAGCACGCCGGCGAACCACACCGTCCTCACCACCGAGGACTTCGTCGCCATCATCCGCTACCTCGTGGAGCTCCATGAGGGTCGCGGGCATGTGGACGACATCGACCATCTCGGCAACCGTCGCATCCGCTCGGTGGGCGAGCTCATCGCCAACCAGTTCTCCGTCGGCCTCTCGCGCATGGCGCGTCTGGTCAAGGAGCGGATGAGCATCAACCAGGACAGCGAGAAGATCTCGCTCGACGACCTCGTGAACGCCCGCACCGTCTCGGCGGTGATCCAGGCCTTCTTCGGCTCGTCGCAGCTCTCGCAGTTCATGGACCAGACCAACCCGCTCGCCGAGCTGACGCACAAGCGTCGCCTCTCGGCCCTCGGTCCGGGCGGCCTCACCCGCGAGCGCGCGGGCTTCGAGGTCCGCGACGTGCACTTCTCGCAGTACGGGCGCATGTGCCCCATCGAGACGCCGGAAGGGCCGAACATCGGCCTCATCACCTCGCTGGCCTGCTTCGCGCGCGTGAACGACCTCGGCTTCGTCGAGACCCCGTACCGCATCGTGAAGAACGGCAAGGTCACCAACGAACTCGCCTGGCTCGACGCCACGCGGGAGGAGCAGGCGGTGATCGCGCAGGCGAACGCGCCCCTCAACCCCGACGGCACGTTCATGGATGAGCTCGTGCTCTGCCGCCAGCAGGCGGACGTGCCGCTCCTCCCGCCGTCGCGCATCGACTTCATGGACGTCGCGCCCGAGCAGCTGGTCTCGATCGCCGCGGCGCTCATCCCCTTCCTCGAGCATGACGACGCGAACCGCGCGCTCATGGGCTCGAACATGCAGCGCCAGGCCGTCCCGCTCCTCAACCCGCAGACGCCGTTCGTCGGCACCGGGCTCGAGGAGAAGGTGGCGGTCGACTCCGGCGCGGTCGTGATCGCCAAGCGGAACGGCGTCGTCACCCGCGTCACCGCCGACGAGATCGTCGTCGATGCCGCGACCAAGGGGTCGCGCGATGGGGGCACCCCGCTCGCGCGCCTCACGCAGCAGGATCGCTACAAGCTCAAGAAGTATCGCCGCACCAACCAGGACACCGCGCTCAACCAGCGGCCGCTCGTCACGCTCGGCCAGAAGGTGAAGGCCGGCGACGTCCTCGCCGACGGGTCGGGCACGCAGTTCGGGCAGCTCGCGCTCGGGTCGAACGTGACCGTCGCGTTCATGCCCTGGTACGGCCACAACTTCGAGGACGCGATCGTCCTCTCGGAGCGCCTGGTGAAGGACGACGTCTACTCGTCGATCCACATCCAGGAGCACGAGTTGCACGTGCGCGACACCAAGCGCGGGCAGGAGGAGATCACGCGCGAGATCCCGAACGTCTCCGAGGAGGCGCTGGTCGACCTCGACGAACGCGGCATCGTGCGCATCGGCGCCCATGTGCGCCCGGGCGACATCCTCGTCGGCAAGATCACCCCGAAGGGCGAGACCGAGCTCTCGCCGGAAGAGAAGCTCCTCACCGCCATCTTCGGCGAGAAGGCGAAGGACGTGAAGGATTCGTCCCTCAAGGTCTCCCCGGGCGTCGAGGGCGTCGTCATCGACGTGAAGATCTTCTCGCGTGTCGAGGATCAGGTGGTGGAGAAGGACCGCGGCGAGCGCATCGGCGAGGTCCGTCGCCTCGAGGGCGAGGAGAAGGTGCGCGTGAATGACGTGCGCGATGAGGAGATCAAGGCGCTCCTCGCCGGGCAGAAGGTCGCGCTCGCGCTGCAGAACGGGACGGTCGAGGAGGCGATCCCCGCGGGGACCGTCCTCACCGAGGCGATGCTGCGCGACCTGCGACTCATCACCCTCGATCTCAAGACCTTCCGCGTCGAGGACAAGAAGGTCAACGCCGCGATCCGTGAGATCATCGACTCGGCCGACGCCATCAAGGCGAAGATCGAGGAGCATGCGGAGGAGCGGATCGACCGCATCCTCCAGCCCGATGAGCTCCCGCCGGGCGTGATCCAGCTCGTGAAGGTCTATCTGGCGGAGAAGCGCAAGATCTCCGTCGGCGACAAGATGGCCGGCCGTCACGGCAACAAGGGCATCGTGGCGCGGATCGTGCCGGAAGAGGACATGCCGTTCCTCCCCGATGGTCGGCCGGTCGACATCGTCCTCAACCCGCTCGGCGTGCCATCCCGCATGAACGTGGGGCAGATCCTCGAGACCCACCTGGGGTGGGCCGCGAAGATCCTCGGCTTCTATGCGAAGACCCCGGTCTTCCAGGGCGCCAACGAGCGTGAGATCGGGCTCTGCCTCCGTCTCTCCGGGCTCGAGTGGGTCAAGGGCTCGCTGCGGCTCGACGCCGCGACGCCGGCCCCGTCGGCGGATGAGCTGCGCAACATCCTCGAAGCGCTCCGGCCCTCCCCCGAGGAGGGCGAGAAGGTGGAGCTCTTGCACGATGCCAACCTCAACGACCTCTCGGCCCGCGGGATGACCCCCGAGGCCAAGGACGTCGCGGGACGCATCTACGACTACCTCGTGGCGGCGGCGAAGGAGCTCGCCGAGCGCGAGGTGGTCGCCACGCGCCATGCGATCACGCATCACGAGGCGGAGCTCGCCTCGGATGAGACCTCGGCGGCGCAGAAGGCCGAGCTCAAGAAGGCGACGAAGGAGCTCGAGAAGCGTGCGGCACTCGACGCGGCGGGGCTCCTCGAGGCGATGGGGCATCCGGCGCTCGCCGCGATGCTCGGCAAGAAGAGCGAGGCCGACGTCGATGCGGCGGCGGTCGAGCTCATCACCGCCGGGGGCCTGCTGACGGGCGGCAAGATCCGCCTCCGCGACGGACGGACGGGCGAGTCGTTCGCGAATCCGGTCACCGTCGGGCAGGTCTACATGCTCAAGCTCAGCCACCTCGTGGACGACAAGATCCACGCGCGCAGCATCGGCCCGTACAGTCTCGTCACGCAGCAGCCGCTCGCCGGCAAGGCGCAGTTCGGTGGCCAGCGCTTCGGCGAGATGGAGGTCTGGGCGCTCGAGGCCTACGGCGCGGCGCACACGCTGCAGGAGATCCTCACGGTCAAGTCGGACGACGTGAACGGTCGCAGCAAGGTGTACGAGGCGATCGTGAAGGGGCAGAACCTGCCGGAACCGGGCACGCCGGAGTCGTTCAACGTGCTCGTGAAGGAACTGCAGGCGCTTGGCATCCACGTGACCATGGATTCGCACGCCGAGGGCGGCGCGTTCTCGGCCCAGGGCGAGGAGTAAGACGATGATCGATTTCCGAACCGCACGCGAGAAGGCGGCCTCCGCCTTCGATTACATCCGGGTCCGCATCGCGGCTCCGGAGGAGATCCGGGGTCCCCGGGACCCCAAGGAGCGGGAGCGGCTGGAGATGGCCGGCCTCCGGTCGTGGTGGTCGTGGGGTGAGGTCACCAAGCCGGAGACGATCAACTATCGGTCGTTCAAGCCGGAGAAGGACGGCCTCTTCTGCGAGAAGATCTTCGGCCCGGTCAAGGACTGGGAGTGCCACTGCGGCAAGTACAAGCGGATCCGCTATCGCGGCGTGATCTGCGACCGCTGCGGCGTGGAGGTGACGCTCAGCAAGGTCCGGCGCGATCGCATGGGCCACATCGAGCTCGCCGTCCCGGTGGCGCACATCTGGTTCTTCAAGACCCTGCCGAGCCCGATGGGGAACCTTCTCGACCTCACGCTCCGTGACCTCGAGAAGGTGATCTACTACGCGAACTACGTCGTCATCGATCCGGGCGAGCAGGAGGTCCGGGCGAACGATCTGCTCGATGAGGAGCAGTTCCTCACGCTCAAGCAGAAGGCGAAGGCCGAGGGCGACAGCGCCTTCCTGGCCGACATCGGGGCGCCGGCGGTACGCGAACTACTCAAGCGCCTCGACGTCGACACGGTCGCCGAGGAGCTGCGCGCGGGGGTCCTCGTGGAGACCTCGCAGCAGAAGAAGAAGGCAATGCTCAAGCGCCTCAAGATCGTCGACGCCTTCCGCAATTCGGGCGACGCCGAGGGGCTGCGCAACAAACCGGAGTGGATGATCCTCGACGTCGTGCCGGTGATCCCGCCCGACCTGCGGCCGCTCGTGCCGCTCGACGGCGGGCGCTTCGCGACCTCGGACCTGAACGACCTCTACCGGCGCGTCATCAACCGCAACAACCGCCTCACCAAGCTCATCTCGCATCGCGCGCCGGAGGTCATCCTCCGGAACGAGAAGCGCATGCTGCAGGAGTCGGTGGATGCGCTCTTCGACAACGGCCGTCGCTCCAAGGCGATCCGGGGTCGTGGGAAGCGGCCGCTCAAGTCGCTCTCCGACATGCTCAAGGGCAAGCAGGGGCGGTTCCGACAGAACCTCCTCGGCAAGCGCGTCGACTACTCGGGCCGCTCGGTCATCGTCGTGGGCCCCGAGCTCAAGCTGCACCAGTGTGGGCTCCCGAAGGCGATGGCGCTCGAGCTGTTCAAGCCGTTCATCATCCACAAGCTCGTGGAGCATGGCATCGCCGAGACGGTGAAGCGCGCCAAGAAGATCGTGGAGCGCGAGTCATCGGAGGTCTTCGAGATCCTCGAGGAGATCATCCGCGACCATCCGGTGCTGCTGAACCGCGCGCCGACGCTCCATCGCCTGGGCATCCAGGCGTTCGAGCCGGTGCTCGTCGAAGGGAAGGCGATCCGCATCCATCCGCTCGTCTGCGCGGCGTTCAACGCCGACTTCGACGGCGACCAGATGGCGGTGCACGTGCCCCTCTCGTACGAGGCGCAGCTCGAGGCGCGCGTGCTCATGCTCTCCTCGAACAACATCCTGAAGCCCTCTGACGGCCGCCCCGTGGCGGAGCCGTCGCAGGACATCGTCCTCGGCTGCTACTTCGCGACCAAGGCGCCGGCGGGCTTCGACGCCCTCCTGAAGGATGCGAAGGCGCAGGCGAAGCTCCGCACCTTCGGGTCGGCGGCCGAGATCGAGATGGCGATGGCGCTCGGCCAGCTCGGCGTGCACTCCGCGGTGACGTACCGCGCGCGCACGATGGAGGGCGGCTCCGCGTGGGTCACGACGACCGCCGGCCGCGTGCTCTTCGACGGCATCGTCCCGCCGGAGCTGCCGTTCCAGAACCGCGAGATGAAGAAGAAGGTCCTCGGCGAGCTCGTCTTCGAGTCCTACCGCAAGGCGGGGCTCTCGGGCACCGTCGCCTTCCTCGATCGTCTGAAGGAGTTCGGCTTCCGCAACGCGACCCGTGGCGGCGTCTCGATCGGGATCGAGGATCTCGAGATCCCGGTGGAGAAGGAGACGATCCTCGAGGAGGCCACCACCCGCGTGGCGCGCTTCCAGAAGGCGTATCAGACCGGCAACATCACGAACGGCGAGCGCTACAACAAGGTCATCGACACCTGGACGCACGCGAACAACGACATCGCGGATGCGATGGTGAAGCGCATGCGCGAGTCGAAGGACGGGTTCAACACCGTCTTCATGATGTTCGACTCGGGCTCCCGTGGCTCGCGCGACCAGATCCGTCAGCTGGCCGGCATGCGCGGCCTGATGGCGAAGCCGCAGAAGAAGCTCACCGGCGGCATCGGTGAGATCATCGAGAACCCCATCAAGTCGAACTTCCGTGAGGGGCTCTCGGTCCTCGAGTACTTCTCGTCCACGCACGGCGCCCGCAAGGGCCTCGCGGACACGGCGCTCAAGACCGCCGATGCCGGCTACCTCACCCGCCGCCTCTGCGACGTCGCGCAGGATGTGACGATCACCGAGGAGGATTGCGGGACGGTGATGGGGCTGGAGATCGCCGCGCTGAAGGAAGGCGAGGATATCATCGAGCCGTTGGCCGAGCGCATCGTCGGGATCGTGGCGGCGGAGGATGTCGTCGATCCGCAGCTCCTCGACGAGGCGGGCCGTCCGATGCTGCTCGTCGAGGCCGGGCAGATGATCGACGAGGAGACCGCACAGGCGATCGAGGAGGCGGGGATCGAGACGGTGAAGATCCGCTCGGTGCTCACCTGCGAGGCCAAGCGTGGGCTCTGCCGGATGTGCTACGGCCGCAACCTCGCCACCATGGCGATGGTCGACATCGGCGAGGCGGTCGGCATCATCGCCGCCCAGTCGATCGGCGAGCCGGGTACGCAGCTCACCCTCCGCACCTTCCACATCGGCGGCACGGCGGCGCGTATCGCCGAGCAGACCGCCCGTAAGTCGAAGGTCGCGGGCGTGGTCGAGTTCTCGGACCGCCTGATCAGCGTCACCGATCCGGAGGGCCAGCAGGTCGTGACCTCCTACGAGGGCGAGCTCTACGTGCGCGCCTCGAAGGACAAGAACGCCCCGATCATGGCGCGTCTCGCGGTGCCGCTCGGCGCCGTGTTGATGGTCAAGGATGGGGAGATGGTCGCGAAGGAGCAGGTGATCTTCACCTGGGATCCGTATACCAATCCGATCATCGCCGATGTCGGCGGTCAGCTGCGCTTCGTCGACCTCGTTGACGAGGAGACGGTCTCCGAGGAGCTCGACGAGCTCACCGGGCTCCGCCAGCGCGTCGTGGTCGAGGATCGTGAGAAGAAGCTCCACCCGCACATCGAGATCTGGAGCACCAAGGGTGGGAAGGAGAAGAAGGTCCGTGACTTCGTCATCCCGGTGGGCGCGCAGCTCATCGTCGAGGATGGCGCCGAGGTCGCGGCGGGCCAGACCATCGCCAAGATCTCGCGTGAGGCGTACAAGACGCGCGACATCACCGGCGGTCTCCCGCGCGTCGCCGAGCTCTTCGAGGCGCGCAAGCCGAAGGATCCCTCCACGATCTCCGAGATCGATGGGGTGGTGCGCTTCGGCGACATCAAGCGCGGCAAGCGCGAGATCTTCGTGCAGCCCATCGACGGCAGCGGCTCGATCGACGAGACGCAGCAGCCGCAGCTGTACGAAGTGGCCTCGGGCAAGCATCTCCGCGTGCACGAGGGGGATCGCGTGCGCGCCGGTGACCGCCTCAGCGAAGGCCCGGTCAACCCGCACGACATCCTGCGGATCAAGGGCCCGCGCGCGGTGCAGGAGTACCTCCTCAACGAGGTGCAGGAGGTCTATCGCCTCCAGGGTGTGAAGATCAACGACAAGCACATCGGCGTGATCGTGCGTCAGATGCTCCAGAAGGTCCGGGTCGTCGAGTCGGGCGACACCGAGTTCCTCGAGGGGGAGAACGTCGACAAGGCGGTCTTCCGCGACGTGAACGACAAGGCCAAGAAGAAGAAGGAGCGCGCGGCCATCTCGGAGCCCCTCCTCCTCGGCATCACCAAGGCGTCGCTCACCACGCAGTCGTTCATCTCGGCCGCCTCCTTCCAGGAGACGACCCGCGTGCTCACCGATGCCGCGATCCGCGGCGCCAAGGACGACCTCCTCGGCCTCAAGGAGAACATCATCATCGGGCACCTCATCCCCGCGGGCACCGGCATGTACCGGTACTCCGACGTGGAGATGGACATCGAGGCGCCGCCCGCGCCGCCGCCGGCCCCGACCTTCGGGGCCTTCGACGGGCTGCCGGACAGCTTCCTCGCGCCGCCGGCCGAGTTGGAGGGCGGGTTCGCCCCGCTCCCCGACGAGGTGTAAGTCGGATCGGAGGGACGAGAGGGGGTGTCAGCCAACGGCTGGCGCCCCCTCAGCGTTCGTGGCACATTCCGTCGTTCGTCTCCACCATCCCCGAACCCCCGGATCCCTTCATGGCTGAACACAAGGAAGAGTGGGGCTCACGACTCGGCGTCATCCTCGCCGTCGCGGGCTCTGCGGTCGGCCTCGGCAACTTCCTCCGCTTCCCGGGCCAGGCGGCCGCGAACGGCGGTGGTGCCTTCCTGATCCCCTACTTCTGCGCCCTCTTCCTGCTCGGGATCCCGATCGGGTGGGCCGAGTGGACGATGGGTCGCTACGGCGGCAAGAAGGGGCTTCATGGCGCGCCGATGGTGATGGGCGCGGTGGGGAAGGGGAGCCTCGCGCGCTATCTCGGCGTGCTCGGGGTGCTCATCCCGCTCGGCGTCTCGACGTATTACGTCTTCATCGAGACCTGGACCTTCGCCTACTTCCTCAAGTATCTGACCGGTGGGATCGGGATCGTGCAGGGGACCCCGATCACCGAGCAGACCGCGGCGGCGGGGCAGTTCTACACCTCGATCACCGGGGCTGGTGGTGATGGATCGCTCTTCACCGGCGATTCCCTCTACACCGTCCTCAGCTGGGTCGTGGTCTTCGCGATCAACATCTACTTCGTCTTCCGCGGGCTCTCCAAGGGGATCGAGAAGTTCGTCTCCTTCGCGATGCCGGTGATGGCGGTCTGCGCCCTGATCGTCCTGGCGCGCGTCCTCACCCTCGGCACCCCGAATCCGGACATTCCTGAGCAGAATGTGATCAACGGGCTCGGCTACATGTGGAACCCGGACTTCGCCGCGCTCGGGAGCTTCAAGACCTGGCTCGCCGCGGCGGGGCAGATCTTCTTCTCCCTCTCCGTCGGCTTCGGCGTGATCATCAACTACGCCAGCTACATGAAGAAGGAGGATGACGTCGCCCTCTCCGGCCTCACCGCGAGCGCGACGAACGAGCTCTTCGAGGTCGGCTTCGGTGGGATGATCACCCTCACCGCCGCCTTCGTCTTCCTGGGCGTGAGCGGAACCGCCGGTGCGGTGGCGACGGGGTCGTTCGGCCTCGGCTTCAACACGCTCCCGGTCGTCTTCGCACAGATGGGAGCGTTCGAGAACATCATCGGCGCGGTCTGGTTCTTCATGCTCTGGCTCGCGGCGATCACGAGCTCGCTCTCGATGTATGCGCCGGCGGTCGCGCATCTCAAGGAGGCGACGGGGTGGACGCATACCAAGTCCACCGCCACCATCGCTGGCATCGGGACGATCGGCGCGATCCTCACCCTCTGGTTCACCGAGGGGGGCGCCTTCTGGTCCACCGTCGACTTCTGGGTCGGGACCTACCTGATCTTCCTCCTCGCGATGGTGCAGATCATCTACTTCGGGTGGGTCTTCGGGATCGACCGTGGCTGGCGTGAGCTCCATCAGGGCGCGTCGATTCGCGTGCCGGCGATCTTCAAGATCGTGATGAAGTACATCGCCCCCGCCTACCTGATCATCGTCTTCGTCGGCTTCACCGTGCAGAGCCTTGGCGAGGAGCTCAAGAAGTCGTGGGCCTCCACCGGGGCACGGGTGGGGATGCTCACCATCGTGGCGATCCTGATCTATCTCGTGGTCGTGACCCGGGTCGGTGAGCGGCGGCTCCGCGCCGCCGGGGTCGATATCGACGACACCAAACCTGCGGACTGAGGACTCCCCATGACCACACTCGGTTGGATCTTCATGATCGCCTCCCTCTTGCTCGTCTGGGGCGGCACCTTCTGGTGCTACAAGCGGATCCTCTCCACCCCGCAGGAGGAGCAGGCGCCGTCGGGCTTCGGCCCCTGAGGTCCCCCTGACCGTCGATCCCACGCAGCCCCTGCTCGCCCTGGGCGGGGCGCTGCTCCTGGGGGCGTCGGTCGGGATCCTCCCCGTCGGGCTGGCCGAGGTGGCCGCCCTCGGGCTCGGGGCGGTCCGCCCCGCCGGGCTCTCCTGGGCCCTCCTCGCGGCCTTCACCGTGGGGCATGTCGCGGCGAAGGTCCCCTGGTACCTGATCGGTCGGGCGGCGGACCGCGCCCCGCACCCCCGAGCCCGCCGGATGGTCGAGCGGGCCCGGGCCCTTTTGGCCGAGCGCCCCCACTTCGGGACCGGCCTCCTCGGGGTGAG
The DNA here is from genome assembly GCA_021298395.1 of Gemmatimonadota bacterium. Lineage (GTDB taxonomy): Bacteria > Gemmatimonadota > Gemmatimonadetes > Gemmatimonadales > Gemmatimonadaceae > Pseudogemmatithrix. The sequence continues at coordinate 67,508 of JAJTFH010000007.1, read as the reverse complement.
TGCCGTGACCAGCATCCCCCCCTTCCATCTGGCCTCGATCGCCGCCGGGATGGTGGCGATCCCGGCCTGGCACTTCCTCCTCCTCTGCCTGGTGGGGCGGGCGGTGCGCTTCGGGCTGCTGGGGGCGATCACCAGTTGACCGCACCCGGCCTTTCCCTGTAAGTTCCAAGGCTCTGTTCCGTGCCGCCCGTCCGGGCGATCCACGTAGAGGCAGAAGGTCGAACAACCCAAGGTACGATGCCGACGATCAACCAGCTCGTCCGGCAGAGCCGCCGCGAAGTCGTCAAGAAGGACAAGGCGCCGGCTCTGAAGGAGAACCCGTTCAAGCGTGGCGTGTGCACCCGTGTGTACACCACCACCCCCAAGAAGCCGAACTCGGCGCTGCGCAAGGTCGCGCGTGTCCGTCTCGTGAACGGCTTCGAAGTCACCGCCTACATCCCGGGCGAGGGCCACAACCTGCAGGAGCACTCGATCGTGCTCATCCGCGGTGGCCGTGTGAAGGACCTCCCGGGCGTGCGCTATCACATCGTGCGCGGCAAGCTCGACGCCTCGGGCGTCAATGGGCGTAACAAGAGCCGCTCCAAGTACGGGACCAAGAAGCCGAAGGCGGGTGCCCCGGCGGGAGGGAAGAAGTAAATGAGCCGCCGCAAGAGTGCCGTGAAGCGCACCATCCTGCCGGATGCGCGCTACGACAGCCAGACCGTCAGCAAGTTCATCAACGTGCTGATGTACCAGGGGAAGAAGTCCACCGCCGAGCGGATCTTCTACGGGGCGATGGACATCGTGGAGGCGAAGGCGGCCCAGCCGGGCGTGAACGTCTTCAAGCAGGCCCTCACGAACCTCAAGCCCGTGGTCGAGGTGAAGAGCCGCCGCGTCGGTGGCGCCACCTACCAGGTGCCCGTCGAGGTGCGTCCGGAGCGTCGGACCGCGCTGGCGATGCGCTGGTTGATCTCGTACTCGCGTGACCGCAACGAGAAGTCGATGGCCGAGAAGTTGGCGGCCGAGACCTTGGCGGCGGCGAAGGGCGAGGGGAACGCGATCAAGAAGCGCGAGGACACGCACAAGATGGCCGAGGCCAACAAGGCGTTCGCGCACTACCGCTGGTAGCAGGGCGGGGGCGGGGGGCGGGTGACCCCCCCCGGCCCCCTGAGGTGGTGGAGGGGCCCAACCTGTTGACAGGGGCCGATTTCCCACTACCTTTGACAGGCTACACCAGTTCGGCCTCGGCCGGCTCGGTGCGGCGACGGATGGCCCGTACGGCATCCCCGGGGGACTGCGCCCCGGCCAGATGGGCCCGCCAACGTCGGCTGGAGTGACGCGCGGGGGGAGTGGACAGCCCGACCGATCCCGCTGGGGTGACCCAGCGCCGAGGTTCCCGAAAAGCGCGCAGGACAATCTGACGTCGGGCGGCAGGTGCGCCCGGCGCGCCGCGGGTCCCCAGTCATGCTGCAGTGGTGACTGTACCCGGCGAGAGCGGATGGAGACCGATTCCCCGGATGCAGGCTGGGGGGAATGCTGGTCCAGCCGCGTTTTTGTTGGACCGAACCGCAGGACCTGAACATCGCACCAGACCGACCGACCCTGACCGAATCCTTGAGACGATGGCTCGCACGACCGACCTGAAGTTCTACCGGAACATCGGCATCATGGCCCACATCGATGCCGGCAAGACCACGACGACTGAGCGCGTCCTCTACTACACGGGGAAGTCGCACAAGATCGGCGAGGTGCATGACGGCGCGGCCACGATGGACTGGATGGAGCAGGAGCAGGAGCGCGGCATCACGATCACGTCGGCCGCGACGACCTGCTTCTGGATGCGTCACGGGCAGTCGGATACGAAGGGCGAGGGGCCGGAGTACCGGATCAACATCATCGACACCCCGGGGCACGTCGACTTCACCGTCGAGGTGGAGCGTTCGCTCCGCGTGCTCGACGGCGCGGTGGCGCTCCTCGACTCGGTGGCCGGCGTCGAGCCGCAGACCGAGACGGTGTGGCGTCAGGCGGACCGGTACAAGGTCCCGCGGATGATCTTCTCGAACAAGATGGATCGCGTCGGGGCGAACTTCGAGCGGTGTGTCGAGATGATCCGCGACCGGCTCACGAAGGCGGCGCTGCCGATCCAGCTCCCGGTGGGCTCGGGTGAGCTCTTCACCGGCCATATCGACATCATCGAGCGCAAGCAGTACGTCTTCGACAACGCGACCCTCGGCAAGACCTTCACCGTCACCGACGTGCCGGCGGAGTTCCACGACGCGGTCGAGGCGGCGCGTCATGCGCTCGTCGACATGGTCGTGGAGCACGACGAGACCCTGATGGAGAAGTACCTCGGCGGCGAGGAGCTCACCATCGAGGAGATCCGTCACGCGATCCGCGCGGCGACGATCAAGATGAAGTTCGTGCCGATCCTCTGCGGCGCCTCGTTCAAGAACAAGGGCGTGCAGGCGCTGCTCGACGCGGTCATCGACTACCTCCCGGCGCCGATCGACGTGGCGGCGGTCGAGGGGCATGCCCCGCAGCATGACGCCACCCCGGACACGCGCGCCGTCTCCGATGACGCCCCGTTTGCCGCGCTCGCCTTCAAGGTGGCGACCGACCCGTTCGTCGGCCGCCTGACCTTCTTCCGCGTCTACTCCGGCGTCCTCAAGGCCGGCTCGCACGTCTACAACTCGACGAAGGACAAGCGCGAGCGCATCGGGCGTCTCCTCCAGATGCACGCCAACAAGCGCGATGAGATCGACGAGGTCCATGCCGGTGACATCGCCGCCGCGATCGGCCTCAAGGATACGCGCACCGGCGACACGCTCTCGGACGAGGATCATCCGATCATCCTCGAGGCGATGAAGTTCCCGACGCCCGTCATCGACGTCGCGGTCGAGCCGAAGACCAAGGCCGACCAGGACAAGATGGGGATCGCGCTGAACAAGCTCGCCGAGGAGGACCCGACCTTCCGCGTGCACACCGACGCCGAGACGGGCCAGACGATCATCTCCGGGATGGGCGAGCTCCACCTCGAGATCATCGTCGACCGCATGATGCGCGAGTTCAAGGTCGAGGCGAACGTCGGGCGGCCGCAGGTCGCCTATCGTGAGACGATCAAGAAGCGCGTCGACAAGGTCGAGGGGAAGTTCATCCGGCAGTCGGGCGGCAAGGGCCAGTACGGCCACGTCGTCATCAACGCGATGCCGGCGGAGCCCGGCCAGGGCTACGTCTTCGAGGACAAGATCTCGGGCGGTGTGATCCCGCGGGAGTACATCAAGCCGGTCGAAGAGGGGATCCGCGAGGCGCTCGAGAACGGCGTGCTCGCCGGCTATCCGATGGTCGACGTGAAGGTCGAGCTCGTCTTCGGGTCGTACCACGACGTCGACTCGAGCGAGATGGCGTTCAAGATCGCGGGGTCGATGGCCATCAAGGAGGCGGCGCGCAGCGCGCAGGCCGTCATCCTCGAGCCGATGATGAAGGTCGAGGTCGTCAGCCCCGACCAGTTCATGGGCGACGTGCTCGGCGACGTCTCGTCGCGGCGCGGCAAGATCGGCGGCATGACGCAGCGCGGCGAGGCCCAGGTGATCGGCGCCACCGTCCCGCTCTCCGAGATGTTCGGCTATTCCACGCGGCTCCGCTCGATGACGCAGGGGCGCGCCGTGTACTCGATGGAGTTCTCGCACTACGAGGAAGTCCCCAAGGCGAAGGCTGAGGAGATCATCTCGAAGCAGAAGTAGGGCAGGACCTCAGGTTGTAGGCTGCAGGATCGTTCACCCGTTCTTCACCACCAGTACCCTTTCTCTCTCAGGACGCATCATCATGGCCAAGGCAAAGTTCGAGCGGAACAAGCCGCACGTGAACGTGGGCACCATCGGCCACGTCGACCACGGCAAGACCACCACCACGGCCGCCCTGACCAAGATCTCGGCGGACAAGGGGTTCGGCACCAAGTACATCGCCTATGACGAGGTCGCGAAGGCGTCCGAGTCGCAGGGGCGTCGCGACTCCACCAAGATCCTCACGATCGCGACCATGATCACGGGCGCCGCGCAGATGGACGGCGCGATCCTCGTGGTGTCGGCCGTCGACGGCCCGATGCCGCAGACCCGTGAGCACATCCTCCTGGCCCGCCAGGTGAACGTGCCCCGCATCGTGGTCTTCCTCAACAAGTGCGACCTCGTCGAGGACGCCGAGCTCCTCGACCTCGTCGAGCTCGAGGTCCGCGAGCTCCTCTCGAAGTACGGCTACGACGGCGACAACGCCCCGGTGATCCGTGGCGCCGCCGTGCGCGCGATCGAGGGCGACCAGAAGTGGATCGACAAGATCCAGGAGCTGTACGACGCGCTCGACACGTACATCCCGGAGCCGGTCCGCGAGATCGACAAGCCCTTCCTCCTCCCGGTCGAAGACGTCTTCTCGATCACCGGCCGCGGCACCGTCGCGACCGGCCGTATCGAGCGCGGCAAGTGCAAGGTCGGTGAGGAGCTCGAGTTCGTGGGCTACAACTCCGACAAGAAGACGATCGTCACGGGCGTCGAGATGTTCCGCAAGCTCCTCGACGAGGGCTTTGCCGGCGACAACGTCGGGCTCCTCCTCCGCGGCATCGACAAGAAGGACATCGAGCGTGGCATGGTGCTCGCCAAGCCGGGCTCGATCAAGCCGCATACGAAGTTCCTGGCCGAGGTGTACGTCCTCACGAAGGAAGAGGGGGGCCGCCACACGCCGTTCTTCAAGGGCTACCGCCCGCAGTTCTACTTCCGCACGACCGACGTGACCGGTGCGATCGAGCTCCCCGCGGGGACCGAGATGGTGATGCCGGGCGACAACGTGCAGATGACGATCGAGCTCATCATCCCGATCGCGATGGAGGAGCAGCTCCGCTTCGCCATCCGTGAGGGCGGCCGCACCGTCGGTGCGGGCGTGGTGACCAAGATCCTCGCCTAACCAAGAACGGGAGGCGGACCGGCGGCGAGCGCCGCCGGTCCCCGCCTCCAGTGGAGACCTTATGGCTGGACGTATTCGTATCCGTCTCAAGGCATTCGATCACGCGGTGATCGACCAGGCCTCGGCGGACATCGTGCGGACCGCGGAGAAGACGGGGGCGCAGGTCTCCGGGCCGATCCCGCTTCCCACGAAGACGCAGCGGTGGACCGTGCTCCGGTCGCCGCACGTCGATAAGAAGTCGCGTGAGCAGTTCGAGCTCAAGACGCACAAGCGGGTGATCGACATCCTCGATTCCCGTGCCCAGACGGTGGACGCGCTGACGAAGCTCGATCTCCCGGCGGGCGTGGACGTCGAGATCAAGGTGGAATAGGGGCAGGGTCCAGGTATCAGGGACCAGGTAGCAGGATCGGACGCCCTCTGATCCCTGACACCGCTCCCCTGACACCTGACCCTGAGAGTCCTCCGGCCTCAACGGGCGCCGCATCCCGCGGCTCCGGGCCGTGACTAACCAAGTGAGAGTGCCATGATCGGAATCATTGGAAAGAAGCTGGGGATGACCCAGATCTTCGACGAGGCGGGGATGCAGATCCCCTGCACCGTGGTGGAGGCCACGCCGAATCCCGTCACGAAGGTCGTGACGCCGGAGCAGGCGGGGTTCGCCTCGGTGGAGCTCGGCTATGGCGCGCAGCGGACCGCGCGCGAGTCGAAGAAGGGGGAGCGCACGCCGAAGGGGCGTCGCGCGACGCAGGCGGAGCTCGGGCATGCGAAGAAGGCCGGTCTCGAGGCCGCGCCCGCGGTGCTCCGCTCCTTCCGTCTCGATGATGCGCCCGGGAAGGACGCCTCGGTGCCGACCTACACGGTCGGCGACGTCGTGAAGGTCGACATCTTCGCCGTCGGCGAGATGGTGAAGGTGACCGGCACGTCGAAGGGGCGCGGGTTCCAGGGCGTGGTGAAGCGCTACGGCATCGGCGGTGGGCCGAACACCCACGGCAACACCAAGCACCGTCGGCCGGGCTCGGTCGGACCGGGCACCGATCCCTCGCGCGTCATCAAGGGGAAGAAGATGCCGGGCCACTACGGCGCCGCGCGTCACACGCAGGCCAACCTCCGCGTCGAGAAGGTCGACGCCGAGCGCCATCTGATCTACATCCGCGGTAGCGTCGCCGGCCCGACCAACGGGATCGTCCTCGTCCGCAAGCAGGGATAACCGATGTCTGAGACGACCAACTTCGAGGCGGCGGCCTACACGGCGCTCGGCACCCCGCGCGATCGCGTGGCGCTGCCGGGCACGACGTTCGACGGCACCGTCAACCTGCCGGTGATGCACCAGGCGGTGAAGGCGTACCTCGCCAACCAGCGCCAGGGCACGCACGCGACCAAGACCCGCCGTTGGGTGGTGGGTGGGAACCAGAAGCCGTGGAAGCAGAAGGGGACCGGCCGCGCCCGTCAGGGCTCGACCCGCGCCCCGCACTTCGTCGGCGGCGGCACGGTCTTCGGCCCGCAGCCGCGCAGCTACGAGCAGACCCTCCCGAAGGGCGTGAAGGCGCTGGCGCGCAAGAGCGCGCTGAACGCCCGGGCCCGCGAGGGGGCGCTCCTCGTGATCGATCGCTTCGCCTTCGACACGCCGAAGACGACGCAGGTGGCGCAGCTCCTCGCGCGCCTCGAGCTCCTCGGGCGCAAGGTCCTGATCCTCACCGACGGCCACAAGCCGATGGTGTACCTCAGCGGCCGCAACATCCCGAACGTCCGGATCTCGGCCTACAGCGATGTGACCACGTATGACGTGGTCTGGTCGGATGTGGTGCTCGTCGAGGCCGGCGCGATCGGGCAGGCGCTCGCCCCGGTGACCGAGTCGGCGGCGGGCCCGGTGAAGGTGAAGAAGGCCCCGGCCAAGGCGAAGGCGCCGAAGGCCGAGGCGAAGGCGGCGCCGGCCAAGAAGGCGCCCGCGAAGAAGGCGGCGGCGAAGGCGGCCGCGAAGCCGGTGGCCAAGGCGGCGGCGAAGAAGGCCCCGGCCAAGAAGGCCGCCAAGAAGAAGGGGGAGTAACCGATGCCGACCATGATCCGCACCATCGTCCGTCCGCTCGTGACCGAGAAGACCTCGGCCGCGTACCAGGACCGTGGTGAGTACACGTTCGAAGTCCACCCGGGCGCGACCAAGACCACCATCAAGGCGGCGATCGAATCGCTGTTCGGGGTGAAGGTCACGGGCGTCTGGACCTCGCAGCAGCGCGGCAAGCCCCGGAAGGTCGGGGGGAGCGCGGGACTGCGTCCACGCTGGAAGAAGGCCATCGTGACGCTGAAGGCCGGCGACTCGATCGCGATCTTCGAGGGCTGATCACCATGGGTATCCGTCAATTCAAGCCGGTGAGCGCCGCGACACGGTTCCGTTCCGTGTCGGACAACGACGTCATCACCCGTTCCACGCCGGAGAAGTCGCTGACCGAGCCGCTCAAGAAGAGCGGTGGCCGCGACAATCACGGCCACATCTCGATGCGGCGCCTGGGCGGTGGCCACAAGCGCAAGTACCGCGTCATCGACTTCAAGCGGAACAAGTTCGGCCAGGTCGCGACGGTCGAGCACATCGAATATGACCCGAACCGCTCGGCGCGCATCGCGCTCGTGGTCTACGGGGACGGGGAGAAGCGCTACATCCTGCATCCCAAGGGGCTCGCCGTCGGCGACACCGTGGTGAGCGGGAAGGGCGCCGACATCCGCACGGGCAACGCGCTCCCGCTGCGCGAGGTGCCGCTCGGCACCTCGGTGCACAACGTCGAGCTCAAGCCGGGGAAGGGGGGGCAGATGGCCCGCTCCGCCGGGACGAGCGTCCAGGTCGTCGCCAAGGAAGGGGAGTACGTGACCCTGCGCCTGGCGTCGACCGAGATGCGCATGGTGCACGGGGACTGTCTCGCCACGATCGGCGAGGTCGGCAACGCCGAGCACGAGCTCATCTCGTGGGGCAAGGCCGGCAAGACGCGCTGGATGGGGCGTCGCCCGAAGGTCCGTGGTGAGGTCATGAACCCGGTGGATCACCCGCACGGTGGCCGCACGCGCGGCGGCCGGAACGTGGTGAGCCCCTGGGGCAAGAAGGAGGGCGTCAAGACGCGCAACACCAAGAAGGCGTCGCAGCGTCTGATCGTCCGTGGCCGGAAGCGCGGCAAGGCCACGCAGAGCTAACCGGAGAACGACTCAATGGCACGCAGCATCAAGAAGGGCCCGTTCATCCAGGAAGCGCTGCTGAAGCGCGTACACCAGATGAACGCCAAGAACGAGAAGAAGGTCGTGAAGACCTGGTCGCGCGCGAGCACGGTGATCCCCGAGTTCGTGGGGCACACCTTCGCCGTGCACAACGGGAACAAGTTCATCCCGGTGTACGTGACGGAGAACATGGTCGGGCACAAGCTCGGCGAGTTCGCCCCGACGCGCCTCTTCCGTGGCCACAGCGGGAACAACAAGACGGACAAGAAGGCGGCGCCCGCGGCGGCCCCGGCGAAGGGAGGGAAGTGACCATGACGGAGGCACGCGCGATCCAGCGCACCACGCGGCAGTCGCCCTACAAGATGCGGCTGGTCATCGACCAGATCCGTGGCTTGGGCGTGAATGACGCGTTGGCGATGCTGAAGTTCTCGAAGAAGCATGCGGCGACGCAGATCTCGAAGGTCCTGGCGTCGGCCGTGGCGAATGCCGAGCAGGCGGCTCGGACGGCGAACACCTCGCTCGACGTCGACGCGCTGTACGTGAAGCACGCGATCGTGAACGAGGGGCCGAAGCTCAAGCGGTGGACGCCGGCGGCCATGGGCCGGGCGACGCCGGTCCTCAAGCGAACCAGCCACGTCGAGATCGTCGTGGCCGAGAAGGAAGGGCGATAATGGGACAGAAGACCAATCCGATCGGCTTCCGCCTCGGGGTGTCGCGGGACTGGCGCTCCACGTGGTTCGCCACCAAGGAGATCCCCGCGCTGCTGAAGGAGGACGCGCTCCTCCGGAAGTATCTCAAGGCGCGTCTCGGCGGCGCGGCGATCGCGGACGTGACGATCGAGCGGAAGCCGGGCAAGGTGGTGGTGACGATCCACACCGGGCGTCCGGGCGTCGTGATCGGCAAGAAGGGCCAGGCGGTCGAGGAGCTCAAGACCGAGCTCCAGCAGCTGACCGGGAAGGAGGTCGGGGTCAACGTCGAGGAGATCAAGCGCCCGGAGATCGAGGCGCAGCTCGTCGCGGACAACATCGCCGCCCAGCTCGCGCAGCGCATCTCGTTCCGTCGCGCCATGAAGAAGGCGGTGCAGGCGGCGATGCGGATGGGCGCCGAAGGCATCAAGGTGAAGTGCTCGGGCCGCTTGGGCGGCGCCGAGATCGCGCGGGTGGAGGGGTATCACGAGGGGCGCGTGCCGCTCCACACCCTCCGCGCCGACATCGACTATGCGACCTCGACGGCGAAGACCACCTTCGGCACCATCGGTGTGAAGGTCTGGATCTTCAAGGGCGAGATCGTCGAGGGGCGGCGTGGCAACACGTACTCCTCGGACGCGTAAGGAGACCTGACCGATGCTCGCACCGAAGCGCGTCAAGTTCCGCAAGATGTTCAAGGGTCGGACGACCGGATTGGCCACACGTGGCGCGACCGTGGCGTTCGGGACCTTCGGGCTCCAGGCGTTGGAGCCGGGGTGGGTGACGGCCCGCCAGATCGAGGCCAGCCGCGTGGCGCTGACGCGTCACATCAAGCGCGGTGGCAAGGTCTGGATCCGGATCTTCCCCGACAAGCCGGTCACGAAGAAGCCGGCCGAGACCCGCATGGGCAAGGGCAAGGGATCGCCGGAGCTCTGGGTCGCGGTGGTGAAGCCGGGCCGGGTGTTGTTCGAGATCGAGGGCGTCTCCAAGGAGATCGCTCAGAAGGCGCTGGCGCTCGCCTCGGCGAAGCTGGGCGTCAAGACGAAGTTCGTGGCCCGTGAGGAGGCGTCGAGCGATGAAGGCTGAGGAGATCCGCAAGCTGACCGCCAGCGAGATCGAAGCGCGCGTGGCGGAGCTGGAGCGGGAGCGTTTCAATCTGCGCTTCCGCAGCGCGACCGAGCCGCTGAGCAATCCGCTCCGGCTGCGCACCATCCGGCGCGACATCGCCCGGCTGCAGACCGTACTCCGGCAGTTGACGGAGGCCGCGCGCTGACCGCGCGCGAGGAGACCTGATGGCAGAGACCGTGAAGACCGCCGCATCCGCCCGCCCGGCACGCAAGACGCGCCAGGGGCTCGTGGTGAGCGACAAGATGGACAAGACCGTCGTGGTCGCGATCGAGCGTCGCGTGCCGCACCCGGTGTACGGGAAGATGGTGACGCGGACCAAGCGCCTGAAGGCGCACGACGAGCAGAACTCGGCGAAGGTCGGCGACACCGTCCGGATCGTCGAGACCCGCCCGCTGTCGAAGGACAAGCGGTGGCGGTTGCTCGAGATCGTCGAACGCGCGCGCTGAGGAACTGACCGATGATCCAACAGGAATCCGTAGTGAAGGTCGCGGACAACTCGGGGGCCAAGAAGGCCCTCGTGATCCGCGTCCTCGGCGGCACGCGCCGCCGCTATGCCGGCCTCGGCGACAAGGTCGTCGTGGCGGTGAAGGACGCGCTGCCGAACGGCACCGTCAAGAAGTCCGACGTGGCCAAGGCCGTCGTCGTCCGGACCGTCAAGGAGACGCGCCGGAAGGACGGGACCTATATCCGCTTCGACGAGAACGCCGTCGTCATCATCGATGACAAGGGCGAGCCGCGGGCGACCCGTATCTTCGGCCCCGTGGCGCGCGAGCTGCGCGAGAAGCGGTACATGAAGATCGTCTCCCTCGCCCCTGAGGTGCTCTGACATGCGCATCCTCACCTATCGCAAGACGCGCGGCCAGAAGAACGTCACGCGGCACGCCCGGAACGCCGAGCGCACCGCGATGCACATCACCCGCGGCGACACCGTGCGCGTGATGCGCGGCGACGACAAGGGGAAGGAAGGGAAGGTCATCCGCGTCCATCTGAAGACGGGGCGCGTGACGATCGAGGGGATCAACATCGTGAAGAAGCATCGTCGGGCGCGCACGGCCGAGGAGCAGTCGGGCATCATCGAGATGCCGGCCCCGGTCGCGGTGTCGAACGTGATGCTGCTCGACCCGAAGTCGGGGAAGCCGGTGCGCGTCCGCGCCCGGATCGATGCCGACGGCACGAAGGAGCGCGTCAGCGCCACGAGCGGGGAAGCGATCCCCGCCCGCCGCTGACCGAGGACTGAGACATGGCAACGACGAAGACGCAGGGCCAGAAGAAGGGTGGAGCCGGAGCGGGCGAGAAGCGCGCCTCGATGCTCCCGAAGGAGCACGCGGGGGCGGGGCAGCCGGTCCCGACGCCGCGCCTCCGCACCTACTACGTGCAGACCGTGCGTGCGCGGCTGATGCAGCAGTTCGGCCTCACCAACCCGCACCAGGTCCCCACGCTCGAGAAGATCACGCTGAACGTCGGCATGGGTGAGGCGATCAAGCAGCCCAAGGTGCTCGATGCGATCGTCGACGAGGTGGCGACGATCACCGGGCAGAAGCCGATGCGCACGAAGGCGAAGAAGTCGATCGCGAACTACGGGCAGCGTGAGGGGCAGGAGATCGGCGTGGCGGTGACGCTGCGCGGGGCGCGCATGTGGGAGTTCCTCGATCGCTTCATCTCGACGGCGATCCCGCGCGTCCGCGACTTCCGCGGGTTGAACACCCGCTCCTTCGATGGCCGGGGCAACTACAGCCTCGGGATCAAGGAGCAGATGATCTTCCCGGAGATCAACTACGATCTCGTGGAGCAGATCCACGGGATGGACATCACCTTCGTCACCACGACCGACCGGGACGACATCGCCTTCGCGCTCCTGCGCGAACTCGGGATGCCGTTCCGTGGTGATGACAAGCCGATCGTCGTCCAAGGCTGAGGAGACCATGGCCAAGAAGAGCACCATCGAGAAGAACGAGCGGCGCAAGCAGCTGGCGGCGAAGCATGCCGCCAAGCGGCAGGCGCTCGCTGACACCGTGCGTAGCACGAAGGCGTCGGATGAGGAGAAGCGGGCCGCCCAGGTCGCGTTGCAGAAGCTGCCGCGCAACTCGGCGAAGGCCCGTGTGCGGAACCGCTGCCAGATGACCGGCCGGAGCCGCGCCTTCATCTCAACCTTCGGGTTGAGCCGTATCGCCTTCCGCGAGATGGCGCTGCAGGGGTTCATCCCGGGCGTCCGCAAGGCGAGCTGGTAGCACCCATGGGAGCAGGCCCGGTCGCCCTCTGCGACGGGAACCACTCCTGGACTTCCTTCCAGGTCCGGCGGCTGCCGGAAACCAGAGGAGCACGAGACGTACCATGAGCATGACTGACCCGATCGCCGATATGCTCACGCGGATCCGCAATGCTGTCGGTTCGAAGCATCGCCGCGTGGACATCCCGGCGTCCAAGTTGAAGACCGAGATCGCGCGACTCCTCAAGGAGTCGAACTTCATCACGGACTACAAGACCGTCGAGACCGAGGAGGGCAAGAAGGTCCTCCGCGTCGCCCTCAAGTACGCCGGCGGCACGCCGGTGATCCGGGAGCTGCAGCGCGTCTCCTCGCCTGGCCTCCGGCGCTACGTCGGGGCGGGGGAGATCCCGCGGGTGCGCAACGGGCTGGGCGTGGCGATCCTGAGCACCTCCCAGGGGCTCATGACCGACCGGCAGGCGCGTTCCGCGCGGACCGGCGGTGAACTCCTCGCCTACGTCTGGTAAGGGGCCGCCGACATGTCACGTATCGGAAAGTTGCCGGTGACGATCCCGGCCGGTGTCACGGTCACGCTGCAGGGGAACACGGTCCAGGTGAAGGGCCCCAAGGGGGAGCTCTCGCGTGCGATCAACCCCGACCTCACGGTCACGATCGATGGGAGCACCCTCACGGTGGCGCGCCCGTCGGACGAGACGCGGCACAAGGCGCTGCACGGGCTCTCGCGCACCCTGATCGCCAACATGGTGGAAGGGGTCTCCAAGGGCTATTCGAAGCAGCTGGAGATCACTGGCGTCGGGTTCAAGGCGGAGGTGAAGCCGTTCGGGCTGCAGCTCGCGTTGGGCTTCTCGCACCAGATCCAGTACAAGGCCCCCGCGGGGATCAAGCTCTCCGCGCCGCAGCCGACGCAGGTCGTGATCGAGGGCGTGGACAAGGAGAAGGTGGGCCAGGTCGCAGCGGAGATCCGGCTGCTGCGTCCCCCCGAGCCGTACAAGGGCAAGGGGATCAAGTATGCGGGCGAGATCATCCGGCGGAAGGCCGGTAAGGCGGGAGGTAAGTAATGCCTGGGAAGCGAGTACCGAAGACGCGGGCCGGACTGCGTGCCCGTCGTCACATCCGCGTGCGGGCGAAGGTGTCGGGCACGGCCGAGCGGCCGCGTCTGGTGATCTTCCGTTCGCTCAAGCACATGTCGGCGCAGTTGGTGGACGATGTGCGTCAGCACACCTTGGTGACGGTGACCGATGCGGGGCTCACCGGGAAGAAGACGGAGAAGTCGACTGAGGTGGGGAAGCGCATCGCCGAGCGGGCGAAGCAGGCGGGGATCACGAAGGTCGTGTTCGACCGCGGGGGATACCAGTATCACGGCCGCGTGAAGGCGGTGGCCGACGGAGCCCGCGAAGGCGGGCTGGAGTTCTAAATGGCTGAGACGACAGGTGGGATGGGGGCGCCGGGTGGGCGCCGTGGTGGTCCCGGTGGTGGACCTGGTGGCGGTCGCGGACGCGGCGGCCCGGGTGGCGGCCGTGGTGGACCGGGCGGTGGCCGTGGCGGTCCGGGCGGCGGGCGTGGGCCCGGTGGCCGTGACGGCGGGCGTGGCGGCCGCGATGGCGGCCGCGGTGGCGCGCCGGGCCAGGAGCGCGAGGGGTCGGATCTCCTCGAGAACGTGATCGCGATCAATCGCGTCGCGAAGGTCGTGAAGGGCGGCCGTCGCTTCTCCTTCAACGCGCTCGTGGCCGTCGGCGACGGGCAGGGGAAGGTGGGCGTGGCGACGGGGAAGGCGAACGAGGTGTCGGAGGCGGTCCGCAAGGCCGTCGACGGGGCCCGTCGCCGCATGGTGACCATCCCGATGACGGGGGCGACCATCCCCCACGAGATCGTGGGCAAGCATGGGGCCGGTGAGGTCCTGATGAAGCCCGCGGCGCCCGGTGCCGGCGTGATCGCTGGTGGCGCGGTGCGCGCGATCCTCGAGTGCGCCGGGATCCACGACATCCTCACGAAGTCGTTGGGCTCGACCAATCCGCACAACATGGTGCTCGCCGCGCTCGACGGGTTGCAGCACCTGACGACGGTGGAGCAGATCGCGCGCGAGCGCGGGGTCGAGGTGAGCTCGCTCCCGTACAAGTCGCGCGCCAAGTCGAAGGAGGCCGTGTAACATGGCGCGCACCTTCGTCTGGCACCGCACGCGCGGGCCGAAGCACACCGAGCCGAACACGCTGACCTCCGGGAAGGTCCGGATCACGCAGGTCCGGTCCGGGATCGGACATAGCGAGAGGATGAACGACACCCTGCGGGCCCTTGGCCTGCGTCACCACCAGGCGTCAGTGGTGCATCAGGATTCGCCCGCGCTCCGTGGCATGATCAAGCGCGTCCGGCACCTGGTGTCCGTCACGCCGGTGGAGGAATAACCGAATGAGCGACGAGAAGATCACCCTCTCGACCCTGGCGCGGACGCCGGGGTCGCACCGGAACCGGAAGCGCCTCGGGCGTGGCCCCGGGTCGGGCACCGGCAAGACGTCGGGCAAGGGCCATAAGGGCATCAAGGCACGCGCGGGCCATCACGGCCCGGGTGGCAACAAGCCGCACTTCGAGGGCGGGCAGATGCCGCTCACGCGGCGCGTCCCGAAGCGTGGCTTCACCAATCCCTTCCGTGAGGCGGCCCAGGTGGTCGGCCTCGACGATCTCGCGCGCCTCACCGGCAGCGAGGTGACGGTCGAGACCCTCGCCGCGGTCGGGCTGGTGCGCGCTTCGGCGGGCCCGGTCAAACTCCTCGCCAACGGCGAGATCGCTCGCGCGGTCACCGTCCGTGGCATCAAGGTCAGCGCCACCGCGCGCGAGAAGGTCGTCGCGGCCGGCGGGACGGTCGAGGCCTAACCGATGGCACAGGGGAACGCGCTCGGCGCGCTGGGCAACATCCGTAGCACGCCGGAGCTCTGGCAGAAGATCACCTTCACCTTCCTGATCCTGCTGGTCTACCGGGTCGGGTCGCATGTGACGGCGCCGGGCGTGGACGTGAACGCGATGATCGCGTTCTTCCAGCAGAACCAGGGCGGCGGGCTCCTCGGGCTCTACGACCTCTTCGTCGGCGGGAACCTCTCGCGCTCGACGATCTTCGCCCTGGGCATCATGCCCTACATCTCGGCCAGCATCTTCATGCAGATCGGGGCGGCGGTGATCCCGACGCTCGACAAGATGCAGAAGGACGAGGAGGGTCGGAAGAAGATCACGCAGTGGACGCGCTACTTCACCGTCGCCTTGGCGGCGGTGCAGGCGTACGGCTACGCGCTCTTCACCGCGGGCGTCACCGGGGCGGTGGTGACTCCCGGGACGAGCTTCACCCTGCAGATGGTGCTCTTCCTCACCACCGGCGCGCTCTTCGTCATGTGGCTGGGGGAGCAGATCACGGAGCGCGGCCTCGGCAACGGCGCCTCGCTGCTGATCTTCTTCTCGATCGTCGAGCGGTTCATCCCCTCGATCGGGAGCGCCTTCGGCTTCGTGAGCACGGGGGCGGTCTCCCTCCTCTCGCTCCTCGCCATGACGGCGGTGATGATCGGCGTGGTGGCGGGGGTCGTCGGGATCACCCTCGCGGCGCGCCGCATCGCGATCCAGATCCCGCAGCGCACGATGGCCAAGGGCCGACAGCGCGAGGCGGCGAAGAACTTCATCCCGCTCCGGCTCAACTCGGCGGGCGTGATGCCGATCATCTTCGCGCAGTCGCTCATCGTCGTCCCGGGCGCCATCGCGCAGTTCTCCGGGAACCAGGCGCTGGCGAACGTCGCTGACTACCTCGCGCCGGGGACCTGGCTCTACTTCGTCCTCTCGGCCGTCCTGATCGTCTTCTTCACCTACTTCTACACCGCCATCATCTTCAATCCGGCGGACGTGGCGGAGAACCTGAAGAAGCAGGGGGGCTTCATCCCCGGGATCAAGCCGGGCGCGAAGACCGCCGACCACATCCAAGACATCGTCACCCGGATCACCCTCCCCGGGGCGATCTTCCTGACCTTCATCGCCCTCCTCCCGATCTGGCTCGCGGATCTCTTCGCGGTGCCGTTTCAGTTCGGTGGGACCTCGCTCCTCATCGTCGTGGGCGTCGCGCTCGACACGATGGCGCAGGTGCAGCAGCACCTCCTGCTCCGCAAGTACGATGGGTTCATGAAGAAGGGCCGCGTGCGCTTCCGTGGTCGGAACGCGGGCGTCGGCGGCTTCTGAGCCACTGAGCGGCTGAGATGCTCGTCGTCTTGCTCGGCCCGCCGGGCGCTGGCAAGGGAACCCAAGGGGAGCGGATCGCCGCCGCCCTGGATGTCCCCAAGCTGGCGACCGGCGATGTGCTTCGGGCGGCGGTGAAGGCGGGGACGCGCCTCGGCCTCGAGGCCAAGGGATTCATGGACCGCGGGGACCTGGTCCCGGACGCCGTGATCCTCGGGATCATCAAGGAAGCGCTCGCGCAGCCGACGTACGCCAAGGGGGCGATCCTCGACGGCGTGGTGCGCACGGTGCCGCAGGCGGAGGGGCTGGCCGCGGCCACCACGGAGCTCGGCACGCAGGTCGATGTGGTGCTGACCTTCGACATCGCGGACGAGGTGCTCGTGGCGCGTCTCTCGGGCCGCACCACCTGCGATCAGACCCAGAAGCCCTTCACCGGGCTGCAGCCGGGGACCCCGTGTCCTGATGGCTGTGGGGGCACTCTGATGCGTCGGGCCGACGACGAGCCGGAGGCGATCCGCAATCGCCTCCGCGTCTATCAGGCGCAGACCGCCCCGGTGCTCGACTGGTACGTCGCCCGCGGGGCGAATGTGCAGCATATCGACGCCGTCGGTGCCTTCGACGCCGTCACGGCGCGGGCGCTCGCCGCCGTCGGTCGGTGATCCACCTCAAGAGTCCGCGCGAGATCGAGACGATGGCGGCGGGCGGGCGGATCCTCGCCGCCACGCACCGCCACATCCGGAGCGCCATCGCGCCCGGGATCACGACCCTAGAGATCGATGCCCTGGTGGAGGGGTTCATCCGCTCCCACGCCGGCGCGACCCCCTCCTTCAAGGGGCTCTACGGCTTCCCGGCGTCCGCGTGCATCTCGATCAATGACGAGATCGTCCATGGGATCCCCTCGCCGCGCCGCATCCTCGCCGCCGGCGACATCGTCACCGTCGACATCGGCGTGCACTACGGTGGCCTCCACACGGATTCGGCGTGGACCTACCCCGTGGGGGAGATCCGCCCCGAGACGCAGCGCCTCCTCGACGTGACGGAGCGCTCCCTCTACGCCGGCATCCAGGCGGCCCGCGTCGGGAACCACATCGGCGACATCGGGCACGCGGTGGAGGAGGTCGTGACGCGCGCGCGGTACACCGTGGTGCGCGACCTCGTCGGTCACGGTGTGGGGACGAGCATGCACGAGGACCCGCAGGTCCCCAACCATGGCAAGCCGAAGCGTGGCGCCAAGCTCCAGGCGGGGATGACGATCGCGATCGAACCGATGGTGAATGCGGGGGGCGCCGCGACGCGGACCCTCGCCGACAAGTGGACCATCGTCACGCTCGATGGGTCGCTGAGCGCGCACTTCGAGCATACGATCGCCATCACGGCCGAGGGGCCGCGGATCCTCACGACGCTCGACTAGGCGAGCGTCACTTACGCGAGCTGCCGCTCCACCGCCGCCGTGGCCCGTGCGGCATCGGCGGCACACCGCGCCACGAGCGCCTGCGCCTCGGCCGCGAGGGGGGCCCCCGCCGCACGATCGGGCATCGCCACCACATTGATCCGCACGTTGTACGTCGCGCCGCGACAGGCGGCCTCCGCCATCAGCGCCGCGACACCGGCATCGCTCGCCGCGTTGGTGTTCCCCTGCTCGGCGCAGGTGGCGGCGAGGGCGGCGACCTCGGCACAGCAGCGCGCCGTCTCGAGCGGGGTCTTCGCGGCGCCGACCAGCGCCGCCTGGATCGCGGCCTCGCGTACGGTCTGCTGCTCTGGTGTCTCCTTCGGCAGTTGATACGCCGCGCTCACGCTGGCGTAGGCCTGTGCATCCTCCACGCGAAGTTCGCCCAGGCGCCGCACGAGGGACGCCGCGCGGATCGCGATCGCCTGCATCTCGGCATCGACCGCGGCGTACTTCTTCTTGCCCACGGTGAGCCCCGCGACCATCTGCGCGAGGGCGGCGCCGAGGGCACCGGCATGCGCGGCGACGGAACCGCCCCCTGGCACTGGCGCGTTCGAGGCGACCTCACTGACGAACCCGGCGAGGGAGACGCCACCGGAGGCAGCCGAGCGCACCTGACGCTCGAGCACGAGATCGGGGGAGTAGGTGCGCCAGCGGAGGTGGCGCGCCGCCGTCTCGAAGAGGGCGCGCTCGGGGACGAGCCCCACCACCTCGCTCCACGTCGGCGTCACGCCGAGCGCCTCGGCCTCCATCCTCACCATCTCGTAGGCGCGGTGGAGCGGGGTCGCGTCGAGGTCGACCAAGTTCATCGAGACCTGCGCCTGGCCATCGACCTCGAGACCGAGTCCCTTCACCCCTTTGAGTCCGCCCGACGAGCCGCGCACCGCCTTCGCGACCGCCTTGGCGATGGCGAGGTGCTCCTTCCCGCCGAGGTAGACGTTGAAGGCGACGAGGAAGGGACGCGCGCCGATCACGGTCGCACCGGCGGTGGGATGGATCGCGTTAGGGCCGAAGTCGGGGACACGATTGGGATCGGTGCCGATGGACGTCTTGGCCCCCTCGAACTCGCCCCGTCGGATGTCAGCGAGGTTCACGCGATCGGGGCGTGAGGCAGCGCGCTCGTAGAGGAAGACCGGGACCGCGAGCTCCTTCCCGACGCGCTCGCCCAAGGTGCGCGCGAGGGCGATGCAGTCTTCCATCGAGGTCCCTTCGAGGGGGATGAAGGGACAGACATCGGTGGCGCCGAGGCGCGGGTGCTCGCCCTGATGCGTATTCAGATCGATCAGTGTCGCGGCGGTCGCGATCCCGGCGAAGGCGGCATCGGCGGCCGAGCTCACCGGGGCGACGAAGGTCACCACGGTGCGATTGTGCGAGGGATCGCTCGAGACATCGAGGACCACCGTGCCGGGGACGCCGGCGATGGCGTCACGGATGGCGGCGATGACCTCGGGGCGACGGCCCTCGGAGAAGTTGGGGACGCACTCGACGAAGGACATGCGGGATCAGGCGGGAGGTGGGACGACGGGAGAGGGGGAGTACAGGGGATCGTGCAGCCGCTCGCGCAGCCAGGGGTGCATCACGGGATTGCCCACGAGGACACTGCTCGGCTGCGTTGGGTCCAACGGTTCGCCATCGACGGTGGAGACGATCCCGCCCGCTTCGGTGACGAGGAGCATCCCGGCGGCGAAGTCCCAGGGAGAGAGCCTCGTCTCCCAGAAGGCCTCGAAGCGGCCGGCAGCGACGCTCGCGAGATCGAGACTCGCCGCGCCAGGACGTCGCACGCCGGAGACCCCGGCCATCACACGCGACATCTGGAGTTGGTAGGGTGGGATGTCGTGCGGATCCTTGAAAGGGAACCCGGTGCCGAGGAGGGCGCGCTGCGGGTCGGTGATGGTGGAGACGCGGCAGGGGCGGCCATCCACGAAGGCGCCGGCGCCGAGGATGGCGGTGAAGCGCTCGTTCCGCGGCACATGGAGGACCACGGCGGCCACGGGGGCGCCGTCCTCGAGCACGCCGATCGAGACCGCGTACTCCGGGAAACCGTGCAGGAAGTTCGTGGTCCCATCCAAGGGGTCGATCACCACGCAGAGCCCCTGACGGGCCTCGGCTCCCACGCTCGACGCCGATTCCTCGGCGAGGACGGTGACCCCGGGGAGGGCGGGGCGGAGGCGAGCGAGGATCGCCGCCTCGGTGCGGAGGTCGACCTCGGAGACGAAGTCCCCCGGCCCCTTGGACTGCCAGTCGATCGTCCCGAGGCGGCCCGCCCCCTCACGGATGATCGCGGCCCCCGCCTCGGCGGCCCGCGTGATCAGGTCGAGGAGCGCCCCGCGCTCCCGTTGAATGCCCATTGGTCGTCCCGTACCTTCCGGTGATGGCACGCATCTTCAGCGGGATCCAGCCCTCGGGCGAGCTCCACATCGGCAACTACCTGGGAGCGGTCAAGAACTGGGTCGCGCTGCAGCACGAGCAGGAGTCGTTCTTCTGCATCGTAAACTATCACGCCATCACCGTCCCTTACACGCCCGAGGAGCTCCGGCGCCGGACCCGGGAGATGGCGATCTCCCTGCTGGCCTCCGGGCTCGATCCGGCCAGGGCGGCGATCTTCGTCCAGTCCGACGTCCCCGAGCACACCGAGCTCGCCTGGATCTTCAACACGATCACCCCGTTGGGGGAGCTCGAGCGGCAGGTCCAGTTCAAGGACAAATCGAGCAAGCAGGAGCAGGTGATGGCGGGGCTGCTGAACTATCCCGTGCTCCAGGCAGCGGATATCCTCCTGTATCGGGCCGACATCGTCCCGGTGGGAGAGGATCAGGTACAGCACCTCGAGCTCTCGCGCGTCGTCGCGCGGAACTGGAACGCGCGATTCTCCCCTGATGCGCCCTACTTCCCCGAACCGCAGCCGCGCCTCACCCCGACGCGCCGCATCGTCGGGCTCGATGGGCAGGCGAAGATGTCGAAGTCGCTCGGCAACACGATCAGCCTCCTCGATCCGCCGACCGTCGTCTGGGACAAGTTGCGCCCCGCCGTCACCGACCCCGCCCGTCTTCGCAAGACCGATCCGGGCGAACCGGAGCGGTGCAAGACGATCTACCAACTCCACCGCGCCTTCTCCCCCGCCGCGGTGGTGGCGGAGGTGGAGACGAAGTGTCGTGGCGCGCAGTGGGGATGCATCGAGTGCAAGCAGGTCTTGCACGAGCATCTCACCGCGGAGTTGGCGCCGATCCAAGAGCGGGCGGCCGTACTCGCGGCCGAGCCCGAGCGGGTCGATGCCCTCCTCGCTGACGGGGCGCACCGCGCGCGCGCCGTCGCCCGCGAGACGATGACCACGGTGCGCGACCGGATGGGACTCGCATGACCAAGACCCTTGGTGGGATCCTCGCCCCAGTCACCACCCCGTTCGTCGCGGGGAGCGAGGCGCTCGATCTCGACGGCTTTGCCGCGAATCTCCGTGCGCATCTCGCCGATGGGTTGGATGGGATCGTCGTCGCGGGCTCCACAGGGGAGGCGGCGTTGCTCACGGAGGAGGAGCGCGCCTCGCTCCTGACGGTGGCGCGGGATCTCGTCCCGCGCGAGCGCTGGCTCGTGATGGGGACGGGCGCCGAATCCACGAAGCAGTGCATCGCCCGTTGCGTGCATGCCGCCTCTGCCGGCGCCGACGCTGTGCTCGTCGTCGCGCCGCACTACTACGCGAATGCGATGACGGTCGAGGCGCTCCGCGCGCACTACCACCGTGTCGCCGATGCCTCGCCGGTACCGGTGATCCTCTACAACATCCCGAAGTACATGCACTTCGCGCTGAGCGCCGAGTTCGTCGCGGAGATGGCGGCGCATGCGAACGTGATCGGGATCAAGGACAGCTCGGGGGATGCGCAGATGCTCGCGGGGTTCCTGCGCGCGCAGGGGGAGTCGTTCACCGTCCTGACCGGGAATGGCGTCGTCTTCCACGAGGCGCTGGTCGCCGGGGCGCGCGGCGGAATCCTCGCCGTCTCGACCTTCGCGGCGGCACGCACCCGCGCGGTGCTCGCGGCGCATCGCGGCGGCGATGTCGCGGGTGGCACCGAGGCGCAGGCGCGCCTCAAGCCGATGGCGCAGGTGATCGTGGGTCAGCTCGGCGTGCCCGGAGTGAAATACGCGCTCGATGTCGTCGGTCGTGCCGGTGGGGTGCCGCGACTCCCGTTGCTCCCACTCGACGCCGAGGGACGAGCCTCGGTCGACGCCCTGCTTTCCTAGACCTCGCGCCTCGCGGGATCCCCCCCTCCCGATGACTGCACCCCTGCAGATCCGGACCTTCGGCGACTTCCTCCTCGAGCGCGTGCACGAGGACGGGACGGCCGAGACGGTCTATCGGGCGGGGAAGCTGCTGGCCCTCCTCCTGCATCTCACCATCCGCGATGAGCGCCCGCAGCGTCGAGCCGAGCTGGCCGATCTCTTCTGGGGCGATGAAGCGCCGGAGAAGGCCCGCGCCTCACTCCGTCAGGCGATCGCCTCGCTGCATCGCCTCTTGGGCGAGTCAGCCCTGATCGCCACGCGGGAGACGGTGGAGCTGGCCCCCGGGGCGGTAGAGACGGATCACGAGCGCTTCCTCGACGCGGTGCGGCGTCACGATGTCGACGGCGTGATGACCCTGTACCGGGGTTCCTTCCTCGCGGAAGAGCCCCGCGCGGGGGCGGTGTTCGAGCGCTGGGCGGGGGTGGAGCGAGTCCGGCTCCGGCAGCTGTTCCTCGAGGAGATGCAGGGCGGGGTCTCGGCGGCGCTGCAGACGAACGAGATCGGCCGTGCCACGGAGATAGCCCGCGCCATCCGCGTGGCCGAACCGGAGGAGGCAGAGGGCGTCCGTCTCCTCTTCGATGCGCTTGGCGCCGGCGGACGACGCTCCGATGCGCGCCGCGTGATCGAGACGTTCGTCACTCACCTCGCCCAGAGCGAGGAGACCCTGCCACCGGACTTGGTGGATCGGCTCGAGCGCGTGCGCGTGACCGATGAGGATCGCGTACGCGACGCCGCCTCCCTCGAGGGGCTCGGGGCCACCTTGGTGGGGCGCGAGACGGTGCTGTCCGAATTGATCGCGGCAGCGGAGCAGGCGCGTCGGGGGACGTGCCGCTCGGTCATGCTCGTGGGGGTCTCGGGATCGGGGAAGAGCCGGGTCCTGGATGAGTTCGATGCGCGGCTGCGGTTACGTGGGTCACGCACCATCCGTATAGGTCTCCGCCCGACGATGCGGGGCGTCTCGTACGCGGGGTTGGCGGAGATCATCCGCGAGTTCGCGCTCCTCCCCGGGGCCCTCGGTGTGAGTCCGGTGACCGCTGCCACCCTCGTGGAGTTCCTCCCGGAGTTGCGCCGTCTGTTTCCCGTCGCCGTGCTCTCCTCGGCGAGCGAGACGGATCGTTTGCGACGGCGCATGGACGCCCTCCTCGATCTCACGGGGGCCATCGCGGACCGCCGGGCTGTATCGGTCCTGATCGATGATGCGCAGTATTTGGATGCCGAGACCCTCGCCGTTCTGCGTACCCTCCCGCCCTTGCAGGAGATTCGCCTCCTGCTCGTGCTGGCGGCGTGGACCCCGATCCTCGATGGCACCGATGGGGTCGAGGTGCTGGAGCTTCCCCCGCTCCCCGCCGAATCCATTCGGCAGATGCTCGAGGGCGAGGCGCGTTGGACGGGGGCGAATTGGGAGGGTCCCTTTGTCGATCGACTCGTCGCGATCACTGGTGGTTTGCCGTACTTCACCATCGGGGTCGTCCAGTCACTGCGGAACGCGGGGATCCTTTCCACGACGGGCGGAGTCTGGTCCGCTGTTGATCCCGGACGCGTCGTCGACCAGATCGCCTCATACCACTCCCAAAGCTTCGATGCCGGGAGCCTCACCGACGTCGAGCGGACGCTCCTCCAGATTCTCTCGGTGTGGGGACGAGCAATCCCCGACCTGGCGCTCTGCGAGATCGCGCGCACGGTCTCCATAGGCGCCACCGAGGAGTCCTGTCGCGCTGCGCTCGATGGGTTGGAGGTGCGAGGACTCATCCTCATGCGTCAAGGGGCTTGGGTGCTCGCCCACGACACCATCGCCGAGGCGTTGCGCCCGGCGGAGGGTCCAAGGGCGTGGAACGAGATCCGGCGCGCGACGGTCGGTTGGTGGATGGCACAACCCGCGCTCGATCTCCCGATGCTCGAGCATCTCGCCCTGCTCTGTGCGATAGGTGACGACCTGCCACTGGCCGTGGCGTTGGTGGAGTCCGTGACGCGATCCGGGCGATGGCATCGAGGGCATCTGCTCTCTGCGGAGCAGCTGGCGATTCGCCTCGCGGTCGCGTCGGGGCGGCCGGACTGGGGGGCCCAGCTCTACCGCGCCATGGGGTGGATGGCGCGGCGGTCGCGCCGCCAACTCGCCTGGTTCGCCGCCGCCGTCGCGCTGGGGTGCGTCTCCCTCCTCGTGACCATCGTCATGCTCTGGCCCCGACTTCGGATCGAGGTGGAGCCCCTTGGCGACACGTTGCCTGCCAGCCGTTTGGGCACGTTGCATGTACAGCCCCGGGTCGGGGTCTTCAACGGGTTCGGTCGTCGGCTACGTCTCTCGGGGCAGGTCCGGGTGCGGGGACAGCCGGGGACGCGGCTGATCGGCGACACGATCATCGAATTGACGGATGGCCGAGCCCAGTTCCAGAAATTGGCCCTGACCGATTACGTCGTGGATTCGAGCGGTAACGGGACACCGGTGCCCCAACACCTCCACTTCGAGGTGTCGGGGCTGATCGTGGGTGCCTCCAGCCCGATTCGTGGGATGATCGGTCCAACGTCGGATGGCATCCGCATCATCCGCGCGGTCATCAATGGACAGACGCTCGACTCCACCCTCACCGCACGGATCCCCGTCGGTACCCCGTTGGAGGTGGAGCTCACCTTCTCGTACACCACGCCGGAGACCACGGTGAATTACGTGGTCGGGGCGGGGCCAACCTGGCTCGATCCCCAGACTTCGGTGATCCGTCTCGCTGGGCTCCCGCGCCCGATCATCGATGCCTGGCAGACGGTGGAGTTCGAGGTGTCAGCGGCACGGCGTCCCGGGCACCACCATCTTCTCCTCCTCTTCCGGGCGGAGGATTCGGTCGATCATCTGTTCTCGGCGACCAATTGGGCAGCGGGCCCCCCTGTCTGGGGCGATGGGAACGATCTGACAACGGTCATAACGGAGGCGCAGGTCCAAGAGCTACGTCGGGAGGGGGTGTTCCAATTCGATCGATACCTGCAAGGTCGGTATCGCACCCAGCAGGCACAGCTGCCGGGCCTCGGACGCCGCCTCATTCGCTATCGGGACGTTTACGAGGCGCTGACGCCCATCCAGGGCGCGGCGATCGAGGTCGATTTCGTCGAGCCACCGCGCTGAGCCTCAGCGCCCAGTGCGGTGGCTACGTCTGCCGCCCGAGTCGCTCCTCAAGGGCACTGGGGGAGCCCCCGAGTGCCCACCCCGTCTGCCGCTGGATCAGGAGCCCTTCCCGTTGGAGGGTGGCAAGGAGAAAAATGATGCGACGCGGGATACCACCGCTGGCGGCGAGCATTCCGTCGACGAGGGCATCTCCCCATGGGGTCTTCGGGAGCGGTGCGAGTTCATCGACCATCTGGCGCACGCCATCGCGGCGGAGTGGGGCGAGGACGATCGGGGTCGTGGCGAGCGGTCTCCCCCCGACGTCTGTTGAGGCCGAGGCGACGGCGAGGAGCCCTCGGGGACGCAGGTCGTCCAGGGCGCTGAGCACCGCCCGCATCTCGCGGGCCTCGTACCGATCGCAATCGTCGATGAGGAGGAGGAGCGGGCTCTCTGCTGTGATCGCGACCGCGAGGTCCATGACCGCCTCGGTGGCTTCGCCGATCGCGGGGTGCGGGGTCCCGCTCACCAAGCGCTCGATCATGGGGGCGAAGCGTGGGTCGAGCCCCGCCGCCCCGCGGAGCGCACGCAACGCGACCGTGAGGTCACGGACGCACGAGGCGGGGCGACTCGGTACGGTATCCTCGGGTTCCAGCTGAACGACCTGGAAACCGGCGGGACCCGCTCGGAAGGCGAGTTCGCGGAGCAGATGCGAGCGCCCGATCCCCATTGGTCCGGTCAGCCACACCACCCCGCCTTCCTGCGGCGCGTTCGCAAGGCGCTGCATGATCGTGCGCAGAGCCTCCTCGTGGAGGGAAGAGGGGGGGCGCTGTGGCGCTGCGCCGCCGACACTCAGGCGTTGACGGAGCGCGGCAAGACGGGTGGCATCGCCGGGATCGATGGGGGTGCCCCGCTGCAGGGTACGTAGTTCCTGCAGATGGCGCTCGAAGGCGAACGCATCCCCTTGGCGCACGTCGAGCTCCAGTTGGATCCAGCGCAGGTCGACGGAGGTGGGGAGGATCCGGCGCACGATCGGCAACGCCGACTGGAGCATGGCAAGGACGGCGCCAGAGGCGTCGGGCGACCAGCAGGCCCGAATTACTCCCTCGAGCCGTAGATCGAGCTGATGTCGATAGCGCTGGAGCCACTCACGGAGTGCCGGGCCCGCGACGTCAAGGGTGTCCCCGAATGGCGCGGATATGATGTCCAACGCCCCTGCGATATCCCCACCGTCGAGGCGCGCAGCCGCGTCCATCACGTCGAGGGCGATGGGGAATCGAAGGTAGAGCCGTCCTCCCCGGTCCTCGACGGACTCGGAGCCGAGGGCCCGCCGGAGCCTGAAGAGCGCTTGGCGGAGGCTGTTGGAGCTGTTGGCCTCTGAGGTGTCGGGCCAGAGTAAGGTCCGGACCATGGGGCGTGGGATCCCTGCGTCTCCGGCCAACGCCAGGATTACCAACAGGACACCCGGCTTCACGCCGACCGGAATGGGGACTTCACGAGCCGTCCTTCCCTCAGCGCGCACGATTCGCAGACCCGGGAAGGTCTGGATCCGGAAGGCGGCGGTGGCTGGTTTGAGAGCATCTTTCATGCGACCGAACTTCGTTACCGGTCGTTATAGCAGCGTGAAAGTATCGAATTCGATTATCTCGGACCACATTGACGATGGAATAACGGCGGGTTTTGGTGTTGGGGGAACCTCTGTGCGCCTTCGCCGGCTTTCGTAGAGGGGAGGTTGCGATTATATTCCTCTGGCGCCCCGGAACGCTCGGGGCGTTTTTTGTGCCCATCTCTCTGCCTGTGGAGTCCCACCAGATGTTCGATACCACGACCCGTACCATCGTCATCGTCGGCGCGCAGTGGGGGGATGAGGGGAAGGGCAAATTGGTCGACGTCCTCGCCGAGCGCGCGGATTGGGTGGTCCGCTATCAGGGGGGGGCCAATGCGGGGCACACCGTCCATGTCGGTGAGGAGTCGACGGTACTCCATCAGGTCCCGAGCGGGATCCTCCACCCGGGGGTGCGGTGTGCCATCGGGAATGGCGTGGTGCTCGATCCCGAGGGGATGTTCGAGGAGGTCGATGGCTTGGTGGCCTCGGGGGTCGATGTCGCGGGGCGGCTCTACCTCTCCGATCGCGCGCACCTGGTGATGCCCTACCACAAGCTCGTGGACAAGGAGAGCGCGGCGAGCAAGGCGATCGGGACCACGGGTCGGGGGATCGGTCCCGCCTACGAGGATAAGGTCGCGCGGCGTGGGATCCGTGTGCTCGATCTGCGGCACCCCACGCGCCTTCGCGCGCTCGTGGAGAAGGGGACGGAGCACGCGAACCAGATCCTCGCGGGCTTCGGGTCGAACAAGCGTGCCGACGCGGCGTTCACGTTGGCCGCGCTGGAACGGATCGCGCCGCGGCTCCTCGCGGTGGCGGAGGACGTGGGGCTCGCGATCAGCCGAGCGCAGGCGCAGGGGGCCGCGGTGCTGCTCGAGGGGGCGCAGGGATCGCTCCTCGACGTGGATCATGGCACCTATCCCTTCGTGACCTCATCGAACACCACGGCGGGTGGGGCGGCGATCGGGGTGGGGATCTCGCCGCGGAGCATCGATGCGGCCTTGGGGGTGGTGAAGGCCTACACGACGCGGGTGGGAGCGGGTCCCCTCCCCACGGAGTTCGACGCGGCATTCGGCGACCATGTCCGGACCCTCGGGAACGAGTTCGGGGCGACGACAGGGCGCCCGCGCCGCTGCGGGTGGTTCGACGCCGTGGTGGTGCGCTACGCGGTGCGGGTGAATGGGCTGACGGGGCTCGCCATCACCAAGTTGGATGTGCTCGACACCGTGGAGCGCATCGGTCTCTGCACCGGGTATCGGATGGACGGTGAGGTGATGACCGAGTTCCCAGGGGATCTCGCGGACCTCGATGGGATCGAACCGGTGTATGAGTGGTTCGACGGGTGGCGCGAGTCGACGGCCGGGGCACGGTCGCTGCCCGATCTGCCAAAGGCGGCTCGGGCTTATCTCGACAGAGTGCAGGAGCTGGTGGAGTGCTCGGCGCAGTATGTCAGCGTCGGGACCCGCCGGGACCAGATCATCGGGCTGATTTGACGACTGGCGGTCCCTCTCGACATGTTTGGCTTGCTTGCCGTTAATGACAGTTTTTTTGAAGTTGATAAATCGTTTATTGACATACAATTGACGTGGCATTGACGACTCGCGGGAGATTCTCCTCCCGTGACGCCGCCGTCGACTGGCACCGCCCCAATTCTCTTTCGCCTGATCACCCTCGGCGAGACGCGCCTGCTACGGGAGATTGACGGGGAATCAGCGCAGGATGTACTCCGCGGCGGAAAGGTCATCGGGCTCCTCATCTACCTTGCCTGTCAGGACGGGCGCACGGTGGCTCGCGAGGAGCTCGCCGACCTCCTGTGGGGTGATGAGGCCCCAGAGAATGCCAAGGCGTCGCTGCGGCAGGCACTCTACGCGCTCCGTCGTCTCCTCGGGGCATCGGTCCTGTCGGCCGACCGTCAGCGCGTGACCCTGGTCCCCGGGAGGATCGCGGTGGACCGCGACGTGTTCATTGCCGGGGCACGCCGGGGTGACCTCGCGCCGATGCTGGCGGCCTACGGCGGTCCTTTCTGTGCGCGACTCGACGTCGGATCGGCGCGGCGATTCCTCGAGTGGGTGGAGGAGGAGCGTCAGCGCCTGCGGCAGCTCCTGTTGGAACAGGGCCAGCGCACGCTCCCGCCGATGGTGCAGGCGGGGCCGTCGGGACCGGCTCTGGCGCTGGCTCGGCAGCTCCATGCCCTCGAGCCCGGTGATGACGCGAACCTCGTCATCCTGGTCGATGCCCTGATCGCCGGCGGGGCGATTGATGAGGCCCGGGAGCGGGTCACCTCGGCGATCGCTGTCCTCCGAGCGTCGGGCGAACCGATCCCTGAGCTCCTCCAGCTCCGGGCACAGCGGTTGGCGAGGCAGGATCCCGCGGCGCCCCCACGTCGTGGGACGCTGGATGCTCTCGGGCATCACCTGCTGGGTCGTGAACCGGTGGTGGAGCAGCTCCTGAGGGAGTCGGAGCGTGCCCGTCTGGGTGAACCTCGCCGGCTCCTGCTCACGGGGCCGGTCGGGATCGGGAAGACGCGTCTCCTGGATGAGGTGGAGGCGCGCCTGCGACTCCGCGGCGCTCGCGTGGTGCGGATCCGCCTCCTGCCCGCGATGCGTGAGGTGCCCTATGCGGCGCTCGCCGATATCACACGCGCGTTGGCGCAGCTCCCCGGTTCGCTCGGGATCGCGGAGTCGGCGGCCAGTGAACTCGTGACGCTCCTTCCCGAACTCGCCACCCGCTTCCCGAGTGCGCGCCCGAGTGGCATGCGTGGAGAGGATCGGCGCCGCTACCTCCGCGAGGCGCTGGCCGAGTTGCTCGCGGCGGTTGCCGACGAGCGTCTGGTGGTCCTGATCGTCGAGGACCTCGGCGGCGCTGATGATGTCTCGCGGCAGGTACTGGCGGGCGTGACGCGCGGGGCCGGCGTGCATCTCCTGGAGGTGTACTCGGCGCGGTCGGGTCTGGGACCGGAGGCCGTCGCGGCGGAACGGGTCTTGGTCCTCCCTCCCTTTGGGCTCGAGGAGATTCGGTCGCTTCTGGAGGGCGTCGCCCCGTTGCCGGCAGCGCCATGGGTCGCCGCGTTCCTCGATGCGCTAACGGCCCGGTCGCGGGGGATCCCTCAGTTGGCCCTGCAACGGATTCGAGCGGCGGTGGAAGGGAAGTACCTCGTCCCGTCCGAGGCTGGCTGGCGCTGTGAGGATCCTGACCGACTGTTGGCCGAGCTCGCCCGAGGATCGTGGTTCCACGAGGGACTGGATGCCCTCGCGCCACGGCCCCTGCGACTACTGACGCTCCTCGCGCGGTGGCAGCTGCCCTTGGACGAGCGGGATCTGGTCGCGGTGGTGCGTGCGACGCAGGATCGGGTGACGGATGCGGAGGTCGCCGCGGCACTTCGACGTCTTGAGACGCTTGGCCTCGTGACGTCACGCGATACCTACTGGTCGGTCGCCCACGCCTCGGTCTCCGACGCGCTCGCCGAGCGGGCGACCCCACTGGAATCCCGCCAGGCCCTGGCGTCCCTGCTTCGCCACTGGAGCCATCCCGACCGCCTCGACATGGAACGGCTGGAGCATCTAGCCCTCCTCGTCGGCGCGACCGCGGAGCGTCTGCTCATCCGGCAGCTCGCCCGGGCGGCGGCGCGGGCGCCACGCCTCCGTGCGATCGAGTTGCGGGGGCGTCGGCTGGCGGAGCGCATCGCTCGGGCGGCGGGGCATCCGGAGTGGGAAGGGGACTGCCTCAGGGCGATGGGATTCCTGGCCCGGCAGAATGATCACGGGCTCGCCCTCGTGGGGGCGGCCGGCGCCCTGGCGGTCGCATCCCTCCTGTGGGTCGTCCTGATGCTCCAGCCGCGGCTCCGCTTCGAGGTCGAGCCGTTAGCGGAGGGACCGACGCGCGGGGCGGTCGACCTCGCCGTCCAGCCGCGGCTGATCCTCGAGAATGGGTTCGGTCGTCCCTACCGATGGTCTGTGCTCGCCAAGCTCTCGGCGACCGATGCCGTGACGCTGGGCGACACGCTGCGTCCGCTGGTCGATGGGCGCGCACAGTTCGAACGCATCGCCATCCGCGTCGCGGGCGATGCCGTGCACGACCGTGACGTGGTGCTCCGCGCGAAGGGGCCCTGGTTCGTCCGGTCGGGCCGTGCGTCGGTCCGGGGGTCCCGCCTCCTGCAGACCGACGGCACTTTTCGGATCATCGCCACGAAGGTCGACGGGGTCGCCCTGGGCCCGGACCTCGCCGTGGTGGTCCCACCACGGGACTCCATCCGGCTCACCCTGACCTTCGCGTATACCACGACCCGCCCGACGGCGAACTATGTCGTCGGAGCCCTCCCGACCTGGGGGCGTCGCGAACGCGAGGTCATTCGGCTCGCCGGACTCCCGAGCCCGGTGTTCGACGCGTGGCGGACGGTGTCGTTCTCCGTCCCGGCGCCTCCCCCGGGGACCCACCACATCGTGCTCCTCTTCGCGGCCGAGGACGAGGTGGACTTTCTCTTCTCCCTCACGAATTGGACCTACGGTCGTCCGCGCTGGAACGACGGGTCCGATGTGCCGGACCTTGGGGTCGACGCGTTCGAGACCCTGCGACAACAGGGGTATGTGGACAGTATCCCGTACCTCCATGCGAGACATTCGGTGCGCGTGGGTTCCGCGTGGTACCCCCGGCGTGAGGCACCTCCCATGGAGGCGGTCTACGAGGTTCCGGTGCGCCTGACCGGCTCGGCGATCCGTGTCCGCGTCGATTCCACGGTGACGCGATCGCGAGCGGAGTGAGGGTCGGTCGAGCCTTTGTGACCTGGGTCATACTTGTCCCGGGTGCGTTTCAGGTAGCTTTCCCTCACGCGTCTTCCCTGGGGTGGTCCCCTGTCGCGACCCCATTCCCGATCGTTTCGAGGTCTGCATGCGTCATCGTTCCCTCACCTGGTTGGTTCTGGCCGTCGCCCTGTCGGCCTGCGGTGGGTCGTCTGCGCCGAAGACGGCGCCCTCCCCTGAGGAGCTCAATGCGGCCGCCCTCGGCGTCCCCGTCTGGTTCGTCAAGCCGCCCGTGGACTCCAACGTGATCTACGCCCCGGTGAGCGCCGTCTCGCGCGATATGCAGCTCGCGATCGACAAGGCGCAGTCCAATGGGCGGTTCGCGCTCGCGCAGCAGCTCGAGACCCGCTTCGAGGGGATGTCGAAGCGCTTCCAGGAGGAGACGGGCTCCGGCGCCGATGCGCAGATCCTCGAGCAGTTCAGCGTGGCGTACAAGGGGATCGTGATGCAGACGGTGAATGGGTCCCGCATGACGAAGCAGGAGATCCGCAATGAGGGGACGCAGTTCCGCGTCTATGCCCTGATGGAGTTGCCGTCGGGGCCCGCGGCGGTCGCCCTGCAGCAGAAGATCCGGTCCAACGAGCAGCTCCTCTCGCGGATGCGGGCGACCCAGGCGTACGCCGAGCTCGATGCGCAGGTGAAGCGCTACCAGGAGTCGCCGAAGCAGCCCTGACCGGCCGGGTGCATGGGGCGGCGCCGGCAGGGGCCGCGCCCGGGTGAGGGGAGCCGCGCCGGATTACATTCCGGACGGCTCCCTTCCTCATCTCCATGACCCGTCCTGACGTCCTCGATGCCCTCGTGAGCCTCGCCAAGCGGCGCGGCTTCATCTTCCAGTCCTCCGAGATCTACGGTGGTACCGGGTCGGTGTGGGACTATGGGCCGTTGGGGGTGGAACTCAAGAACAACGTCAAGGCGCGCTGGTGGAACGCCATGGTGCGCGAGCGCGACGACGTGGAGGGACTCGACGCGGCGATCCTGATGCACCCGAAGGTCTGGGAGGCGTCAGGGCATGTGAGCGGCTTCTCCGATCCGTTGGTCGACTGCAAGGCGTGCAAGGCGCGCTTCCGCGCCGACAAGCTCGGCGATGCGGTCTGCCCGCGAAAGCCCTCGAAGCAGCCAGGGGAGCACGCCGACTGCCAGCTCACCGAGCCGCGGCAGTTCAACCTGATGTTCAAGACCTTCATGGGGCCGGTGGAGGAGTCGGCCTCGGTGGTCTACCTGCGGCCGGAGACGGCGCAGGGGATCTTCGTGAACTTCCTGAACGTGCAGCAGGCCACGCGGCAGAAGGTGCCCTTCGGGATCGCGCAGATCGGGAAGGCGTTCCGCAACGAGATCACCCCAGGGAACTTCATCTTCCGTACCCGCGAGTTCGAGCAGATGGAGATGCAGTTCTTCGTCGAGCCTGGCACCGATATGGACTGGTTCGAGCGGTGGAAGGCGGCGCGGCTCGACTGGCACCTCGGGCTCGGCCTCGATCGCGATCGCCTCGAGTTCCATCAGCACACCGAAAAGGAGCTGGCGCACTACGCACGCGCCGCCTTCGACATCAACTTCGACTTCGGTGGGACCCTCGGCTTCCAGGAGATCGAAGGGGTGCACAACCGCTCCGACTTCGACCTCCGGCAACATCAGGAGCACTCGTCCAAGAAGCTCGAGTACGTCGATCAGGCGAACAACAAGCGGTATCTGCCCTATGTGATCGAGACCTCGGTCGGCGCTGACCGTGTGACGCTCGCGATCCTTGTGAACGCCTTGCGTGAGGAGGCGGTGGCAGGGGAGCAGGAGGGGCGCACCGTCATGGGCTTCCACCCAGCGCCCGCCCCGATCAAGGCCGGCGTCTTTCCCCTCACCAAGAAGGATGGGCAGCCGGAGATGGCGGAGCGGCTCGCGGCGGCGCTGCGCAAGCGCTTCCCGGTCTTCTACGACGAGGCGGGAGCGATCGGACGTCGGTATCGCCGACAGGATGAGGCGGGGACGCCGTTCGGGATCACGATCGACGGCGACTCGACGGCGAACGACGACGTCACGATCCGTTTCCGTGACGACATGGGGCAGATCCGCGTCGCGACCTCGCAGGTGGCCCAGGTGTTGAGCCGGTACCTCGAGGCGGATCACGTGCGGGCCGACTCTCGCCTGGTGGGGTGAGCGGGTGACCGTCGCGGGAGGAGAGCCGCTCGAGCGGGACGGCGGGGAGGAGCTGAGCGCCATCGATCTCCTCCGATGGCGCGGGGAGGCCTTCCTGCAGGAAGTCTCCGCGGAGTATCACGCCGCGCATGCGGGGCATGCCTCGGAGGCGGCGCTCCAGCCGATCTATGCGCACCATGCGGCGGCCTTCGACGATGAGGCACTCCGGACGGCGGTCGCCCTGTGGCGGGTGGCAGTACAGGGGCGTGACGATTTCCGCTCGGCGCGCTGTCTGGTGGATTGGCTCGTGGAATCCCGGGTGGGGCGTGTGCTGGCACCGATCGAGGAACAGGAGATCGCCTGGGAGTCGCAGGCGACGATCGTGGTGGCCGATGGGATCGAGGAGCCGTATCAGCGGGCCGCGATCACGATCGCGAACACGGGGGACGTGACCGCGCGTCATGCTCTGGATGACGCGCGCGCGGCGCTCGTGGCCGCCGAGCTGGCGCCACTCCGGCGCGAGCGCCTCCAGCGCGAGCATGCGGTAGTGGCTGAGCTGGGCATCGCCCCGACCTATCACGCGACGTGGGAGAAGGTGAGCGGGATCCCGCTCACCGCGCTCCGCGCGGAGTGTGAGGCCTTCCTGCGGGACACGCAGGCGCTCTGGGACGAGCTCCTCCCGTTCTATGTGAAGCGGGGATTGGGGATGCATCCGTCCGACGTGACCCGAGCCGATCTTCTCGCCCTGATGCGGGCCCCCGCGTTCGACGCCTTCTTCGCGCCGGATCGGATGGAGCGCGAGGTGCGTCGTCATGTGGTGGAGATGGGGATCAGTCCCGATGCCGATGGGCGGGTGCGGTTCGACACCGTGGACCGTCCCGGGAAGCGGGCGCGTGCCTTCTGTGCGCCGGTGCAGATCCCCGACCTGGTCCATCTCGTGCTGCGGCCGCACGGGGGGCAGAACGATTGGATGACGTTGCTCCATGAGCTCGGGCATGCGCTGCACTTCGGGTACATGGACCGGGCGCTCCCCTTCGAGTTCCGCTGGCTCGGTGACAACTCGGTGACCGAGGGATTCGCGATGCTCTTCGACCATCGCCTCAAGGACGCCGGGTGGCTCCGTCGCTACACCGGGCTCGGGCCGATGGAGATCCCGAACTTCCTGCACAGTCAGGGATTCGAGGAGTTGCACTTCGTGCGGCGCTATGCGGCGAAACTCATCTATGAGACCGAGCTGCACGCGGAGGGGGTAGTATGGGATGCGATGCCCGACCGCTACGTGGAGATCCTCACGACGGCGACGGGGTTCCGCTATCAGCGGGCCGATGCGTTCGTCGACGTCGATCCGCGCTTCTATGCGGCGCGTTATCTGCGCGCCTGGCAGCTGCAGGCGGTGTTGGAGGAGGGGCTGCGCGAGCGCTTCGATGCCGATTGGTGGCGTAATCCCAAGGCGGGGCCCTGGATGGTCGGCGAGCTCTTCCGGCCTGGGCAGCGAGAGCTCGCAGACGAGATGTCGCGGCGCGTGGCGAACCGCGGGCTCTCCTTCGCGCCGGTGATCGCCGGCGTGACGCGGATGGTGGGGTGAGGCGATGAGCACGGTCTATCTCAATGGTCGCTACGTCCCTGAGGCGGAGGCGCTGATCCCCGCGAATGATCGCGGCTTCATCTTCGGCGATGGCATCTACGAGGTGGTGCGCGCCATCGAGGGGCGGCTCTTCGCGTGGGAGGGGCACGCGGAGCGTTTGGCGAACGGGCTGGCCGGACTGCGCATCGAGGCGGGGGCGCTCGCCTCGAGCGTGACGCTTCGTGCGGTGTGTGATCGCCTGCTCGCGGCGAACGCGCTCACCACCGGGGAGGCGACGATCTATCTCCAGGTGACCCGCGGGGCGGCGAAGCGGATGCACGCCTTCCCCCCGCCCGGTACGGTGCCGACCGTCTATGCCGTGGCCTCGCGCTTCGTGCCCGACCGCGCGATGCGCGCCAACGGGGCGACGGCGATCACCTATCCCGATCTCCGGTGGGCACGCTGCGACCTCAAGACGGTGAACCTCCTCGGCCCGGTGCTTGCACGGCAGGCGGCGGCGGAGGCGGGGAGCTACGAGGCGATCCTGCACCGGGACGGCTTCGTCACCGAGGGGGCAGCCACCACGGTCTTCGTCGTGCACGGCGGCGTGTTGCGCACGACCCCGCTCTCGACGGCCGTCTTGCCGAGCATCACGCGTACCGTGGTGCGGTCGTGTGCCGCATCACTCGGGATCCCGGTGCGCGAGGAGACGACCGCGCTGACGGCGCTCCCCTCGGTCGATGAGCTGATGGTCGTGGGGACGACGACCGATGTGCAGCCGATCGTCGCGCTCGACGGCCGTCCGGTCGGTGACGGGCGCCCGGGTCCGGTGACGATGCGGCTCCAGCAGGCCTTCACCCAGCGTCTCTACGCCTGATGCGGCGGCAGCGGTGGCAGCGACCGGTCGAGGAGGTCGTGCCCTGGCCTGAGGGAGCGGACGTCTCGCTCCTCCGTGACCTCACCCACGCACTCGCGCAGGCCGAGCATCCGCGCGACGCGCTGCAATTCGCGCTCGATCGGCTCTGCCCGGCGGTCCTCGCGACGGTCGGGGCGGTCTTCCTCCTCGATCCCGTGGGGGAGGCGATGCAGTTGGCCGCCGCGCATGGCTGGCCGGCGTCCGCTCGTCCGTGGCTCGGGGCCCTCCGCGTGGAGGTGGGGCGCGGGCCGAGTGGCGAGGCGGTGGCCGAGCGTCGGGTGATCGAGATCGCCGATGTCCTAGGCGACCCGGCATTAGCCGAGTGGCATGCGGTGGCCACCGAGTTGGGATTCCATGCGGTGATGGCCGTCCCGCTCCTCACGCATGAGGGGATCCACGGTGCGGTGACGGTGTACTTCCCCGACGCGGGGACGGTCCCGGTGCGGACGCGCGCGCTGGTGCGGGCGTGTGCCGACCTGATGGCGGCGATGGTGGAGCGCGGGGCGCTCGCCGAGCGCCTGCGCCGGGCCGAGGCCGCTGTCGCCGGCATGGACGCGCTCTAGATTTCCGTCTTCCCCCTACCGACTCCTCCCGATGCGACACCAACAGACCGGACGCACCCTGCAGCAGCAGCGCACGAGCCTTCCCCCCGCCGAGGTCCTGGCGGCGGCGAAGGAGTTCTTCTCTCGCCAGTCCGGGATCTACGCCGCCTTCCTCGAGAAGGAGGGGCCGACCTGGATGAGCCTGCGCGGGCAGGGGGGGGAGGAGATCGCCGTCGCCGCGACGGCAGAGCCGGACGGCAGCACCGCGGTGAGCGCCTCGTCGTACATGTTCGATGCGCAGGTGGCGCTCTTCCTCACCGGCTTGCCGCCGGCGGTCGATGCCGTGACCGGGGTGGTGTCGTGAGCGGGACGGTGCTGGCGCTCCGGGCGCGGCCGGAGGTCCTGTCCGTGGGCGCGAGCGGTGCCGAGACGATCGCGGTGCGCGTGCAGATGCCCGAACTCTGGGACACGATCGCGGTGCGCTGCGCCAGCGAGACCTCGG
Organism: Gemmatimonadota bacterium; assembly: GCA_021298395.1. GTDB lineage: Bacteria > Gemmatimonadota > Gemmatimonadetes > Gemmatimonadales > Gemmatimonadaceae > Pseudogemmatithrix. The sequence continues at coordinate 30,301 of JAJTFH010000007.1, read as the reverse complement.
TGACGATGCTGAAACGCGCCGCCCTCGACGCGTTCGGGCAGCAGCTGTATGCACCGGTGGAGTATGTGATGAAGCTACGTGGGCATGAGGTCCACCATGAGGAGAGGTCGGTGCGCGCCGTGGGCGCGCGCGATGGGTCGACCTTCCTCCTGACCTTCCGGCATAAGCGGCCGGTCCGCTGAGCGAGCCACGCGAGGCCCGGGCGTGAGCCTCGCCTTCATCTCCCACGCCGATGTGGGGCGGCACGACACCGGGTGGCATCACCCCGAGCATGTCGGTCGGATCCGCGCGATCACGAGCGCGCTCAAGTACCATCCCGAGCTCTTCATGTCGCTCGAGCTCCTCGAGGGGCGCGCGGCGACCTCCGAGGAGCTCGCGCTCGCACATGACCCGGCGTATGTGATGCGCGTGCGCGCACTCGCCGAGCAGGGTGAGGGACGGCTCGATGCCGATACCGTGGTGAGCGCGGGGAGTTGGGATGCCGGGACGGCGGGGGCGGGGTCGGTCCTCGAGGGGATGGCGCGCGTGTTGGACGGACGGTCCCACCGCGCCTTCGCGGCGGTGCGGCCCCCCGGGCATCATGCGTTGCGTGATCAGGGGATGGGATTCTGCCTCTTTGGGAACGTCGCGATCGCCGCGCATGCGGCGCGGCGGGCCGGGGTCGATCGCGTGTTGATCATCGACTGGGACGTGCATCACGGGAATGGGACGCAGGCGTTGGTGGAGCATGATCCCGCGATCCGATTCGTCTCGATGCACCAATGGCCCTGGTATCCGGGGTCGGGGGCGGCGGAGGATCGGGGGCCGCAGGGCTCGGTCTGGAACGTGCCGATGGCTCCTGGGCTCGCGGCGGCGCGCTATCGCGACGCGCTCCTCGGGGCGGTCGACGCCGCCACCGAGGGGTGGCGACCCGATCTCGTCCTCCTCTCCGCCGGGTTCGATTGTCTGGCCGGGGACCCGCTCGGGGGGTTCACCCTCGAGATCGACGATATCGCCGCGCTCACCCGTGAGGTCGTCGTGCGGGCGGAGCGCTGGTGTGGGGGACGGGTGGTGAGCGCGCTCGAGGGGGGCTATGCCCCGGATCGGGTGGCGCAGGCGGTGGTCGCCCACCTGACCGCGCTCCAGTAGCTTCGAGGTATGGCTCGTAAGCGCTCGCACCCCACGCCGCCGCGGCTCCGGCGCGGACGGCGCAGTCCGTCCGCACCCGTCGCGTCGACGGAGCCGATGGCGCCACCGGTCGCGGCCCCTTCGACCGCCCCGCGGTCGTGGTATCGCGATGAGGGCGGGACGCTCCATCGCGACCTTGACCCTGCGCGCTTCTCGACGATCGTCGCGGCCGGGACGGGGACGCTCTGGGTCGACCTCGATCTGCGGAGTCCGGAGCAGCGGGCGTTGCTCACCACCGCGTTCCGCTTCCATCCGCTCAGTGTGGAGGACACGACGTCGAGCGAGGGACGCGTCAAGCTGGAGGAGTTCCCGACCTATCTGCTCTGCGTGGTGCGTGGGGTCCGCTTCGTCGAGGAGACCCCCGATCAGTTCGATGTGGAGACCTTCAACCTCTGGTGCTTCCTCGGTTCGAACTATCTGGTGACGGCGCATGGGCCGCATGCCCCCGGGATCGAGGCGGCGATGGATCGTCTCGCGCGCGCCCCCGAGCCGCTGGCCAAGGGAGCGGGTCGCCTGCTGCATGACGTCCTCGATGCGACGGTCGATGCCTACTTCCCGATCCTGGAGCAGGTCGATGCCTTCATCGATGGGCTCGAGGAGCGGGTCTTCGTGCACTTCGACCAGGAGGCGCTCCGTGACATCTTCGGCGTCAAGCGACTGGTGTTGCAGTTGCGTCGGCATGTGGGGCCGATGCGCGAGGTCTTCAACATCCTGCAGAACCGCCCGACGCCCTATCTCGCCGCGGAGACACAGGTCTACTTCCGCGACGTGTACGATCATGTGATCCGGCTGACCGAGACGTTGGACAGCTATCGTGATCTCCTGTCGAGCACCCTCGACTCCTACCTCACGCAGGTCTCCAATCGGATGGGGCTGGTGACGAAGGGGCTCACCGTCGTCGCGACGCTGAGCGTGCCCTTCGTCGTGGTGAGCGGGATGTGGGGGATGAACTTCGTGTCGATCCCCCTCGCCGAGATGCCGAACGGGTTCTGGATCATGCTGGCGGTGCAGTTGGGCCTCGGTGGGGGACTCCTCTGGGTGTTGCATCGGCGCGGCCTCATCTAGATGGCGTCGTCGCCGCACCTGATCGAGGTGGCGCTCCCGCTCCCACTCCGCCAGACCTTCACCTACGCCACGGATGCGCCGATCGCCCCTGGGCATCGGGTCGTCGTCCCTGTGCGGAACACGCGCGTCGTCGGAATCTGTGTGGGGCCGAGTGATGGGGCCTCGCTCGCGACGGTGACGCCGAAGTCGGTGCTCGCGATCCCCGATGCGGAGCCCGCGCTCCCGGCTGACCTGCTCACGACCTGTCGCTGGATCGCGGAGTACCACGTGGTCTCGCTCGGACTCGTCTGCCGTGCGGCGCTGCCGGTGGCGCTCGGCCAAGCGGGGAGCCCGGTGCCCCGCGGGCGCACGGAGCGAGTGCTCGTGCTCGCGGGCACGTTGCCCACGCTCCAGTCGCGCGAGGCGGCCTTCCGTCGGGCGCCGCAGCAGCGGCAGGCCTATGAGCTCCTGGAATCGTTGGGGGGACGCGCCTCGGTCCCGCATCTCCTGCGCCAACTCGGCTGCACCAGCGCGGTGGTCGACGGGCTCGTCCGGAAGGGGTTCGCCCGGATCGAATCGGCCACGGTCTTCCGCGACCCCTTCGCGGCGCGCGAGGGCGCGCGCGCCGCAGAGGCTGCGCTCCGACCGACCGCCGCGCAACAGGCCGCGATCGATACCATCCTCGCGGGCGCGCCGGGCGCGGCCTTCCTCCTGCATGGGATCACCGGGAGCGGGAAGACCCTCGTCTATCTCGAGGTGCTCGAGCAGGTGGTGCGCGTCGAGGGGAAAAGCGCCATCGTGCTCGTGCCGGAGATCGCCCTCACCCCGCAGACGGTGGAGCGGTTCCGAGCGCGCTTCGGCGATCTCGTCACGGTGTTGCACTCCGGGCTCTCCGATGGCGAGCGACTCGATGCGTGGCGCGCGCTGCGCCGGGGGGAGAAGCGGATCGCCGTCGGCGCACGCTCGGCGATCTTCGCCCCGCTCCCCGACCTCGGGGCCCTCATCGTCGACGAGGAGCACGAGGCGAGCTACAAGCAGGCGGAGGCCCCGCGCTATCACGCACGGGAGGTCGCGCTGATCCGTGCCCGTGAGGCGGGGGCGCGTTGTGTGCTCGGGAGCGCGACGCCGAGTCTCGAGAGTTGGCGGAACGCGCAGGAGGGGCGACTCCAGCTCCTCTCGCTCCCCGCGCGCGTCGGCGGCGGGGCGCTCCCCGCCGTCCGCGTGGTCGACCTGCGGCAGGAGCTGACGGCCTCGCGCCCTGACGAGCGGACGCGGCGACAGGTGCTCTCCGCGCCGCTCGAGGCGGCGATCCGCGATCGGGTCGCACGCGGGGAGCAGACGATCCTCCTCCTCAATCGCCGCGGCTATGCGCCGTTCGTGCAGTGCGCGGAGGGACATGTGGCCCTCTGTCCGCACTGCTCGATCTCGCTCACGTACCATCGCACACCGGAGCGATTGGTCTGCCACTACTGCCAGCATCAGGAATCGGCGGGGCGCCGCTGTGCCGACTGTGGCGGGGCGATGGAGCGGCAGCGCGGACTCGGGACGCAGCAGGTGGAACGGCTCCTCGTGGAGCGCTTCCCGACGGCACGGATCGCCCGCATGGATGCCGACACCACGAGTGGGAAGTGGGCCCACGCCGAGATCCTCGAGCGCGTGGGGCGCGGGGAGGTCGACGTCCTCTTGGGGACGCAGATGATCGCCAAAGGACTCGACTTCGCGAACGTGACGTTGGTCGGGGTGATCGATGCCGACGTCGGATTGCATCTCCCTGACTTCCGGGCGAGCGAGCGGATCTTCCAGCTCTTGAGTCAGGTGGCGGGGCGCGCGGGGCGTGGGCCGAAGGGGGGCGAGGTGGTGATCCAGACGCGGACGCCGGGGCATCACGCGGTGCGCCATGCGGCGACCCACGACTTCCTGAGCTTCGCGGCGGAGGAGCTCACCCACCGCGAGAGCCCGCCCTATCCCCCGACGCTCCGGCTCGCGAATCTGATCGTGAGCGGCCTCGACGAGGTCGGGGTCGCGACCTTCGCGGGCGCGGTGGCCCGGTGGTGCGTGGAGGCGGAGGCGCGGTTCGCCCTGGGGGTCACCGTCCTCGGGCCGGCCCCCTGTCCGGTGGACCGGATCAAGACGCGCTGGCGTTGGCATGTGATCCTCAAGTCGGAGAGGGTCGGGCCGCTCACCCGGCTCCTGCGGGGGCTCGCCGATGGGCTCGAGGTGCCGGCGGCCGGTGGGCTTCGGCTCGCCATCGACCGCGACCCCGTCGCATTGCTGTAGGGGGCGGCGCGGGGCGATCTTTCCCCGATGGCACATGAGACCCTGGCCCTCGCCGCGGATGCCCGCGAGCGCTTCCTCCTGGCGATCGCCGATGTGGTCCCCGACGAGCGGATCGTGGCGATCCATCTCTTCCCGCCGATCCGGCAGGGGCCGATCGAGACCGGGGTCGCGGTGATCGCGGCGACGCCTGAGGACCCGTCGCAGGCGCGCCATGTGGTGTTCAGCGCGCGCTATCGCTGGACGCGAAAGGGGCCGGATCGCGGCCGGTGGACGCACGAGGTGACGGCCGAGGCCGATGCCCCGCTCGTGACGGTCGAGGCAGTGGTCGCCGGGGTGAAGGCGCGCGCCAATGAGGCCGCGCAGCCGGAGCGACTCGAGGGGGAGACGGTACGGACCCTGCTGGCCGACGCCCGGTGTCGGACCGCAGCGTAGTCGAGCGGTTCGTCGCGTATCTCCGCGACCACAATCTGCCGGTGACCGCGCAGCGGCTCGCCATCGCGGAGGTCGTGCTCGGGTCGGAACGGCACTGCTCCGCGGAGGAGATCGCGCAGGCGGTCGCCGCGCGTGGGACGACGGTGGGGACGGCGACGGTGTATCGCACGATCGACACCCTGCTCGAGAGTGGACTCGTGGTGGAGCGCGACTTCGGGGAAGGGTTCCGGCGGTTCGAGCCGGCGCGCGATATCCCGCATCATGAGCATCTGGTCTGCACGCAATGCGGCCGCGTCGAGGAGTTCCGTGACGAGCGGTTGGAGCGGATGACGACGATCGTCGCCGAGTCGCGCGGGTTCGCGCGGCAGCGGCATCGGTTGGTGATCCATGGGATCTGTGGGAGCTGTCAACGTGGGGCCGGTGGGTCGGCCCGCATCCGAGGGGACGCATGAGCGAGGGGATCTACGGACCGGCGGGACTCCTGGTGGCATTCGGCGCGGGGTTGCTGAGCTTCCTCAGCCCCTGCGTGCTCCCGCTCGTGCCGAGCTACGTCACCTTCATCACGGGGATGTCACTCGAGGATCTGCAGCATTCGCGGCGCGAGGCGCTGCAGCATGCGGTGGTCTTCGTGATCGGCTTCTCGTTGATCTTCCTCGCCTTGGGCGCGGGGGCGACGATGTTCGGCCAGCTGATGCTCCGCTCGCGCGAGGTGATCAGTCGCGTGGGGGGGGTGCTGATCATCCTCTTCGGGTTGTATCTCCTCGGCGTGCTGAACCTCGGGCTCCTCGCGCGTGATACGCGCGTGCATCTCGCGAACAAGCCGCTCGGGTACTTCGGGACCCTGCTCGTCGGGATCGCCTTCGGGGCGGGATGGTCGCCGTGCATCGGGCCGATCCTCGGCGCGATCATGACGATGGCGGCGAACGAGGCCGACCTGCAGCGCGGGCTCGTCCTGCTGGCGGCCTACTCGCTGGGGCTCGCGGTCCCGTTCCTCGCGGCGGCACTCGCCGTGGACCGCTTCCTGGTCCTCTTCGCGAAGGTGCGGCACCGGATGATCTGGGTGAACCGATTCGCCGGGGTGATGCTCGTGAGCGTCGGCGTGCTCATGGTGACGAATCGCTTCACGATCCTCTCGACCTGGCTCCAGGCGCTCACGCCCGACTTCATCGCCAATCGGATCTGACCGGCGTCACGCCGCCGTGAGCGATTCCTCGAGGCGCTGGCGTTCCAAGAGCGCGGCATAGCGTCCCCCCGCTGCGACGAGATCGTCGTGGCGGCCCTGTTCGACGATCCGGCCCTCGTCGAGGACGACGATCCAGTGCGCCGCGCGCACCGCGGTGATCCGATGGGAGGCGATGATCGCGGTGCGCCCCGCGAGGGCGAGGTACAGCTCCCGGAGGATCTCCGCCTCGGTCTGCGTGTCCACCGCCGCGAGCGCATCGTCGAGGATCACGACGTTCGGCCGCCGTGCGAGGGCACGGGCGAGGGCGGCGCGCTGTCGCTGCCCACCCGAGAGGTTCACGCCGCGCTCCCCGAGTATCGTCTGCTCGCCCTGTGGGAGCCCCGCGATCGTCTCGGCGAGTTGGGCGACGCGCGTGGCCTCACGGACCGCGTCGTCATCCTCGGTCCCGTAGTGGAGGTTGTCACGGATCGTCTCGCTGAAGAGGAGGCTCTCCTGCGGGACGAAGCCGATCTCGGCGCGAAGGGTGGCGAGCGGGAGGTCGCGGAGGTCGACGCCGTCGAGTCGGATGACGCCCTGCGTGGGGTCGGCGAGGCGGGGGAGGAGCTCGAGGAGCGCGGACTTCCCGCTCCCCGTCGCTCCCACCACACCGAGCGTCGTCCCGGCGGGGATGGTGAGCGTGACGTCGTGAAGGACGGTGCGGCCTCTCGCGCCGGACGCGGCCGGATAGGCGAAGGACACCCCATCGAACGAGATCGTGCGGCCGGCGGTCGCCTGGGGGAGTGCGGCGGCGACACGAGGCGTGACGGGATCGGTGATGGTTGGATGGGCGTCGAGGATCGCCTCGATCCGTCCCCACGAGGCCGCGCCCCGCTGGAAGAGATTCGTGACCCACCCGAGCGCGATCAGGGGCCAGGTGAGATTGCTCAGGTAGAGCCCGAACGCGACGAAGGTCCCGACCGTGAGCGCCCCCTCGAGGACCATCACGCCGCCCGCCCCGAGGACGACGGCGGCCCCGAGTCCGGCGAGGAGGGTGAAGGCGGGATTCATGAGGCCATTGAGACGCACCAGCGCGCGATTGCGATGGAGGTACGCCTCGCTCAGCTCGGCGAACCTGGCGCGCTCGGCCTGCTCCTGTGCATAGGCGCGCACGATGCGGATCCCGGCGAGATGCTCCTGGACGAGGGTCGTGAGATCGCCGAAGGTGGACTGGACGCGTTCGAATCGATCGTGGGTCACCTTGCCCAGTCGGAACATCACGACGGGGAGGAGGAACATCGGGATCAGAGCGAGGCCGGTGAGGCGCGGACTGATCGCGATCATGAAACCCAGGGCGAAGAGGCCGCCGAAGATCGTGTTGGTCAGGTACATCACCGCTGGGCCCACCGCCATGCGGACGGCCGTCAGGTCATTGGTGAGGCGAGCCATGATCTCCCCCGTCCGCATCCGGCCGAACCAGGCGCCATCGAGTGTCGTGAGCCGCGCGAAGAGCGCATCGCGGAGCACGCGCGAGACCCCATTGAGGATCTCGCGCATGGTGAAGCGGAAGATCGCCATGGTCAACGTGACGGCGAGCATGAGGCCCGCGATCTCGAGGACGGGGATCCAGGGATCCGGTTGGCCGAGCCGATCGATCGCGCGACGCAGGAGGGTCGGGATCAGACTGGAGAGCGCCGTGGAGATGACGACACTGATGAGGCCGACGGTGAATCGCCATCGATAGGGGCGGATCCATGGGAGGAGCCGGAGGAGCGTCCGCATCGGGGCGGGGCCTCGTCGTGACTCAGTAGCCGACCGCGAGGCCGGAGCCGCGCGGCTCCTTCACGCCGTGCCACCCCGAGGGGATCCGCATGATCGCGTTCACGTTCGCGATCCCGTTCTGCAGGGCGATGCTGTGGCCCATCCCCTTGAGCTGCGCGAGCGTGGCCTCACTGAAGCCCGCCGACTCGAGGCGGAGCTGATCGGGGAGCGACTGATGGTGCATGCGCGGCGCGCGCATCGCATCGGCGAGTGGCATCCCATGCTCGATCACGTTGAGGATCACCTGCGCGACCGCGGTGATGATCGTCGGGCCGCCAGCGGCCCCGACGACGAGCAGGACCTTCCCCTCGCGATCGAGCACGATGGTCGGGGACATCGCCGAGAGCATCCGCTTCCCGGGCTGGACGGCGTTCGCCTCACCCTGCACGAGCCCGAACATGTTCGGCGTGCCCGGTTGCGCGGCGAAGTCATCCATCTCGTTGTTCATGAAGAAACCGCCGCCGGGGATCCAGACCGCGGAGCCGTACCCGCCATTGATCGTCGTGGTCGTCGCGACAGCGTTCCCCGCCGCATCCACGACCGAGTAGTGCGTGGTGTGCTCCGGCTCGCGCACGGCGGGAGCGAAGCTTGGTGTCACCGAGGCGCGCCGGAGGTCGATCTGTGTCGCGAGGGTCCGCGCATAGCTCTTCGAGACCAACGCCTCACGCGGTACCGCGACGAAATCGGCGTCGGCGAGCTTGCTGTTGCGGTCCTGGAACGAGCGCCGGAAGGTCTCGGCCAGCAGATGGAGATAGGGCGCGCTCCCGAAGGCCGGGAGCGGGGCGAAGTGCTCGAGGATGTTGAACGACTCGGTCATCGTGATCCCGCCCGAGGAGGCCGGCGGCATCGTGATCAGGGTGTGGCCGCGATACGTCGAGATGACGGCATCACGCCACTTGGGCTCGTAGCGCCGGAGGTCCTCGTGGGTGATGATCCCACCGCCACGCCGCATCTCCTCGACGAGCGCGTCGGCCACCGGACCGGTGTAGAAGCCACGCGGCCCCTGTTCGGCGATCGCCTGCAACGTCCGCGCCAAGTCGCTCTGCACGAGACGACCACCAGGTGCGATCGCCTCGCCGTTGGGATAGAAGAGCGCACAGCCAGCGAAGCGACAGATGCGGTCCTGCGCCCCACGGAGCGAGCGGGAGAGCGCCGAATCGACGAGGAAGCCCTCACGCGCGAGTCGGATGGCCGGGGTCATCACCTGTGCGAGCGACATCGTGCCATAGCGCTGGAGCGCGGCATCGAGGCCAGCGACGGCGCCGGGGACCCCGGAGGCGAGATGGCCGAGGACACTTCGGTCGGTGAGCGTGCCGGCGGCGTCGACGAACATGTCGCGGGTGGCGGTGAGGGGCGCGACCTCGCGGTAGTCGAGCGCCGCGGTCCGGCCATCGGCCATCCGGATCGTCGTGAATCCGCCCCCGCCGATGTTCCCGGCGAAGGGATAGGTCACCGCGAGCGCGAACCCCACGGCGACGGCGGCATCGACGGCGTTGCCGCCGGCACGCAGGACCTCGAGCCCTGCCTCGCTCGCGAGGTCGGAGTTGCTCGCGACCATCGCGTCGGCGCCGAAGGCCGCCTCGCGTGCCTCCGGGAAGCGCCACCCCTCGGCGTAGGTGCCAGAGTAGCGCGCATCGCCGGAGGTCGGGGTCGTCGTGGGCGTGACCAGCGGTCGGCAGGCGCCGATCGCGAGGGAGGCGAGCAGGAGGAGCGCGGTGGGACGACGCATGGGCATGGGGGCGGGAGTCAGCGGGCGCCGCTGAGGCGATAGCGGAGGCCGAGGCGGGTGACGTACTGCCGTTGCGAGCGACGCTCGCCGGCCGAGAGCCCGTCCTTCGGCCCCCAGAGGGTCGCGTAGTCCTGCACGAGGGTCAATGAGGCCTTGGGGCCCAACGAGAATCCGAAGCCGTACCCGACGACGAGCGTGAGCGCGTTGCGTGCCGACCGCTCATCCGTGGTCACCGGATCCGTACCCTGATCGTCGGCCCACTGTGAGAGACCGGCCCCGAGCTCGACGATCTGGTGCGGCCCCATCTGCTCGAGGGTGCGGAAGGTGGCGAGGAGCTGACGCAGCTGGATCGTGCCGTCGGAGCGCCTCTGGGCCTCGATGCCCTGGCGGACGATCGGGACTCGCGCGGTCGAAGCGGTGAGACCGAGCGCGCCGCTGCGGAGCCCCACGTCGACCATCAGCCGATGCTGCGCCGCCTCCCCGAGGGACCAGACCGTTCCGGTCTGTCCATCGATGCGTCCCTCGGTCTGGAGGAAGCCGGAGCTGACCGAGAGGGTGATCGGTCGGCGGGCGGTCGAGGGAGCTGGGACCTTGATGAGTTGCGCGTCGGCGATCGAGGCGAGCGTGACGCAGAGGAGCGGGAGGAGCGCGAGCTGACGTCGGTCGCGCTGGGTGCGAGGGATGCCCATGCTCGGTAAGTTAGGGGATGCTCGATCCTCGCGTCACGGAGCGCCGGAATCCCCGCAGCGCCGACATCGATCTCGCCTCGCCGCTGGAGATCGTGGACCTGATGACGGCCGAGGACCGCGGGGTGGCCGACGCGGTCGCGACCCAGCGCGAGCCGATCGCGCGCGCGATCGCGTTGGTGGAGGGCGCGTTCCGCGACGGGCATCGCCTGTTCTATGTCGGGGCAGGGACGAGTGGGCGACTCGGTGTGCTCGATGCCTCCGAGTGTCCCCCGACCTTCGGGAGCGATCCCGTGATGGTGCAGGGGATCATCGCCGGGGGGCCCGCCGCGCTGCTGCGGGCGCAGGAGGGGGCGGAGGATCGCCCCGATGGGGCGCGGAGCGACCTCGAGACGGCCGGTGTCGCCCGTGGTGACGTGGTCGTGGGGATCGCCGCCAGTGGGACGACCCCCTACGTGCGCGCCGCGCTCGAGTCTGCGTCGTCGGTCGGGGCGAAGACGGTGATCCTCGCCTGCTCGCCGCCGGCGACCGCGCTCCTCGATCTGGTCGATGTGGCGATCCTCCCCATCACCGGCCCTGAGGTCGTCACCGGTTCGACCCGCCTCAAGGCAGGGACCGCGACCAAGCTCGTGCTCAACATGCTCACGACCGGCGCGATGGTGCGCCTCGGGAAGACGTACGGCAACCTCATGGTCGATCTCCAGGCGACCAATGACAAGCTGCGCGATCGGTCAGAGCGCCTGATGATGATCACCTGCGGGCTCTCGCGTGAGGCCGCGCGCCAGGCGCTCGCCGCCGCGGATGGGCGCGTGAAGGTGGCGATCACCATGCAGAAGCTCGGGCTCTCGGCGGACGCAGCGCGCGCACGATTGGCTGAGGCGGGTGGGGTGATCCGGCGCGTCGTGCCGGATGCGCCGCCGCCGGTCGAATAGGGATCAGATGACAGGGACCAGGGGACAGGTGCTCGTCGGTCTCATGTCGGGGACCTCGCTCGATGGGGTCACCGCCGTGGTGGTGCGCTTCGCCGAGACCGAGGGCCGTACGGCGGTCGAGCTCCTCGCGCAGGTACAGCGGCCGTATGACGTGCCGACGCGCGAGCGGCTCGCGACGGCGTTGGTGGGTGCGACGCCGAGCGAGTACACGCGACTCGACTTCGCGCTCGGTGGGTGGCTCGCCGAGGCCGCGATCGCGGCGATCGCGGAGGCTGGGGTGGCGCGCGAGGAGATCGCGGCGATCGCCTCCCACGGGCACACCGTCTGGCATGAGCCCCCGCATGGCACCTGGCAGTTCGGGCAACCGGCGGTGATCGCGGAGCGAGCCGGGATTGCGGTGATCGCCGATTTCCGGGTGCGCGATCTGGCGGCGGGTGGACAGGGGGCCCCCCTCGTCCCCCTCGCCGATGCCGCGCTCTTCGCCGCCGACACCCATTGGCGCGTCTTGCAGAACCTCGGGGGGATCGGGAATCTCACCGTGGTCCCGCCACGTGGCGTGCTCGAGGGGGTTCGTGCCTTCGACACCGGCCCGGGGGTCGCGGTGCTCGATGGGGTCACGCGGTTGCTGCGGCCCGAGCTGCCGTATGACGTGGACGGCGCGCTCGCGAAGGCGGGACGCCCGATCGAATCGGTGCTCGAGCCGTTGCTCGCGGATCCCTGGTTCGAGGCCCCGCCGCCGAAGAGCACGGGGCGGGAGCGCTACACCCCGGTCTTCATCGCGTCCTTCATCGAGCGCTGTCGCGCGGCGCGCGCCGGTGTGCGGGACGAGGACATCGTCGCGACGGCGGCGTGGTTCACCGCGCGGAGCATCGAGCGCGCCTTCGTGCGCTTCATCCCCGAGCCGGTCGAAGAGGTCCTCCTCTCGGGAGGTGGGGTGCGGCATCCGGTGCTTCGTGAGGCGATCGCGATGGTGCTGAGTCCGCGTCATGTGCGCCCCTTCGATGCGGTCTACTTCGATGGGGAGGCCAAGGAGGCGGTGGCGTTCGCCTACCTCGGGTGGTGTCATCTGATGCGGCGCGCCGGGAACGTCCCGAGCGCCACGGGGGCACGCGGCGCACGCCTCCTGGGGGCGTGGTATCCCGCGTAGCGCCCGCTCGTGTGGGCTGACCGTATGACCGCTCTCGGCGCCTATCTCGTCCCCGAGCTCTGGTGGGATCCGCAGGTGGGGTTCGCCCACCTCGACGCCTTGATCGATGACGCCCTCGAATTGGGCGTGCAGGCATTCCAGGTGCGCGGTGGCCCCGCCGCGGCCGTCGGCGCGCTCACGGACGATTTGCATCGACGGGCACCTGCGCCCCTGTTGATCGCGATGGAGGCGCCCGCCGGCGTCGGGAGCCTCGTGCCGGAGATGACACCACTTCCGCCGCTCCGCGCTCTCGCTGCGCTCCGTGACAGCGACGCCATCCGGCGTGCGGCGCTCCTGACCGCTCGGCAGCTCCGCGCGCTCGGCGTGAACTGGGTGCTCGCCCCGGTGGCCGATACCCTGCATGCGGGCACCGCACTCGATCGCAGCGCCCGATCGTTCGGCGATGATCCGCAACGCGTCGCGGAGGACGTCGTCACCTGGATCGACGCCTGTCAGTCGCAGGGGGTGTTGGCCTGCGCGCGGCACTTTCCCGGGGTGGGGCGTGCGATCGAGGATCCGCGGCGGACCCGCGTGACGATCGATACCGATGCGCGTACCCTGTGGGCCACCGATCTCGTGCCCTTTCGTGGGGCCTGTGACACCGGGGTCGCGAGCGTCCTCGTCGGCGCCGTCACCTATCCCGGGCTCGATCGCGACGGCGTGGTCGCCGCGCATTCGCCGAGCCTGATCGGCGAGCTGCTGCGTGACGAACTCGCCTTCGATGGGCTCGTGGTGAGCGACCGCGCGGACGCGATGGCGATGGGTGGGCCCGAGCGCGCGGTGCATGCGACCGTCGATGCGGTGCGTGCGGGCTGCGATCTCGTCCTCGCGTCCGATGACCTCGGAGGCGCGGTCGAGGCGCTGGAGGCCGCCGTCGAGGACGGGACGATCACCGGTGAGATGATGGAGGCCAGTGCGCGGCGCCGACGGTTCTGGTCGGCGTGGGCGGTCCCGCGGGAGACGCGGGAACCGACGCTCGACGATCTGCTCTGGGCGCGGCAGGTCGCCGATCTCGTCGTGCATCCCGTGCGCGGATCCTGGGTCGGTGCCGGACCCGTGATCGAACTCGAGACGCACGTCATGGATCGTGAAAACACCTCGCTCCACCCCTTCCTCGCGACGTTACGAGCGGCGGGTCATGAGGTGCGCGTCCATCCGTCCAGCGATCCGGTCACTGGCGATGCGCTGGTCGTCACCTTGGGTCCCGGCGGGCACGCCGTGGTGGTCTTCGGTCCGCCGGAGGTCGCCGGTGCGGTGCCCAGTGCGGTGCCCGGTGCGGTGCATGTGCTGTGTGCGTGGAGTGCGGACCGCGCGATGCAGGAAGGGGTGGCGCGGCGCCTGCGCTGAGCCTGGGCCCCGCGGTGATCAATTGAGGGCTACTTCACCACCCGGCGTGCATCGGAGGGAAGCTGGGCGACGAGCCGCGCGGAGGGGACCGTGTACACGATGCGTCCCCCGCTCTCGCCGGCCGCGCCGAAGAGCACGCCGATGACGAGCCCGCGGGCGTCGAAGACGGGGGATCCACTCGACCCTTGGGCCGCGTAGGCATCGAGCTGGATGTTCTCCTCCAGGGTCTTGCTGACCGTGCCGATGCCGAGCGTCGCGGCGGGGCGGAGGGTGTTGATGCTCCCCTCCATCCCGGCCGTCGCGTTCCCGAGCGGGAAGCCGAGGATCGCGACCGGGTCACCGAGGCGCACCTTGTCGCTATCGCGCGCGATGCCGTTGATCGTGGGGTAGGGGCCGGGTCGCGTGATCCGGAGGAACGCGAGCTCATCGGTCTCGCTGATCGACTCCACGCTCGCGAAGCGCCACTCCCCCTTGGTCCCTTCGAAGACCACCGCGATGCGCTTGGCCACCTGCCCATTCGGGGGGTGCACCACGTGCCGATTGGTGACGATCAGCCCATCGGGGAGGAGATTGAACCCCGTCCCGGTCGCCGCCTCCCCACTCTCGAGCTCCACCGCGACGAAGACGACCGCGGCCTTGTTCGCGGCGAGGATCGCGCTGTAGTCGGTGCGCGCGAAGGACGCGGTCCGTTCCTGCGATGCGCGCAGTCGATCCGCGATCGCGGACACATTCTCCCCGCGCTGCTGCGTGGAACGCAGTTCCGCGGAGAGGCGGTCGATCTCGGCGCGTGCCTCCTGGATGGCCGCCGCGCCGACCCCCGTCTGGGATAACCGGGCATCGAGCAGACGCGAGAGGGAGTCGTTGGCCGTGACGAGGGAGGCGACCGCGGCCTGTCCGGCGCGTGCGGTGCGCATCGTGATCGCCATGGCGACCGCCCCTCCACCGACCACCAGCACGACGAGGATGAGGACCATGCGGCGCAGGGAGCCCGTCTCCTTGCGCACCGCCTCCGCGATCCGAACCTCGGTGTTCTGCTTGGGGCGCGCGGCCGTCGCGGGTTCCGCTTCGAGCGGCGTCGACGACCGCGTCTGCCGCACCTCGGGGCGTCGTTCCCCCAGACCGAGGATCGTGAGGCCGACCGCGGGGCCATTCGGCCCGAACTCGATCGTGTCACCATCCTGGAGCGCGCGCGGTCCGGTGATGCGCTCACCGTTCAGGATCGTCCCGTTGGTGCTGCCGAGATCGGTCAGGACATAGCGACCGTCCTCGAGCCGGATCTCGGCGTGCCGGGACGAGGCGTCCCGATCGAGCTCGACGTGGAACCGGAGATCGTTCTCCGGATGCCGCCCGATGCGGATCACCGCCTGGGCCAGCTGGACCTGCGTGCCGGATTGACTGCCGCGATGGAAGCGGAACGCGATACCGTTCAACTGAGCAGGATCCCCATGGCCACGAAGATGAGCACGAGCACCGCGAAGACGGTGAGGGACGGCGCGAGGGACGCATCTGGCGTGGCGGCGGGGCGCCTCTTCGGCGATGCGGGCGTGGCGACCTTCGCCGACGGGGCCGCTGCCCCGACTCCAGCACCTGCCGGGCTCGGCGCCACCCGCGTCGGCGGGACCACCGCGCCCGCGGCCGCGGCGACGGCGGAGGCGATCGCCGCTTGGTCGAGCGGGACGGTCGTCCGATCCGCCGGACGACCGACATAGACCTGATGGCGCGGCACCTCCGCGAGCGTCGGCGGCAACCCGCCGCCGTCGAGGCGGACCACGATCACGGTGATGTTGTCGGGACCCCCGGTGGCGTTCGCGCGGTCGATCAGCGCATCACACCCCGTCTCGAGGGTGGTGGCCGCGCCGAGGAGCTGCGCCATCTCAGGACCCCGGACCTGTCCCGAGAGGCCATCGGAGCAGAGCACCAACAGGTCGTCCCGCTGTACGCGTTGCACGGTGAGATCGACCTTCACTCGCGCCTCGGGACCTAACGCCTGCAAGATGATGTTCCGTCGCTCGGAGACCTCGGCCTCCTCGGGGGTGAGCTCGCCGGCGTCGACGAGCCGCTGCATGAGGGACTGATCCTTGGTGATCTGCGTGGCGACGCCGCGGCGGACGAGATAGGCGCGCGAGTCGCCCACCTGGCAGAGATAGAGCGTGTCGCCGAGGAGCCCGGCCAGGGTGGCCGTGGTCCCCATCCCCTTGGTGTCCGGGTTGGAGGTCGCGTGCGTGTGGATCCGCTGATTCGCGCGTTCGGTGGCGAGACGCAGCGTCTGCGCGAATCGATCGGGATCGGTGTCGGTCGTGTCGGCCCACTGCGCGTGGAGCTCCTCGAGGATCACCGCGCAGGCCATCCCGCTCGCGAGCTCGCCCGCCGCCGCACCGCCCATGCCATCGGCGACGACGAAGAGGGCACCGCGTGCGCCGAGGGCACGGCGCGGCCAGATGAGCCGCTCGCGCTCTTCCGTCACCGCCGGCGATGCCTGCGCATCGGAGAGATCGGCGACGAGGAAGGCATCCTCGTTATGCTCGCGTCGGCGCCCCACATCCGTACGACCGACCACCTCGATCGAAACAGGTCCTGCCGTGACCCGATCGCTCACGGATTCTCGCACCCGAAGAGCTCGATGGCGCGCGTCGCGAGATTGATGCGCGGCCGCTCGGTGTGCAACGCGCGCACCTGCCGCGCCGCGCGACAGACGCCTACCTCATCCTCGAGCTTGGTGTAGGCGAGCATCTGTACGTAGTGCGACTCGGCGAGGGCCGTCCCAGAGAGGGTCCCCTGGAGCTGTTGCAGGTCGCCGAGGACACGACGGGCGGTGGCAGGGGTCGCGGCGGTGGCCTGTACCTCGCGGAGCCAACCCTCCAACTGCGCCATGGAACTCGGCGCGGCGGGGGCGGCGGCCTGGGCCTGGGCTGGCGCACTCGGGCCCGCGGTCGGCGTCGACGCGGAGGGGGGCTTCGCACCAGCGGTCGGCACGGGGCCGGGAGTCGCCGTGCGGCCCCCCGCCGTCGCCACCGGGGGCTGCGCCCCGGTGCCCGGCTGTGGTTTCGCCATCAACTGGGTCGCACCACTCGATGGGGGGAGCGTGGTCGGTGCGGCGGTGGCACCCTCCGCCATCACTTGGGTCGTCGGCATGGCGCTCGCTCCCAGCGGGGCGGTCTCTCCGGCGGCCACGGCGCCGCCACCGATCAATCCCATCTTCCACGCGACGACCGCGATCGCCACGGCCGCGCCGACGCCACCCAGGGCGAGCGGGGTTTTGCTCTTGGGTGCGGGCGCCGCGGTGGTGGTCGCGCCACGTGCGGCGCGAGTCGGCGGGGCGCCGGCAGGGGTGCCGGCGCGGCCGCCGACACGGGTCGGGGGCATCGGCGCCTTCGCCGCGCTCGCCACCGTCGCCGGCGCACTCATCACCACGGTGCCCGCCTCGTCGGTGGGATGCGCCGGCATCTCGGCGAGCGCCGACGCGAATTCGCGACCGAACTGGGCCGCGCTCTGATACCGCTCCGTGGCATCGCGAGCGAGCGCGAGGTCGAGCGTCGCTTGGACCGCTTCGGGCCACTCGACGTCGGGCCGCACGTCGGCGAGGGCGCGCGGCACATCGGTGAGGCGCATGATCATCGCCTCCTGCGCCGAGGTGGCAGCGAAGGGGAGGGCCCCGGTGAGGCAGTTGAAGGCGACGAGGCCGAGCGCGTAGATGTCGGAGCGCCCATCGAGCTTGTCGCCCGCGAGCTGCTCGGGGCTCATGTACTCCGGCGTGCCGACGACCATCCCGGTCTTGGTGACGTTCTGCGCCTCGCTGGTGCTCGCCTTGGCGATGCCGAAGTCGACGACCTTCACGAGGTCCGACCCATCGCGGTTCTTCGCGACCATGATGTTGTCGGGCTTCAGGTCGCGGTGGACGATCCCGGCGTCGTGGGCGATCTGGAGCGCGTCGGCCGTCTGATGGATGATGCTCGCGGCGCGCGCGGGTTGCAGCGGGCCACCCTTCTCGATGATGTCGGTGAGCGCCGACCCCTCGATGAACTCCATCGCGAGGTAGATCATCCCGTCCGAGGTCTCACCGAAATCGTAGATGCCGCAGATGTTCGGGTGGCTGAGGCGGGAGGCATTGGAGGCCTCGCGGTTGAAGCGCGCGACGGCGTCGGGGTCGGTGTTCATCCCCGGGTTCATCACCTTGAGCGCGCTCTTGCGCCCCATCTTCACATGCTCGGCCAGATAGACGGTGCCCATCCCACCGGCGCCGAGCTTCTTGAGGATGTGATACCGATCGGCGACGACGGAGCCGAGGAGGTCGCTCTGGTTGGCGGCGGCGCGGAGCGCGGTGCCGTCGCGCGGGCAGAACCGCTCGGAGAGGGGGTACTCGGTGCCGCAGGTGGGGCAGATCTTCTGGTTCTCGCTCACCGGGTCCTCATGCCACTCGCGTGGGGTGGGCCGTCAGATGCTCGACGCCGAGCGCGTGGGGGCGCGACGGTACATAGCGAATATACGGGTCGATGCCGGGGGGCGGGAGTAACCGATGGTTTATTGCAAATCACGCGATCGTATCACCATGGCTGCGGAGTGCCCTGTGCCGGATGGACGGTGCGGTAGGCCGACCTGGGGGGCCGGGCATGATCGCCGCGCGCGTGACGATCGGGCATCGTGTGGCGGTGTGCGACGAAGGGACGGTGGCACAGTTCAGGACACAGGTGAGGGCGCAGGTGGGGCACAGGTGGAAGGGAACCTGTGGTCGGGGTGAGTGCGCCACCCGGTAGCCGGACACGCGGAACGGAGCAAGGACTGGCGCCGTTCACCTCATCGGGGTACACTCCCCCTCCCGCGACGGGGCCGGAAATCCGGTGGCGGGGTGGGTGAGCGCTAAGTGGTTGTTATGCAAGAATTTGCCGGTCGCAGCGCTGTCCAGCTTCTGGTGTTTTTCGGGTGTCGCGAAGATGCAGGAGGAAGGAGACACCGAGGTGGTCGTGGAAAACTTGGGGCGTGGGGCGTTTTCGTGATATTGTGTTTGTAAGTCGTTCTCTTGCTGGGGTTTGTCGTCTTCTTGCGCGGCTTCACGAGTCGCGTAGCTTGGACGCCCTTGACCCCTCATCACCTTTCGTTGGAGAAGTGGCAATGGCACTCCCGGTAACTCCCCCCGCGACCCCAGCGACCCTTTCGCAGAACGCGCGCACCGTCCTCGATAAGCGCTACCTGGTGAAGGACAAGACCGGGAAGTCGGTGGAGACGCCGGAGGACATGTTCTGGCGCGTCGCGACGACGGTCGCGGAGCCGGAGCGTCGCTACGGCGCCTCCGAGAAGCAGGTGGAGAAGGTCGCGCGCCAGTTCTATGAGCTGATGACGCAGCGGCGCTTCGAGCCGAACTCGCCGACCCTCATGAACGCCGGTCGTCCGCTCGGGCAGCTCTCGGCCTGTTTCGTGCTCCCCGTCGACGACGCGCTCTCCAACGGGCACAGCGGCATCTATGACACCCTCCGTTCGATGGCGCTGATCCATCAGAGCGGTGGCGGCACCGGCTTCTCCTTCTCGCGGATCCGCGCGAAGGGGTCGATGGTGCGTTCGACCACGGGCGTCGCGAGCGGCCCGATCTCCTTCATGCAGCTCTACGACGCCTCGACCGACGCGGTGAAGCAGGGTGGGACGCGCCGTGGCGCGAACATGGGGATCCTCCGGGTCGATCACCCCGACGTGATGGAGTTCATCACGTGCAAGGAGGATCTGACCAAGATCACGAACTTCAACATCTCGGTCGCCATCACCTCGAAGTACATGGACGCCCTCAAGGCGGGGGCGTCCTATGATATCATCGATCCCATCTCCAAGGCGGTCGTCGGCCAGCTCGACGCCCGTCAGGTCTGGGACAAGATGATCGAGGGGGCGTGGCGCACCGGTGAGCCGGGCGTCTTCTTCATCGACGAGGCCAACCGCTACAACCCGGTCCCGCACCTTGGCGCCTACGAGGCGACCAACCCGTGCGGTGAGCAGCCGCTCCTCGCGTATGACGTCTGCAACCTCGGGTCGATCAACGTCGGCTACTACGTCGTCGATGGTGCGATGGATTGGAAGTCCTTCGCCAAGGACATCCATCTCTCGACGCGGATGCTCGACAACATCATCGACGCGAACAAGTACCCGCTCCCGGAGATCGACGCGCTCGCGAAGCGGATCCGTCGCATCGGGCTCGGCGTGATGGGCTTCGCCGACGCGCTCATCCGCCTCGGCATCCAGTACGACAGCCCCGAGGGGGTCGAGTTCGGCCGCAAGGTCATGGAGTTCGTCGACGTCGAGGGGAAGAAGGAGTCGGCGCGGTTGGCCGAGGAGCGTGGCGCCTTCCCGGAGTGGGAGCGCTCGATCTGGGGCCCGGACGCGACCTGCGCGCGTGACGAGGCCGGGCAGCGCATCCGCCCCGAGATGAAGCTCCGCAACTGCAACGTCACCACCGTCGCCCCGACCGGGACGATCTCGATCATCGCCGGCTGCTCGTCGGGCTTGGAGCCCCTCTTCGCCGTCGCCTTCATGCGCAATCAGGCCGGCGTCATGATGCCCGACGTGAACGAGGACTTCGTCGCGATCGCCAAGCAGGAGGGGTGGTACTCCGACGCCCTCATGGAGCGGATCGCCAAGACGGGCTCGGTGCAGCAGCCCGAGGTACCGGCCAAGTGGCAGCGCGTCTTCGCGACGGCGAACAACATCACGCCGGAGTGGCACATCCGCATGCAGGCGGCGTTCCAGGATCACTGCGACTCCGCCATCTCCAAGACGACGAACTTCGCGCACACCGCGACCCGTGAGGACGTGCGCGCGATCTACGAGCTCGCCTACGAGATGAAGTGCAAGGGCGTCACCGTGTATCGCGACGGCTCGCGCGATGGTCAGGTGCTCTCGACCGGTGCCACCGCAGACGCCGCCGCCAAGCGCGACGGGGCCAAGGAGGATGCGGCCGCCAAGCGGGAGCTCGCCGAGCTCAAGGGTCAGCTCGCCGAGGTCACCAGCGACAATGATCGCCTGAAGAAGCTCCTGTTCGATGCGGAGGCGGAGAACCTCCAGCGCCGCCAGAAGCGCTCGCGCCCAGACATCCTCCGCTCGACGGCGATCCGCAAGGAGACGCCGCTCGGCATGATGTTCGTGCACATCACCGAGGACGATAAGGGCCAGCCCTTCGAGGTCTTCATCAACCTCGGGAAGGCGGGTGGCTCGGCGATGGCCGACGCCGAGGCGGTGGGGCGGTTGATCTCGCTCGCGCTCCGCTCGGGGATCTCGATCCAGCAGGTGCACCGTCAGCTCCGTGGCATCTCGTCGGATCGTGCGGTGGGCCTCGGCCCGAGCAAGGTCCTCTCGATGCCGGACGCGATCGGGCTCGCGCTCGAGGATTGGATGCGCTCCAAGCAGGGGGTGCAGCAGGAGCTCCTCACGGGTGCCGCGCCGCAGGCCACGCTGGCCCCGGCGCCGGTCGTCACCGTCGGTGGCGCACAGATGCAGTTCGATGCGGTGAACGGCGGCGACGCCTTCATCGGCACCTGCCCGGACTGCGGGAGCCAGCTCGAGTTCGCCGAAGGGTGCGTGAAGTGCCACGTCTGCGGCTTCTCTGAGTGCGGCTGATCCTCGGGACCACGACGGCCGCCCTCGCCTGGGCGGCCCTGGTCCTGCAGATCGGGCTGAATCTCTCGAGTGGGGTGGATCCGTTCGGGAATCCCCGGACGCCCTGGATGTCGATGGTCGATCTCTTCGGCTACTTCACGATCCTCACCAACCTGCTCGTCGCGTTGGTCATCACCATTCCCGCGGTCGCGCCTCGGAGCGCGGCCGCGGGTTTCTTTTCGCACCTCCGCACCACGTGGACCGCGGCGGCGGCGATCGTCGTCGTGGGGATCGCCTACCATGTGTTGCTCAGCGCGCAGTACAACCCCACCGGACTCGGGGCGTGGACCGATCTCGCCTTCCACTATCTGGTGCCGACCCTCTTCGCGGTGTACTGGGTGACGACCGCCGAGATCGGTGGCGCGCGGTTCCTCCCGCAGGTCGGGATCCTGAGCCTCTACCCGTTCGCCTATTTCGTGTACGTGATCGGACGCGGTGAGCTCCTCGGCACCTATCCGTATTTCTTCGTGGATGTGCGGACGCTGGGGCTCATCGGCGCGCTCAAGAACGCGATGGGGATCCTGGTCTTCTACCTCTTCGTGGCCTGGGTGCTGGCGATGTGCGCCGGGTGGGTCTCCCGGCGGCGGGCGGGCCAGCTCGCTCAGTAGCCCCGCGCGAGATCGATCGCCCAGCGGGGTCGCTCCCCGCGCTCGATCGTCGTCAGACACTCCAGGAATCCATCCGTGGCGCCAGCGATGGTCGTCGGGCCTGAGCTGTGCGGGGAGATCGTGACCCGAGGATCGGTCCAGAGCGGGGAATCCGCCGGGAGCGGCTCGGTCTGAAAGACATCGAGCGCCGCCGCGCGTAGCCAGCCCTGCTCCAGCGCCTCTGGGATGGCCGATTCCTCCATCACGGCGCCACGTCCCGCATTGAGGAGCATCGCCCCGCGGCAGCGGGAGAGCACATCGCGCGAGAGGAGCCCACGCGTCGCGGGGGTGTCGGGAAGGACGGCGATGATCCAGTCGGCGTCGGCCACGAGGGTCGGGAGGGCCGAGGACGTATGCACCCCGTGAAATGGAGCGGGTGACCTCCCCGTCGCTGCCCCGCCATCGGAGGCCCCCGGATCAACCCCCTCCGATACAGTCCCGGACCGCGAGATGCCGATCACCCGGACGCCGAGCGCGGTGAGCAGGCCCGCGATCGCAGAGCCGATCTCTCCGGTGCCCAGGATCAGGGCGGTGCGGCCGGCGATGCGGCGCGGGGTGAGCGAGGCCCAGCGCTGCTCGTGCTGTGCCGCGGCGAGCGCCTCGAGCTGCTGCGCCTCGGCGAGCATCCGCGCCACCGCCCATTCGGCGATCGCGGGGCCGAAGCGCTCCGGGGAGCGGGTCAGGAGGGTGGCGGGGGCCAGCGCCCCCGGGGCGAGCCAGGGATCGACGCCAGCGCCTGTGGAGTGCACCCAGCGCACGCTCCCCATGGTCGTGACGGACGGACGACGGAAGCCCACGTAGCACTCAGCCCACGCCAGATCCGCCTCGGTGACCTGCGGGTGCGGGATCGCGCGCAGCTCGAGGTCGGGGCGCGCGGTGGCGATGCGCGAGGCGACGGCGATGGCGTCAGACGCACCGACCAGGATGCGACGGGGCGGGGTGGGGAGGGGGGGGAGCGTGGCCATGCTCATTGGAGAAAGGTGGCGGACCCATGGATATTCCGGCATCCCCACCTCTCCTGGAGTGGCCGTGAAGAAGATCCTGTTCGTCCTCGTGTTCGGTGTCGTGGCGCTGGGTGCGGTCCTGGTGACCAATGTCGTGCGTCTCCCGGCACCGCCCGCCGCCGCCGGCGAGGCGGAGGCGATCACCATCGATGCGGAGCAGGCGGCGAGCCGGCTCGCGCGGTCGGTACGCTTGGCGACCATCTCGTATGCCTCGGGGGCGCCGATCGATACGGTGGCCTTCCGCGCCTTCCATGCGCTCGTGGCGACGGAGTTCCCGCGTCTGCACGCCACACTGCAGCGCGAGCTGGTCGGTGGACTGAGCCTCCTCTACACCTGGCGGGGGAGCGATTCGTCCCAGGCGCCGGTGGTGTTGATGGGCCACATGGACGTGGTGCCGGTGCCGGCGGCGAATCTCGCCGAGTGGACGCATCCGCCGTTCGGTGGGGTGATCGCCGATGGGTATGTGTGGGGGCGTGGGACGCTCGACGACAAGACGACGGTGCTCGCGACGCTCGAGGCGGTGGAGCGCCTGATCGAGTCGGGGTACGTCCCCCCGCGGACGGTCTATCTGATGTTCGGGCACGATGAGGAGAACGGCGGCCGATTCGGCGCGCGCGCGATCGTCGACACCCTGGTGGCGCGCGGGGTGAGGCCGGCGCTCGTCGTGGACGAGGGGGGGTTCCTCGCGAGTGGGGTGATCCCCGGGGTCGAGGGGCGTGCGGCGATCGTCGGGATCGCGGAGAAGGGGTATGTCTCGTTCCGACTCACGGCGTCCGCGAATGGCGGGCACTCGTCGATGCCGCCCTCACGCACTGCAGTTGGGGCGCTGAGCCGTGCGGTGATGGCGTTGGAGGCGAATCCCTTTCCGGCGTCCATCGACGGGCCGACGCGTGGGATGCTGGAGGCGATGGCGCCGTCTGCGTCATTCGGTCAGCGAGTGGCACTCGCCAATCTCTGGTTGACCGCGTCGGTGGTGGAGCGCGCGATGCTCGGGAGTCCGCTGGGTGCCGCGCTCCTGCGCACGACGACGGCTCCCACGATGCTCGAGGCCGGGGTCAAGGACAATGTGCTGCCGCCGGTGGCTGAGGCGATCGTCAACTTCCGCATCCGTCCCGGGGAGACGCATGAGAGCGTGCTCGCGCGTGTGCGTGAGATCGTGAACGACTCCCTGATCTCGGTCGATTACATGGATAGCGTGCGGGTGAATCCCTCGCCGGTGTCGTCGGTGGATTCTCCCGCGTATGCCTTGGTGGCCTCGACCATTCGCTCCTTGGTGCCTGCGGAGCAGCTTCCCGTGTTGCCGTATCTCGTGATGGGCGGGACCGATGCCAAGTACTGGGGCGCGCACACCGACAAGGCGTTTCGCTTCCTCCCGGTGCCGCTTGGGGATGGGGATCAGGCGCGGATCCACGGAGTGAACGAGCGGATCCGCGTCGAGGACTATGGCGTCGCGGTGGGCTTCTTCACGCGGTTGCTCCGTGGGATCGATCAGCTGCCGGACTGAGGCGCGTGCGACGGTCGTCGAGCCGCTGACCGGAACCTTTCACCCCACATGGGGAATTCATCATTCATGACCATGCCCCTCCGTCGCTGCATCCTGACCGTCGCGCTCCTCTGGGGCGCTCCCCTCGCCGCGCAGACCGCGTCTGTCCCGAAGCCCGAGATCTTCCTCCGCGTCCCGCAGGACGGCGCGGTGGTCTCGGCGACCTTCGAGGTGGTCTTCGGGCTACGCAACTATGGCATCGCGCCGGCGGGGGTGAAGCTCTCCAACACCGGACACTTCCACATCCTGATCGACCGTGAGGCGCCGGCGATCGGGGAGGTGATCCCCGCCGACCCCTCCCACCGGCATTACGGGGCGGGGCAGATCGAGACGCAGCTCACCCTCACCCCGGGGAAGCACACCCTCCGCGTGGTGCTGGGTGATGCGGACCATCGAGTGATCAGCCGCGAGTTGACCAGCGCGCCGATCACCATCACCGTTCGCGCACCATAAGGCACGAGAGGCGCGCCACGATCGTGACGCGCCTCTTTCACCTGCCCTGGGCGTTCGTGCTCAGCGACGGGGGGCGGGTTCCAGGCGCATCAGCGCTGGACTCCCCCCCTTTCGCGTCTCGAAGACGAGGTAGAGGAATCCGTCTGGGCCCTGTCGGACATCGCGGATCCGCCCGCGGCCTTGCACGAGGTGCTCGACCTCCTTCACCGTCGTCCCGTCGAGGGCGACGCGGCTGAGGCGCTCGCCGACCAGTCCGCCGACGAAGAGCTGTCCCTGCCACTGCGGGAACTTGTCGCCCGTGTAGATGGCGAGCCCGGAGATGCCGATCGAGGGGACCCAGACATTGATCGGCGCTTCCATCCCGGCCCGCGTGGTCCCCACGTGGATCGCGCTTCCGGTGCGGTAGTTCACGCCGAAGCCGATCACCGGCCAGCCATAGTTCTTCCCGGCCTGCACGAGGTTCAGCTCATCGCCGCCCTGTGGGCCATGTTCGTCGGCCCAGAGCTGGTTCGTGGTGGGATGCACGGCGAGCCCCTGCACGTTGCGATGCCCATAGCTCCAGATCTGCGGGAGGGCTCCCGGGGTGTTCACGAATGGGTTGTCGGTCGGCACGCGCCCATCATCGTGGAGTCGGATGATCTTCCCATGGTGCGTGCCGAGGTTCTGCGCCGGATGCTTGAGCAGCGAGTCGATCGGCCCGGCCGGCATCACCTGACGATCGCCGAGTGAGATGAAGAGGTAGCCCTCACGATCGAAGGCGAGGCGGGAGCCGTAATGTCCCATCCCCCGCGACCACTTCTGCGCCTCGAAGATCTCCGTCACCTGGGTGAGCCGATCGTTCTCAAGGCGCGCGCGGATCACCGCCGTCGTGCTCTGGTTCCCTTCGGCGTTCGGCTTGGAGTAGCTCAGGTAGACGAAGCGGTTCTCGGCAAACTTGGGATGCGCGACGACGTCGAGGAGTCCGCCCTGACCACCCACGCGGATCGGCGGGAGTCCCGGCACGGTGTCGGGGAGGAGTTTTCCCTTCCGAATGACGCGGAGCTGGCCCGTACGCTGGGTGACGAGCATATCGCCCCCCGGGAGGAAGGCGACGCCCCATGGGCTCGTCAGGCCATCGGCGACCAGGGTGAGCCGGATATCATGATGCTGGGTCCGGAGGGTCTCCTGCGCCACGGCGGTGGCGGCGGGGAATGCCATGGCCATCAGGCCGAGGCGGAGGGCGCGGAGCGCGAGGGTGGGCATGGACATGGGAGGAAAGGTACATTCGCCGGTGATGCAAGAGAGTACGGAGGAGTTTCTCTACCGGGGATGGGGCGGGGCCGTGGTATCGGCCGGCGCCGCCGCCGTCGTCCTCATCTTCATCGCGGGGCTTGGCGGGGTTCGGCTCGCCATCGGGTGGATCCTCGTCGCCCTCGGTGGCTCGTGCGCGATGGGGTTCGTCATTCAGCGGGCGGTGGTCGCGGGTGCCGCGAAGGCCGCGGGAGCGATCGTGAATCCCTCGGGGAAGACCACCCCCTACGTCCCCACCTTCTCGCACATCGAGACGTTGGTGGTTCGGGGAGACCTCGGGGGAGCCGAGCAGGCATGGCGCGAGGAGGAGCTGAGAGCCCCGCAGCATCCGCAGGTGGTCATGCGGATCGCCGAGTTCTATCTGCGCACCAAGCGTGACCGGGCCACCGCCGTCACGTACTACGAGCGGCTCGTCGCCCTGCCGGCGGTGGGAGCCGAGCTCACGGGGTACGCGCGCCGGAAGATTGAGGAACTGCGGTCCGAGGGCGATCGGGGGTGACTCGCGACGCGGTGAGAGATCGCCCTGTCGGGTTGATCTGACTCCCGCCGCACCTCAACGCACGTACGTGAGCCAGCCGTGCGTGTCGTCGGTGCGGCCGTTCACGATGTCGAGGAAGCGGGCCTGGATCGCCTTGGTGACCGGGCCGGGCTTGCCCGCGCCAACGGGGAGACGATCGACGCTCCGGATCGGCGTGACC
>JAJTFH010000007.1:0-3235 GCA_021298395.1 Gemmatimonadota bacterium | reverse complement strand
TCGACGACGAAGACGTTCTGACCCGACCCCTCGGAGAGCATCCCATCAGGTCCGAGCGCGATCGCCTCGTCGAAGCCGTTGCGGAGCGCCTCCATCTTGATGAGCTGCCCGCTGAGATAGTTGCCGGCGATCTTCGCCGCCGCCGGGATCGTGTTGGGCGCGACGCGGTGCCAGGTGGAGATGCAGGCATCGACGCCGTGCTCGAGTGCGGCGTCGCCGAGGTAAGCGCCCCAGGGCCAGCAGGGGAGGTAGGTCTCGATCGGGCTATCGAAGGGGACCATCCCCGCCGCACCGTAGCCGCGGATCACCATCGGTCGGATGTAGCAGGCCTCGATCCCGTTCTTGGCGACGAGCGCGCGGCATCCCTCGACGAGTTGGTCGATCGTCCACGGGGGATCCATGCGATAGATCTTGCACGAATCGAGGAAGCGCTTGAGGTGCTCGGTCAGCCGGAAGATCGCGGGGCCCTTCGGCGTGGCGTAGCACCGGATCCCCTCGAAGACGGCGGAGCCGAACTGGACGGAGTGCGCGAGGAGGTGCACCTGCGCGTCCTGCCAGCGGATGAAGGATCCGTCACGCCAGATCCACTCGGTCTCGGTGATCTTCGCCATGGACAGCTCGGGGGGGTCAGAAGGGGGGATCGTGCGGAGGAACGGGTCAGACGCCGGGGCCGGCGGAGAGCTTTCGCACGAGTCGATACATGAACTCGAGTCCTTCGTAGAACGCCTGCGCCTGGGCGCGCTCGTTCATGCCGTGGGCATTCGGGGTGTCGTAGAAGAGTCCCGAGATGCCGTAGACGGGAATCCCTGCGACGCGGAGGAAGCGCCCGTCGGTGGCGCCGGTGCTCATCGTCGGGACCACGGGGATCCCTGGGAAGAGCTCGGTGCTCGCCTCCTCGATCGTGCGGAGGAGCTCGGGGGTGAGGGGCGACGGCGGGCTGTCCTCCGCGGCGCGCTCGTTGCGGATCGCGACCCCCGTGTCCGCGATGGCGCGCGCCAGCTGCGCGCGCACCTGCTCGGTGGTCTCGTCGGGGAGGATGCGGCAGTTGATGGTGGCGCGCGCCCGCTGTGGCAGCGCATTCATCGCGTGGCCCCCCTCGAGCATCGTCGCGACGCAGCTGGTGCGGAGACGGGAATTGTTCGCCGGATCGCGCGAGATGAGGCGCGCGGCCTCGGCGTCCTTCTCGTTCGCGACGAGCCGCGCCATCGCACGTCCCACCTCACCCCCGGAGATCGTCGACTGCCGCCGGAAATACTCGCGCGTGACGGCGTTGAGACGCACGGGGAACTGGTACCGGCCCACACGATCGAGCGCGATGGCGAGCTGGTAGATCGCGTTGTCGGGGCGGGGCTGCGAGCTGTGCCCGCCGGTGTTGGTCGTCTCGAGGATGAAGTTGGCGACCTTCTTCTCGCTCGCCTGCACCTCGTTGGCGATGCGCCGTCCATTCTCCACACGGCCACCGCCGCCTTCGTTCAGCGCGTATTCCGCGGCGAGGAGCTCGGGGCGGTTCTTGAGGATCCAGTCGACCCCATTGGCGGGACCACCCTCCTCGTCCGCCGTGAGCGCGACGATGAGGTCGCGATCGGGGACGATCCCCTCGGCCTTCATGCGCAGGAGGATCGTGAGGTGGATCGCCCCCTCATCCTTGTCGTCGGCGACGCCGCGACCGTAGAAGTTCCCGTCCTTCTCGATGAACTGGAAGGGTGGGAGGGTCCAGTCGGCGGGGTTCGCCTCGACGACGTCGATGTGCGAGAGGAGGAGGATCGGCTTGCGGGTGGTGTTCCGCCCTCGGTAGCGTACGATCAGGTTCCCCTTGCGCGGGGCATTCTCCACGACCACCACGTCCTCGCTGGGGAACCCGGCGGCGCGCATGTGCTTCGCCATCGCCTCCGCAGCGGTGACGCTGTTCCCGGTGGTCAGCGTCGTGTTGATCTCGACCAGCTCCTTCAGGAGGTCGCGCGCCTGCCGCTCCCAGCGGGAGAGGGGGCGGTCCTGGGCCGAGAGGAGGGCGGGGGCGAGGAGGGCGGCGAGGAGGCCGCGACGAAGGGAGGCGATAGGGCGCATCTGGTGAAGTTCACCCCGGCGGGGGGCACGGGGCAACGCCTCACCACGGCCCGGCGGCCTCGGTTGACATAGGGGGAGGGGGTACCTACCCTCTCTCCCGTGACCCCTCACCTCGGGAGCGTGCGATGACCGGTCGATCGAAGGGTTGACATAGGGGGAGGGGGTACCTACCCTCTCTCCCGTGACCCCTCACCTCGGGAGCGTGCGATGACCGGTCGATCGAAGAAGGATCCCTCGGCCTGTGCCTGCGGGACGCATGTCCCCGCGGGGCGCGCCGCGGGGCGCCCCGCGGTCGCGGTCGACGCGGAGGTGAAGGCGCGGAACCTCACACGGCTCCGGCGGATCGAGGGGCAGATCCGCGGGTTGCACCGGATGGTGGAGGAGGATCGGTATTGCGCCGACGTGATGACGCAGATCGCCTCGGTGCAGGAGGCGCTCCGTGGGGTGAGTCGCGAGCTGATGCGGAATCACCTGCGGCACTGCGCGGCGACCGCGGTGCGCGCCGGCGGGGAGACCGCCGACGCGATGTACGACGAGTTGCTCGATCTGATGTACCAGCGGCGCTGAGTTGGCCGCCAGTCACGGTCCGGTGGTGGTGCGCCTCAGGGGGTGATGAACCTCCATTGTGCGCGGGAGTCGCGCGTGAGCGGGGCGTTGGTGAGTCGCGCCCGAACCATCTCGATCGGCATCCGCCCACCCTGCATGATCGCGTCATGGAAGGCGCGATTCGTCATCCGCCCTGACTGGACGAGCTCCTGATGGAGCGCACGGATCTGGAGGCCACCGAGCATGTAGGCCGCCTGATAGAGTGGGGAGTAGGTGCCGTTGAAGGAGCGCCGGACCTCGGCCTCGGCATTCGCTCGTTCATGGCCCACTCGGTTCACGAGGAGATCGACCGCCTCCTGCGGGGTCATCTGCCCGAGATGGACCTTCAATGAGAAGAGGATCCGCGCGAGGCGATGCGAGCGCCAGAAGAGGAAGCCCATCCGGTTCTCGGGCGTCCGGGGGAAATCGAGGTCCCAGAGCAGCATCTCCCAATAGAGCGCCCACCCTTCGGTCCAGAGCGGGGGTACTGAAGGCGCTGCGATGCGGGTGATACCGGCTCGCCATGAACCCCTGCAGATGATGTCCCGGGATCAGCTCGTGGTGCACCGTCGCGGAGGAGAAGTGT
>JAJTFH010000038.1 GCA_021298395.1 Gemmatimonadota bacterium | reverse complement strand
CGGACATCCTGCGCCGTCCCCGGGATGAAGCGCAGCAGCTTGGGGAGCTGGCGGAGCATGGTCAGCTGACGCTCCCCCGCCGACTTCCCATCCGTGCGTGACCCCCGCAACCGCTTGAGCAGCGCGATCGGCGACCAGGGGGATCGATTCCCCTCCTCGCTCATAGAGAACCCACCGAGCTTGGTGAGACGGACGAGCTCGTTCACACAGAGCATGCAGACCGTAGCATCGGCGGCCTCACGGCGCGCGGCGATCGCCTCCCGCACCGGTCCCGCCGACTCCTCGGTGAAGAGCTGCGTCCCGATCACGATATCCGCCGTGGCGATATCGGCCGTCGCGCGCGCCACCGCCTCGGCGTCGGTCGCGAAGTCCGCTGCCACATGCATCCGGAGCGTCAGCGCGGGGAGATCCTTGGCGAGCATCTGCTGCGCGCGCCCGAACGCATCGGCGAGGTGCGCATCGAGCGTCACCACGACCACACGGATCGGGACGGCCGCCGCGGCGCGCTTACTTGCCATAGTGCGCCTTCGCCTCATACAGCGTCGTCACATCGATCTGGTGAATCCCGCGCTCCGTCGCGAAGCGTTCCGTATTGGCCCGCGCCTTCTTCCGGACGAAGAAGGGGATCTTCTTGAGCTCCTTCTCTCCCTCAGCGGTCCACACCGGGACCGCCGGATCCGCGGCCACCGTGAGCGATGCGGTCGGCGCCGGGGCCTCCAGCAGGGCCGTGGCCCCATCGACACCGGAGGGGCTCGCATGGCCACCACGCGCGCCGAGGAGATCACCGCGCAGGGGATGTGCAGGCGCTTGGCGATGTGCCGCTCCATCTGCGTCCCGAGCACAAGCTCGGGCGCGGCGGCGGTGATCGCCTCCTCCACCGCGAGATAGTCGTCGCAGATCAGCGCCTCGAGGCCATACGCCTGCGCCGCCTCGCGCACCTCACGCGCCATCTCGCGCGAATAGGTCCCGATCCCCACGACCTCGAAGCCGAGTTCGTCGCGGGCGATGCGGGCCGCCGCGATCGCGTGCGTCGCATCGCCGAAGACGAAGACCCGCTTTCCGGTGAGGTAGGTGGAGTCCACTGAGCGGGAGTACCAGGGGAGCCGCGCTGCGGGTGAGTCGAGCGCCGCGCGGACCTCGAGGCCGAGCACGGTCCCGACCTCGGTGAGGAAGTCGCGCGTCGCGCCCACACCGATCGGGACGGTGCGGATCATCGGCATCTGATGGACCCGCTGCAACCAGGCGGCGGTGGTGTAGCCGATCTCGCCATACAGCACCACGTTGGCATCGGCGTCGGTCAGGGTCGCCAGCGCCTCCGGCGTCGCATCGAGGGGCGCGACGACATGCACATCGACCCCGATCGTCCGCAGGAGCTCCCGGACCTCGCGCACATCATCGCGGCAACGGAAACCGAGCGCGGTGGCCCCGAGGAGGTTCACGCGCGGGCGGCGACCGCCGCGTTCCGGACGCGGACGTACCGTCGATCCCACCAGCGTGCGCGTCAGATGATAGAAGGTCTCCGAGGCCCCCCAGTTCTCCTTCTTGGAGTAGGAGGGGAGCTCCAGCGGGACCACCGGGATCGGGAGCTGCATCCCCATCGCGAGCGCCCCCGCCTGATCCTGGATCAGCTCGGCGGTACAGGATTCGCCGACGAGGAGCGCGCGGGGTTTGAAGCGCTCGTACGCCTCCCGCACCGCCGTCACCACGAGATTTGCGGTGTCCCCACCCAGGTCTCGGGCCTGGAAGGTGGTGTAGGTCACCGGAGGCCGCGCCGACCGGCGCTCGATCATCGTGAAGAGGAGATCGGCGTAGGTGTCGCCCTGCGGGGCGTGTAGGACATAGTGCACCCCCTCCATCGAGGTCGCGACACGCATCGCGCCGACATGGGGCGGGCCTTCGTAGGTCCAGAGGGTGAGCTGCATCGCTTATACCTTGAGCCGTGCGATGCGCTGCAACGGCCGCGCGAAGAGTTCGGCGAGATCCCCCGCCTGATCGAACCCCTGGGGGAAGAAGAAGAGGCGCTTCCCTTCGAGCGTCGGGCGATACCGTGCGACGGCGGTGCGTGCCCGCTGCGCCGGCGCCGCGATCGCGCTCGCGAAGCGCTCCGGTGCGATCCCGAAGGCCTCGGCCGCAGCGCGGAGCCAGGCCGTCGTTCCCTCGACACCAAGGGGATACGGCGCCGAGAGGAGCGTGGCCCCGCGGCTTTGCAGGGCACGCATCGTCTCGTTCAGGAAGGGCTGCGCCAACAGCAGCTTCGTCCCCGGCCCGATCGAGGGCAACTGGGTGGCACGCCGCGGTGGGAAGAACTGCACCGGGATCCCGAGCTCGGCGAAGAGTCGCCCGAACTGATCCTCGACCACGTCGGCGAGGGTCCCGCAGACGAGGACGCTCTCCTGCGTCGCCGGCGCCTCGGGAAGCACGGGGACCAACGCCTTGAGACAGGCGTCCTCCCCCTGCGTGAAGGTCGTCTCGATTCCGCTGCCGGAGTAGTTGAGGATGCGCACGCGACCAGCGTACTCGCCACCAAGGCGTTCAGCCGCGCGACCGAGATCGAGCTTGATCACCTCGCTCGGGCAGGAGCCGACGAGGAAGAGCGTGGTGATATCGGGGCGTCGTGCGAGGAGCTCACGCACGACGCGATCGAGCTCCTCGTTGCAATCGGCCATCCCCGCGAGATCGCGATCGCCGAGGATCGCCGTCGCGAACCGCGGCTCGGCGAAGATCATCACCCCGGCGGCGGACTGGATGAGATGCGCGCAGGTGCGGGAGCCGACCACGAGGAAGAAGGCGTCCTGCATCTTGCGATGGAGCCAGACGATCCCGGTGAGGCCGCAGAAGACCTCGCGCTGGCCGCGCTCGCGGAGCACCGGCGCGTCGACACATCCGGTCGCGGGATTGATCGTGGGGAGTGCGGTGCCGGTCATACCGCGGCCCCTACTATAGAAGAGGAGGCGCTCGGTGAACGGGGCGAGCGCTGGGTGGCCTCCTGCAACCGCGCCGCACGGAGCTTGAGGACGAACTGCACCGCGTTGAGCACATAGGCACCGTACGCCACGAGGGCGAGGAGCATCCGCCCACGCACGGTGAGTGCGTCGGTGAAGAGCGCTGCCACATAGGCGAGGTGCAGCGCGATCACCCCCATCGAGACGACGTCTTCCCAGAAGAAGGGCTTGGCGAAGAGCCATTCGTCGAAGACCACCTTCTCCCAGATGGAACCGGTGACCATGATGACGAGCAGGACCCCGGTCTTGATGAGGACCGAGAGGTTGGCGATCGCGAGCCCCTCGCCGCTGGCGAGGTAGCGGAGGACGAGGCCCGCCGAGGCGATGCAGACGAGGAACTGGAGGGGGGCGAGGATCCCCTGGACCAGCGTCCACCGTGTGGCATCGCGTCGTGCGCGCTGCTCCGGGGTGTACAGTCCGATTGACGTCATAGGTGCTGACACGTCGGTCCCAGTTTGAGCCTTCCGGTCTGGTCATTGGACATCGACCGGACCGGATTGGATATTCCTAGGAGATATTGGCGCACTTCGGGCAATCTGTCAATACAAGTTTACGTCAATCGCTATTGACAGCTGGACGGGGGAGTGCCACTATGGATGGGCAGTCACCGGGGTTTCGCCCCCCTACCTGGTGGGTCTATGACAGAGCAGTCGAGCACGACGGAGGCGCTGATCTCCGAGTTCACCCTCGCCCTCCTCTCAGCGGAGGAGGGAGCGGCCGGTGACCTGATGCGAGGTCTCCTCGCTCGCGGTGCCACTCCGGAGGAGGTCTTCGAAGACCTCTTCGCGCCGGCTGCCCGCCGGCTGGGTGAGATGTGGGAGACCGACGAGTGCTCCTTCTATGAGGTGACGATCGGCTCCGGCCGCATCCAGTGCCTCATGCGGGAGCTCGCCGCGCAGCTCACCAACCCCGCCCTCCCCGGCGGGACGGGACGGATCATGATCTCCCTCGCCCCCGGGGAGCAGCACACCCTCGGCACCATGATCGTCGCCGAGAACCTCCTCCGTGACGGCTGGGACGTCCACTTCTTGTCAAGCTATAATGAGGAGTATTTGCTGGACAAAGTCCAAGAAACACGGTACGACTGCATCGGTTTCTCGATATCGTGCACCAAGCACCTCAATGGACTCGCCCGAGACATCAAGCGGATCCGACAGTTGTCAAGTAATCGTGACATCAGAGTCATCGTTGGTGGGCCGCTGGTGACCAAAGACCCAGAGATCGTCTCGCGCGTCGGCGCCGATGGTCATGCGGTCGATGGCACCTCGGCGGTCCACGAAGCCCGTCGGCTCTGCTCCATCTCCTGACCCTCGATCCCTCACCTCGCATCGGTGCGCAGGCACCTCCGCCCATGGAATCCCGTGATCGTTTCACCCCTGACTCGCGCGCTGAGCTGACCGGGCTCGCCCCGGAAGCCGCCGCGAAGCTCATCACCGCCACGAGCGAGGTCGCCCTCGTCGTGGACCGTGAAGGCGTGATTCGTCATGTCTCCTTCTCGGGCGCCGAATCGCCGGTGGCGGGAGCAGAGGAGTGGGTGGGAAAGGCCTGGATCGATACCGTCACCGTGGAGTCGCGACCCAAGATCGAAGGGTTGCTCCGCGAGGCGACGAGCGGGGGCACCACGCGGCGGCGCCAGGTGAACCATCCGTCCAACGTGGGGGCGGACATCCCCGTGGCCTACAACGCGATCCGCGCCGATGACGGATCGGTGATCGCCGTCGGGCGCGACCTCCGCGCGATCTCCTCGTTGCAGCAGCGCCTCGTCGACACGCAGCAGGCGATGGAACGCGACTATTGGAAGCTGCGGCACGTGGAGACGCGCTATCGGCTCCTCTTCCAGCTCTCCACCGATGCGATCGTCGTCGTCGATGCCGACACGATGAAGATCGTCGACGCCTCGAATTCCGCGGCACGCCTCTTCGATCTCTCCGCCGAGAAGTTGGTCGGGAAGCCCTTCCCGCTCGGGATCGCCGCCGATCAGACCCGGGCGATGGAGGATCTCCTCGCCGCGGCGCGCACCACCGGGCACGCTGGTGATGTGCGCATCCAACTCGCCGAGGGACGCGGGGAGACCCTCGCCTCGGCCTCCTGCTTCCGGCAGGAGAACATGACACTCCTCCTGGTGCGGCTCGCGCGCTTCTCCACGCCAGCGATCGGTCCGACGGTGTCGACGCGCGACCTCCTGCTCGAGCTCGTCGGCCGTGCGCCCGATGCCTTCGTCCTGACCGATGATGAAGGGGACATCGTCTACGCGAATCGGGCCTTCCTCGATCTCGTGCAACTCGGGAGCGAGGAACAGGTGAAGGGACGCTCGCTCGGCAACTGGGTCGGGCGTCCCGGGGCCGACCTCCCCGTCTTCCTGACCACCCTCAAGAAGCACAACGTCGTCCGCATCGCCGCGAGCGGGATCCGCGGCGAACTCGGCCTGAGCACCGAGATCGAGATCTCGGCCGTCGCGATGCCGAGCGAGGCCGGGACCAACATGGGCTTCGTGATGCGCGACGTCGGTCGCCGCGTCGCGACCGTCCCGCATGGCGCGCGCGATCTCACCAAGGCGGTCGAGGATCTCACGTCGCTCGTCGGGCGCGTCTCGCTCCCGACCCTCGTGAAGGACACCACCGATCTCGTCGAGCGCCACTTCATCGAAGCCGCGCTCCAGCTCACCGGTGACAATCGCACCACCGCCGCCGAGGTGCTGGGCCTCTCGCGGCAGACGCTCTATGTGAAGTTGCGCCGCCACGGTCTCTCGGGCGGCGACGTCGACGCGGCGGCGGAAGCGAGCTGAGATCAGATGCGTCCCCCCGCGTCGGCATCGTCCACCCCTGCTGTCATGGTCTCG
The DNA here is from genome assembly GCA_021298395.1 of Gemmatimonadota bacterium. Classification (GTDB taxonomy): domain Bacteria; phylum Gemmatimonadota; class Gemmatimonadetes; order Gemmatimonadales; family Gemmatimonadaceae; genus Pseudogemmatithrix. The sequence continues at coordinate 6,819 of JAJTFH010000038.1, read as the reverse complement.
TGACAGTCTCGTCCGTCAGCGCTCCGATCGGCGTCGGTCGCGCCTGGCCGCAGCCGGCGGCGGTGCTCGAGCTCCTCAAGCCCGTCACCTGGTTCCCGCCGATGTGGGCCTTTGCCTGCGGCGCCGTGTCGGCCGGCATCCCACTCGCGGGTCGCTGGGGCACCATCGCGCTCGGGATCGCGATCACCGGGCCACTCGTCTGCGCGACGAGTCAGGCGGCCAACGATTGGTATGACCGCGAGGTCGATGCGATCAACGAGCCGCAGCGCCCGATCCCATCGGGACGGATCCCCGGTACGTGGGGACTCCGCATCGCGATCACGTGGACGATGCTCTCCTTGCTCGTCGCGATCCCGCTCGGGATGCGCGGCCTGATCGCCGTGAGCATCGCCCTCGCCTTCGCCTGGGCCTACTCCGCCCCACCGCTCCGCTTGAAACAGAACGGGTGGATCGGCAACGCCGCCGTCGGCCTCACCTACGAAGGACTCGCCTGGATCACCGGCGCGATCGTCCTGCTCGATGGGGCGATGCCAGCGATGCGCATCGTGCTCATCGCTGCGCTCTACTCACTCGGCGCGCACGGGATCCTCACGCTCAACGACTTCAAGGCGATCGAGGGGGATCGGCAGATGGGGATCCGCTCCCTCCCCGCGACCCTCGGGCCACAGCGCGCCGCCTGGGTCCTCTGTGCCGTGATGCTCCTGCCGCAGGTCGTGGTCCTCGGACTGCTCGCCTCGTGGGGCGCCACCGGCGCAGCCACCGCGATCGCCGGGCTCGTGGTCGTGCAGCTCGTGCAGATGACGTACTTCATGCGTGCCCCGCGGGAGCGCGCGCTCTTCCTCTCTGCCTTCGGCGTTCCCTTCTCCGTGGCCGGGATGATGGTCGCAGCCTTCGCCCTGCGAGGACTCCCCTGATGTCCAGCGCTCCTCCGATGCGTCCCGGTCGCGGGTGGGGCTTCGTCGCCCGACTCGGGCTCGCGCAGATCGCGATCGGGGCGGTCGCCGCGATCATGACCTCCACGCTCAACCGTGTGATGGTCGTCGAGCTCGCGTTGCCCGCGACGATCCCAAGCATCCTCGTCGCCTTGCACTTCGTGATCCAGATGTCGCGCGCCAAGTTCGGCTTCGACTCCGATCGCACCGGCCATCGCGCGCCGTGGATCCTCGGCGGGGTGATCGTCTTCTCGGCGGGGGGCTTCCTCTCCGCCCTCGGCGTCTCCGTCGCCGCCACGCAGTTGACGATGGGACTCGCCCTCGCCTTCGTCGGCTACGCGCTGATCGGCGTCGGGATGAGTGCCGCCGGCACCGCGCTCTTGGCGCATGTCGCCGAGGAGGTGGAGCCGCGTCGCCTCGGTGGCGCGGCGGCCCTGCTCTGGATCATGATGATCGCCGGGATCGCGGTGACGGCCGGGGTCTCGGGCCAGCTGCTCGATCCCTTCTCCTTCTCGCGCCTCCTCACGGTGATCGGCGTGGTCTGCCTCGCGGCGATCGGGCTCGCCTCGCTCGCAGCGTGGGGCTCATGGGGGATCCGTCGCCCGGCGATCGCTGCCCCGGCGGTGGCGCCGAGTGCCGGGTTCGGTGCGGTGCTCCGCGATGCGCTGGAGGATCGGAGCACGCGACGCTTCGCGCTCTTCGTCTTCGCGGCGATGCTCGCCTACTCGGCACAGGATCTCATCTTGGAGCCCTTCGCCGGTCGGGTCTTCGGGATGACCCCTGGGGAGAGCACCAAACTCGGTGGGACGCAGCATGGCGGGGTGATGCTCGGGATGCTCGGGGCCGCGGTGCTGAGCGCACGCATCGGCTCGCTCCGGCAGTGGGCGGTCGGTGGGTGCCTCGCCTCCGCGGTGATGCTCGTCGCCCTCTCGCAGTCGCCGGCGCTCGGAGGCGCTGGCGCCCTGTCGCTCATCATCTTCGGGCTCGGGATGGCGAATGGCGTCTTCGCCGTCGGTGCGATCGGGGCGATGATGGCGATGACCGCCGCCGATGCCACGCGTGGCGCGGGGATCCGACTCGGCGTCTATGGGGCGGCGCAGGCGATCGCCTACGCCGCCGGCTCGCTCGGGGGCGGGGTCGCGAGCGACCTCACGATCGCCGGCCTCGGTGATGTCACCCGCGGCTACACGGTGATCTTCGCCGCCGAGGCGGTGTTGTTCGTGGTGGCGGCGGGGATGGCGCTTTCCAGCACCCCGACGGTGCGCGCCGGGGTCTTTCAGCGGCACGATGCCGGTGACGCGATCCTCGGGGCGATGCGCTGATGGCGGTGGCCATGCTCCCCGTGCTCGAGGCGACGCCCACGTTGGCGGAGGCGCCGCACCGCGACCTCTGCACCGATTGCGGGGTCTCGCGCTCATCGCACGCGGCGCACTGCGGCAAGGTCTGTCAGTTCATCCACCCGCGCTATGACGTGCTCGAGCATCAGGTGCATGGGCGCACGCGGGAGATGACGACCGACGAAGCCTTCTTCGGTCCCTTCCGCGCGATGTACCGTGCGGCGCTACGTGCGCCGCTCGCCGGGGCCCAGTGGACCGGGATCACGACGCGGATCGCCGAGCGGCTCTTGGAGACCGGCGCGGTCGATGCGGTGTTGGCGGTCGCGAGTGACCCGACTGACCGCTGGCGTCCGCGACCGGTGATCGTGACCGAGGCGTCGGAGATGGCGCAGTGCCGCGGGATGAAGATGGGATATGCGCCGTTGCTGGCGCTGCTCGATACCTGCGCCGAGCGCGGGTATCGCCGGCTCGCGGTGATCGGGGTGGCCTGTCAGGTGCATGCATTGCGCGCCTTGGAGGCGCGGCTCGGACTCGAGCGGTTGTACGTGATCGGGACGCCGTGCAGCGACAATACGACGACCGAGCACTTCCATCACTTCCTCTCGCTCCTCACGCCGAATCCGGACGAGGTCACCTACCTCGAATTTCTCGCGGATTTCCGCGTGGAGCTCCGGTTCGCCGATGGGTCACACCGGCACATCCCCTTCCTGCAGCTCCCGATCCGGCAACTCCCCAAGGATTTCTTCCCGACCACCTGTCGCTCCTGCTTCGACTACACGAACAGTCTGAGCGATCTCACGGTCGGGTATATGGGAGGCGAGGGCGCGCAGTGGTTGCTCGTCCGCACAGCACGCGGCGAGGAGCTGGTCGCACTCTTGGGCGATGAGGTGGTGCTGAGCGCCCCAGGGTCGCGCGGGGATCGCACGAGTGCGGTGCGGAGCTTCGTACAGTTGCTCGAGCGCTCGGTGGGAGGATTGCCGGTGCGTGGGGCCCCCGATTGGGCGCGCCCGCTGATCGGGTGGGCGCAGCGACGCTTCGGCCCCAAGGGGTTGGAGTTCGCGCGCACACGGGTGGAGATGAAGGCGGCGGAGGGGATCCTCACGCTGCGACATGAGCGTCCGCATCGGATGAAGCGGATGATCCCGGACTTTGCGTGGCGTCTGGTAGCCCCCTATGGGCTCACGCCGCGCACCGGAGAGACCATCGAGGAGATCGCATGACCGAGATGACCTACGATGTAGTGGTGGTAGGCGGGGGTCCCGCTGGCGCGACGGCGGCGCATGAACTCGCGCGGCGCGGGCGCTCGGTGCTCCTGCTCGATCGCGCCTGGCGCGTGAAGCCCTGTGGCGGGGCGGTCCCCCCACAGCTCCTCACCGACTTCGAGGTGCCGGAATCGGTGCTCGTCGCACGCATCAACGAAGCGCGCATGATCTCCCCCAAGGGGAAGAACGTCGACATCCCCGTCGGCGAGGGATTCGTGGGGATGGTCGATCGCGATGTCTACGATGAATGGCTGCGGACGCGGGCCGCCTCGGCGGGCGCCGTGCGGCGCACTGGCGCCTTCGTGCGGCGTGAGCATGACGCCGACGGCGTGGCGCGGGTGGTCTACACCGATGGACGGTCGCGGCATGGCGAGGAGCGCTCGGTGCGCGCCCGCTACATCATCGGGGCCGACGGGGCGCTCTCACAGGTCGCGCGCCAGTGCATCCCGCGCGCCGACGAGGGGAAGTTCGTCTTCGCCTACCATGAGATCGTCGAGTCCCCCACGGTGGATTCCGACGCCTTCGCACACGATCGTTGCGACGTCTATTACCAGAGCCCGCTCTCGCCGGACTTCTATGCCTGGGTCTTCCCGCACGGGAAGACCACGAGCATCGGGACGGGCTCGCTCCAGAAGGGATTCAGTCTCAAGGGATCGGTCGCGCGACTCCGCGAGGCCACGGGGCTCGATCAGGCACGGACGATCCGCACCGAGGGGGCCCCGATCCCGCTGCACCCGCTCCCGATCTGGGACGACGGGCGTGAGGTGGTGCTCGCCGGCGATGCGGCCGGTGTCGTCGCTCCGGCGAGCGGTGAGGGGATCTTCTATGCGATGACCGGGGGGCGGCTCGCCGCCGATGCGGTCGAAGCCGCGCTCGCCACGGGCTCGGCGCGCGCGCTGGCCGGCGCGCGCAAGCGCTTCATGCGCGCGCACGGGCAGGTCTTCTGGGTGCTCGACATCATGCAGCGCTTCTGGTACACCGACGATGATCGTCGGGAACGCTTCGTCGCGATCTGCCGCGACGAGGATGTGCAGCGGCTCACCTTCGATGCCTACATGCGGAAGCGGCTGGTGCGGGCGAAGCCGCTCAGTCATGTCCGCATCTTCTTCAAGAACCTTGCGCACCTCACCGGTCTTGCGACGGCCTGATGGACGCCCCCTGGTGGATCCCCATCGCCACGGCGGTCGCCTTCTGGGCGAGCGTCGCGACGTTGGGGGGACTCGTCACCGACATCGGCCCCTGGTATCGGTCGCTCAGGCAGCCGTGGTGGAAGCCACGCGATGCCCTCTTCGGCCCGATCTGGACGACCGTCTTCCTCACGGCGGGGACCGGGTGCGTCATCGCCTGGCGTGGCACGGGGGGAACGCCGGAGGAGCGCCTGCTCTTCCAGGTCGCCTGCGTGGTGAACGGGGTCGGCAATGTCTGGTGGAGCTGGCTCTTCTTCCGAGCCCGCCGACCCGACTGGGCCCTCTGGCAGGTGGGTCCCTTCTGGCTGTCGATCTTCTGGATGTATTGGACCTCGCGGCCCCTGGCCTACGAGGCCGGGATCTGGTTCGCCCCGTACCTCACCTGGGTCACCATCGCGATCTACCTCAACTGGACCGTCGTGAAACTGAACGGTCCCTTCCGAGGCCGGTGACATCATGCTGATCTCGATGGCGGTCGACTTCCGGCACGCGAACGTCGCGACCCGCGAACGGTTCCACCTCACCGATGCGCGGATCGCGCGCCTCGAGGCGGGGAACCTCCACGCGGACGTGCGCGAGGTCGTCTGTCTCGCCACCTGCAACCGGAGCGAGATCTATGCCTGGACGGCGAGTCACGACCCGGCGACCCCGGCCGCCTTCGACCACGCGATCACCGCGATCGCACGCGCCTGGATGGGGAACAAGGCCGATGCCAAGGCGCTCTTGGCGATCGCCCAGCGACAGGCTGGGCTCGACGTCGCGCGCCGCGTGCTGCGCATCGCCACCGGACTCGACTCGCAGGTGATGGGGGACGGACAGATCCTGGGCCAGATCCGCGACTGCTATCGCCGCGCCTCGCAGACGGGCGCCGCGGGCTCCGTCCTGCACCGCCTCTTCGACACCGCGCTTCGCACCGGGAAGCGCGTGCAGACCGAGACCTCACTGACCGGTGGGCGTCGCTCCGTCGGCGCCGAGGCGGCGGCGACCGCGCGCGACCGATTCGGGAATCTCGCGCATGCGCGGCTCGTCGTCGTCGGCTGTGGGAAGACGGGACAGTCGGTCGCACGCCAGCTCAACAAGCTCGGCGCGCGCGATGTGGTCTGCATCAACCGCTCCACCAAGCGGGCCCAGCAGCTCGCCGCCGAGATCGGTGGGCGCGCCGCCCCGTGGGAGGCGTTGCATGTGGAACTCGCGATGGCCGATGTCGCGATCGCCGCGACGGGGGCCACCGAGCCGGTCGTCGTCGCCAGTGCGCTGCGACAGGCGCGCGAGAACTGTGGCACCTCGACCTATCCGCTGCTGCTGATGGATCTCTCGATCCCGCGCAACATCGACCCGACGTTACATGGGGTCCCCGGGATCACCGTCGCCGACCTCGATGCCCTGCACCTCCCGGTGCTCCAAGCGGAGGCGACACGTAAGGCGGCGGCACCGGCGGCGGAAGCGATCGTCGAGGCCGAGCTCGAGAGCTTCGTCGAGTGGGTCGCCGCGGCGGCCGCGCGCGAGGCGATCCGTCCCCTCGCGCAGGCCCTGACGGAGATCTGTCGTCGTGAACTCACCTTCGCCGCGGGTGATGCGGTCGCCGATCACGCGACCGATCGCATCGTCGCCAAGCTCCTCGCCCGTCCGATGACCAAGCTCCGCACCGCCATCGCGCATGGTGAGGCGTTGCAAGCTTTCAGTGTGACCCTCGAATCGCTCTTCGCCGGTCCCCCCATCCCGCCGGAACCGCCCCGCGCGACCGCCGGCGCTCGTCGTCCCCCTCGCACCTCTCGGAACCGCTGATGTCCACTCCCGTGAACGATCTCTTCCTCCGTGCCTGCCGCCGCGAACCGGTGGAGCGTCCTCCGGTCTGGATGATGCGCCAGGCGGGTCGCTATCTCCCCGAGTACCGCGCGGTGCGTGCGAAGGCCGACTTCCTCACGATGTGTCACACCCCAGAGCTCGCCACCGAGGTGACACTCCAGCCCGTCGATCTCATGGGGGTCGATGCGGCGATCATCTTCTCCGATATCCTCGTGGTCCCTGCGGCGATGGGGATGTCGCTGACGGTGGATGAGGGGGTCGGACCACAGTTCGCCGATCCCGTGCGCACGATGCA
>JAJTFH010000037.1 GCA_021298395.1 Gemmatimonadota bacterium | reverse complement strand
TCGGCGCTGTCGGAGAGACGGAACAGCGGGAGACCCTCGAGCGCGCGGTCGAGGAGGACGGTGCGCGCCGCGGGTCGGCGGGTACTCAGCGGATGTCCTCGCGACCGAGGGCGGCGCGGATGGCCTCGCGCATCGCGACCAGCGCGGCGTCCCGTGCCGCCGGCGAATCGCCGCGCACATGGAGCTCGATCCCGTCGGCGACGGGGATCCGCTGCCAGCGCTGGGGCTCGGCGTCATCGCGCGGCTTCATCGCGGCGGGCTCGACGCCCAGGGCCGGGGCCAGCGCGGTGGCGACGCGCCGCTCGAGCTGGTCCCCCTGCTGACCGGCGAGCTCGGCCTTGATGGTGTCGAGCGTCTGCCCCTCGCGCTGTCGGATCTTGATGGCGAGGAGCTGGAGGAGGTGCTTGTAGTGATAGGTGGCGGCGGTGCCCTTCCCCTCGGGGTGATCGAGGAGGCCGTTGGCCACGTAGAAGCGGATGGCGCGGGCGCTCAGCGCGGCGCGCGCGGAGGCGTTGGTGGGGCGCATCCCGGCCGAATCGACGAGGGCGGTCGCATGGGCGGCGAGACCGCGCGCGTTCCATGGGGCATGGCGCGCGTGGACTCGGAGCAGGGCGACCGGGGCGTCCGTCGACATCGTGCGGAGTAGACTAACGCGCCTGAGGCGGGGGGGATAGCGGAACGGCGCCCGGTGGCGAGAGCCACCGAGCGCCGAAGCGCCACGCCGCTGGTCCGGGGGGAACCGTGCGGTGGGGTGAGCGGCCCTACTTCTTGTTGGCCGGCTTCTTGGCGGCCTTCTTCGGGGCCGGCTTCTTGACCGCCTTCTTGGCCACCTTCTTGGGGGCGGCCTTCTTCACGACCTTCTTGGCGGGCTTCACCGGCTTCTTGGCGGGCTTCTTCGCCGCCGCCTTCTTGACCGGCTTCTTCGCGCCCTTCTTCACCGGCTTGGCGGGCTTCGTTGGCTTCTTGGCCGGCGCCTTCTTCGCCGCCTTGGGGGCGGGCTTCGCCGGGGCCTTCGTGGCGGGGGCCTTGGCCGCCGGCTTCGCCGGGGTCTTGGCTGCCGCCTTCACGGGCGCGGCCTTCGCCGCCGGCTTAGCCTCCGCCTTCGGTGCCGCCGCCGGAGCGGGCTCCGGGATCGGGTGCTCCCCGGTCTCGTCCATCATCTCGAAGATGCTCTTCACCCGGGGCTTCTCGGCCGGCTTCCGGCCACGACGGCGCGGGGCGGGGGGCTCACCGAAGAGGTCCCCCTCCTCGTCGTCCTCGCTCCCCTCGGCGAGCGGGGCCACGCCCCCCTCCTCCTCGTCATCATCCGACTGGTCGGTCGAATCCCAGATGGAGTCGGACTGGTCCTTGGCGACGGACCACCCCCCCTCCTCGTCCTCCTCCTCGTCGTACGACCGCGAGCGCCCGCCGCCCGCGCCGTAGCCGAGCTCCTCGTCGTCGTCGCCGTCCGAGAACAGACGGTCGGTCATCCCCTCATCTACGAGCATCGATCCCCCCGGTCTGATAAATGCGGTGCGCTTTCCGACCGCTGAATACACCGAGAGACCCATGCACGTCAAGCGGGGTCCTGATAGTCCCCACAACATCTCGGATCGGATCTGCGTATGGTCTGTGATGTCTCGAGGATGGTGGCTCCGGTCGGTGGTGATCGGGGTGACCGGGGCCCTGCCCCTGGTCACCCCGCTTCGTGCGCAGTCCACGCATGACGGCCGCGCGGGGCAGACCGAGGTCGCGATCCCCCGGTTCGAGGACGCGATCACGATCGACGGCCGCCTCGACGAGGCCCCGTGGGTCCGCGCCGCGCGGCTCACCGGCTTCTCCCAGTTCAACCCGACCGACGGCCGCCCGGCGCTCGATTCCACCGAGGCCCTCGTCTGGTACGGCCCTGAGGCGATCTACTTCGCCGTCCGCGCCTTCGCCCCGGCCGGTACGGTGCGCGGGACGCTCGCCGACCGCGACCGGATCCAGAACGACGACCATGTGCAGTTCATCCTCGACACCTTCAACGATCGTCGGCAGGCGTATGTCTTCGCGGTGAACCCGCTCGGGGTGCAGAGCGATGGGATCCGGACCGAGGTGGGTGGGGGCGGCCCCGGCCGCGGCCGTGGCGGCGGCGGGGGCGGCGGTGGCGGTGGTGGGTTCTCCCGCGCGACCCTCGGGAACGCCGACCTGAATCAGGATCTCATCTGGCAGTCCAAGGGGGAGATCACCGAGTGGGGCTATCAGGTGGAGCTCCGCATCCCGTATAAGAGTCTCCGCTTCCGCGCGACCGAGCCGCGCAGCTGGGGGCTCAACGTCGTGCGCGTCACGCAGCGCAACAACTACCAGGACACCTGGACCGTCACCAAGCGAGGGCTCTCCTCGTTCCTGATCCAGTCGGGTCGACTCGTCGGGCTCCGCGATCTCAATCGCGGTCTGGTGCTCGATGTCACCCCGGTGGTGACGAGCTCCCTCTCGGGCACCCCGGACGCCGTCTCCACGCAGTGGCGCTACGGGGAGCTCTCGCAGGCGGGGGCCGATGTGCGGTGGGGGGTGACGCCGAGCCTGACGATGAACGCGACGATCAATCCGGACTTCTCGCAGGTGGAGGCGGATGTCGGCCAGATCCCGGGTGACGTGCGCTTCGCGGTGAACTTCCCGGAGCTCCGCCCCTTCTTCGTCGAAGGGAACGAGCAGGTGGATACCCCGAACCAACTCGTCTACACGCGGCGGATCGTCCAGCCGGTCGCCGCCTCGAAGCTCACGGGGAAGGTGGGGCGCTTCGACCTCGGCGTCCTCTCGGCGGTCGACAATGCGACCTACAGCGCGAACGGGAGCGATCAGCCCCTCTTCAACATCCTGCGTCTGCGCCGGGATGTGGGGACGCAGAGCAACATCGGCTTCACCGTCACCGATCGGCGGGAGCGCGGCGACTTCAATCAGGTGCTGAATGCCGACGGCCGTTTCATCATCAGGGATCTCTATCAGGCGAGCTATCAGGTCGCCCACGCGCAGACGCGTACCGACGCCGAGGCGCAGGATGGCACGCTCTGGGAGGTGAGCCTCGATCGCACCGGTCGGAGCTGGGGCTTCCGCAACTCGCTCGAAGGGGTGAGCGCGGACTTCACCTCGCAGTCGGGGTTCATCCCGCGCACCGATTATGCGCAGACCTCGATGAGCCAGCGCTACACCTGGTTCGGCGCCCGTGGGTCGCGGGTGGAGCAGATGACTTACTTCGGTTCGTGGACCGGCACCTGGGCCTATCGGGATCTCTTCGAGCGCGATCGTCCGCTGGAACACCGCACCGCCCTCTTCGCGAGCGCGCAGCTCCGCGGGGGGTGGAACGTGAATCTCACCGTGGCTCGTGAGGGGTTCGGCTTCCTCCCCTCGCAGTACGAGCGCTACTACGTCGAACGGCGGTCGGGGGGCGTGATCACCGATACGGCGAAGTACACGCCGACGGGGCGCGTCCCGGGACGACAGCTCCAGTTCCGCGTGAGCACGCCGCAGTTCCGGCGTTTCGGGCTCTCCGCCGGGACGACGCTCGGGCGGGATGCGGAGTTCCTCGAAGGGTCGCAGGCGCGCCGCTTCGATTACAACGCCTCACTCGATCTCCGTCCCACCCCACAGCTGCGTGCGAGTCTCATCCTCCTCCATCAGGGGTTCCGCCGCGCCCGCGATGGCTCCACGATCCTGCAGACCGATATCCCGCGGCTCCGGGTGGAGTATCAGCTCTCGCGGGCGATCTTCTTCCGCTTTGTGGGGCAGTACGAGGCGCGGGAGCGCGATGCCTATCGGGATCCGGCCACGGAGGACGCGATCCTCTTTCGAGATGATGGTGGCGTGTTCACGCGGTCCGAGGCGTCGCGGACGAATCGCCTCCGCGCGGATTGGCTCTTCTCCTACTTCCCGAGCCCCGGGCGCGTGCTCTACCTCGGGTACGGCGCGAGCCTCGAGGAGCCGGAGGCCTTCCGCTTCCAACAGGTGCAGCGGACGCGCGACGGCTTCTTCGTGAAGTTCAGCTGGCTCTACCGCGTCCCCTGAGCGCGACCTAGCGGGGCGCGGGCACGGGGGCACTCGCCCCACCGCGCGACTCACGGAGCGCGGCGTCGATGTCCGGCCCGTGATCGATGTACTCCGTCAGATTCTTCGCCCGCTCGCGGTCCACGACCGCGGCCAATCGTGCCGCATGGCGGTTCTTGGCGAGGGTGTCGAGCTGCATCCCGGCGGTGCGCATGGCGAGGATCAGCCCGAGGAGATGATCGGGCGTGGTCATCAGGATCGAATCGGCCTGGGCGCGGGCCATCGCGGCGTCACCGCTGACCATGCCAAGGAGGCCGAGGTCATAGCGGCGATGGGCGTCGAGCGGGGCGAGAGCGAGCATGCTCTGGATCGCCATCGGGGAGAAGAACTGCACCGAGTCGGCCTTCCCCTCGGCCACATAGGTCATGACGCGCTGGAAGAGACGGTCGGCGCGCTCCTCGGGGCCCATCTGGGAGATGTCGGGGGCGCGGCCCGGGGTGCCGCCCTGTGCACCGCCCGCGAAGGGGGCGTTGGGGGCGGGCGCGGCGGGGGGCGCCTTCCGGAAGTTCTGGCCCGCGACGAAGGCGACGAGGGAGAGGACGGCGATCCCGGCGATCGTCCAGGGGAGGAGACTCCCGGCGGTGCGCGGGGCCGTGGTGGCGCGGGGGGCCGCGGTGCTGCTCCCATCGGCGGCGGTCCCACAGCGGTGGCAGAAGCGGGCGGCGGCGTCGAGCGAGGCGCCGCAGGAGGCGCAGAAGCGGGCAGAGGACATCTGAAAAAGATAGCGGTCGGCGCGGGCTCCGCCGTGGCGCCTGTGATGGGGAGGGGTCGATATTCCCCGTGATGACCCTCCCCGTCCCGACCGATCTCTCCGGCGCCTCGCCGCAGGACATCCTGCGGCTCTGCGAGACGCAGCAGGTGCGGTTCCTCCGCCTCCAGTTCACCGACATCCTCGGCATCAACAAGAACGTCGAGGTGCCGGCGTCGCAGTTCAGGAAGGCGCTCTCCGGCGACATCATGTTCGACGGGTCGAGCATCGAGGGGTTCGTGCGGGTGGAGGAGTCGGACATGCTCCTGCGTCCCGACTGCGCGACCTTCCGGATCTTCCCTTGGGGAGAGCCGGGGCAGCGGGTGGCGCGTGTGATCTGTGATGTGACGACGCCGGAGGGAGAGCCTTTTGCCGGGGATCCGCGGCAGGTGCTCAAGCGCCAGGTCGCGCGGGCCAGGGCGATGGGCTATGTGATGAATGCGGGGATGGAGGCGGAGTTCTTCCTCTTTCGCCCCGCGCCGGATGGGGGCGCCGCGACGCTGACGCACGATGTCGGGGGGTACTTCGATCTCGCCCCGGTGGATCAGGGGGAGGAGTGTCGACGCGAGATCGTCGCGACCTTGGAGCAGATGGGGTTCGAGGTGGAGGCGGCGCACCATGAGGTGGCGCATGGCCAGCACGAGATCGACTTCCGCTACGCCGATGCGCTGACGACGGCGGACCATATCACGACCTTCCGCTTTGTGGTGAAGCATGTGGCGCAGCGCTTCAATCTCGTGGCCTCGTTCATGCCCAAGCCGGTCTTCGGGCAGAACGGGAGCGGGATGCACACGCATCAGTCGCTCTTCACGAACGGGGAGAACGCCTTCTTCGATCCCAAGGGGGCGTATCAGCTCTCGACGATCGCGCACCATTACCTGGGTGGGTTGCTTCGCCACGCGCGCGGGATGTCGGCGATCACGAACCCGCTGGTGAATTCGTACAAGCGGTTGGTGCCGGGGTTCGAGGCCCCGGTGAACGTGGCGTGGTCGATGCGGAATCGGTCGCCGTTGATCCGCGTCCCGGCGCGTCGCGGGACGGGGACGCGCGTCGAGCTTCGCTCCCCCGATCCGGCGGCGAATCCCTACCTCGCTCTCGCGGTGATGCTCGCGGCGGGGTTGAGTGGGATCGAGACCGAGGCGACGAGCCGCGAGCCGGTGGACGAGAACATCTGGGAGATGAGCCATCGCGAGCGGCGGCGGCTCAGGATCGATGACCTCCCGCACGACCTCAACGAGGCGTGCGACGAGCTCGAGAAGGACGAGGTGATCACGGCGGCGCTGGGCCCGCATGTGACGGAGCAGTTCCTTCACGCCAAGCGGACCGAGTGGCGGGAGTACATCTCGCAGGTCTCGGCGTGGGAGCTCGAGCAGTATCTCGCCAAGTATTGAGATGATGCACCGCGTCTGGTTGGTGATCGGGTGCGCATTGATGAGCAGCGCCTGCGGTGGCGCGCGTGCGGCGGGATCCACGAGCACGCCACCCGATGCGGTAGAACTCGTCGACGAGCGGATCGTCAGTGAGGATGAGTGGGCGGGGGTGAGCTTCGCCGACGAGTTGAATGTCGTGTTGCTCGCGATGACCAAGCATCCCGCTGGCGTGTACTATCGTGATGTGGAGCTCGGCACCGGGGCGGTCGCGACGGCGGGGCGTGAGGTCGTGGTGACGTACATCGCCTATCTCACCGATGGGCGCGAGGTCGATCGCTCGACCCCACGTGGGGCGCCGATGGCGTTCGAGGTCGGGAAGGGGACGGTGATCCGAGGATGGGATCTCGGGGTACGAGGGATGAAGGTCGGCGGGACGCGGCAGTTGGTGGTGCCGGCGCGGCTCGCGTATGGACGGCGCGCGGTGGGGAAGGTGCCGGCGAATGCGCCGATGGTCTTCTTGGTGCGGTTGGACGCGGTACGATGACCGAACTCCTGGAGCGAATGATGCGGCGACTTCTTCTGATGGTCTTTGGTGTGACTGTCCTGGTCTTCACCCCCTCGGTCAGCACGGCGCAGACGGCGCGCCCCGCCCCCACCGATACCATCTACGAGATCATCCTCACGGACGGCTCGACCCTCTTCGGCCGCGTCGTGGAACAGGACGCCGAGCGGCTGGTGGTGGTGACCGCCTCGGGGACACGGGTGGAGGTGAAGCGCACGCAGATCGAGCGGATGCGGATGACCGCCGGGCGTGCGGCGGGGGAGGCGTACTGGAGCAGTGACCCCAACCTCACACGGCTCCTCTTCACCTCGACGGCGCGGCCACTCCCCAAGGGGGAAGGCTACATCTCGAGCTTCATGCTCTTCTTCCCCTTCGTCGCGTATGGCGTGACCGACCGGCTCACCCTCGCCGGTGGGACGCCGATCATCCCTGAGGCGATCGGGAAAGTCCTCTACTTCGCGCCCAAGTACACGGTGCTCCAGCGCCCCAAGGCGGATTACGCGATCGGGATGCTCGGCTTCGTCGTCCCCGAGAGTCTCGAGGGGGGGAGCGCGGGGATCGTCTATGGCGTGGGGACGTGGGGGACGCCCGATCGCGCGATCACCGCCGGTGCCGGCTGGGGCTACTTCACGAACTGGTCGGACGCGTCATTGAGTAACAACCCGGTGATCGTGCTCGGCGGGGAACAGCGGATCAGCCGTAGCGTGAAGCTCGTCACGGAGAACTGGCTCCCGTTGAGTGCGTCGAGCGTCTTCGCGACCGGCGGGGTGCGCTTCATCGGGGAGCGGATCACCGCCGATCTCGGGATCGGTGGATTTGGCGAGACGGGGTGCTGTATCCCCCTCGTGAACTTCCGTCGAGGACGTGCGCTCGACCATCGAAGCGCTTACGGGACGCGGCGGCGCGTCCCGGTGAAGGTGGCGCCCCCCCCCATCCCGACGAACTCCACCACACCGGTGAGCTCGGTCGCGGAGCGGATCGCGCCGCGGAAGACCAGGGTGACCGGCGAGTCACCGCCCTCCAGCGCGAAGGAGATCGAATCGCCGGCGATCGTCCCCTTGAGTGCGCGAACGCCCATCCGCCCGGACTCGTACGTCCCACTCACCTTGGTGCCCTCCTGCTTGAGCACCACCGTGGGGGTCCCGGTGCCGTTCTCGGTCACGACGGCGAAGTCCCAGGTGCCGGAGAGATCACGGGGTGCGCTCGGCGTGGTCCCCTGTGCTCCGGCGGCGCAGGGAACGAGGAGGGCGATGGCGAGGATGGTGCGCAGGGGACGGAGCGACATATGGCGAGGACGCGAAGGGTGAGCGAACGACATCTCCCGTAACTTAAGGGGATGTCGACCATGGGTCCTCCTGCGCCGCCGTCCGATGACGCGCTGCACCGACGACGGCTCCGCGCCATCGTCGGGGGCTCGATCGGGAATCTCGTCGAGTGGTACGACTGGTATGCCTACTCGGCCTTCGCCCTCTACTTCGCCGGCGCGTTCTTCCCGCGGAGCGACGTCACCGCCCAGCTGCTGCAGACGGCGGCGGTCTTCGCGGTGGGGTTCTTCATGCGGCCGGTGGGGAGCTGGCTCATCGGGCGCTACGCCGACCGCCATGGTCGCCGTGCGGCGCTCACCCTCTCGGTCACGCTGATGTGCGCAGGATCCCTCATGATCGCGGTGACGCCGGGATATGCGACGATCGGGGTGATGGCGCCGGTCCTCCTCGTGGTGGCGCGCCTACTGCAGGGGATCAGCGTGGGGGGAGAGTACGGCGCGAGCGCGACCTATCTCAGTGAGCGAGCCGGTCGCAAGCGGCGTGGGTTCTACTCGAGCTTCCAGTATGTGACCCTGATCATGGGGCAGCTCCTCGCCCTCTCGGTGCTGCTGGTGTTGCAGCGGGTGATGAGCGAGGCGGCGCTGATGGCGTGGGGGTGGCGGATCCCCTTCGTCTTGGGTGCGTTCGCCGCGGTGAGTGCGATCTGGATGCGACGGAGCCTGGACGAGACGACGAGCTTCACCGTGGCCAAGGCGGCGGGGGTGGTGGCGGAGGCGCCATCAGGTCTGCGGGGACTCCTCGCGCATGGGCGCGCGGTGGCGACGGTCTTCGGGCTCACCGCGGGCGGCGCACTCGCCTTCTATGTGTTCACGACCTATGCGCAGAAGTTCCTGGTGAACACCACGGGGTTCAGCAAGGCGACCGCCTCGCAGATCAACGCGGCCACCTTGGTGGTCTTCATGTGCGTGCAGCCGGTGATCGGGGCCTGGTCTGACCGGATCGGCCGGCGCCCGATCCTGATGACCTTCGGGGCGCTCGGAGCGCTCGGGACGGTACCCTTGCTCACCGCGCTCGAGACGGCGCGGAGCCCACTGGTCGCCTTCGCCCTCTTGACCGGGGCGTTGCTCGTGGTCTCCTGCTACACCGCGATCAACGCCGTGGTGAAGGCCGAGCTCTTCCCCACCGAGGTCCGGGCGCTGGGGGTGGCCCTCCCCTACTCCATCGCGGTCTCCCTGTTCGGTGGGACGGCGGAGTATGTCGCCCTCTGGCTCAAGGGGGTGGGGCATGAGCGCTGGTTCTATTGGTATGCGGCCGTGGTGATGGGGGCCTCGTTCGCGGTCTACGCCCTGATGCCGGAAACCCGGGATACGTCACGGATCGTGGAGGAGTAGGGAGACTCCACCGGTTTGGGGGCCGCATCGTCCCCCCGTGACCTCTGCCCCTCCTCGTAGGTCTACCGTACGACTCATCAGCGGTCTTTCCTCTTCGCCCGTGCCTCAGATGACCAAGCGTCTGCTCGCCCTATTCACTCTCGTCTCCCTGGTCGCGACCTCCTCATGCATCGACGAGGTACTCGCGCCAGCCGATGCATCAGTTGCGAACCTCGAGATCGTGAGTGGGAACAACCAGTCGGGCCGTCTCACCGGTCCACTCGCGGACCCCGTGGTGGTGAAGGTCACCACGAAGGCGGGACAGCCGATCACGGGCGCGACGGTCGAGTTTAGGCCCGATACCGGCAGTGGGACGGTCAGTTCGTCCTCTTCAGTGAGTGATGCCGAAGGGCTCGCCCGAGTGAATTGGACGCTCGGGAGCTCGTTCGGGACCAAGACCCTCGTGGCGACGGCGGGTGACAACCGAAGGGTGACCATCACCGCGACGCCCGTCCCGGACCGGCTCGAGCTCACCAGTGGGAACAACCAGATCGGTCGTCCCTCGGCGGAGTTGAGCGGCCCGGTGGTCGTGAAGGTGCTCGATCTGGCGGGGCGTCCGGCCGCTGGTGTCGCCGTGACCTTCGCGCCCGAGACGGGGAGCGGGTCGGTGGTCCCGAGCCTCGTCGCGACCGAGTCCGATGGCATCGCGCGTGCGGTCTGGACCCTCGGGGCGGCGCCCGGACCCAAGGTGCTGCGGGTCACCGCGGCCACGGCGACCTCGCCGGTGACGGTGAATGCGACCGCGGCCCTGAATCGGATCATGCTGGTGAGTGGCAGCGGCCAGTCGGCACGGATCAACACGACGTTGGCCGACTCGATCGTGGTGAAAGTGGTGGACCCGAATGGCGCGGCACTGCCGAATGTGTCGGTGACGTTCGCGACGACCTCGGGGAACGTCTCCCCGACGCCACGGTCGACCGATGCGCAGGGCCTCGCGAAGGTGCGGTGGACGCTCGGTACGACGGCCGGCGCCGTCACGCTCTCGGCGTCGGCGACGGGCGCGGATCCGCTCGATGTCTCGGCGCGGGCCCTCAAGGCCGATAGCGTCTTCCTGAGTGCGGGAGGATCGCAGACGGGGCGCGTCGGCTCGGCGCTGCCACAGGAGGTCGTGGTCGAGGTGCGAGACAAGCTCAGTCAGGTCGTGATGCCGGGGATCGCGGTGACCTTCACGCCGACCGCCGGGAGCGGATCGGTCAACAACGGTACCGTCGTCACTGACGCCGCGGGTCTCGCTCGGACGACCTGGACCCTGGGGACCACGAAGGGCACCAAGACCCTGAATGTCGCTACCGTCGATGCGGGGGCGTTGAGCCTCACGGCGACGGCGCTGCAGGATACAAGCCGTTCAATCACATCGACTGGCAGTGGTCAGACCGCCGCCGTCACCGAAGCCTTGCTCAACTCCCTCAGTGTCAGGGTCGTCGATCGATTTGGTAATGCTGTGGTGGGTGATACCATCGTCTGGGATGATCGGGTCACCAATGGGGCCACCGTGGCTCCGCTTCGCTCCATCACCGATGCGAATGGCGATGCGAGCACCTCAGTGCGACTCGGGGTTGCCGTGGATTCGACACTCATTCGGGCTCGCATCTCCAACCGACAGGACACGGTGACGTTCCTGGCGACCGGAACGGTCGCCTATACCGAGGCCCGCGTCGGCAACTTCTTCTCCTGCGCGGTCACCGGGGAGGGACGGAATTATTGCTGGGGCTTCAACGGCAATGGGCAGCTGTCCAAGCAGCCTAGCCTGACCACCCCGACCGCTCGGCCGTCGACGCCGATCACCGCGACCGATAGTCTGAATGGGCCCTTCGTCAACTTCAGAGATCTCTCTCTCGGACGCACCCATGGGTGCGCGATCTCGATCAACCGGCAGCTGCTCTGCTGGGGCAGCGGGAACGGGAACTTCGGAACGGGTGCGCTCGCATCCGTTCCATCGGTGAATGCGGTATCGACGACGGTCGCCGTCACGACCGGTGAGGCCCACACCTGCGTCCTCGACATCGATGGCCGGATTCGCTGTGGCGGCGAGAATCAGCAGGGGCAGTTGGGTGATGGGACGACCACGTCCCAGATCGGGAATGTCTTCACGACGGTGACCACGGCGAGGTTCTCGTCCGTCTCGGCCGGCCGGTCGTTCACCTGCGCCTTCCGGCGCTATGACGGAACGAATGCGACTCGCGTCCCTCAATGCTGGGGCGATAATAGCTTGGGGCAGTTGGGCATCGGGACCACGGTCAATGGTCTCAGCCCCGCCACGGTCTCCGACCCGTTGGCGCAGGCCGCCTTCGATTCCACGAGTTTGGTGACCGGTCTCGCCCATGCTTGTGTCCTCAACACCACAGGCAATGCCTTCTGCTGGGGATCCAACGGGTCGGGCCAGCTCGGGAGCTCCGCGGTCGCCGCCGGCCCTGGCCGGCTTGCGACGACGATGGTCGCGGTCGACCTGCCGGTCGGGAAGACCTTCGTCCGGCTCGCGGCAGGCGACAATCACACCTGCGGTCTCACCTCCACGGGCGAGGCGTTCTGCTGGGGGCTCAACTCGCGCGGTCAGCTCGGAGATAATTCGCAGACCAATCGGTCGGTGCCGACCGCGGTGGCCAGTGGTGGCATCCTCTTCAAGTCACTTTCGCTCGGCGAGCTGCACAGCTGTGGCGTGGAAGGGGTCCCGGGGACCTCTGGGACGACGGCCGTCACCGGACGCGTGTTCTGCTGGGGTGATAATGAGTACGGGCAGCTCGGTGACGAGATCACCGCTGGGAAGACCACGCCGATCCTCACACCGAAGCGTGTCGTGAACCAGCCCTGAGTTCGGGTCAGTCGACCGTGAGGGTTCTGACGGCCTCGAGGGTCACTCCCCTCGGGGCCGTCGTGCGATCAGCCCCACCACCGGCCGGTGATCTGACGCCACGGGCTCGGTGATCACCTCGGCGCGCAGCGGGATCCACCGCGTCGCGGCGCGCAAGAAGATGTAATCGATCTCCTGGTCGGGCTTGGTCGACGAGAAGGTGAAGTGATCCTCCATCGGCTTGGGGAGCTCCTGCGCCCGGGCACGGAAGAGCGCGAGGGTGCGCGACGCCGGATCATCGTTGAAATCGCCGAGGAGGATCACGGGGTGCCGGATGGTATCGACCGCTGCCGCCACGACCTGGGCCTGCGCATACCGAAAGGCATCGTCCTCGACCCAGTCGAAGTGCACGACGATCGCCACGACGGTGTCGGCGAATGGCGGGATCGCGATCTCCGCCGCGAGCGCGACGCGCGGCTCGTTCCCGTTAGGGAGACGGATCACCGTCTCACGATGGATCGGGAACCGTGAGAGGATCCCGAGGCCATACTGGCCCCCCTGATACGGCATGAAGGCCCCGAAGGCGGCGTGCATCCCGAGCGAGGCGCCGAGGGAATCGGCTTGCGGGACACCCCCGCTGCGCCGCACACGGTCATCCACCTCTTGGAGGCCGATCAGGTCCGCTTCCAGGCGTCGTAAGACCTCGGTGGTGCGGGTGAGGTTCACCTGGTCGTCCATCCCGCGGCCATGGCGGATGTTGTAGGAGACGATCCGCAGAGGCGGGAGGGCAGCCACTGCGACACCGCGACCGATGCCGCCCCCTGAGACCGCGCTACGCTGCCCGGTCGTGGGCCGTGTGCAGGCCAGGCTCGAGGCGAGTACGCTCCCAGCGGCCAAAAGCATGAGGGGGGTGTGTCGGAGGTCCATGGCGCCAAGAATAGCATCGCGCGCCGAACCCGGTATCGTTCAGTCGTGCCAGACGCGCTTCCACCAGACGACCTCGCCGCACTCGACTTCCCCCCCGACCTCATGCGTCGGATGGGGGAGTTGGTCGTCGCCCGCACCGTCGACTATCTCGCGACACTCCCCGATCAACCCAGCTGTGGCGAGGTGCACGACGAGGGTGTCGTCCGCGCGATGCGCGAGCCGGCGCCAGAGGAGGGGACGCCGCTCGAGGCGTTGCTCGATCCCCTCTTCGACGAGTGGATCCCGCGCTCCTTCAACACCGCCAAGTCAGGCTATCTCGCCTACATCCCCGGCGGTGGGGTCTATCCCGCCGCGCTCGCCGATTTCATCGCGGCGGGGACCAATCGCTTCACTGGGGTCTGGATGGCGGCACCGGCGTTGGTACAGCTCGAGGCGAACGTCCTTGACTGGCTCCGCGACTGGATGGGCTTCCCGCAGGGCACAGCGGGACTGTTCACCACCGGGGGCTCGATGGCGATGTTCAACGCCATCTGCTGCGCCCGCGAGCGGCACCTGGGGCCGGAGATCCGTCGGGGGACGATCTATGTGTCCTCTCAGGCGCACCACTGCATCGAGAAGGCGGCGAAGCTCGCCGGGATCCATCACGATCGGGTGCGCACCATCCCCTGCGACGACGATTTCCGGATGCGGGTCGATCCGCTCGCCGCGGCGATCGCCGCCGATCGGGCGGCAGGGCTCACCCCGTTCATGGTCTTCTCGACCGCGGGGACGACGAACACCGGAGCCGTCGATCCCATTGAAGCTGTGGCCGATCTCGCCGCGCGTGAGGGGCTCTGGCATCACGTCGATGGCGCGTATGGCGGCTGTTTCCATCTCGTCCCCGAACTCCGGCCGCTGCTGCACGGACTCCCCCGCGCTGACTCACTGACTCTCGACCCGCATAAGGGGCTCTTCCTCCCCTACGGCACGGGGGCCTTGCTCGTGCGTGATGGGTCGGCGCTCCGAGCGCTTCATAGCTCGACGGCGGGCTATCTCCCGCCCAATCAGGACGAGTTCTACGATCCCGCGCAGTTCGGCCCCGAGCTCTCGCGCGGCTTCCCGGGGCTCCGCCTCTGGCTCGCGTTCAAGCTCTTCGGTGCGGCGCGGTATCGCGCCGCGCTCGCGGAAAAGCGCGTCCTGGCGCTCGAGGCGGCGGAGGCGCTCCGTCAGGTCCCGGGGCTCGTGCTCGATGCACCGCCCCAACTCTCGCTCCTCGCCTTCCACCTCGCAGGCCCCGCGCTCCCCACGCTCGCCGCACAGAATGCCGCGACGCAGGCCCTCCATGAGCGCGTCACCGCACGGGGTGATGTCATGATCACCGGATGTACCGTCGATGGCCGCGTGCTCGCCCGCATCTGTGTGCTGAGCTTCCGTACGCGCCGCCGCGACATCGGGATCGCCGTCCGGCAGATCGCAGAAGAGGCAGCGATACTCACACGCGACGCCCCCTCGCCCGCATGAGTCCGCTCCTCCCAGCTGTTCCCAGGGATGGTCACGACCCCTACGCCGCACTCCGGCACCCGAAGTTCTCCCGCTACATCGTCTGCCTCTTCGCCCTCACCCTCGGGATCCAGATCCAGGGGACGGTCGTCGGGTGGCAGATGTACGACCTCACCAAGGATCCCTTGGCCCTCGGGCTGATCGGACTCGCCGAGGCGCTCCCCGCGCTCAGCACCGCGCTCTACGCGGGGCACGTCGCCGACCAGCGGGACCGCCGGACGATCTCGCTCATCGCCCTCGGCGTCCTGGTCTGCTGCAGCGTCGCGCTCTGGGTCCTCGCGGGCCCGGCGCCCCTCGGGCTCGACGCTCTCACCATCGATCGGGTGACGGCGATCTACGGCGTGATCATCGTGAGCGGGGTCGCGCGCGCCTTCCTCCAACCCGCTCGCCAAGCGCTCTCGGCCGAACTCGTCCCCCGCGCGCTCTTCAAGAACGCGATCACCTGGCGCAGTGGCACCTGGCAGCTCGCCTCCGTGGCAGGCCCGGCACTCGGCGGCCTCCTCTACGCGGTGGGCGGCACGCTGCTCGCCTTTGCGGTCGATGCCGTGCTGATGCTGATCGCGGTGGTCGTCTTGCTGTCGATCAACCATCGCTCCCCGGTGCGCGAGGGGAGTGGGGAAGGGGTCTGGGAGTCGGTGGCTGGCGGGGTGCGGTTCGTGGTGCGCGAGCCCGTGATCCTTGGGGCGCTGACGCTGGATCTCTTCTCCGTGCTCTTCGGTGGGGCGGTGGCGCTCCTCCCGATCTTCGCGGCCGAGATCCTCTCCGTGGGGCCGATCGGGCTCGGGGTCTTGCGGGCCGCCCCGGCGGCCGGGGCGGTGGCGATGAGCCTCGTCCTCGCGCGGCATCACGACTTCGAGCGCACCGGCCACACCCTCCTCTGGGCGGTCGCCGGGTTCGGGGCCTGCATGATCGGCTTCGGGCTCTCGACGACCTTCTGGCTCTCCGTCGCCCTCCTCTTCGTCGCCGGGCTCTGCGATATGATCAGCGTCGTGATCCGGAGCACCCTCCTGCAGGCCCGTACCCCCGAGGGGATGCTTGGGCGGGTCTCCTCGGTGAACCAGCTCTTCATCGGCTCGTCGAACGAGATCGGGATGTTCGAGTCGGGGGTCACGGCCCGGTGGTTCGGGACGGCGCCGAGCGTGGTGATCGGGGGGTGCGCGACCCTCGTGGTGGTGGGGTCGGTGGCCTGGTTCGTCCCGGTGCTGCGGCGGTTGGGGCGGCTCCATCCGGACGAGCGGGTCGGGGTCTGATCCGGCCCTCGAATCGATGCCACGGATATGCCCCATTGCGATCGCTCTCGGTGGACGTTTGAATCATGCACCGATGCGATGCGAGCCTCTCCCGTGACGGCCTCTTCCCGCGCCCGCGGCGCCGCGTCGTCCCCGCTCGTCTGGGTCTTGGTCCCCGTCGTCCCCACCGACGATCCCAACCTCGCCTGGTATAGTGATCACTCGATGGCGCACGCCGAGTTCGCGCGGGCCTTCGAGGCGCTGAAGGCCGAGTGGCGCTGGCAGCCGATCTCGATGAAGGATCACAAGCAGGTGATCGCGCGGATGGCGAAGGAATCCGCTGGGCGCGATACCACCGTGCTCAATCTCTGCGACGGCGATGAGATCAACGGCTCGCCCGGGCTGAGCATCATCCGTGCGCTCCGGACGCATGGGCTTCGATTCACGGGTTCGGACGAGCGCTTCTACGATCTCACGACCTCGAAGATCGTGATGAAGCGGCTCTTCGATGACGCGCAGGTCCCGACCGCACCGTGGGCGGTGGTGCCGCGCGATGGCGTGGGATGTGCGCCCCTCTTCCGATCGATTGGCGCGCCGTTGATCCTGAAGCCCGCGATCTCCGCGGGGAGCCTCGGGATCGGTCTGAAGTCGGTGGTGCATTCGCATCAGGCGCTCCGTGCGCAGCTCGCGCGGCTGCACGATGGGTATCGTGGGTGGAGCCTCGCCGATGGCGGGGCGTTCGTGGAGCGCTTCATCGATGGTCCCGAGTTCACGACCTTCATCGTCGGGTCGGCGGAGGATCGTCGGCGGGCGACGATCTACCCACCGGTCGAGCGCTTCTTCAACCCGACGATCCCGCGCACCGAACGCTTCCTCTCCTTCGATCGGCTCTGGGGGCTCTACGAGGAGGAATCGGAGATCGACGGCGGGGATGGGGAGCTCTGGCGCTATCGTCCTGCCCGGGCGGATCTGATCGAGCGGATCAATGAGGTGAGCTGGCAGGCCTATAAGGCGGTACACGGGCGCGGGTACGGGCGCGTCGATCTCCGGCGCGATCGCAAGACCGGCGAATTCCAGGTGCTGGAAGTGAATGCGCAGTGCGGTCTCTCCGAGGACGAGCTCTACACCTCGATCGGGGCGATCCTCCGCTTTGCGAAGATCCCGTACCATCGCGCCGTCCGCGCGATCCTCCAGGCCGCGAACACCCCATGAAGGTCTGCGTCCTCCAGCCGGATTACTCGTCCTCCGGTGTCGATTACCGCCATTACGATCCGGCGCGTGATCTCTCGCCCCTCCTCCCGGGGCATGAGGTCCATCATGTGGCGATCCACAAGCTTTCGACCTATCGGCAGCTGCAGGGGCTCGTCTCGCAGGGGTACGACATCTTTGTGAACCTCTGCGAGGGCTATCACGAATGGGACACCCCGGGGGTCGATGTCTGTCACGCCCTCGCGGCGCTGAATCTCCCGCACACCGGCCCCACGGCGACCTTCTTCCACGTCCCGAAGCCGACGATGAAGTATCTCGCGACCTCGGTCGGGGTCGCGACACCGATGCATGTGCTGCTCGACGCGCCCGCCCTCGCGTCCGCACATCGAGTGGGGGATGCCGTGACGGTCGATCGGCTCCTCGCTCCCGTGACGGCCCTTCGCATGCCCTGCTTCGTGAAGCCGGCGCACTCCGGGGACAGCCTCGGCGTCGACGAGCACGCCGTCGTGCGCGATCGCGCCGCGCTCCTCACGCAGGTGCTACGACTCGCGGACGAGTTCCCGGAGCTGCTGATCGAGGAGTACATCGACGGACGTGAATTCACCGTGCTCGTCGTCGGGGATCCCGATCGCCGAGGGAAGGGGCGTGCGCTCACCCCGGTCGAGTATCGCTTCCCTGAGGGGTTCCGCTATAAGAGCTACGCGCTCAAGACGAGCGAGATGCATCCCGCCGCGAATGTTGCGGTCGATGATCCCGCCGTCGAAGCGCGGCTCCGTGAGGCGGCTGAGCGGATCTTTGCCGGTTTCGGCGCGATGGGGTATGCGCGGATGGACTTCCGGATGGACGCTGAGGAAACGCTCTGGTTCCTCGAGGTGAACTTCACCTGTTCGGTCTTCTATCCGGGCGACCTCGCCGCCTCCGCCGATCATATCCTCCGGCTCGATCCGATGGGTCCCCGGGGCTTTCTCGAGCGGATCATCGCCGAGGGGATCGCCCGGCACCGTGAGCGGCAGCCGCTACACGAGATGCAGGGGAACGCGATCGCCGGCTATGGCGTGGTCGCACGTCAGGCGATGGCGCCCGGCGATGTGGTGTTCCGCGGGGAGGGACGCCCGTATCGCTTGGTCACGCGCTCGCATGTGCTCGCGCAGTGGGAGGCCGGTGATCAGGAGTTCTTCCGGCACTACGCCGTCCCGATCAGCGACGAGGTCTACGCGATCTGGGACGAGGATCCCACCGCCTGGGCGCCCATGAATCACAGCTGTGCGCCGAACACCGGATACCGCGGGCTCGATGTCGTCGCGCTGCGCGCCATCGCGGCGGGGGAGGAGCTGACCCTCGATTACGCGCTGATGCTGAATGAGCACAGCGCGAGCTTCACCTGTCAGTGCGGGGCG
>JAJTFH010000036.1 GCA_021298395.1 Gemmatimonadota bacterium | reverse complement strand
CCGACCCAGGCGACCCAATCCCCCTTGGTCGCGCTCCCCTCCGCCATGTCGCGGAAGGTGATGAGGAGGCGCCCATCGCCGGCGTACTGCGCGGTGTGGCGATCCCCGGTGAGCTCCCACGCGAGTTCGCGCGGCGTGCTCCAAGAGCGGCCCTCATCGGTGGTGGTGATGATCTGCGACGGCGCTTTGCGACGGTTCTCGCGCAGGAGGAGGGCGAGGGTGCGGCCATCGGGGGAACGGACGGCCCCAGGTTCGCAGAGATGGAGATCGCTCCCGCTCCAGATCTCGGTGGGCTCCCCCCAGCTGCGGCCGCCATCGGTGGAGCGGACCTGGAAGAGTCGGAAGGTCCCCGTCGCGCGGCCATTCGCCCTGAAGAAGCGGCCGTCGTCGTGGAAGAAGGCGAGGAGGGAACCGTCGGCCATCGGGACCACGGAGCCCATCACGACGATCCCGCCCCAATCGCCGATCGGGGCGAGCGGGGTCCAGGTGCGCCCCTCGTCCTCGCTCGAGGCGATGCGGGCGGGGTAGAGCCCGGAGAAGAGGATCAGGCGGTGGCCCCCCTTCACCGGGTCGGGGACGCGGTGGATGGTCGGGGTCTCGAGGGAGGTGGCCCAGTTCTCCGGGGTGGGGAGGCGCTCGCTCCAGGTGCGGCCACCATCCGCGCTCCGCTTCATGAGGATGGCGCCCTTCCCATGCCCCTTGGGGTAGACGGCGAGGATCGTCCGGCCATCCCCCAGCAGGGTGTTGGAGACGTGCCCGAGGTACTGGCCCGCCTCGCGGTCGACGACGGTGTGGCGGCCGGCGTCGCGGTCGAGGTCGACGAGGGGGATCCGTTGGGCGCCGGCCGGAGCAGCGAGCCGGAGGAGCCCGAGGAGGGCAGCGAGGGGGGGGAGGGGGACGAAACCTGGACGGGGGCGGCGACGTAGAAGGGGCATATGCGGAACATCGGCCCCACGGCCCCTGCCGTCCACCCTCGGAGGGGCCAGCGCGCGTTCCGCCCCCCTCCGCCGGGCGCTAGACTTCACCGGGATATGACGGCATCGCTCAAGGTCGCGTTCGTCGGGACGCATGGGGTGGGGAAGACCACGCTCTGCTACGAGCTCGCGGCGGAGCTCAAGCGCCGTGACAAGGGGGTGGACCTCGTGAAGGAGGTCGCGCGCCGCTGCCCCCTCCCCATCAATGAGGGGACGACGGTCGAGGCGCAGCGCTGGATCCTCCATGCGCAGATCGCGGAGGAGATCGCGGTCGGGGCGCAGGCCGAGGTGGTGGTCTGTGATCGCGCGGTGCTCGACAACTATGCCTATCTGGTGGCGCGCGCCGGCCGTCAGGAGGCGCTCGACGCCCTCGTGCGGGATTGGGTCGGGACCTACGACGCGCTGATCAAGGTCCCGGTGACGGCGCCGCCGACCTTCGATGGCACCCGCGCGGTGAGCCTCGCCTTCCAGCGTGAGATCGACGAGACGATCGAGCAGCTGATCGCGGCGTTCGACGTGCCGGTGATGCGGCTTGAGGCCGCCGAGCGTCCAGGGTGGTTGCGACGCGTGATGGAGCATCTCCGACTCGATCGCATCGCCGCCGTCCTCATGCTGTGCACGCTGGCGGCATGCGCCCCGAGTGCCACGATCGCGACCGGGCCGGTGCCCGTCGCGGCCCCGACGGCGGACGCCTTCACCGGCTTCCCCGACGCCCCAGTGGTCCCGACGGTCGGGCCGTCGACCGCCGCCGCGATCGCCAAGGCGCGCGCGGACAGCGCGAAGCTCCCCTACACGTCCGCTGACGTGGCGTTCATGCAGGGGATGATCAGCCATCATGCGCAGGCGGTCGCGATGTCGCGGCTCGCGCCGACGCGCACGAAGAACCGGGCGATCCTCACCCTCGCCGCGCGCATCATCAATGCGCAGCAGGACGAGATCCGCACCATGCAGACCTGGCTCGCCGACCGGCAGCAGCCGGTGCAGGAGGCGCGCCCGATGGGGATGCGGCATGAGATGGAGGGGATGACCCACGACATGCTCATGCCCGGGATGCTCACCGAGGACGAGGTCCTCGCGCTCGGCCGCGCCCGCGACACCGAGTTCGATGAACGCTTCCTTCGCAAGATGATCCAGCATCATCGCGGCGCGACCGCGATGGTCGCCACCCTCTTCGCCACCCCCGGCGGTGGGGAGGAGCTCACCGTCTTCAAGTTCGCCGCCGACGTGAACGTCGATCAGACCACGGAGATCGCCCGGATGGAACTCATGTTGGTCCAGCTCGTCGTGCATCGCGCCGCGCCCTGATGTCCTAGTGCTGTTGTCCGACCCGTTCGACCCGCGTCACCCCTGACCCTCACCTGAGGCACCTGCATGGCACGCTCCACTCGCAGTCGCGTCCGTCCCCTCATCACGCTGCTCGCCTCGTTCGCGATCGCGGCGTGCGCCCCGTCCGCGACGCCCAATCTCGGCATGGCGCCGAGCCCCGATCCCCGCGTCGGCCTCAAGGCTGGTGTGCGCGACGCCGGTGAGGCGATCTGGAACCTCGATCTCCTCTCCGCCACCCCGTCGCCGGAGCCCTTCAGCGGGTCGACGAACTCCGACCTCGCCTTCTCCGGGAAGTACGCGATCCAGGGGAACTACAGCGGCTATCAGGTCTGGGATCTCTCCAATCCCCGTCAGCCGCAGATCGCGGCCACGCTCAACTGCCCGGCGTCGCAGAGCGACGTCTCGGTCTACGGCAACCTCCTCTTCGTCTCCGGCGAAGGGCTCGAGGGGCGCCTCGACTGCGCCCCGGGTGGCGTCCGTGACACGGTGAGCGCGATCCGCCTCCGCGGCCTCCGCATCTTCGACATCACCGATATCAAGAACCCGCGCAACGTCGGGAACGTGCAGACCTGCCGTGGCTCGCACACCCACACCGTGCTCGAGCACCCCGGCGACAAGGAGAACGTCTACGTCTACATCTCGGGCTCGGCGCCGGTGCGCTCGCCGAACGAGCTCCCGGGCTGCGTCCGCGCGACCCCGGACCAGGATGCCAATTCGGCGCTCTTCCGGATCGAGGTGATCAAGGTCCCGCTCAAGGATCCGGCGCGCGCCGCGATCGTGAGCTCGCCGCGCATCTTCAACGACCTCACGGCCCCGCCGCGTCACGGCGATGCGCCGGAGGACAAGAAGAACCGCGAGCAGATGATGGAGCAGGCCAAGCGGAGCGGGGCCTTCGTGGTCTCCATCGAGGGGCAGACGATGATGCTCCCACCGCAGTTCACCCGCCCGATGCTCGACAGCATCGTGAAGTCGCGCGGTGGCTCGGGGGCCCCGACGGCCGCCGACAGCGCCGCGCTCCGTGGCTCGATCGACGGGATCGTCGCCAAGATGGTGGGGCTCGCGCCGGCTGGGCCGAACCGTGGCCCGCGCCCCGGCCCGACGCAGTGCCATGACATCACCGTCTACCCGGCGATCGGGCTCGCCGGTGGCGCCTGTGAGGGGTACGGCCTCCTCCTCGACATCCGTGACCCGGTGAACCCGAAGCGGATCGCCGCGGTGGCGGACTCGAACTTCGCCTACTGGCACTCGGCGACCTTCAACAACGATGGGACCAAGGTCCTCTTCACCGACGAGTGGGGGGGCGGCGGTGGTCCGAAGTGCCGCGCCAGCGATCCGAAGGAGTGGGGCGCCGACGCGATCTTCACGATCGAGAACGGCCAGATGGTCTTCCAGAGCTACTACAAGATGCCGGCGGAGCAGACCTCGCTCGAGAACTGCGTCGCCCACAACGGGAAGCTCATCCCGGTGCCTGGCCGCGACATCATGGTGCAGTCGTGGTATCAGGGGGGGATCTCGATCTTCGATTGGACCGATGCCAAGCGCCCGGTGGAGATCGCCTTCCATGACCGTGGCCCGATCGATGGCACCCGGATGGGGAACGCCGGTTCGTGGTCGGTCTACTGGTACAACGGCGTGATCGTGAGCTCGGAGATCGGGCGCGGGCTCGACGTCTTCGCGCTCAAGCCCTCGGCGATGCTGACGCAGAACGAGATCGACGCCGCCAACACGGTGCGCTTCGCATTCCTCAATCCGCAGGGGCAGCCGAAGATCGTCTGGCCGGCGAGCTTCGCGCTCGCGCGAGCCTATGTGGATCAGCTCGAGCGCTCGGGTGGCGTCTCGGGGAGCAAGGTGAAGGCGTACCGCGCGGCGCTGGCAGAGGCCGAGACCAAGCGTGGGGCCGAGCGGCAGGCGGCGCTCAAGGCGCTCGGGAGCACGGTGCGGAAGAGCGTCGGCGGGAAGGATGCCGACCGCGTCACCAAGCTCGCGGATGCGGTGGAGGCACTCGCCGCGCAGTAAGCGGGAAAAGAGAACGCCCCGAGCGAGTGGCTCGGGGCGCGACCGCCGGGGGCGCCAACAGGCGCTCCCGGCGTTTCTCTTGCTCGGTCAGTTGGCGTCGCCGGCGGGGAGCTGCGGGACCGCGGTCTCGCTCGAGGCCCGCAGCAACCCGCTCTTGGTGTAGACCTCGAGCTTCTCACGCGTGTCGAGGATGTCGAGGTTCCGCATCGTGAGCTGCCCGATCCGGTCGAGCGGGGTGAAGAACGCCTCCCCCTTCTCCATCGTGAGACGCTCAGGCTTGTAGGTGAGGTTGGGGCTCGTGGTGTCGAGGATCGAATAATCGTTCCCGCGACGGAGCTCCACCGTGACCTCCCCCGTCACCGCGCGCGCCACCCAACGCTGCGCCGACTCGCGCAGCATGAGGGCCTGCGGGTCGAGCCAGCGCCCCTGGTAGAGGAGCCGCCCGAGCTTCCGCCCATTGATGCGGTACTGCTCGATGGTGTCCTCGTTATGGATCCCCGTCACGAGGCGCTCGTAGGCCAGGAAGAGCAAGGCCATCCCCGGCGCCTCGTAGATCCCGCGGCTCTTGGCCTCGATGATCCGATTCTCGATCTGATCGGTCATCCCGAGCCCATGCCGCCCGCCGATCACATTCGCCTCGAGGAAGAGGGCGAGCACGGAGTCGAAGCGCTGGCCGTTGATCGCGACCGGCACCCCCTCCTCGAAGCGGATCCGTACCGTCTCGCGCTTCACGGCGACGTCATCGTTCCAGAAGGCGACGCCCATGATCGGCTCGACGATGTGCATGCTCTGGTCGAGGAACTCGAGGTGCTTCGCCTCGTGGGTCGCACCCAGGAGGTTGGAGTCGGTGGAGTACGCCTTCTCCGTGCTCATCTTGTAGGCGAAGCCGTTGGCGATCAGGTACTCCGCCATCTCGGTGCGCCCGCCGAGCTCGTCGATGAAGGCCTGATCGAGCCAGGGCTTGTAGACCTTGAGCGCGGGGTTGGTGAGGAGCCCGTAGCGGTAGAACCGCTCGATGTCATTCCCCTTGAAGGTGCTCCCGTCGCCCCAGATGTTGACGCCGTCCTCGCGCATCGCGGCGACGAGCATCGTCCCGGTGACGGCGCGGCCGAGCGGGGTGGTGTTGAAGTAGGTCTGTCCGCCGGTGGTGACATGGAACGCCCCCGACTGGATCGCGGCGAGCCCCTCGGCCACGAGCTGCGCGCGGCAGTCGATCAGGCGCGCCTGCTCGGCGCCGTACGCCATCGCCTTGCGCGGGATCGCCTCGTAATCGGACTCATCGGGCTGCCCGAGGTTGGCGGTGTAGGCGTAGGGGATGGCCCCCTTGGCGCGCATCCAATGCAGCGCGGCGCTGGTATCGAGTCCACCCGAGAAGGCGATGCCGACACGCTCGCCGACGGGGAGGGATTGCAGGATCGTGGCCACGGAGTCTCCAGAACGATGGAACGGTCCAGAAAGGTACTCAGGACCGGCGGGGACTCAGAGCGTCGACGTGCCCCGCTGGCGGGGGGTGGCGAGGGCACGGGCGAGCACCGCGGCGGAGCCGGCGAGCAGTCCGCCGTAGGCCAACGTCACCGCGACGAGGGCGGTGGGGCCGAGGCGGAGCGCGCGCCCGACGGTCAGCGCCACGGAGCCGGCGGGGGCGCCGCGCGCCACGAGGGTGAGGACGAGCCCCCAGGCGAGCACGCCGGCCGCTGCGGCGAGGAGCGGGGCGGCCGCATCATCGCGGCGGACGATGGTGAGGATCGCTGCGACCACCGGGACCATCCACCACCCGACGACCCAGGTGAGGGTCGCCATCGCCACGCTCGTGAGGAGGAACCAGATCGGCCGGGTCATCGCGCCGCCGGGGTGAGGGTGAGGACGCTCTGACGCACCATGCCGGGGAGCTCGCCGGCTTTCCGCGGGAGGTGCAGGGGGTTGAGCTGACCGAGGCGCCACCCTTCGAGGCGGTCGGCGTAGCGGGAGGAGACGGGGTTCCCTGACTGCCCACCGGGATAGATCCCCCAGGCCTGCACGGTGTCGCCGAGCTCGACGACGAAGCGCCAGCTCGCCCCGGCGGTCCCGCGCCCCTCGCTCGGGCTCAGCGTGCCCGGGCCCGCCTGCACGGCGAGCGACTCACGATCGAACCCAGGGAGCTGGAGGAGGTGACGCACGTTGGTCAGGCGCCGCATCCGCCAGCGCCAGGCCGCCGGATCGTTGCCGAGCTGCGCGCGGGTGTCGCGCCACGCCGTCTCGAGGCTCTCGACGAGGATCTGATCGCGGTCCTCGCGCGTGTCGAGGGTGCGACGATCATCCCACCAGATCGAGCGCCGATCCTCGAACAAGCGGACCAAGAGCATCGAGTTCGGGGTCGCCGCCGGGCGGCTGTCCCCCTCGGGGATCAGCTCATCCCAGGTGCGATTCGTGATCGAGCGAAGCACGGCATCGAAGAGTACGGCGCCCTGACTCTCGGGATCGAAGTGCTGATCCCATCCCTCGAGCAAGGCGAGCGCGGCGCGCGCCTCCTCTGACGCCATCGGCCGCGCGCGCATCGCCTCGCGCAGGGCGCCGAGCACCGGCGCGGTCAGCGCGCTCTGCGGATCGGTGTGCGCGAGTCGCATCTTCTCCGGTGTCATCGCGGCATCGGCGCGGAGGATCTGGTTGATCCGCATCGCGCGCCAGGGCGTGGGCCAGTCCCAGCCCAGATACCCTGGACGCTTGGTGGGATCGAGCGGCTGTTGATTGGCGCTCGCGAGATAGCCCTGCGCCGGTGCCATCGACTGCGGGAGCCGCTCGGCGGGCCAATCCCCGGTCCAATCACTGGCGCGGGTCGAGCCGTCCTGGAGGCGATCGCCGCGTCCATCGCCGGGGCGGATGGGGAAACGTCCGGTGCTGCGGATCGCGATGCGCCCGCTGCGGTCGGCGACGAGGAAGTTCTGTGCCGGCGCGCGGTAGCCGCTCATCGCCTCGTACCAGGCGTCGACGGAGCGCACGCGGATCGCCTTGAGGTAGGCGCCGGCTTCCCCGGAGGGCTCGAGCGCGGTCCACCGCTGCGAGGTCCAGCCGGCGGAGGTGCGGCGCAGCGGACCGCGATGCGTGGTGTGGAGCGTATCGGTGGCGAGTACCTCACCACGCTTCCCACGGAAGGTCTCGAGGCGCGAGGTGATCGGCATCCACTCGCCGTCGAGCTGGTACCGCGTCGGGGCGATCGAATCGTCGACCGTCTCCCGATAGAAGTCGACGACATCGGCCCCGGTATTCGTCGCCGTCCAGGCGACATCGCGATTGAATCCGATCGGGATCACCGGCGAGAGCGGGAGCGAGACGCCATAGAGATCGAGCTCCCCCGCGACGAGATGCACCTCGTACCAGATGCTGGGCAGGGTGAGCTGAAGATGCGGGTCGCCGGAGAGGAGCGCGTGGCCGGAGGCGGAACGCGCTGGCGCGACCGCCCAGTTGTTGCTCCCCACCACGGCCTCGCCCTTGGTCTCGCTCTCGACGCCAGCGATCAGGCGACGGCCGTCCTCGAGTCGTGCGCGCGCGGTGGCGACCTTCGCCGGCGTGGGACGAGTCGGGGCGGGGAAGCGGGTCGCGAGATAGGTCGGTGCGGTGCGCCCCGGCACCGGCTCGATCGGCTCCTGGATCGGGGCATCGACAGGGAAGAGCGCGTCGGTGGCGCCGCCGCCGATCAGCGCCTCGATCGCCTCGCGCGGTAGTTCGTCATCCCGGTACGAGAGCGACTGCGCCATCTGCATCAACAGGAGGAAGCAATCGACCGGCTCGAAGCGGCGCGGTGCGACGCCGAGGAGTTTGTACTCGATGGGGAGGTCGGCGGGGGAGGCCTGTGCGATCCAGGCGTTCACGCCGTCCATGTAGGCGACGATCGCCGCGCGCGTGGGATCGTCCGTGGCGAGCGCGGCCCACTTGGCGGCCGCCGCCGCTGGGAGTCCACGGGCCCGCGCGGCGCGATCGAGTTCCAGCGGGCGCGCCCCGGCGACCTCGGTGAGGGTCCCAGCGGCCGCGCGCTGTGTCATCTCCATCTGGAAGAGCCGGTCGCGCGCATGCACCCAGCCGAGCGCGCGGAAGGCGTCGAGCTCCGTCGCGGCGAAGATGTGTGGCACGCCGCGATCGTCGTATTCGACGGTCACCGCCTCACCGAGGCCGGCGAGCGCTCGCGATTCCTCTGCCGCGAGCTCCGCCGTCCGTGCGGCCGCCCAGACCCCGTGCGCGGGGTCGAGCAGGGGACCGAGGGCCGGGAGATTCCGGATCGGGAAGAACCCGTGGACGAGTCCCGCCGCGAGTGCGGCCCCAGCGATCCCCGTCGTCAACCACCGCGGCAGTGTCACGCGCTCACCCCTGATCGCCGAGGATCCCGCCGATCAAGCCGCGGGAGGTGCCCTGACGCTGGAGCGCGGGCGCATGCGCGATCACCTGCTCGGCGAGGCGCGAGAAGGGCATCGTCTGCAGCACGATCTTCCCGGGGCCGGTGAGCTTCACGTAGAAGAGTCCCTCGCCACCGAAGAGCATCGTCTTGACCCCGCGCACCATCTCGATGTCGTAGTCGACCGAGGGCTGCATCGCGACCAGACACCCGGTGTCGACGCGCAGGACCTCGCCCGGCGCGAGCTCACGCTCGACGAGGGTGCCGGAGGCAGAGAGGAAGGCGAGGCCGTCGCCGCGGAGGCGCTGGAGGATGAATCCCTCGCCACCGAAGAAGCCCGCGCCGATGCGGCGGGTGAAGGCGATGTCCATGTCGATCCCGCGCGCGGCGCAGAGGAAGGCGTCCTTCTGCGCGATGAGCTCGCCGCCCCAGCTTTTGAGATCGGCGATCAGGATCTTCCCCGGCGTGGGGGCCGCGAAGGCGACATCGCGCCGCTGATTGACGGTGTTGCCGAAGAGCGTGATGAAGAACGACTCCCCGGTGAGCATCCGCTTCCCGGCGCCGACGAGCTTGCCGAAGAGTCCGCCCCCCTGGTTGTTCGGATCGAGGGTGGTCGCCATCTGGATGCCATCCTCCATGTACATCATCGCCCCCGCCTCGGCGAGCACCGCCTCACCCGGGTCGAGGGTGATGATCACGCCCTGCATGTCATCGCCGATCAGGCGATAGTCGATCACGTCAGCAGCCATAGGAACTCCAGGGGACAGGTGTCAGGGATCAGAGCGCCGCGGCGAATTCCCGTACGATCTCGCCGGCCGGTCTGATGTCATGAATGGTCGCCACGGACCGACCCGCTTGCCAATAGTCCTGCGCGGTGTCATCGCTCCAGAGGGAGCGCTTGAGGCGGCGCACCGAGTTGAGGGCGTACCAGGTGCGCATCCAGTGCTTGGTGCGGCGCCCACGGAGCATCCAGCGGGCGAAGGGGCTCGCCTCGGTGCCGAGGCGCTGGATGTAGGGGTTGTTGATCACGGCGACGGGGACGCCGGTGAGGCGCACCGTCCGCACGATGTCCTCCTCGTGCGCGCTGACGATCGCGTCCTTGTACGCCTGACTGCTCTCGCACTCGGTGGTCGCGATGAAGCGGGTCCCGAGCTGGACGGCGGCGTAGCCCAGGCGGATCATGCGCGCGAACTCCGTGGCATCACCCACGCCCCCCGCGGCGACGATCGGGAGGCCGAAGGGACCGAGCTCCTCGAGGAGCGCCTCGGCCGACGTACTCCCCGCATGGCCCCCGGCCCGGTCGTTCACCGCGATGAGCCCGTCGATCCCGCCATCGACCCCCTTCTGCGCCCACTTTCGCTCCGTGACGTCGTGGTAGACCACCCCACCGACCGCATGGACCTTCTCGCAGACCCAGCGCGGATTCCC
This sequence comes from Gemmatimonadota bacterium, assembly GCA_021298395.1. Taxonomy (GTDB): domain Bacteria; phylum Gemmatimonadota; class Gemmatimonadetes; order Gemmatimonadales; family Gemmatimonadaceae; genus Pseudogemmatithrix. The sequence goes on along the minus strand of JAJTFH010000036.1, from coordinate 963 downwards.
GAGCGAGGTGAGGAAGAAGCGCACCCCCTCCTCGAGCGCGATGTCGATCCACTCCTCCATCCGCTTGCGGTAGATCTTGTTGTTCCCCTCGATCAGCGCGTTGAAGCCGATCGGCTTTGCGGTGAGCTGCTTGATGAAGCGCAGCCCCTCCCGGAAGTCGTACCCATGCACGTAGGTCAGTGCGATCGGCTGGACGACCCCGAGTCCCCCCGCCTCGCTCACGGCGGCGACGAGCTCGGGGTTGGAGCAGGGGTACATCGGGCCGCAGATGAGGGGGACCTCGATCCCGACCTGTGTGGTGAAGACGGTCTCCATCGGAGCGCTCAGCGTGAGGAGGCGGGGGAGGTGCGGTGTGACGGCGCGAGTCCGAGCCGCCAGGAGACGGTCGCGCGCGCGACCACGGCGCCCGACCGGTCGAGGCAGTCGGCGGTGACGTCCAGGTCGCAGTCCCCGGTGACCTCAGGGATCGCGACATGGCTCACCGCGCGGATCGTCCCGCGGGCCTTCTTGAGGTACTCCATCCGGATCTCGCGGACGATGCTCCGCACGCCATCGGGGAGGCCGCTCACCATCGCGAGCCCACTCGCCATCTCCGCCACGTTGATGAGGGCGATGGCGTGGACGGAGCCGAGGTGTTGACGATTGGCGCGCCGGTCGGGGATCTCGACCTCGGCGTGGCCCGGTTCGAGGACCCGTACGCGGGGCTTGGTCGAGGCGGAGTAGGGGACGGTCCAGGCGAAGAGGCGCTGGAAGACCCACCATCCGCCGGGGAGCGGGGCGCAGAGGCGCCAGAGGCGCAGGAGGCGGCGGCCGGTGGCGGCCATGGCGGGCGGTGGGATCGAGAGAGGGAAGGGGCGCAGGACGCGCCCCATAAGCTAGCGCCTCACACCCCGTCGGGGCGCTTGGTAGCTTTCCTCATCCCTCTCTCAGGAACCTTGCGATGCGTCCGATCGCGCTCGTCAC
>JAJTFH010000006.1 GCA_021298395.1 Gemmatimonadota bacterium | reverse complement strand
TCGGGGAGCGGGATCGCCTCGATATGTCCTTTGAGGAATTCGACGTTCGTCGCCCCCGCCTTCGCCTGGTTCGCGTTGGCCAGCGCGAGCATCTCGTCGGTCATGTCGAGCCCGTACGCCTTCCCCGTCGGCCCCACGCGCTTGGCGGAGAGGAGGACATCGATCCCTCCACCGGAGCCGAGGTCGAGGACCGTCTCCCCCGCATGTAGATCGGCGAGCGCCGTGGGGTTGCCGCAGCCGAGGGAGGCGAGGAGGGCCTCGGCGGGGATCCCGGCGGCCTGCCCCTCGTCGTAGAGGTTCACGGTGATCGGGTCCCACGAGGTGGTCGAGCTACCGCAGCACCCACTCGACGGGTTCGGTGGTCGGGTCGCGACGTTTCAGCGAGGCCATGACATCCTCCAGGAGTATCCGTAAGATACCCCGCGCTCGCTGATCCGGTGCTCAGGCCGCGCGTTGGCGCCGCAGCCCGAGCAGCCAGCTGATCGCGCCGAGGGTGATGCCACCGTACAGCAGGATACGCGTCGCCCCCGCCATCGCGGGGAGGTCGGCGTACCGTGCCCCGATCCCGTAGACCGCCCAGGCGACGACCAAGGGGAAGACCCACATCCCGCGCCCCCACGCCATCCAGGCACCGAGCGCGGTGGCGATGGTCATCATCATGATGCTCCACACCGTCTCACTCAGCCCGAAGCCGCCGAAGCCGACCACGTGCGCGAACTGAAAGGTGTTGGAGATCACCGCGACGCTGATCCAGGCGAGATAGAGATCGAAGGGCCAGATCACCGCGAGGCGCTCATGCCAGGCCGGTGCATAGGGCGTCGCGCGGAGGCGTTCGGCCGTCGCGATGAGGGAGACCAAGAAGACGAGCATCACCACGAGGGCGAGCGCGTACTGCCCGAAGCTGAAGAGGGTGATCCAGGCGACGTTGAGCACGCCGGCTACCACCCACCACCAGCCCAGCCGCTCCACCGCCCGGCGCGATCCCTCGATCGGGAGCCATTGGTAGACCGCGCCAGCGATGAGCCCCGCGTAGATGAGGCTCCAGATCCCGAAGACCCAGTTGGCGGGGAGGAAGAGCGATCGGTAGCGATTCGCGATCACCCCGATCGAGTCGCCGCTCATCACGCCGGTCGCGGCGAGGCCGTTGAGCGCGATCACCCCGAGGAGGGTGAGGGTGTTGATCGCCTGCATGAGGAGCGGTCGGGGCATCGTGGCGTCGGCTGGAGGTTACGGTGTGGCGCGTACGAACGCGGCGATCCGTCGCACGATCTCACTTTCACCGCGATTGATCCGCGCGAAGGCGCCGACGCTCACCCCGTGGGTCCCCGACACCCAGATCTCCTCGACCGGGACCTGGGCCTTCCGGAGTGCCGCGGCGAGGGAGCGCGTGTTGCGCGGATTCACCGTCCGGTCATCCTCCCCCATCACGAGGAGGGTGCGGAGCGACCGCGGGGTGACAAAGTGCACGGGGAGGGCATCGTGCTCGCGCTCCGGTGGGCCAGCGAAGGTCCGCCGAAGCAGCTTCGTGTCAAAGAGGAAATCATAGGCCCCCGAGAGACCCACGAACCCGCTGAGGATCGCTGGGGTCGTGCCCTGCGTCGCGAGATAGCGTGCATCGTAGGCGACGAGGGCGGCGATATGCGCCCCCGCGCTATGCCCCATGAGCACGACGCGCGAGGTATCCCCGCCCCACTCGGTCACCCGCGCCCGCGCATGTGCCACCGCGCGCGCGACGTCATCCACGAACTCGGGGAAGCGCGTGCTCGGCATCAGGCCGTAGTTCGGGAGGACCGCGACGAACCCCAACTGCGCGAGCGCCTCCCCCACCCAGGCGTAGCCCCGCTTGTCCCCACTCTCCCAGCTCCCGCCATGCACGAAGATCACGACCGGCGCCGGCGTGGTCAGCGGACGCCCGATGGAATCCAGGGCACGGTACACATCGTAGCGCTGCCGCGGTCCCTCGCCATACGCGACCTCGGTGCGCGGGACCTCGGCGGTCTCGATGAGGTTCGCGGCACCGAGTTGGATGGTGGTGCAGCCGGTCGTCGCGCCGAGGAGGAGCGCGAGGAGTGAACGAAGCATGCGTGGACGGATCATGCCGTCGCGCCCGCCGATCGCACCCGCCGCCCGAGTGCGACGACCCCGACGATCACCCCGCCGGCCACGGCACCCACGGCGCCCTCAAGCACCATCGCCACGAGCGATCCGAGTGCCCCCATTCCCGCCGCGAGCGATTCGACCCCATGCCCCACCACCGGGATCCCGTGCGCGAGGATCGTCCCTCCGACGAGGAACATCGCGATCGTCCCACCGATGCCGAGCCCCTTGAGGAGCCAGGGCGCCGACCGGATGATCCCGGTGCCGAGGGTGCGGGAGGCGCCCCCCGCCGCGATCAGGCGGAGCCCGAGGTCGTCGAGCTTCACGATCCCCGCGACCAGGCCATAGACGAGCGCCGTCACGAGGACACCGATCGCGCTGAGCGCCGCGACCTGCTGGGGCATCGGGGCCGACGCCATCGTCCCCAGCGATCACCACGATCTCCGCCGAGAGGATGAAGTCGGTCCGGATCGCGCCGCGGATGCGCGTCCGCTCGAGCGCGACGAGGTCTACCGCCCGATTCCGCACCGCCACCCGGAGCTCGTCTTGGTGCTGTGCATCGGCGGCATCATGCGTGAGCTTGTGCCAGACCTTCTCGAACCCTTCAAAACAGAGGAAGGCCCCGCCGATCATGAGCAGGGGCGCGATCATTGCCGGCGCGACGGCACTGATCAGGAGGGCCGCCGGCACGAGGATCACCTTGTTGAGCAGGGACCCCTTCGCCACCGCCCAGACCACCGGGAGTTCGCGGTCCGGGGTGAAGCCGATCACCTGCTCGGCGTTGAGGGCCAAGTCGTCGCCCACCACCCCACTCGTCTTCTTGACCGCCACCTTGGACATGGTGGCGACGTCGTCGAGCAGTGAGGTGATGTCGTCGAGGAGGGCGAGGAGGCCGGCGCCAGCCATGCGAGGAAGATATCACCTGCCCCCCCAGCGTTCGGCCCACCACATCCGTAGAGAGGGCGAATCCCCCGCCCGCCGTTTGCCACCCCAGGATCCGGGGCGCATACTGCAGGCGGTGTGCGTGACCCACGCACCGGCGACGCAGGCGCCCTGACCCCCGACCCGCGATGGCCGCCCGCCCCGCCGGCCATCTCCCACGGAGCACCTTGTGAGAGCATCCCGCACCATCCCCGCCCTCGCCCTCTGGCTGGCCAGCTCGCTCGGCGCCCAGCAGGCGTCGCGCCTCGAGCCGGTCACCGGCCTGCGCGACAACGGCACGGGGTTCCACGCCCTCGTCGGGGCGCGCGTCGTCACCGCACCGGGCCAATCCATCGACAGCGCCACCATCGTGATCCGGAACGGCCTCGTCACCGCCGTCGGGCGCAACCTCAAGGCGCCGGCCGGCGCCCGCGTCTGGGACCTCAAGGGGCTGACCGTCTTCCCGGGATTCATCGACGCGCACGCCGACCTCGGGATGGACGCGGTGCCCGCCGGTGGTGACGTCGGGCCGACGCACTGGAATCCGCAGGTGCGCGCCTGGTTCAGCACCACGGCCAACCTCAAGGACGACTCCACGCGTCGCGTGGCGCTGCGATCGCTCGGCTTCGGCGCGGCCTTGGCCGTCCCGCATCAGGGGATCTTCCGTGGCCTGGCCTCGGTCGTGAACCTCAGCGACGCCGGCGTGCGCGAGCGCGTCCTCCGCGCCGACCTGGTGCAGTCGGTCGGCTTCCAGCGTTCCTTCCAGCTCGGCGGGATGTATCCGAATTCGACGATGGGGACCACCGCGCTGATGCGGCAGACCCTGATGGATGCGGAGTGGTACATCCGCGCGAACGCCGCTTACGAGGCGAGTGGCCGCAGCATGCTGCCCCCGGAGCGGAGCGAGGCGCTCGGCGCCCTCGCGAACGCGGTGCAAGGGAAGCAACCGGTGCTCTTCCAGACCGGGAGCGAGGAGGAGTACCTCCGCGCCCATCGCATCGCGACCGAGTACAAGCTGGCGCCCTGGTTCCGCGGCAATGGGACCGAGTACCGGCTCATCGACGTGCTCAAGGGCCGGACGCAGCCGCTGATCATCCCGCTCAACTTCCCCGACGCCCCCGACGTCTCGAGCCCCGAGGCCGCGCTCAACGCCTCGCTCGCCACGATGCGCCACTGGTATCAGGCGCCGACCAATCCGGCGCAGCTCGCCACGGCCGGGGTGCCGTTCGCCATCACGACCGACGGGCTCACCACGCTGACGCAGTTCCTGCCGAACCTTCGCCTCGCGGTCTCGCGCGGGTTGGCCGCCGACAGGGCGCTCGCCGCACTGACCACCGTGCCCGCCGGGTGGCTCGGCATCGACCGCACCCATGGCACCATCGCGGTCGGCAAGGTCGCGAATCTCGTGATCGCCGAAGGGGACCTCTTCACGCAGGATGCGGCCATCCGCGATGTCTGGGTGCAGGGCACGCCCTACGGCGTGACGCGCCCACCGCAGATCGACCCGCGTGGCACCTGGGCGATCACCTCGACGGATAAGGACGGCTTCAACGCCACGCTCCGGCTCGAAGGGCCGATCAACCGGATCCGTGGGACGATCGAGCGCGCGGGCCGCAAGGAGCTCCCGCTCGCTGCGGTGCGCCTCGTCGCCGAGACGGGCCGACTCGAGGTCACCTTCAACGGCGATCCATTGGGCTATGAGGGCACCGTCCTGATGTCGGGCGCGGTCAGCGGCGACGAGGTCTATGGCTGGACCTCGCTCCCGAACGGCACCGACCCGACCTTCAAGGGCACGCGCACGGAGCCCTACACTGGGGCGACGCGTGGCACGATCGCGCAGAAGGTGCCGATCATCGACCTCCCCTTCGTCCGCCCGATGATCGAGTTCGGTCGGTCGTCGATCCCGGAACAGGCGGCGGTGCTGTTGGTGCGCAACGCGACGGTCTGGACACAGGGGGCGCAGGGGCGCCTCGAGAACGCGGATCTCCTGGTCCGGGCCGGCAAGGTCGCGCAGGTCGGTCGTGGGCTCACCGCGCCGCGCGGCGCGATCGTCGTCGATGCCGCCGGCAAGCACGTCACGCCGGGGCTGATCGATCCGCACACCCACACCGGTGTGAGCTCGGTGAATGAGAGCGGCTTCGCGATCGTCCCCGAGGTGCGGATGGGCGACGTCCTCACGCATAACGACATCTGGATGTACCGGCAGCTCGCCGGCGGGCTCACGATGCAGATGGTGAAGCACGGCTCCGCGAACCCGATCGGTGGCGAGAACGTCTTCGTGAAGAACCGGTGGGGGCTCCTCCCCGATGAGTATCGGCTCGAGAACGCGCCGCGCACCGTGAAGTTCGCGCTCGGCGAGAACCCGAAGCGGAGCCCGAACCGCTACCCCAACACGCGTATGGGGGTGCAGGAGATCATCCGTGATCACTTCAACGCCGCGCGCGATTACCGGCGCGAGTGGCAGCGGTGGGATAAGGAGAAGACGGGACTCCCGCCGCGGCGCGACCTCCGGATGGAGGCACTCCTCGACATCCTCGATCAGAAGCTCCTCGTCTCCTCGCATGGCTATCGCGCGGACGAGTTCCTCGCGCTGGTGCGACTCGCCGAGGAGTTCGGCTTCCGGATCCAGACCCTCCAGCACGGCGTCGAGGCGTACAAGATCGCGTCGGAGCTCAAAGCCTCCGGCGTCGCCGCCGTCGTCTGGAGCGACTGGGGGGCGTTCAAGCTCGAATCGTACGACGCCACCTCGTACAACGCCCGCCTCCTGATGGAGGCCGGCGTCGTGACCTCGCTGCACTCGGACGACGCCGAGATCTCGACCCGCATGAATTGGGAGGCTGGGAAGCTCCTCCGCTCGGGCGTGGATGAGATCCAGGCGCTCTCGACCGTCACGAATCAGGCGGCGCGCGCCGTCGCGATCCAGGATCGCGTCGGATCGCTCGAGGCCGGCAAGGACGCCGACTTCGTGATCTGGAACGGGAACCCGCTCTCGCAGTTCACGCGCGCGGAGCAGACCTGGGTGGACGGCCGTCGCTACTTCTCGTTGGAAGAGGACGCGAAGCAGCGCGAGGAGATCGCGAAGCAGCGCGCCCAGCTGATCCAGGCGATCCTCGCCGCCACGCCGTCGGGCGGCCCCGCCCCCACCGCCACGCCGACCAGACCGTGACCCTCACTCACTCGACTCCCATGCACATGACGGATCGCAGGACCCTCCGTTCGGCAGGGCGGCGCACCGCCACCCTCGCCCTCGTACTCACCGCCGCGCTCTCGGCGCACGCCGTCGGAGCGCAGGTCACGATCCCTGTCGCGCCTCAGTCGCAGCCGGTCGTGCTCCGTGGCGCGACCATCCACACCGTGACCAAGGGCACGATCCCCAACGGCACGATCGTCCTGGACAAAGGGCGCATCCTCGCCATCGGTGGCGCGGAGGTCACGGTGCCGCGCGGTGCCAAGGTGGTCGATGTCACCGGCAAGCACATCTACCCGGGACTCATCGACGCCTACAGCACCGTCGGCATCACCGAGATCGGCTCGGTCGAGGTCTCCAACGACATCACCGAGCTCGGGGACTTCAACCCGAACGTGCGGGCCGAGGTCGCGGTGAACGCGGAGAGCCGGCACATCGGCACCTCGCGCTCCGCCGGCGTGCTCGTCGCCTTCAGCACCCCCGAGGGCGGGGTGATCTCGGGGCTCTCCTCGGCGATGTCGCTCGAGGGATGGACCTGGGAGGAGATGTCGATGAAGGGCGCCGCCGCGCTCAACGTGAATTGGCCCGATCCGGCGGCACGGTCCCGCCGCTTCGGTGGCGGCCCGCCGCCGGGCTTCCCGGGTGCTCCGGGTGCCGGCGCGCGCCCCGCCCCCAAGACCTACGCCGAGCAGGTCCAGGCGCTCAAGGACTTCTTCGCCGAGGCCCGGGCCTATCGTGATGCCCAGCAGGCGGGGCAGGTCGCGCGCACCGATGTGCGGTATGCCTCGATGATCCCCGTGTTGGATCGCGCCATCCCCGTGGTCGTCGCGGCGAACTCCGTCTCGCAGATCAACGACGCCATCACCTGGGCCAAGGGGGAGGGGGTGCGCCTCGTGATCCGCGGTGGGGCCGACGCGATCCATGTCGCCGACCGCCTGAAGGCGGAGAACATCCCCGTCATCCTGACCTCCACGCTCGACGCCCCCCAGCGGACCTATGAGGGGTACGACGGCGGGTACAATGCGCCGGCGCAGCTCTACGCCGCCGGGGTGCGCTTCGCGATCGCCGGCGGTTCGGGTGGCCTCTACACCTATCGCCTGCCCTGGGAGGCGGGGGTCGCGGTCGCCTTCGGTCTGCCGGAGGAGGAGGCGCTGAAGGCGGTGACGATCAATGCCGCTGAGTTCATGGGGATCGCCGATCAGGTCGGCTCATTGGAGGTCGGCAAGCAGGCGACGTTGCTGATCACCTCGGGGACCCCGCTCAACATGACGTCGGACGTGATCCAGGCCTACATCCAGGGCCGCGAGATCGACATGAACGACATGCAGAAGCAGTTCTTCAAGAAGTATCTGGAGAAGATCAAGCAGCAGCAGGGCAAGATCGCGATGTGAGTCGGCGCGCCCCCGGTGGGGCGCCCGACCGAAGGTCTTTGAACGACGACGCCCCGTCCGCGGAGACCGCGGACGGGGCGTCTGGCTGTGCGAGGTGGGCCTGGGAGGAGTTGAACCTCCGACCTCACGCTTATCAGGCGTGCGCTCTAACCACCTGAGCTACAGGCCCGGTCAGAACCTTGTAATAAAAGCGCTTCCCCCGCGCAGGTCAACGTCCGTCGGCCCATCCCTAGGGATTGAGGGTGAGCGGGCGAACGACGCCGCCCGTCCTCAGGATCACGAAGCGCGGGGGCAAGACCCGGCGATGCCGGAGGGTGCGTCGAATCTGCGGGTTGAAGATCGGCGCCGGGGGATGGTCGCCGATCGCTCGCTGCATGGCTACGAATGATGGCACGACGGGGTCCGCCTCGGCCGTGTTCACGACGTACCCGATGTCCCCCAACGCCTCGATCGTCATCTGCGAGAGCGGCTGGGGCCCCATCGATTCGACGAAGGGGGTCTGCAGTTCGGTATCGAAGATCGATTCCTTCCAATGGGCGCCGATGTTCCCCGCGCCACATTCCCACTCGGCAGGGAGCCCCAGGCAATCCTCGACCGGGACGAATCCGGTACAGGTGGACGCCCCATACACCGTGCCACAGGACCGGACGCCGCGCACCCCGATGTACTGGCCGGCCGTCGCACCCGTGGTCGAGATGAGCCCCATCTTCGCCCAGACGATGCTCCCGATTCCGAGCACATGAAGCAACTCATGCAGGATGACGTCATCAGCGGCTCCCGATAGGAGAAAGGGCGCGATGGCGATCGTGTCGATCCACACATTGCCGACTCCCGGGATCCCATAGCCATTCTCGCGTCTCAGGCACGGACCGGCCTCGGCGATGGTGTTGCCCTCCAACGTGTCGAGATGGACATAGACGATCAGGTCGTCCACCTCCTCGTCGATCAGGGTCCGACCGGAGGGGATACGGCTGTCGCAACGGCTCAGGTCATAGGGCTCGACGGCCGAGCCCAGCTGCACATCGTCCACCCCGGTCACCACGATGCGTTCGAGACGTCGCACCGCGGAATCGATCGCGGCGGTGATCCCAGCGGAGGGTCTCGTGCCGTCGTAGCGCACGGAGATCTCGTAGTCGTCGACGGTGACCTTGCCGACCAAGAAATCCTGACAGGCGACGAGGAGGAGCAGCGGCCCGACGATCCCTGCCTGCCGCACGAGTCGCGCCATGCTCATTCGTCGTACCGCCCAGGGCCCCGGAGATCGTCATCCTCCTCCCCGAAATCGTCGTACTCGTCGTCGAGGTCGATGAGGCCGTCATCCTCCTCCTCATCCTCATCGTCCTCGAACTCCTCGTCCTCATCCTCGTCGAGGTCGTCCTCGTCCAGGTCGTCGAGGTTCCCATCGAGATCCTCGCCATCGATCACCGAGAGCCCTTCGAGATCCTCCCCACCGATCCCGAGCTCCTCCTCGTCTGCGAGTCCCACCGCCCCTCCCGACCGTCCCTGCCCCCGCATCTGCCCGCTCTCCCTGATTGGGTGATTGGTCCGGACCGGGTCAGGCCCCAGCCCGCTCCTTCTTCGCGTCCCGACTGGTCCGCTTCCGGTCACTCGCGCTCAGCATCCGCTTCCGCAGCCGGATGGCGGTCGGGGTGACCTCGATCAGTTCATCGTCCTCGATATACTCGAGCGCGCTCTCCAGCGTCAACTGCCGCGGGGGCTCGAGCTGGATCGCGTCATCGGTGCCCTTGGAGCGCATGTTCGTGAGCTTCTTCTCCTTGGTCGGGTTCACGTCCATATCCCCCGGCCGCGAGTTCTCCCCCACGATCATCCCCTCGTAGACCTCGTCCCCCGGGGAGACGAAGAGGGTCGAGCGCTCCTGCAGGTTGCCGAGGGCAAAGGCGATGATCGTGCCCAGCTCCATGGAGATGAGCACCCCGCGCAGGCGCCCCTGGAGCCCACCCGCCCACGGCCCGTACTCGAGGAACCGGTGATGCATGATCCCGGTGCCGCGCGTGTCGGTGAGGAACTCGGAGCGATACCCGAAGAGGCCACGCGCGGGGATCTTGTACACCAGGCGCACGAGCCCCTGCCCCGGGTTCTTCATCTCGACCATGCTCGCCTTGCGGGGGCCGAGCTTCTCGATGACGGTCCCCATGAACTCCTCGGGGACGTCGATCGCGAGCTCCTCGTACGGCTCCAGCCGCTCGCCGTCGGGCCCCTGATGCTGGATCACGCGCGGGCGGCTCACCTGGAACTCGTATCCCTCGCGCCGCATCGTCTCCATGAGGATCGAGAGATGGAGCTCGCCCCGCCCGGAGACGGTCCAGGTGTCGGTGCTCTCCGTATCCTCGACGCGGAGCGCGACGTTCCGCTCGAGCTCCTTCTCCAACCGCTCCTTGAGCTGCCGACTGGTGACGTACTTCCCATCCTTGCCGGCAAAGGGGGAGTTGTTCACCAGGAAGTCGACGGAGATCGTCGGCTCCTCCACCGCGATCCCCTCGAGCCGCTCCGGGTGCTCCGGATCGGTGATGGTGAGCCCGATCTCGACCCCATCCAACCCGGCGAGCGCCACGATCTCCCCCGCCGGCGCCGATTGGACCTCGACCCGCTCGAGCCCTTCGAAGCCGAAGAGCTTGGTCACGCGGCCCGGGGCCCCCTTGAGGGTGTGATCGACCGGGAGGAGGTGCACCGTGTCCCCGACCTTCACCGTCCCGCGCTCGACCCGCCCGATGGCGAGACGGCCCAGGTAGTTCGAGTAGTCGATCGTCGAGACGAGCATCTGGAACGGCCCCGCGGCATCGCTCGGCGGCGCCGGGACGTGCTTCACGATCGTCTCGAAGAGCGGTGTCAGGTCCACGGCCGGGGTGTCGAGATCCATCGTCGAGATCCCATCGCGACCCGAGGCGTAGACCACCGGGGCGTCGAGCTGCGATTCGTTGGCTTCGAGCTCGATCAGGAGATCGAGGACCTCCTCGTGCACCCGCATCGGGTCGGCGCCGGGGCGATCGATCTTGTTGATGCAGATGATGACGGTGCGGCCGAGCGCGAGCGCCTTGCGGAGCACGAAGCGCGTCTGCGGCATCGGGCCGTCGAAGGCATCGACCACGAGCAACACGCCGTCGACCATGCGGAGGATCCGCTCCACCTCGCCGCCGAAGTCGGCGTGCCCCGGGGTGTCGACGATGTTGAGCTTGGTGTCGCCCCAGTGGATGGAGGTGTTCTTGGCGAGGATGGTGATCCCGCGCTCCCGCTCGAGCGGGTTGGAATCCATCACCCGCTCGGCGACGACCTGATTCTCGCGGAAAGCGCCGGCTTGCCGGAGCATCTGATCGACCAACGTGGTCTTCCCATGGTCGACGTGCGCGATGATGGCGATGTTACGGATTGACATAGCCTTATAAGCTAATCGGGAGACCCCGGTACCGGCGAGGCGAGGGAGCGCGATGGCGACCGATCGGGCGCCCACCCTACCTTTCCCCGATGGTCGCCAAGATCCTCGCCATCGTCGCGCTGCTCCTCCTCAACGCCTTCTTCGTCGCGGTGGAGTTCGCCCTCGTGCGCGCCCGCCGATCACGCCTGGAGGCGATGGTCCGGTCCGGGGACCTGATGGCCAGATTCGCCGTGAAGGCGACCTCCCGGAGCAATCTCACGCCCGTCCTCTCCGCCGGCCAGTTGGGGATCACCCTCGCCTCGCTCGGGCTCGGCTGGGTCGCGGAATCGACGTTGGGTGAGGCCCTCGAGCACTGGTTCGTCGCCCTCCCCCTCCCGCTCGAGGTGGGGGTGCGCGTTGGGGTCGCCGCCGCGATCGCGATCACCGTCGTCACCTACCTCCACGTGGTGTTGGGCGAACTCGCCCCGCGCGCGCTGTCGCTGAACCATCCCGAGGTCTTCGCCAAGTGGCTGGCCCCGCCGATCCTCGCCTTCACCTGGGTGATGGGCCCCTTCATCTGGGTCCTGAATGGGTCGTCGAACCTTCTGCTCCGCGCCCTCGGACAGCCGGTCACCTCGGAGGAGGAGACCCCGCACTCCGCCGATGAGCTCCGGCTCCTCGTGGAACAGGCGGAGGAGAGCGGCCACCTCGAGCAATCGGAGGCGCGGATCCTCGGCGGGGTCTTCGAGTTCTCGGAGAAGAACGCGCGCGAGGTGATGACCCCGCGTACCGCGATGGTCGCGATCCCGCTCGAGGCCTCGCTCGACGAGGCGATCCAAGCGGTCAACGAGGCCGGATTCTCGCGCTACCCCGTGTACCGAGAGACGATGGATGACATCGTCGGGATGGTGCACGCCAAAGATCTCCTCCGCGCCCTGCACCGCGACCCCGAGGGCTTCCGACTCGCCGCCGCGCTCCGCCCCGTCCACGTGGTGCCAGGCTCGCGTGAGGTCGAGGATGTGCTCGCCGACTTCAAGCGGCGCAAGGAGCATCTCGCGGTGGTGCTCGACGAGTATGGCGGAACGGCCGGCATGGTGACGATGGAGGACCTCCTCGAGGAGATCGTCGGGGAGATCCTCGACGAATACGATGAGGCCCCCGCCGTGGAGCCGGCGCCGACCGGGGCCCGGGTGATCGCCGGTGACACCAACATCGGGGAACTCAACACGGAGCTCGACCTCACGATCCCCGAGGAGGATTTCACCACCGTCGGCGGCTACGTCTTCGGCCTGTTGGGGCGCCTCCCGATGGTGGGGGACCGCGCGAGCGGGGGTGGGGCGCAGTTCACCGTCCACGAGATGGACGGGCGCCGGATCACGAAACTGGCGGTGGAACTCGGCGGCTGATCAGGGTGAGGGCGAGGCGGATCGCCTCGACCATCGAGTCGGCGCGCGCGCGACCGGTCCCCGCGATATCGAGTGCGGTGCCATGATCGGGTGAGGTCCGTGGGAAGGGGAGTCCCAAGGTGATGTTCACCCCCTCCCCGAAGCTCGCCACCTTGATCGCCGTCATCCCCACATCGTGATAGGGGGCGATGACCGCGTCGAACTCCCCGTGGATCGCGCGTACGAAGACGGTGTCCGCGGGGATCGGGCCCGCGACCCCCAGCTCGCGCGCAACCGGCGCCAAGAGGGTGTCATCCTCGCTCCCGAAGCGCCCATGATCCCCGACGTGGGGATTGAGCGCCGCGAGCGCGAGCCGCGGCCGCGCGATCCCGAACCACTCCTGGAGCCCGCGCCGCGTGACGGTGATCGTTCGCTCGAGCCGCTCGCGCGTGAGCGCCGCCGGGACGTCGCGGAGTGCGAGGTGTGTGGTCGCCAGGACCACCCGGAGCTTAGGCGAGGCGAGCATCATCACCGTCGGTGCGCCGGTGAGCTGTTCCAGGAACTCGGTGTGGCCGGGGGCGTCGTAGCCACCGCGATGGAAGGCGGCCTTGTCGATCGGGGCGGTCACGATCCCCTGCACCTCACCCGCGCGCGCCATCGCCACCGCCCGCTCGATCGCGAGCCCGGCCAACCGCCCCGCCAGCGCATCGCGCTCGCGCCCCGCTTCGGTATCCGGACTGGGACCGACGCCACCGGCCCAATCCCCCACCGCCTCATCCACCGGCACCCCCGTGCCACGAGGGCCGACCACCACGATGCGCGCAGCGCCCGCGATCCCGGAGGTCGCGAGCGCTGAGCGGACGATCTCCGGACCGATCCCACGCGGGTCTCCCAGCGTGATGGCGATCGCGGGCCTCGTCACAATCGGAGGGAGACGTACATCTCGCGCCGGAGGTTGTCGAGCGTGCGGCGGATCGACTTCTCCTCGCGGAGCTGCTTGCGGATCCGCTCCTGATTCTCCGCGAGCGAGTACTCCCCGGGGGGCTTGATCGCGAGCACCTGCGCGACCGCCCACTTGTTGTAGCCGGACATCGGATCGGGGATCGCGAAGACCTCGGAGAGCCCACGCTCGGCGACCCCCTTCAACGCCACCCGATACTCCGCGGGGAGGGAATCACGGGGAAACCCATCGGGGATCGCGCGCTCCTCATCGGTGTCATGGAAGCGCGCAACCACTGTGTCGAACGAGGTTCCTGCGGCCCAGAGGGTCCGCATCGAATCCGCCCGCTCTCGCGCGATGCGCACATCCGCCGTGTCGACCGATGGCTTGATCAGGATGTGGCGTGCGCGCACCTCGGCGGCCCGCACCCGATCGACCCGGATGACATGGAAGCCATACGTGGTCTTCACCAGGGGGCTGATGCGATTGGGCTGGAGCGCGAACATCATCCGCTCGAACTCCGGTACCATGACGCCGCGCCGCTGCCAATCGAGGTCGCCCCCGCGTACGGCGGAACCGGGATCCTCGGAGAATCGCCGGGCGAGCGAGTCGAAGTCGGCCCCCGCCTCCAGCGCGAGCCGGAGCGAATCAGCCAGTGTCCGAGCGCGCTCGACACTGGCCTCGCTCGGCGTCGGCTCCACGACCACCTGGCGGAACGCGACCAACTCCGGCCGCGGCGGGAGCTCCCGCTTGAGCCGCTGGAAGGCCTCCTCCACCTCGCGCTCCGTGATGTTCGCCGGCGCCAGACGCCCCTTGGCACGCAGCGAGTCGATCGCGCGCCGCTGCTGCTCATCCCGGATCGCCGATTCGATCGCCTTCTTGCGGTATTCCTCCGGCGTCCCGAACCCCTCCTGCTGGAGCGCCTGTCGGTACTGCTGTTCGCTCTGGAACTGCTTGCGCGCGCCATCGACCTGCTGATCGACGGCCGCGGCGACGTCGACCTCGGTCACCTCGATCTTGTAGTCCTTGGCGACCGCGATCAGGACTTCCTTGTCGATGATGCTGTTCAGGAACTCGCGCGCAAGGGTGACCTGCGCCGCGCTGTCCTGCGGCACCTGCAACCCACGGCTCCGAGCGAAGTTGATCGCCTCGAGCACCTCGCTGAGGAGGATCGGGTGTTTGCCCACGACCCCCACCACCCGATCGACCTCGATGTCGCGCCCCGTCCGCTGCTGCGCCTCGACCGCCGTCACGCAGGTGACGGCGGCGAGACTCGCGGCGAGGAGACGCCGAACGCGCTGATGCAGCGTCGCGATCACTTACGGCTGCTGGACGGGTGCGGTCGGGGCGGGCGCCTCGGTCGGCGGGCCCATCGGCACCGCGGAGGGCGGCATGTTCGCCGCACGCGCCGAGTCCGCCACGGCACGGCGCTTGGTCGCCTCGGCGAGCACGCGATCGAGGCCAGCGGGCGTCACCCGGTGATCGAAGCGTCCGCGCAGCACGCTCGCGAGCTGCTCCGGCACCTCGACATACTGCACCTCGTTCCGGATCACCTGCGCGAGGAAGGCATCCACGCGGGCCGACGCGAGCGTCACGCGCGCGCCCTCATCCGTCGCGCTGTCGGCGAGCTGCGCCGGCGTCACGCGGAGCGCCTCCATGACCCCCTTCACCCCGCTGAAGAAGGCCCCGCGAACCTGGTTCACCTCGGCGGTGTCGAGCGTGATCTTGAGCGAGTCGGCCACCCGGAGCACGAGCTCGTTCCGCATGAGGTTCTCGACAAAGGTCGGGATCACCGAATCCGGCGCCTGCGCGACCTGTGCCCGCACCCGCGACTGCGGCGGGAAGGCGGCCATCCACTGGGCCACACGCGCCGCGGTCATCGTCACCGGCTTCGACGTCGCGATGACCGTCTTGTCGGTGCGGAAACCATCGGGATCCTCGGCGATCGCCTTCACGAGCTTGGCTGCGCTCGGCTTGACCTTCACCTGCGCCGTGCTGTCCATCGTCGCGAAGTAGGTGCTCTCTGCCGCCTGCGCCGCGATCGAGGCGTACGCCGGCCCGAACTGGTCCTTGATCTCCGCGAAGGTGTGCCGGCGGATGATGTGAAATCCGAACTGTGACTCGACGACCCCGGTGATCTCCCCCGGCTTCACCGAGAGAATCCCCGCGTCGAACTCGGGAACCATCTGGCCGCGCGGGAAGACGCCGTAGCTGCCGGCGCGCTCCTTGGAGCCCGGATCGTCGGAGCGACGCTTCACGACGTCGGCGAAGGTCGCCGCGGTGATGGTCTTCGCGATCCGCTCGGCCTCGGCCTTCAGCGCGGCGTTCTTCTCCGGCGAGACCCCTTCGGGCTGCTTGGCGATGAGGATGTGCTGCGCGCCGAGGAGGACCCCCTCGTTGTACTTCTGCTCGAAGACGGTCGAGTCGACGGTGCCCCAGTCCTTCCCGATGACCTCCTGCACCTCGCGGAACTTGAGCTGCGCGAGGGCCGCCCACATGCCGGCGTCGGCGTCCTCGATGGTCCCGAGGGTGTCTCCCTCCGCGGCGGCGAGCGCGACGAGCTGGTAGTTCACCCAGAGCTGCGCGATCGAGCGGATCGCGTCGGGGCGGAGCGGGACCTCCGAGTCGCCGAGGAGCTCGGTGAGGCGCTGCACGGTGAGCTCCTGCGAGCCGACGCGCGCGACGACGTCGGTGTGCGCCGTGAGGGCCCGCTTGAGCCCCTCACAGCCGGTGAGGCCGAGGACGAGGAGCGCCGAGGCGCCGAAGAGACGAAGACGAGTCATGACGAGTGGAGAAGGGTGGGGGGGACGGTTTCAGGTCAGCTCAGGGGTGATGGTGCGCAGCGCCCGGATCAGGCCATCCAACAGCGTCGCGCCCCCCAGCCGCGTGAGCTTGAGCGAGAGGGGCTGCACCCGTCGAACGTCGACCTGGAACTGCACGTCTCGGAAGGCCGCCGCGAGGGGCTTGAGACGTGGGACCGCGTCCGCACGGAAGGTAATACGGGCCTCGGAGCCATGCACCAGAATCCCCTCGACCCCCAAGGGGGCCCCAAGGCGCCGGAGGCGGGCGGCGGCGAGGTAGGCCTCCGCCGGCTCCGGGATGGGGCCGAACCGGTCACGGATCTCCTCGCGGATGAGGTCGACCTGCTCCACGGCGGTCGCCGCGCCGAGGCGGCGATAGAGGTCGAGCTTGACCTCCGGGGCGGCGACGTACTCGTCGGGGAGGTAGCTCGGGAGGTCGAGGGTGATGTCCGCGGGGGGCGAGGGCGGTGCGGCGTCGCCCCGCTGGATCCGCGTGACCGTCTCCTCGAGCATCCGGAGATAGAGGTCGAACCCGACGGCGTGCACGAACCCCGACTGCTCGGGGCCCAAGAGATTACCGGCACCACGGAGTTCCATGTCGCGGAGCGCGATCCGGTACCCCGCCCCGAGCTCGGTGTGATGCTCGAGGACGCGCAGGCGACGCTCGGCGTCCTCATCGCACTGCTCGGGGACGATCAGGAAGCAGTAGGCGCGGCGATGCGACCGACCCACGCGCCCGCGCAGCTGATAGAGCTGCGCCAGCCCGAAGCGGTCAGCGCGATCCACGAACATCGTGTTGGCGTTCGGGACGTCGATCCCACTCTCGACGATGAGCGTCGAGACGAGCACATCGAGCTCCCCCTCGACGAAGCGCCGCATCACCTGCTCGAGCTCTCGCTCCGGCATCTGCCCATGGCCCACCCCGACCCGTGCGCGCGGCACCAGCCGTTGGATATGGTCGGCGACGGCGAGGATCGTCTCCACCCGGTTGTGTACGAAGAAGACCTGCCCGCCGCGATCGAGCTCGCGCTCGATCCCCTCGATGATCACGGCATCGTCCCACGGTTCGAGCGAGGTGAGCACCGGCGAGCGATCGCGCGGCGGGGTCTGCATCAACGTGAGGTCGCGGAGCCCCGCGAGCGATTGATGCAGGGTGCGCGGGATCGGTGTCGCGGTGAGGGTGAGCACGTCCGTCTCGAGCCGGAGCTGCTTGAGCCGCTCTTTGTGCTTCACGCCGAACCGGTGCTCCTCGTCGATGATCACGAGCCCGAGCGATTTGAAGGTGACGTCGGGGCTCAGGAGGCGATGCGTCCCGATCACCACATCCACGGTCCCGGCGGCGAGCTCCGCGAGCACCGCCTTCTGGTCCTTCACCGTCTGGAAGCGACTCATCACCGCGATGCGCACGGGAAAATCGGCGAAGCGGTCGCCGAAGGTGCGCGCATGTTGCTCGGCGAGCACCGTCGTCGGGACGAGCACGACGACCTGCCGTCCGCTCTGCACCGCCTTGAAGGCGGCGCGGACCGCGATCTCCGTCTTCCCGTAGCCCACATCACCGACGAGGAGGCGATCCATCGGACGCGCCCCCTCCATGTCCTGCTTCACGGCGCTCGTCGCGGTCCGCTGGTCTGGGGTATCCTCGAAGAGGAAGGAGCTCTCGAGCTGCTTCTGCCACGCACCATCGGGGTGATGCGGCGGTCGGCTCGCGACGCGGCGCCGCGCGTAGAGGTCGAGCAGCTCCGAGGTCATCTCCTGGATCGCCGAGCGCGTCTTGTCACGCTGCGCGGCCCAGCGCTTCCCACCCAACTTGTGGAGGCGCGGCGGTGGGGCTTCGTCGGAGACGTCCCCGGCGGCGCGGTACTTCTCCACCTGATCCAGGCGGTAGAGCGGGACGTTGAGCCGATCGCCTCCCTCGTACTCCACGACGGCGACTTCGATGGTCGACTCACCGTGCATGACGGTGGTCATCCCCTTATAGATCCCGATCCCGTGCTCGAGATGCACCACATAGTCACCCGGCTTGAGCGCGGTGACCTGCTCGAGCGCGACGCCGGTGACGTATCTGCGGCTCCGACGCAGCCGTCGCTCCCGACGAAAGACCTCGTGGTCGGTGAGGACGCGGAGCCCCTCCGGCGCGCCACGCGGTGGCAGGAGGAAACCGCCGGCGAGGGTGCCGATCACCAACGACGCGGCGCCGCGTCCCCCCGCCATCCCATCGAGCAGCTCCTCGAGCCGCTCCGCCTGCCCCGGATTGTCACAGAGGATGACGGTGTTCGTGCCATCGCGTACGAGCGAGCCGAGCCGCGCGAGGTCGCGTTCGATCTTCTCCGGGGGGCGGATCGGGAAGGTGACGGTGCGCCCGTCGGTCTGTTCCGCCGGGCGGAGCTCGAGGGTCGGGAAGGTGCGCAGTCGACGCGCGACGAGATCGGGGGCCTCGAGCAAGGCTTCGCGCGAGGCGACCTCCTCGCCCCGCCGGCGCGCGAGCTCGAGATGGTGCGCGGCCTCCTCCCAGGTGCGCTTCCACTCCGGCGCGAGGGTCACCCCCTCGGGGATGATCAGGAGCGCCCCCGCGGGCCAGAGATCGGGAAGACTCACCCGCGAGACGGCGCCCTCGTCCTCGTCGTCGTTGCCCTGCACCTCCACCGGGAGGACGGTCACCTCATCGAGCGTCGCGGTCATCCGCTGCGTCGCGATGTCGAAGGCGCGCACCGCCTCGAGTTGGTCGCCCCAGAATTCCAAGCGCACCGGCGCCCGCATCCCGAAGCCGTAGATGTCGACGATCCCGCCGCGCACGCAGTACTCGGCGACATCCTCCACCACGGGGACGCGCGTGAAGCCGACGCGATCGAGATGCGCCGTCAGGTCCTCGAGTCGCCAACTCTCGCCGCGCCGCAGGACGAGCCGCGCCTCGGCGAGGGCGCGCGGGAGGCGTGTCCGCTCCTGCACCGCGCGCGCGGTGGTGAGGAGCACGCGGATCCCGCCTCGCGCGAGCGCCTCCAGCGTCTCCACGCGCTCCCCCGCGATCTCGGCGTGTGGCTCGATCTCGCCGAACCCTTCGCGCGGGGGATAGAGCGCCACCTGTTCGCTCGAGAGCACCGCCTGCAGATCCCCCAGCCAGCGCTCCGCCTCCGGGAGCTGATCGGCGATGATGACGAAGAGGCGGTTCGGCTCCGCGGTGGCGAGTGCCGAGATGAGCACCGCATCGGCTGACCCGGCGAGTCCGGTCACGGAAAGGGTGCCGTTCACCGTCGGGAGCGACTGGGTGAGGCTGCGGAAGGCGGGGAGCGCGGCGAGGCGCTCGACGAGGAGAGGGAGGGCCATCAGTCGGGAGCGGAGGACGTGCGTGGGCGGCGCCCACGACGCGCCACGAGCGCCTCGGCGAGCAAGAGCAGGAGTGCGAGGATGAGAAGTGGGCGGTCGAGCGGGCGCGGGCCGATGGTCGCGAAGGTGGCCGCACCGATCGTGAGCGGATCGGCATCGAGGGCGGTCGCACGAAGGGTCTGCGCAAGCGCTGGGCCATCGAGTCGGTCAGGATCCGACTCCGAGGGTTCGGGATTCACGACGAGCGCACCGACCCGCGTGCCACGCCGCTGCCAGAAGCCCACGCCCGCTCGCCAGGGGGCGTCCATGGTGGCCCCCGCCGTCACCGGTTGCATCGTGCCATCGCTCGCCTCGAGCGCATCGACCCCGCGCGGGATCGTGAGGAGGGCGCCCGGCGTCGTCTCGACGACGCCGACCTCGCCGGGGTCGAGCCGCTGCGTCAGGAGCGCTCCGAACCACGGGACGAACCGCGCGGTGCGCGGGAGATCGGTCGCGGCGACGTCAAGCGGCGAGGCGATCAGGAGGTAGCGATCCCCACGCACGGCCCACGGCACCGCACCGACGCGCACGAGCGTATCGACGCGCGCGTCGGCCGCATCGGACGCAGCCATGAGGGGATACCAGAGGCGCACCGTCGTCGCGGCGTTCTCCGTCGTCTCACCGCCTGACGACGGGTCGTCCAGCATCACGCGGGCCTCGGCGCGGCGCGGGGCACCGAACCGCCAGGGGATCCCCGCGCGCTCGAGCGCCCGATTCACCTCAGGGAGTCGCACCGGGTCCGATGGGGCGAGCACGACGGCGGTGGTGCCGGGACGCGCGGTCGCACCGATCAGTGTCCCCGGCCCACGGCGCAGTCGCCCGGAGGCGATCAACGCCTCGACGGCGCGCGCGACGAAGGGACCAGTGGAGGGATCGACCTCGACCGCCGGGGGATCGCCGACCCGGACGGCGAGATACCGGCGATCATCGCCGCGCAGTTCGTCGGGCGTCAATTCCACCGTCGCCGCCGCCCAGCCACGGAGCGCGGGGCGACCCCGCGCGAGCACCGTGGCCTCGGGGCCCGCCGTCCCACGGGCGAAGGTGCGCCCCGCCACCTGCACGCGCCAGGAGACCGAATCCTTCGCGGCCACGCGAAGACGTACCGCCCCCGCCGCTCCCCAGACCGAGGGTGCAGCCACCGCCTCGCGCACCGCATGGTTGGGACCCCACACGAGTGGTGGGACCGCCACCCGCCACCTGACATCCTCCCGCGCCACCCTGGCGAGCGCCGACGGATCCCACGAGGAGCGCTGGCCATCGGTCAGCACCACCACCTGCCGCACCGGGAGCGGGCTCTCGCGCACCACCGCCATCGCCCGCGCGAGGGCACGCGACGCATCCCCTGCCCCGTCGAGCGGCGTGACCTCGGCGAGCGCGTCGCTGAGCGCAGCGAGCTCCCCACCGACCGTCACCCCATCCATCGTCACGAGCCAGAGCTGATCCTCCGGCCCCGCCTCGGCGAGGATCGCCGCCGCCATCGCACGGAGTCGATCGAGCATCGGCCCCGCCTCGGTCACCGCCTGCGAGGAGAGCGAGTTGTCGAGCACGACGGCCATCGCGACCGGCGCATGCCCCGCCGCGGGGACCGCGGCGAAGGGGCGGGCCGCGGCCAACGCGATCACCAACACGATCGCCAGCCGCAGGAGGAGCAGGAGCACGTTCTGCACGCGCACCTCGCGCGCATGGTCCTGCGCCATCCGCTGCAGGTAGCGCACCGCCGGGAAGTCGACGCGCGCGGCGGTCCGGCGCTGCCAGAGATGCAGCGCGAGCGGGACGGCAGCGAGCGCGCCGAGCCAGAGCGCCCAGGGCGCGAGGAAGCTCATGGCTGGCGTTGCCGCGCGGCGAACGCACGGCGGAGCGGGACCGTGAAGGGTTGGTCGGTGAGCACCGGTTCATAGAAGGCGCCGACCGCCGCGAAGCGGGCGCGCCACTCGTCGATCACCTCCCCGACCGTCGTCTCGTACAACGCGCGCACGTCGGCCGGGATCGCCCGTTCGGCGGCGCCCCCCTCGGGATCCACGAAGGTCGACTCCCCCGCCGCGAGGTCGAAGCGCCGTTCGGCGGGATCGAGGAGATGGAGGACGGTGACGTCATGTCCCTGCGCGCGCAGCCCGCGCACCGTCGCATCGACCTCGTCGGGATCGAGCAGGAGGTCCGAGACGAGGACCACCATCCCGCGGCGCGTGACGAGCGCGCCGGCCCGCGTGAGGGCTCCCGGGGCATCGGAGCCGGCGCCACTGCCTGGCTCCTCGAGCGCCTCGACGATCCGCCGCCCCTGTGCTTGGTGCGAACGCGGTGGGAGCGCGGTCCGGATCGCGTCATCGAAGCGGACCAATCCCACCGCATCGCGTTGCCGAAGGAGGACGCGCGCGAGCGCCGCGACCAAGTGGTCGGCGTACGCCCGCTTGGTCAGCCGTGTCGGCGCCCCGCGCCAGTCCATCGACCGGCTCACATCGAGCACGATGGTCGCCCGCAGGTTCGTCTCCTCCTCGAACTGCTTGAGGAGCCAGCGATCGGAGCGGGCCGCGACCTTCCAGTCGAGGAAGCGCAGATCGTCACCGGGCTGATAGGGGCGGTGCTCCGCGAACTCGACGGAGAACCCCTTCTTGGGGGAGCGATGCACCCCCTGGAGGAATCCCTGCGCCAACCAACGCGACACGACCTCGAGGCGCCCGAGGGCCGCGAGTGCAGCGGGATCCATGAGATCGGCCCGGACGGATGGACCTGCGGGCGCGGACATGCGAACCCGGAAAGCTAGGGGCGCCGAGGGGCCGGACACAGGGGGAGACGTTGGAGCCGCTCCCTCCCTCCACTAGCTTCAGGGGTTGCCTTCATCTGCCTCTCCCATCCGCCGCACCGCCTCGTGACCCCGCCGTCCCTGATCCGGAACTTCTGCATCGTCGCCCACATCGACCATGGCAAGTCGACGTTGGCCGACCGTCTCATCGAGACCACCGGGATGTTGCAGAAGCGCGAGATGAAGGCCCAGGTGCTCGATACCCTGGACCTCGAGCGCGAGCGCGGGATCACGATCAAGCTCAACGCCGTCCGCATGTCGTACGACGCCAAGGACGGGACGACCTACGAACTCAACCTGATCGACACGCCGGGGCACGTCGACTTCACGTATGAGGTCTCGCGCTCCCTCGCCGCCTGTGAGGGCGCGATCCTCGTCGTCGACGCCTCGCAGGGGATCCAGGCGCAGACCCTCTCGAATCTCTTCCTCGCGATGGACGCGGGGCTCGAGATCATCCCGATCCTCAACAAGATCGACCTTCCGGGCGCGGAGCCCGAGAAGCGGCGTCAGGAGGTCGTGGACCTCATCGGCTGCGCCCCGGACGACATCCTCCTGGTCAGCGCCAAGGAGGGCCTCGGCATCCCAGAGCTCCTCGAGGAGATCGTGAAGAAGGTCCCGCCGCCGCGTGGGAATCCCACGGGGCCGCTCCGAGCGCTCATCTACGACTCGTACTACGACAAGTACCGCGGGGCCATCCCCAGCGTGCGCGTCGTCGATGGGACGTTGACGAAGGGGATGCAGATCACCTTCGGCGCGTCCGAGAGCGTGTACGAGGTGCTCGACGTCGGGTACAACCAACTGCGCCAGGTGCCCGCGAAGCAGCTGACCGCCGGCGAGGTCGGCTACGTGGTGGCAAGCGTGAAGTCGGTGAAGGAGACGCGCGCCGGGGACACGATCTTCGACGCCGAGCACAAGGCGAGCGAGCCGCTCCCGGGGTACCAGGCCGTCCGCTCGTTCGTATTCGCCGGCATCTTCCCCACGGACACGCAGCAGTACGAGGACCTGCGCGACGCCCTCGAGAAGCTGCAGCTCAACGACGCCTCGCTGAACTACACGCCCGAGACGTCCACGGCCCTCGGCTTCGGCTTCCGCTGCGGCTTCCTCGGCCTCCTCCACATGGAGATCGTGAAGGAGCGCCTCGAGCGCGAATTCGACCTCGACCTCGTCACGACGGTCCCCAGCGTGGAGTACCACGTGAAGAAGACCGACGGAGAGGAGCTCCTGGTCGAGAATCCGGCGCTGATGCCGCCGGCGGGCTCGATCGAGTACATCGAGGAGCCCTACGTGAAGGCCCGGATCATGGTCCCCACCGACTACATCGGGCCCATCATGACGCTCGGCACCGAGCGCCGAGGCGAGTACAAGGGGATGCGCTACCTCGACACCACCCGCGTGGAGATCGACTGGGAATTCCCCCTCGGCGAGATCATCCTCGACTTCTTCGACAAGCTCAAGTCGATCAGCCGCGGCTACGCCTCGCTCGACTACGAGATGCTGGGGTACCGTCGCAGCGACCTGCAGCGCCTCGACATGCTGATCAACGGCGACCCGATCGACGCCTTCAGCGTGATCGTGCACGAGTCCAAGGCCTACGAGTGGGGCCGCAAGGTCTCCGACAAGCTCAAGGACCTGATCCCGCGGCAGCTCTTCGAGGTCGCCATCCAGGCGGCGATCGGTCAGAAGGTGATCGCCCGCTCGACGGTGAAGGCCCTCCGCAAGGACGTGCTCGCCAAGTGCTATGGCGGCGACATCAGCCGCAAGCGCAAGCTCCTCGAGAAGCAGAAGGAGGGGAAGAAGCGCATGAAGCAGGTGGGCTCGGTGGAGATCCCGCAGGAGGCGTTCCTCGCCGTCCTGCAGGTCGAGTAGCGCCGGCGCCTCGGCGCCCTCTCCGACACGTCAGTCGCGCGCCGCGCGCGCGATCACATCCGCGTAGATCCCCTCCAGCACCACCGTCTGCGAGCGGAGGTTGAACGCGCGCTCCATGTGAGCGCGCGCCGCCGTGCTCATCTGGGCGCGACGCGCGGGGTCGGTGAGGATCCGCAGCAACCGATCGGCGAGCGCGGCCTCGTCGCCCGGCGCCACGCAGTAGCCGGTCTCCCCTTCCGCGACCCCCTCGGCGGTGCCACCTGACGTGGAGACCACCACGGGACACCCGCAGGCCTGGGCCTCGAGGAAGGTGAAGGGCAACCCCTCCGCGTTCCCGCGCGCATCGACGACACTCGGCCCGCAGAGCACCGTCGCTCGCTGCATCAGGGCGTTCACCTGCGCCGGCGTCTGCACGCCGAGGAAGCGGGCCCGCACGCCGAGCTGCGTGGCGGCCGCCTCGAGCGCCGCGCGCAGGTCACCATCGCCCGCGATCACGCATTCGGCGCTCGGCAGGGTGCGCTGCACCGTCACCATCGCACGCAGGAGGTGGATCACCCCCTTCTTGGCCGCGAGTCGTCCGACGAAGAGCACCTGATCGGGGACCGGGGGCGCGCCGGAGGGGACGAACTTCGTGATATCGACCCCGGTGTAATGCACCTGGACCTTCTCCGGCGGGCATCCCGCCTCACGGAGCTTTCGCGCCAGGAACTCGGAGACGCAGAGGACCCTGTCGGCCATCGCGAAGGCGCGATGGCGACGACGCACCTCCGCCTGGGAGCGCGGGGTCACGGTGATATCCATCCCGAGATAGCTCACCACGAGGGGTACCCCGAGCGCCCGCGCGAGATGCCCCGCCGGGATCGCACCGGAGCCGAAGTAGGCATGGACCAACGCCGGCCGCGTGGCGGCGATGGCGTCGCGCCAGGCGCGCGGCACGCGGCCGGCGTACTTGAGGAGCGCCTTCCCAAGGGGCGGGACGGGGTGATGGTCCGAGAGGAGGATCGTCGGGCGCCCCTCGACGAGTCGCGCTCCCTTGGGATCGGGTTCGTACCCGACGAAGACCGGCGTGAACGCGGTCAGCGCCAGCTGCTGTGACGCGACGAAGGTCTCCGACCAGGGGAGGATGGTGCGCCGGAAGACGACGACCGAGCGGGGCTCGCTCATGCGGGGCCTCCGAGGTGGCGATCCAGACCCACGGGCGTGCGGGTCAGCCGCTTCGCCGCGACCTCGTCGCGGATCGCACGATTCCGCGCGATCGCCTCGGGGCGCTTGTAGCCGCGCCCATGATCGAGATGGACGACGAGGGCGCGATGGCGGAGCTGATGGCCGCGCACGCCGGCGTTCTCGAGCCGCTCGCCGAGTTCTCGGTCGAGCCCACCCCATTCGAGGCGCTCGTCGAAGCCGTTCACGCGGATGAGATCCTCACGCCAGACGGCGGCGTTGTGCCCATTGAAGGTCGCGCCGGTCGGGGTGAGGCGATCGAGCACCGTCGCCATCGTCGGCCCCCAGGCGAGTCGCTGCAAGCGCCGACTCCACGGGGTCGCGTGCGCGCGGAGCCAGCGCGCATCGGTCGCCCGCCCGGTCATCACGTCAGCCCGCGTGATCGCCTCGCTCGTGACCATCGGGAGCTTGAGGTAGCCCCCCGACCCGAAGCGTCCGGGGCCTGCCGCCGCCACGTGCACCGCCAGCAGATCGGCTCGCGGGATGCAGTCCCCATCGGTGAAGAAGCAGTATGCCCCCTCCGCCTTCGCGATCGCGGCGTTGAGAATCGTGCATTTCCGAAACCCATCCTTCGCGTGCCAGACATGCCGCACCGGGTACGGGAGGTCGGCGCGCATCCGCTCGATCAGCTCGCCGGTGGGGGCGTCAGAGCCATCGTCCGCCACGAGGAGCTCGAAGTCCGTGAAGGTCTGGGCCGCGAACCCCCAGAGCACATGCTCCAGCCAGCGCGGATGGTTATACGTGGTGACGATGACGGACAGGCGCATCGCGGGGCGGTTACTTTTGGAGGGTGCCGCGACGGCGGGGCATCGGGGAAACGTAGTGGTCGCCCGAGGGCGAGGATAGCGCGCGAGGAGGCGTCGTGGGGAATCGGTCGGACCGGAGCACAGCGGCCCGGTACATCATCGGCGTCGACCTCGGCGGGACGAACATCGTCGTGGGGGCGATGCGCGCGGACGGTGCGACGCGTCACGCGATGCATTCGGTGCCGACCCGTGCCGATGAGGGGTCTGATGCCGTCGTCGCGCGCATCGCCGCCGCCGTGGAGCGGACGATCACCGAGACCTGTGCGGAGACCGGCGCGACGCGCGCCGACCTGCTCGGCGTGGGGATCGGATCCCCGGGCCCCCTCGACCGCGAGACCGGCGTCGTGATCTTCACGCCGAACCTCGGATGGCGCGACTTCCCCCTCCGCGACCGCGTGAGCGCCGCGGTGGATCTCCCCGCCACCCTGGACAACGACGCCAACTGCGCCACCCTCGGCGAATGGTGGGTGGGCGCGGCACGCGGCGCGCGTCATGTCATCGGCCTCACGATCGGCACGGGGATCGGCGGGGGGATCATCCTCGACGGGCAGCTCTTCCACGGGGCGAGCGATGCCGCCGGGGAGCTCGGCCACACCTCGATCGACGCGACCGGGCGTCGCTGCGGGTGCGGCAACTATGGCTGCCTCGAGGCCTACGCCTCGGGGCCGGCGATCGCGGAGCGGGCGCGCGAAGCGCTCGCGGGGGGCGAGACCTCGATGCTTCCGACGATGGTGGATGGGGATCTCACGCGCATCACCGCCGCGACGGTGTATGAGGCGGAACAGCGCGGCGACGTGGTCGCCGGCCACGTGGTGCGGGACACCGCGAAGTTCCTCGGGATCGGCGTCGCCAACTTCCTCAACATCTTCAATCCCGAGGTCGTGGTGCTCGCCGGCGGCGTGACCCAGGCCGGCGACGCGCTCTTCGAGCCACTCCGAGCGGAGGTCCGCCGGCGCGCCTTCGCCCCGGCGGTCGAGGCCTGTCGCATCGTCCCCGGCACCCTCGACGGGAACGCCGGGGTGATCGGCGCGATCGCCACCTTCGCCCAGCGTCACCGGCTCGCGTGACGACGTCCCCCGCTTCGGACGCCCCCCGCCCGAAGCGACTCGGCGTACTCGGGAGCTTCGTCTGGGATGTGATCCACGGGCGCGACGTGCGCTTGGCCCCGGTCGAGGAGTGGGGGGGGATCACCTATGCGCTGAGTGCCGCCGACGCCGCCCTCCCGGCGGGATGGCAGCTCGTGCCGCTCGCGAAGGTGGGCTTCGACCTGGCGCCGCAGGCGCGGCGCTTCGTCGGGACGTTGCATCGCGCCGCGCCCGAGGCGCTCCCGATCGAGGTCCCCCACCCCAACAACCGCGTCACGCTCCGCTATCACTCGGAGGAGCGGCGGAGCGAGTGCCTGATCGGCGGGGTCCCCCCGTGGAGCTGGGCGGGGTTGCAGCCCCTACTCCGCGACCTCGACGCCCTCTACATCAACCTCATCAGCGGGTTCGAGCTCGATCTCGCCACGGCGCAGCTGATCCGCCAACACTTCCACGGGCCGATCTACTGCGACCTCCACTCCCTGCTCCTGGGGATGGAGACCGATGGCCATCGAACCTATCGGCCCCTCCCCGAGGTGGCCGCGTGGTGCGCCTGTTTCGACTTCATACAGGTCAATGAGGACGAGCTCGCGATGCTCGCCCCCGATGGGCTCGCCCTCGCCGCGACCGCGCTCGGCGCAGGGGCACGGCATCTCCTGGTCACGATGGGGAAGCAGGGGGTGGTCTACTTCGCCGCGCCCGGGACCGACAGCGGGCTCGAGCCGACGCGCCGCGAGGGCCCGGCGGGGGGGGCCCTGCGGACCGCGCGGATCCCGGCGAGCCCCCTCCGGATCGAGGGGCCGGGCGACCCCACGGGGTGTGGCGACGTCTGGGGGGCGACCTATTTCTCTCGGCTGCTCGCGGGCGATATTATGGACGTGGCACTCCGCCGCGCCAGCGATGCGGCCGCGCGAAACGTGGAGCATCGGGGCGCCACCGGACTCGCCCATCACCTCCGCGGAGAACTGCACGTCCTGTGACCGCCGTCCTCACCGTCCCTGCCTCGCTCGATGAGGCCCAGTTCGAATCGGTGATCGAGCAGCTCGCCACGGTCCCGGCCGACGCGAAGCTCCTCGTCGATGCGCGGCACTGCCGCTTCGCGACGCCCTACGGCCTGACCGCCCTGCTCTGCCTGGCCCAGTCGCGCGCCGAGCGTCCCGACTTCGCCCCGCCCGAGGACGACCAGACACTGAGCTATTGGGCGCGCGCGCAGTTCTTCACGTACGCCGAGGAGCTCTACACGCTGCGCGGTGCCGTGCCGAAGCGGGCGGCGAGCGGCGATTCCGATGTGCTCCTCGAGGTGACGCCGGTCAACGGCAACGAGGACGTGCAGGGGATCGTCCGGCGGATCCAGGAGAAGGCGCAACAGATCCTGAACGCGACCTTGGACCTCGAGCCACGCTCGACGATGGGCTTCAGCATGACCCTCTCCGAGGCGGCCTCGAACATCATCGAGCACGCGGGGCGCGGCGGGTGGGTGATGGTACAGCGCTACAACTGGGCCAAGCGCCGTGTGGGGCGTGACGTCGTGCAGATCGCGGTCTGCGATGCCGGCATGGGCTTCCGGGCTTCGCTCGAAGGGAGCCGCGCGCGCGCGTTGGCCGACCGGTGGGACGACCAGACCGCGCTCGAGGCCGCCGTGATCCAGGGCGTGAGCCGCTTCGCCGATCCGGGCCGCGGCCAGGGGATCAAGGGGATGCGCGGCTGGGTGCATCGCATCGACGGCAAGCTGACGGTGCGGAGCGGTACGGCGCGCATCGCGCCGATCATCCCCGACTGGGATGAGGATGTCCCACTGCAGGGCGGACTCGCACCCTTCCCCGGGGCGCAGATCAACGTGATCATCCCGCGCCGGATGCCGCGGCCATGAGTCATATCGACGTCTCTGTCGCGCTCGACGCGGCCGACCCCGAGGCGCACCACCACCTCGTCACGCGACGCACGGGCGCCGTCGTGCGCACGGTGATCGAACGGCAGATCGCCGCGCTCGCCGAGGGATCGGTCGCCGTCCTGGACTTCTCGCAGATCGGGGTGTTGGATCGCAGCTGCGCCGACGAGTTCGTCGCGAAGTTGGTCCTCCCGCTGACCAGGGAACGGCCGAGCCGAGAGAGCTATGTGGTGCTCGTCGGCGTGAGCGAGGGCCATCTCGATGCGATCGAGGCGGTGCTCGAGACGCATGGCCTCGCGCTCGTCGTCCGCTTCGACGATGGGGTGACCCATCTGGTGGGGACGGTCTCGCCACTCGAGCGGCAGCTCTGGGAGTGCGTGATGGCCCGCGCCGGTACAGCGGTGGAGGAGGCGGCCGACGCGGTCGGCCTCGCGCTCGAGGAGGCGCAGGCGACGCTCGAGATGCTGGTGCGCCGGCGCCTTTTGCGGCGGCTCGACGACGCCTTCGCCCCATTGGGAGCACCCGCCTGATGGCGCGCGGGTTCCCCCCGCTCCAGGTCGGGGCATTCATCGCCACGCGACGCGGGGACGCCGAGCGCGGCCCGTTGCTCCGCGTCCATCCGATCGATGCCGAGCAGCGTCTCATCCGTGAGGGGGAGCTCGTCTGGGTCTATGGCCCACGGCGGCACGAACTCACCCCGGTGGTGCTCGACGACACCCTCCCGCGTGGCTTCGTCGCAGTGCGCGACCTCGCCGGGCTCGCGGTCACCGAGACCGTCCGCCTCGTGAAGCATGATGTGCGTTCACGCCCCATCCTCACCTCGGCCCTCGCCACGGATGCCTGATCGTCCCGCTCCGCGCCTCGGGCGCGCCACCCTCGCGATCCATGGGGCGCGCGAGGCGCACGCGCCCGGCGATGCCGTGGTCGAACCGCTCGTCCAGTCGGTCAACCATCTCCAGGCCCTCGGGACCGGTGAGGGGCTGCGCTACACTCGCTACGGCAACACCCCGAACGCCGAACGCGTGCAACGGCGCATCGCGATGCTCGAGGGCGCCGAGCGCTCCCTCCTCCTCTCGAGCGGGATGGGAGCGACGGCCTGCGCGCTCTTCGCCCTGTTGGAGCCGGGCGATCACCTCGTCTCCTCGCGTTACATCTACGGCGGCACGCATCGCCTCTTCTTCGAGGAATTCGTGCGCGTGGGGATCACCATCACCCTCGTGGACCCCTTCGATCAGGCGGCCATCGCCGCTGCGATCCGTCCCGAGACGAAGGTGATCTTCCTCGAGTCGCCGGTGAATCCCACCTGCCGCGTCCTCGACATCCGCCCCACGGCCGCTCTGGCCACGGCACACGGGATCACCCTCGTCGTCGACTCGACCTTCGCGAGCCCGATCAACTTCCGTCCCATCGAGCAGGGAGCGCACGTCACGATCGAATCCGCGACCAAGTACCTGAACGGACATCACGATGTCCTGATGGGCGTGGTCTCCGGCACGAGCGCGTACATCGAGCGCGTGTTGCAGAAGGAGATGCTCTGGGGGCAGACCCCGGACCCCTTCGCCGTCTGGCTCCTCGAGCGCGGCCTCAAGACCCTCGCGGTCCGCGTGGAACGGAGCAACGCCTCCGCGCTCGCGATCGCCGAGTGGGCCTCGACGCATCCGGCGTTCCGTCGAGTGCATCACCCTGGTCTGCCGACCCATCCCGATCATGCGGTCGCCAAGGCGACGCTCGACGGGTTCGGCGGGATGCTCGGCCTGGAACTCGCGGGTGGCGGCCCCGCCGCCGATCGCTTCCTGCAGCGCCTGCAACTCGTCACGCATGCGCCGAGCCTCGGCGGGGTGGATACCCTGGTCAGTGAGCCGCGCTTCACCTCACACAGCAAGATGACCTCGGAGGAGCGCGCGGCGATCGGGATCCCCGATGGCTTTCTGCGCTTCAGCATCGGGCTCGAGGCCATCGACGATCTGATCGCCGACCTCACCCAGGCTCTCGCATGAGCGCGATGGTCCGCTTCACCCGCGTGACCAAGCAGTACCCCAAGGGGGTCACGGCGCTCGACGAGGTCTCATTCACGCTGGACCGTGGGGAGTTCACCTTCCTCACCGGACCCTCGGGCGCCGGGAAGAGCTCGATCCTCAAGCTGATCTTCGTCGAGGAACGACCGACCTCCGGCGAGGTCAAGGTGATCGGACAGAGCTCCGTCACCCTCACGCCGAAGAAGATCCCTGTGCTCCGGCGCAAGCTCGGCGTAGTCTTCCAGGACTTTCGCCTCCTCCCCGATCGCACCACCGCGGAGAACATCGCCTTCGCACTCGAGGTGACCGGGGCGCCGCCCAAGCGGATCGACCCCAAGGTGATGCGGGTGTTGGAGCAGGTGGACCTCCTCGCGAAGGCTGATGCGCGCCCCCATGAGCTCTCCGGTGGCGAGCAACAGCGCGTCGCGATCGCTCGCGCCCTCGTGAACGATCCCGTGCTCCTCCTCGCTGACGAACCCACGGGGAACCTCGACGAACGCTCGGCTCGCAGCATCCTCGACCTGCTGTGCGAGATCAACCGTGCCGGCACCGCCGTCCTGATGGCGACGCACGACCTCGACCTCGTGCGTGCGACCTCGTTCCGCACCCTCGAGCTGCACCACGGACGCCTCGTCTTCGATGCCGGCACGATGGCGTCCGGTGCGACCGCGGGTGTGCCTGGGGGATCCTCGACATGAGACTCGCCCTGCGCGAAGCACTCCTCTCCTTCCGGCGCGCCCCGATGCTGAGCGCGCTCAGCATCACGACGATCGCCTTCTCCCTCTTCGCCTTCGATCTCTTCGGGCTCGTAGCGCTCAATCTCCGGTCCGCGCTCCGGCAGGTGGAATCCCGCGTCGAGATCCGCGCCTTCGTGGCGGAGGGGACGCGAGCCGACGCGGCGAGCGCCGCGGTGGGCGATGTGCAAAGCTTCCCCGAGGTGGAGCGCGTCACCCTGGTCAGTGAGGCCGAGGCATTGGAACGGGCCCGCCAGGAGCTCGGGGAGTTCGAGGACGTCTTCGATGCGGGGATCCTCCCCGCCTCCATCGAGGTACGGCTCCGAGAGGGTTTTCGCACGCCCGATCAGGTCCGCGAGGTCGCCGAGCGACTCTCGAAGTATGACTTCATCGATGACATCCGGTACGGCGAGGAATGGGTCGAGAAGCTCTATCGGCTGCGCACCATCGCGA
This sequence comes from Gemmatimonadota bacterium, assembly GCA_021298395.1. Classification (GTDB taxonomy): domain Bacteria; phylum Gemmatimonadota; class Gemmatimonadetes; order Gemmatimonadales; family Gemmatimonadaceae; genus Pseudogemmatithrix. Next base: position 13,020 of record JAJTFH010000006.1, on the reverse strand, counting down.
CCTTCGTAGGGCTCGCACTGGGGACGACCTTCGCGTTGGTCTCGATCATCATCATCGGATCGACGATCCGCATGGCGGTCCTCGCGCGTGCACCGGAGATCCAGGTGATGCGCCTGGTGGGAGCGACGCGTGGGTTCATCCGAGCCCCCTTCCTGATCGAAGGGCTCGTGAAGGGCCTCCTCGGCGGCATCATCGCCCTCGGCCTCTCGTTCGTGACCTATGCGACGCTGGGACGCCTCGTGATCCAGGCGGAGTTCTTCAGCGTCGGTCATAGCCTGCTCGGACTCCTCGCCGGGGCCCTGATCGGGTTCCTCGGGAGCGCATATTCCGTCGATCGGCACCTGCGCCGCGTGGCGTAAGCGCATGCCCGATCGTACGAGGTTCGCGCGGGGGGTCAGGGGGCTCGGCCTTCTCGTCGGACTGGCGGGCGTACTCCAGGCGCAGGCGCGACCGACACCACGGACCTCGACGGTCCCCCCCTCCGCCCAACAGACGGCTGAGCGCATCCGCCAAGAACAGCTCGAGCTGGAGCGGCTCCGCCAGGAGCGCAGCGCGCTGGAACAGAAGATGCGGCGCCTGCAGACGAGCGCGCGAGATGTCTCCGCCGAGCGGGCGATCCTCGAGCGACAGGCCACGGCAACCTCGCGTGTGGTCCGATCGCTCGACCAGCAGCTGGGCTCGCTCTACGACGAGGTCGAGAACGTGAACATGGGGCTCGCACGCACGCAGGACGAGCTTCGGATCAAGCGGGCCGTCCTGCGCTACCGCGTTCACGAGATCTACAAGCGTGGCCCCCTCTACTCCGTCGAAGCCCTGCTCTCAGCACAATCGATCGGGGCCCTGGTGGCACGCTACAAGTACCTCTACCTCGTCGCGCAGCGCGATCGCGCCCTCGTGCAGCGCGTCGAGGCGCTCACCGGACAGATCGACTCCCAACGCTCCCTGCTGGTCCGCCTGCAGAACGACGTGGAACTCAATCGCCGACAGAAGGCCGAGGAGGAGCAGCGCCTCCGTCGCCTCGAGCTGCAGCGGGGTCGCACGCTGGCGCAGCTCCAGGAGCAGGCCAAACAGGCGGAGAATCGTCTGCGCCAGGTGCAGCGAGACGAGCAGCGCCTCTCCGGTGTCATCGCCGCCTTCGAGGCGGCGCGCCGTCGCGCCGAGGCGCGTCCCAATGCGGCGCCGACCACCCGCTCCGTCACCACCAGCGACCTCGGCCGTCTCGATTGGCCGGTGGACGGACAGATCGTCTATCGCTTCGGGCGGCTCGTGAACCCCAACAACACCTCCATCCGGTGGAATGGGATCGGGATCGGTGCCGCCGAGGGGACGCCGGTGAAGGCGGTCGCCGCCGGGGAGGTCGTCTTCGCCGAGCCATCGGGGACCTATGGCCTCACCGTGCTGGTCCAGCATGGTGGCGGCGCCTACTCGCTCTACGCCTCGCTCGCCTCGGCGCGGGTGCGGCGCGGGCAGGAGATCGGCAAGGGGGAGGTGATCGGGACCGTGGGGCAGGCCGACCCTGACCTCCCACCGCGTCTCCACTTCGAGATGCGCCCGCGAGATGGCGTGGCGGTGGATCCCTTGGAATGGCTCCGAGGCCAGCGATGAGTACCGCCCGTCCATCGAAGAAGACCGCGTCGCGTCCGAGCTCCTCGCGAGGCACCATCGAACTTGGTCCGCTGGGGGCACACATCTCGAGTGCTGGAGGCGTCGACAAGGCCCCCGCGCGCGCCGACGAGATCGGCGCCTCGGCGATGCAGCTCTTCACCAAGACGCCCAACCAGTGGAAGGAGCCGACGATCGATGCCACGACCGCGGCAGCGTTCACGACGCAGCTCGAGGCTAGTGGGGTGCGCTTCACCACCGCACACGACTCCTATCTGATCAACCTCGCCTCACCGGACGAGACGCTCCGCGCCCGCTCGCTCGACAGCTTCCGGCGAGAGCTCCAGCGGTGTCACGCGCTCGGGCTGCATGCCCTGGTCTCGCATCCGGGCAATTACATGGATGACCGCGCGAGCGGTCTCGCACGGAACGCCGACGCGATCACCGAGGCGTTAGAAGCCGAGGTGGGACCCACACGCCTCTGCATGGAGCTGACCGCCGGCCAAGGGACCGTCCTCGGCTCGACCTTCGAGGAGATGGCCGCGCTCCTCGCGCGCATCCCCGCCAAGCTCCAGTCACGTCTTGGCGTCTGCCTCGACACCGCGCATGTCTTCGCGGCGGGGTACGACCTCGTCAGCGATTACGATGGCGTCTGGCAGCGCTTCGCCGATCTGATCGGCACCGACCGACTCGGCGTGATCCACCTGAACGATTCGGCGATCCCCCTCGGCGGCAAGAAGGATCGGCATGCCCTGATCGGCGAAGGGCATATCGGGGACAAGCCCTTCCATCGGATCATGAGCGACCCCAAACTGCGTGGGGTCCCGAAGATCCTCGAGACCCCGAAAGGTGATGACATGGTCACCAACGACCGGCGGAGCTTGGAGAAGCTCCGCCGGTTCGCTGGGATCTAAGGCTCAGATCGCACCAGCGATCGTCACCGGGACCGGGAAGGGGCCGAAGTCATCGTGGCTCTCCGGGACGTGGAAGAGGCCGAAGCGCACGGTCACCGTGCCGGCCGTCGCCCCTTGGAGCGTGCCCGCGAACGCCCCGGTCCGGGCGAACGTGATACCAGCATTCGGAGCGACCGAGGCCTGGTACTCCGAGGCCGGGAGGTCGTCCACGACCGCGCCGGCATCGTCGAGGAAGGTCACAGTGAAGGTGGTCGCGACCCCAGCGGGGATGGTCAGTGTGCCCGTGACGGTGCCGGTCTCACTCACGGTGACCGAGGTCCCGTTCGCGAGGGTGACCTTCATGGCATGCACCTCCTCACCGTGCGCATCGTCAAGACCGGTGCTGTCCTTGCAGGCCCCGAGGCCGAGCGCGAGGGTGGCGACGGCGACGAGCTGGCGGAGGCGACGTGACGTGGAACGATATGACATGGGTGACCTCTGTGACGATAGATGTGATGGATTAGAACTGCACGCGGTACAGCAACAGCACATTCCGACCCGCGTCGGGGATGATGAGCTTGGTGCGCGAGAGATGATCGCGGATCTCAGCATCGAGGAGATTGTCGATGCGCAGGGTGACGCCATGGAGACGCCCCCCCACGAGGAAGCGACGTCCGAGGAAGAGATCGACCGTGGCATACCCTGCCGTCGGGGTCTCAAAATCCCCGAGACACACCTGACGCGCGGCAGCCCGTACGCCACCACCCGCCGACCACCGCGCGGTCTCATGCCGGAGACCGATCCGTCCGTTGAGTGGTGGGATGAGCGGGAGATCGCCCGAGGCCACGCGATCGGGTTCCCCGTTCAGTCCCGGGATCGTATCACGGCTCCCAGTGATCGTCCCACGCACATACGACAGGGTGCCCTCGAGCACGACATGCTCACGCAGGGTCCACTCGAACTCCCCCTCGGCGCCGGCCAGTCGGGCATCCGCGTTCACATACTGGAACTTCCACCGCTCCCCCTGACGCCCGAGCTCCCCGGTATTCCGAGGAAAGACGTACCCGTCCATCCGATTGACGTAGACGGCGGCCTCCGCGCGCACGCGGTCCCGTTCGACCCGAGCGAAGAGCTCGGCCCCAAGCCCCGTCTCCTGCCGCAGTCGCGGATTGCCGACGTCGTAGGAGTAGGCCGCGAGGTGCGGCCCATCGGAGTAGAGCTCGTTGAAATCCGGGGTGCGATACGCTCGGCTCACGCTCGCCCCAAGCCGGATCCCATGCTCGAACCGGTAGAGTGCACCCACCGACGCGGAGAGCGCACCGAAGTCCCGAGCGACCGTCGGGACATCCTCTCCGTTGATGACGATGGTACTACGCTCCAACGGGGTGAACCGCGCGTGATCGTAGCGCGCGCCCGCTTGAAGGCGGAGTGGCCCCGTCCCCCACTCCTCGATCGCGAAGAGGGCGAGCGACCAATCGGCGGTCGACGGCGTGCGGAGGGCGCCCGCCGTGGTGATGTCTCGATACTGTGCGCGCGCCCCGATCGCCCCGGAACTCACCCCGCCGATCGGTCGATGCCGCGCGACGACCTCCCCGACGGTCATCCGCTGCTGGTATCGCGTCGCGACCTCGCCATCCCCTTCGATCTCATCGTGCAGGTAGTCCGAGAAGGTGACCGTCGCACGCACACTCTCGACGCGTGGGCTTGTCGGGTGCCAATCCGCTTCGGCCCGCACGCTGTGCCGACGCATCGCGATATCGACCCCACCCGGATGCGCCCCGACGAACCCTCCGGGTAACCCGTACTCGTTCCCAAGGAAGCGATACGCGACCCCCGCGTAGCCCCAATCGCGGACCATCGAGGCACCGACGCTCCCACTCGCGTGCATCGACTGCGTATTCCCAAGGACCCCCACGGGGGTGCGGAGATCGCCCGTGTGCCGGAACGAGCCCTCGCCCCGCACGGTGAGGCCGGCCAGGGGGGCCTCCCCCCATCCGCCGAGCGTCGTGCCACCGTTCGCCGAACTCGCCTGCGCACTGAGCGTCCCATGCGCATGCTCGGCGGCGGTGGTCGGGACCTCGTGACGGATCAGGTTGACCACGCCGCCGAGCGCGCTCGATCCGTAGAGCAACGACATCGGCCCGCGCACCACCTCGATGCGCTGTGCGGTGAGGGGATCGATGGCCACCGCGTGATCCATGGAGGTCGAGGAGAGATCCCCGGGGCGTTGGCCATCCTCGAGGATCACCACGCGATCCCCCCCCATCCCACGGATCACCGGACGCCCGGTGGCCGGTCCCATCTGCGCCATCGCGACCCCCGGGGTCCCCACGATCGTGGAACCCAAGGTGCCGTCGAGACGCCGATCGAGCCGCGCCTCGCTCAACACGCTGGTGGAGGTGATCGCATCGCTCGACCCGCGCTCCGAGATCTGCCCCGTGATGACGGTCGCCGCCACCTGCATCGGCTGCTCGCGCAGCGCGATCGCGACAGTGACCGGACGGTCCGCGACGACGAGCGGGAGATCCGCGGCGCGATACCCGATGCGTTGGACCACGAGTCGGTAGGTACCAGGCGGGACGGCGCCGATGACAAAGGAGCCATCCTCATGCGTACGCCCTTCGCGATGCAACTCCATGATGCGCACGACCGCACCGGGCAACGGCGCACCAGTGGCGGTGTCCCGGACGGTGCCGGTGACGGCCACGGTGCGCGCGCCCTGTGCAGGCACGGCCGCTGGCATGAGACAACACACAGCCACGAGGGCTGCACGAAACGCCCGCATACGGCGTCTCCTAGCATGATGAGGGAGGGACGAGGGGCCGCATCACCGGCGACCCGAGGACGTCACGATGCGCGATCGACGCGCATCGGTGAGGTCAGGCCAGCGGCGGGCCTCGGCCGAGCGGCAGGGCGCGCACGGCGCCGACGGGTGGGGCCGCATCCCAGGCGCGGGGGCGCGAGACCACCACCCGCCACCGCTGCCCGCCCGCCACCGTCGCCAGATCGCCCACGCTCGGGGCGCCCGTGGCGGTCGCCAGATGACACCCCACCTCGGAGTGCGCCGGCGGACAGTGCGTCCCCGCATCGTCCTCCACATGCGCCACCACCGCCACCCCATGCCCCGCGAGGGCATCGGCGATCGGCATCACCACCCCACCGACCGTCTGGCTCACGAGCCAGAGGAGCGCGAGCGTCCTCCCGACCCGCGACCGAAGGAGGCGGGTCAGATCCATGAGGGGGCGTCGGACGGTGGTTCGCATCGAATGAAAAGGACTAACAGCGGCAACCGCGGTTCGCTAGGGGGAATGGCCGCCGCGACCGACCGGTCACGGCTAGATTGGACCTATCTATGAAACGCAAGGACGCGCTCGACTACCACGCGAAGGGCCGCCCCGGGAAGATCGCGGTCGTCCCCACCAAACCGCTCGCCAACCAGCGGGACCTCGCGCTGGCCTACTCCCCGGGGGTCGCGGAGCCCTGCCTCGAGATCAAGGCGAACCCCGACGACGCTTATACCTACACCGCCAAGGGCAACTTGGTTGCGGTCGTCACCAACGGGACCGCGGTCCTCGGCCTCGGCAACATCGGCGCCCTGGCCGGCAAGCCGGTGATGGAAGGCAAGGGGAATCTCTTCAAGCAGTTCGCCGATCTCGATGTCTTCGATCTCGAGGTCGGGTCCGAGGACCCGCAGGATGTGATCCGCTTCTGCCAGCTCCTCGAACCCACCGTCGGCGGGATCAATCTCGAGGACATCCGGGCCCCCGACTGCTTCATCATCGAGGAGACCCTCCGGAAGACGATGAAGATCCCCGTCTTCCACGACGATCAGCATGGGACGGCGATCATCTCCGGCGCCGCGCTCCTCAACGCGCTCGAGGTCGTCGGCAAGGCGATCGAGGAGGTCCGCATCGTCTTCTCCGGCGCCGGCGCCGCGGCGATCTCCACCGCCGAGCACTACGTGCGACTCGGCGTCCAGCGCGAGCACATCGTGATGTGTGACCGGCAGGGAGTGATCTACACCGGCCGCGTGGAGGATATGGATCCCTACAAGGCGCGCTTCGCCTCGACGACCACCGCCCGCACCATCGCCGAGGCGCTGGAGGGCGCCGATGTCTTCGTCGGGCTCTCGGTGGCAGGCGCGGTCACGGGGGCGATGGTCGCCCGCATGGCCCAGGCCCCGATCATCTTCGCCCTCGCGAACCCCGTGCCGGAGATCCTCCCGCACGAGGTGCGCGCCGTGCGCGACGACGCCATCATCGCCACCGGCCGCTCTGACTATCCCAACCAGGTCAACAACGTCCTCGGCTTCCCCTTCATCTTTCGCGGCGCGCTCGATGCGCGCGCGACCGAGATCAACGAGGAGATGAAGATGGCCGCGACCCGCGCGCTCGCGGCGCTCGCCAAGGAGGATGTGCCGGAGAGCCTCGCCGCGCTCTACGGGCTCCGTCAGGTGAAGTTCGGGCCGACCTACCTCATCCCCTTCCCCTTCGATCCGCGCGCCCTGCTCCGCGTCGCCCCCGCCGTGGCGTGGGCCGCCGTCGCGAGCGGCGTCGCGCGCGAGATGATCGACCTCGACGAGTATCGCAACGAGCTCGAGGGGCGCCTCGGGCGCGCCCGCGGGATCATGCGTGGGATCATGGCACGCGCCCAGCAGGACCCACGGCGCGTCGTCCTCCCCGAAGGCGAGGATCCCAAGGTCCTCCGCGCCGCGCAGCAGATCGTCGACGAGGCGATCGCCCACCCCATCCTCCTCGGCCGCACCGACCGTGTGCGGCTCCTCGCCGAGGAACTCGGGGTGCGTCTGGACGGGATCACGATCGTCGAGCCCGGCACCGCATCACAGCGCGACCGCTACGCGCAGCTCCTGTGGGAACGGCGCCAGCGCAAAGGGCTCTCGCTCGCCGAGGCGCAGCAGCGCATCGGCCGCCCGACGACCTTCGGGGCGATGATGGTCGCCAGCGGGGACGCCGATGCCCTCGTCGGCGGCGTCGGCAAGCATTACCCAGAGACGATTCGTCCGGCACTCGAGGTGATCGGGACGCACCCCGAGGTGCGCCTCGCGGCGGGCTTCTATCTCCTCGTGTTCGAGAAGCATGTCGTCTTCTTCGGCGACACCACGGTGAACATCGATCCCAACGCCGAGCAGCTCGCGCTGATCGGCGCGGCGGCGGCCCGCCTCGCCCGCGTCTTCGGGATCACCCCGCGCCTCGCGATGCTCTCCTTCTCCAACTTCGGCTCGGTGAAGCACCCCGAGGCGCAGAAGATGGCGGACGCGGTGCAGCTCCTCCGCGCGCGCGAACCCGAGCTGATCGTCGACGGTGAGATGCAGGCCGACACCGCCTTCAGCGAGGTGGTGCTCGCCGGCCGGTATCCGTTTTCACGACTCCGTGAGGCGGCCAACGTCCTGATCTTCCCGAACCTCAGCGCCGGCAACATCGCCTACAAGCTCCTGTCCCAGCTCGGGGGTGCGACCGCCATCGGTCCGATCCTGGTCGGGATGCAGCACCCTGTACATGTCTTGGACCAGGGGGTCGATGTGCAGGAGATCGTGAACATGACCGCGGTCGCCGTCATCGACGCGCAGGAGCAGGACCGCCGTACCCCCTAACGGGCTCTGGGATGGGGGGCGGGGTCCTATCATATTTCAGGTTTCCCCTTTCCCCACTCCTCCACCTGCCATGACCGCTTCCGCCACCGCGCCGAGTCGCCAGAGCAGCACCGGCCTGACCGCGCAGGGACTGACCCCGTCCGGGACCGTCCATTGGAATCTCGAGGCCCCGGACCTCATCCAGGCCGCGATCCGTCGCGGCGAGGGTGAGCTCGCCCACATGGGCCCCTTCGTCGCCGTCACCTCCCCGCACACCGGCCGCTCCCCGAACGACAAGTTCGTGGTGAAGGAGCCCTCGACCGAGGCCGACGTCGACTGGGGGAAGGTCAACCAGCCGATCACCGAGGCGCACTTCGAGGTGCTCCTCGCCGACGTGAAGGGCTACCTCAACGGGCTCGGCGAACTCTTCGTGGAGGATCTCTACTGCGGCGCGGACGAGGCATATCGCCTCTCCTGCCGCTACGTCACGCCGAACGCGTGGCATGCGAACTTCGTCCGCAACATGTTCATCCGGCCCGCCGTCGAGGCGCTCGCCGGCTTCGTCCCGAACTTCAGCATCCTGCATGCGCCGGAGTTCCAGGCCGATCCGGCCAGGCACGGCACGCGCACGGGGACCTTCATCGTCCTCAACCTCGCCAAGCGGATGATCCTCATCGGCGGGACGCGCTACGCCGGCGAGCTCAAGAAGTCGATGTTCACCGTGATGAACTACATGCTCCCCAAGCAGGGCGTCCTCTCGATGCACTGCTCGGCGAACATCGGCCCGGCCGGCGACACCGCGCTCTTCTTCGGGCTCTCCGGCACCGGGAAGACGACCCTCTCCGCCGACCCGGAGCGCGGGCTCATCGGCGATGACGAGCATGGGTGGAGCGCCAACGGCACCTTCAACTTCGAGGGGGGGTGCTACGCGAAGGTGATCAACCTCTCGCGCGAGCAGGAGCCCGACATCTTCGCCACCACGGAGATGTTCGGGACGATCCTCGAGAACGTCGTCCTCCATCCGGGGGACAAGCGGGTCGACTTCGCCAGCCAGGCGATCACCGAGAACACCCGCGCCTCGTATCCGCTCCACTACATCCGCAATCATGTCCCGAGCGGGAAGGGCGGGCATCCCAAGCACGTCGTCTTCCTGACGGCCGACGCCTTCGGGGTCCTCCCGCCGATCGCCAAGCTCACCAAGGCGCAGGCGATGTATTACTTCCTCTCCGGCTACACGGCGAAGCTCGCCGGGACCGAGCGTGGCGTCACCGAGCCGCAGGCGACCTTCTCGGCCTGCTTCGGCGCCGTCTTCCTCGTATGGCACCCGACCAAATACGCCGAGATGCTCGGCGAGTTGCTCGACCAGCACCAAGCGCAGGTCTGGCTCGTGAACACCGGGTGGAGCGGTGGGGCATACGGCGTGGGGTCGCGCATGAAGCTCTCGTACACACGCGCGATGGTGCGCGCGGCGCTCGCCGGGAAGCTCGACCAGACGCGGGTCAACCCGGATCCGATCTTCGGCCTCCCGATCCCGACGGCGGTCGAGGGGGTCCCGAGCGAGATCCTGCAGCCGCGGAACACCTGGAAGGACGGCAACGCGTACGACGCGCAGGCCACGAAACTCGCCAGCATGTTCCAGGAGAACATCAAGAAGTTCGGCGAGGCGGTCTCCCCGGCCATTCGCGCGGCGGGGCCGAAGGGCTGATTGGCCACCCTGCGCGATCCACTCTGGAACAACGTCCGCGTCGAGGGGCCGTATCTCCGGCTCCTCGACGCGGCGCCCTTCCAGCGGTTGCGGTACGTGCGCCAGCTCGGCTTGGCGCATCTGGTCTATCCCGGCGCGACGCACTCGCGCTTCGAACATGCGTTGGGCGCCTTTCACCTGACGCGCCTCACCGTCCGCGCGCTCGAGGACGCGGGCGAACTCACCGAGGTCCCTGCCCTCGACCGTCGATTGGTCGAGGCCGCAGCGCTGCTGCATGACATCGGGCACTATCCCTTCTCACACGCGCTGGAGGAGATCGGGGTCCCGCATCATGAGGAGGTCGCGGCCTCGCTCCTCTGCGAGGGGCCGGTCGGCGCGATCCTCCGCGCGGACTTCGCCACCGACGCCCCCGAGCGGATCCTCGCGCTGGTGCGCGGCACGAGTGATGCCCCCCTCCAAGGGCTGATCTCCGGATCGATCGACCTCGACAAGACCGACTATCTCAAGCGCGACGCCATGATGTGCGGCGTCGCGTATGGGGAGATCGATGTGGAGCGCCTGCGCCACGCCCTCTGCGTCGTCCGCACCCCCGACACCGGCGCGCTCGCCGTCGGGATCCGAGAGAAGGGGCTCTCCGCACTCGAGTCGCTCCTCTTCGCCAAGTACCAGATGTACCGCAACGTCTACTGGCAGCACGCGGTGCGCAGCGCGACGGCGATGTACAAGCGACTCGTCGAGGACGCCTTGCAGGCCGGGCGACTCCGCGCCGATGCCCTCGTCGGCTTCACCGATGAGGGGCTCCTCGATGCGCTCGCCGTCGGCGGTGCCTCACCCCTCCTCACCGCGATCCGCGAGCGCCGGCTCTACAAGCGCGCGTGCGAGGCGCCCGCCGCCGAGCTCGCCGGGATCGCTCTCGAGTGGATCGCCGAGGATCGCGCCCGCACGCGGGCCGCCGAGGACCAGCTCGCGCGGGCGCATGGGCTCCAGCCGGGCGAGCTGCTGATCGACTATCCGCGCAAGGAGCGCATGCTCGGACTCGATCTCCCGCTCGTGACGCGGGATGGAGCGGTGCGACGCCTCACCGACTCGGGGATCGCCGGCGCGATCAACCTCCCGATCCTCGCCGAGCAGCTCTATCAGTCAGCGCGATGGTTGCGCGTCTTCACGGTGACGCGGCGCGAACTCCCGCGTGACGCCGTGCTCGCGGCCCTCGCGGCGGCGTAAGGGTCAGTCGATCCCACGTGGGGGCCGCGCGCGACCATGCGCATCGGCCAGCAACCGGCCGATCCCACGATAGAACTGCGCGTCGGTCGACTTCCCCTCGCCGTCGAGCTGCATCGCGCAGCGCTCGATCGCGTAGAGGATGTTCCCCAGATAGAGCTCGGCGATCTCGCCGACCGTCTCGGGCGTATCAGACATGCGACGCCTCGTCGATCGCGGCGACCTCGATCACGATCGCGGTGATATTGTCGAGCCCCCCATGGCTATTCGCCTCGGCGATCAACGCATCGACCTTCCGACCGGGGCCGGCGTTCGCCGAGAGGAGCCGTGCGATCTGGCCGTCGTCGAGCATGCCGGTGAGGCCATCGGATGCCACGAGGAAGAGATCCCCGACGCGCACGGGACCGGTGAAGACATCGACCTCGACCTCATCATTCGAGCCCACGCATCGGGTGATCACGTTGCTGTACGGGTGGTAGCGGGCCTGCTCCGGGGTGAGGATCCCTGCGTCGACCTGCTCCTGCACGAAGGAGTGATCCTTGGTGAGCTGTGTGAGCACCCCGTCGCGGAGCAGGTAGACCCGGGAATCTCCGATCTGTCCGATCAGGAACCCCTGCGCGGAGATGAGTAGGGCCGACGCCGTCGTCCCCATCCCCTGCTTGTCGCGCTCCGCGAGCATGCGCCGGTAGATCTCACGGTTCGCCTCCTTGAGGCTCGCGGTCAGGACCGGGACGGCATCGGCATCGTGCACCGAGCCGACGGCGAGGAGGCGCTGCCCGACGATCTGTACCGCCATCTGGCTCGCGACCTCGCCGGCGGCGTGGCCCCCCATCCCGTCGGCGACGATGAAGATGCCGCGGCGCACATCGGCCTCGACGAAAAGGTTGTCCTCGTTCCCCGACCGCACCCGCCCGACATCGGTCCGTGCTCCGATGCGAAGCTCCATCGGGTCAGCGCCCGCCGCGCAGCATCGCCGCGACGAGGTAACCGGCCGCGCCGGACCCCACCACCACGATGATCACGAAGAGCCATCCGAGGAGCGACCGGGGTACGGAGGAGCGGCCCGGCACGGACGGCATGCTGGGCGCGACCTCGACGCCGGAATCAACCACCGCCTCGGGCACCGATTCGATGCGATAGGTCGCCTCCCCGAAGGAGATCTGGTCTCCGAGCCGAGCCAGCCGCTGCCCGATCACCGGGGCGGCATTGACCGTGAGGGCCTTGAGCCCCGCGTCGGTGATCACGAACCCCTCGTCGATCGGATCGACGAAGGCCAGCAGGGTCTCCGCCCCCCGAAGCACGATGTCCGCGCCCGGTCCACCCGCGCTCACCCCATGCTCGGTGATGGGCACCGCACGACCCGAGTCGAGCTCGACCAGCTGCACGCGGACGGAACCGCTCATCGGGGTGCGCTACCGGGGGACATCATGGGGGGGAAGCTACGGGCCCAGGCGGGGGGGCGGCAAGCGTCAGCGCGTCGGGCCGGCGGTCTCGGCGACCGGTGCGTGGGGCTCTGCCCCGAGCTGCAGCCGATAGAGCCGCGCATAGAGGCCGTCAGCCTCGAGGAGGGCCCGATGCGTCCCACGTTCGCGGACCTCGCCGTGATGCAGGACCACGATCTCCGAGGCACCGATGATGGTGCTGAGCCGATGCGCGATGGCGATCGTGGTCCGCCCCTGCATGAGCGTGGCGACCCCCCGCTGGATCGCCGCCTCGATCTCGCTGTCGACGGCACTCGTCGCCTCGTCGAGCAGGAGCAACGCCGGGTCGGCCGCGATCGCCCGCGCGAAAGAGAGGAGCTGGCGCTCCCCCACACTGAGGCTCGCCCCGCGCTCCCCCAGGCGATGCGCATAGCCGTCGGGGAGGCGCTCGATCACGCGATCCGCCCCGACCCGAGCCGCCGCCGCACGCACCGCGTCGTCGCCGACCGGGTTCCCCAGCCGGATGTTAGCGGCGATATCGCCGGCGAAGAGGAAGATGTCCTGCTGCACATAGCCGACGAGGCGTCG
>JAJTFH010000035.1 GCA_021298395.1 Gemmatimonadota bacterium | reverse complement strand
GTTCAGCAGACGACCGGGCACCAAGATCACCTTCTTCGGTGTCCCGGTCACGAACTTCGCGATCCCCGGCTCGGCGAGTGCCGCGGCCAACGCCGCCTCCTGCGTGACATCCGGCGCCACCTCGATCGTGCCCCGCGTCTTCCCTCCCACCTGCACCACCAACGCGACGGTGGCCGAAGTCAGGAGCGCCGGGTCGTAGGTCGGCCACCCCGCATCGAAGACGCTCGTCGCATGCCCCAGCATCGCCCAGAGCTCCTCGGCGATATGCGGGGCGAAGGAGGCCACGAGCGGGACCAGTGGCAGCACCTCATCGCGATGGCAGCGACGCTCCCCCTTTCGGAGGACGTTCATGTATTCCATCATCGCCGCGATCGCGGTGTTGTAGCTGAGTGCGGGGATATCCTCACCGACCTTCTTGATCGTCGCGTGCAACTTCCGGCGCACCTCCGGGTCCACCTCACCCTCGGTGGTGCAGTCGCGCACCGAGGCCCAGAGCCGATCCAGGAAGCGTCGCACCCCGCTGATCCCCGCATCGCGGAAATCACCCCCTTCCTCGAAGGGACCGAGGAACATGAGGTAGGTGCGGAACGCGTCCGCCCCCCACCCCTCGATGTACTCATCAGGGTTCACGACATTGCCCTTCGACTTCGACATCTTCGCCCCCTCGCGGATGATCAACCCATGCGCGCGGAAGCGGGTGAAGGGCTCCTCGAAGTCGAGGAGCCCGAGGTCGTGCAACACCATCGTGATGAAACGCGAGTAGAGCAGATGCAACACCGCGTGCTCGTTCCCGCCGATGTACGTCGTGACGGGGAGCCAGCGCTTCGTGAGCGCGGCATCGAAGGCCACGTCGTCTCGCCCCACACTCGGATAGCGCAGGAAGTACCAGGCGCTATCCAAGAAGGTGTCGCTCACATCGGTCTCGCGCCGCGCCGGGGCGCCGCAGGTCGGGCACGCGACCTCGAACCACGCCGCATGCCGCGCGAGCGGGGAGACACCCGAATCATCGGGCTTGAAGTCGGCCAGATGCGGGAGCGCGACCGGCAACTGCGACTCGGGGACCGGCACGGTGCCGCAGGCATCGCAGTAGATGATCGGGATCGGGGGACCCCAGTAGCGTTGCCGCGAGATGCACCAGTCATGGAGCCGATAGTTGGTCACCGCCTCGGCGGCCCCGCGCTCAGCCAACCAGGCGGTCACCACCGCCTTCCCCTCGGTGACCCCGAGGCCGTCGAAGGCCCCGGAGGCGACGAGACGTCCATCGCCGACGTATGCCGCGCCATCGAGTGGCGTGGAGGCGTCCTGCCCTTCCCCGGCTACCACGCGTACGATCGGCAATCCGTAGGTGACGGCGAACTCATAGTCACGCTCGTCATGGCCAGGCACCGCCATGATCGCGCCGGTGCCATACTCCATCAACACGTAGTCGGCGACCCAGATCGGGATCGCTGCCCCGGTCGCGGGATTCGTCGCATAGGCGCCGGTGAACTGTCCGGTCTTCTCCTTCGTCGACTTGCGGCTCACCAGATCCTGTCGCGCCGCGCGGGCACGATACGCCTCGACCACGCCGCGCTCGGAATCCTTGGTGATCACCTCCACCAGCGGATGCTCGGGGGCGAGCACCAGATAGGTCGCGCCGAAGATCGTGTCGGGCCGCGTCGTGAACACCTCCACCGACTCACCACCGGGCGCGTCCTGTACCGCGAAACGCACCCGCGCGCCGTCGGAGCGCCCGATCCAGTTCCGCTGCGCCTGCTTGGTGGTCTCCGACCAGTCGAGGGTCTCGAGGTTCTTGAGGAGTCGCGGCGCGTACTCCGAGATCCGGAAGAACCACTGCTCAAGGAAGCGCTGCTCGACCGTGGTCCCGCAGCGCTCGCAGGCCCCGCCCTCGACCTGCTCGTTGGCGAGCACCGTCTTGCACGATCCGCACCAGTTGACCGCGGCCGCCTTCTTGTAGGCGAGCCCGCGCTGGTACAACTGGAGGAAGACCCACTGGGTCCACTTGTAGTAGGCGGGATCGGTCGTATCGACCGAGCGATCCCAATCGACCATCAGCCCCGCCCGATCGAGCTGCCGACGGAAGTTCGCGATGTTGCTCGGGATGAGCGCCATCGGATGCTTCCCGACCTTGAGCGCGAAGTTCTCCGAGTGGATCCCAAACGCGTCATAGCCCAACGGTTCGAAGACGGTGTGCCCCTGCAACCGATGGAAGCGCGCATGGATATCGCTTCCCGTGAACGCGAAGAGATTCCCCACGTGCAACCCCTCGGCTGAGGGGTAGGGGAACATCATGAGGTTGTAGTAGGGCCGCGGGCCGTTCGCGAGGTCGACGCGATTGGTGCCCCGCTCGGCCCAGCGCTGGCGCCACCGCGCCTCGACCGCGGCCGGGTCGTAGGCGAGTGGTTCGTCTGGTGCGGTCATACCGAAAGCTAGCGACCCCGGGGGTAGAGGAAGACGCACGTCTCGAGGCGAGGCCCCTTCTCATCACAGACGGCGAAATCGGCGCCCTCGTAGAGCGAACCGGCGGCGTACCGCCCGTCCTTGGCTACCGCGTAGAACTGGATGTCGAAGTTGGGACGGCCATCGGGGCGGAGCAGTCGCGACTCGGTCATCGCCACGAGGCGCTCGAGCGTCTTGAGGACCGCCTGCGCCGGCGCCATCCCCTGCCGCATGTGCTCCACGGTGAGGAAGCCGCCGCAGACCTTGATGTTCGCCTCGCCGCGCCCGGTCGAGCCCGCCGCTCCCACCTCGTTGTCGCAGTACTGCCCCGCCCCGACGATCGGCGAGTCGCCGAGCCGCCCTGGGATCTTCCACGCCATCCCACTCGTGCTCGTGCAGGAGCTGATCTCCCCCTTGGCATTGACGGCGTTCATGTTGATCGTCCCGGTCGAGAACTTGATCTTCACGTCGTCGTCGTGATCGAGCCAGAAATCGTTCGGATTGAGCCGCGCCTTCCACCGCAGCCAATCCTGGCGCGTCTTCTCCGTGAGGAGGGGCTGAGACCTGAACCCCATGTCGAGGGCGAAGCGCTTGGCCCCGGCCCCCACGAGCATGATGTGATCGGTGTAGTCCATCACCGCCTTCGCCACCAGACTTGGCGTCGCGATATCCTCGAGGCACCCCACCGCGCCCGCGCGCTTGGTGGGGCCATGCATGCAGCTCGCGTCGAGCTGCACCACACCGTCGGCGTTGGGGAAACCGCCGAGCCCCACCGACTGGTCGTCAGGATCGAGCTCCTGGATGTTGATTCCGGCGATGATCGCATCGAGGGTGTCGGTCCCGCGGACAATCTGGTCGTAGGCGACCTTCACCCCGCGGATCCCGTTGCCCGACGAGATGACGACCGGCCGAGGGGCGAGCTCGGCCCCCGGCGCGACCGGGAGAGCGGGACTCGCCACGGGCGTCTCGCCCTGGGCGCCTCCCGGGAGGACGGAGAGGGCGGCCGCCGCAGCGGCCGTCGAGGTCAGGAAATCGCGACGAGTGGTCATGAGTGGACTGGTCGGAGGGTCCCGCGAAGGTACATTCCGCGGGGAATGTCTGCCACGAAGGTGGATGGCGCCGGCGCCGCCAAACCCCGCACCCTCGATGCGGCCCTCCTCACCATCCAGACCCTCCACGGGATGGTCGAGCGGATGGCGCTCGACGTGAAGGCCGCGGCTCCGAGATGCAGCGCGTACGATTCCTCCGCGAAGGCGTCGCGGAGATCCGGACCGCGGTCGAGCAGACGCGAGATCGGGTCAAGATCCAGCACCGCGTCACCGTCCAGACGCAGGCGCAGGACCCCCCGGTCCTATAGTCGACAAGATTCTTGCCCCCACCCAATTGGGTAGGGTAGGTTTCGGGCGCCCGTCCGCGGTCGTCCCTTCGGTGGTCGCGGCCCCTGATGCTTGGGCCGCTGCCTTCCCCCCAGCCTCATCCAACCGATGCCGAAGCTGTCGCTGCGCCAAACAGCCACCACTGCGCTCACCGCGGTGGGCCTGTTGGCGCTCTCCGGATGTGGGTTCACAGAGTATCCGAACTCCACGTTCAACCACCACACCGACTTCAACACCGCCATCGATGCGCTCTTCCAGCGCCTCCTCTTCTGGGGGACGATCGTCTTCGTCGTCGTCGAGGCGGGACTCGTCTACACGATCATCAAGTATCGGAAGCGGCCCGGGGGCCCGAAGCCCCGCCCGATCCATGGCAATGCGGCGCTCGAGATCACCTGGACCGTCATCCCGGCGCTGATCCTCGTCCTGATCGCGATCCCGACGGTTCGGACGATCTTCCAGACCCAAGCCGACGCCCCCGCGGGCGCCCTCAAGGTGCAGGTGATCGGGCACCAGTGGTGGTGGGAGTTCCGCTACCCCGAGCTGGGCATCGTCACCGCCAACGAGCTCTACGTCCCGGTCGGTCGGACGGTCGAGTTCGAGCTCACCACCAAGGACGTCCTCCACTCCTTCTGGATCCCACAGATGGGGGGGAAGCGCGACCTGATCTCCAACAAGACGAACTATCTCTGGTTCACCCCGAACGTCGACCTCGGCACCTCGGCGTGGAACGGGTTCTGCACCGAGTACTGCGGCTCGAGCCATGCGAACATGAAGTTCCGGCTCTACACGGTGCAGCCCGATGAGTTCGACTCCTGGGCGAAGCATCAGGCCTCGCCGGCCGTCTTCTCGGCGACCCCGGCCCCCACCGTCACGCCGGTCACCCCGGTGGCGCAGGTGACCGGGGCGGACAGCACGGCGCCCGCCCAGACTACGGGCTACGTCTTCCCGAGCGCGCGGCTCGCGACCGAGTTCCCCCACGTGATCCCGCAGACACCGATCCCGGCCGGGCTCACCTTCGATGATGCCCTCCTCGCCGCCGGCGATCCCGCCCGCGGCGCGAACGAGGGCTTCATGCTCGGCGGGTGCATCGGCTGCCACGCGATCAGCGGTGTGCCGGGGGCGGTCTCCGAGATCGGCCCGAACCTCACGCATATCGCCTCGCGGCACACGATCGCCGGCGGCCTCTACAAGAACGATGCCCCGACGCTCGCGCGCTGGATCAAGAACGCGCGGCACATGAAGCCCGGCTCGCTCATGAACACGATCGGCCGTGGTGAGTACGACCCCATCCTCAAGACGACCAATACGGGCGGGCTCGATGACCGGCAGATCGCCGACGTCGTCGCCTACCTGCTGGCGCTCAAGTAGCCCGGAGACGAGACCCCATGGCCACCCTCGCCGCCCCCGCCCGCGCCACCGCGCCCGCGAGCACCCAATCCGGCCTCTGGAGCTGGATCGCGACCACCGACCACAAGCGGATCGGGACGCTCTATCTCTGGACCGCCCTCGCTTTCTTCCTCATCGGCGGGCTCGAGGCGGCGCTCATCCGCACGCAGCTCGCGCGCCCGAACATGGGGTTCGTCTCCGCCGACACGTACAACCAGCTCTTCACGATGCATGGCACGACGATGGTCTTCCTCGCCGTCATGCCCCTCTCGGCCGCCTTCTTCAACTATCTGATCCCGCTGCAGATCGGGGCGCGTGACGTCGCCTTCCCGCGCCTCAACGCCTTCTCGTACTGGGTCTATCTGCTCGGCGGCATCTTCATCACCCTGCCGATCCTCTTCCAGGTCGCGCCCGACGCCGGCTGGTTCGGCTACGCCCCGCTCACCACGAATCAGTTCTCGAGCGGTCCGAACATCGACTTCTGGGTGATCGGCCTCCAGGTGCTCGGCGTCTCCTCCCTCGCGGCGGCCTTCAACTTCATCACGACGATCATCAACCTCCGGGCCCCCGGCATGACGCTCATGCGCATGCCGATGTTCACCTGGATGTCGTTCGTCGTGCAGTTCCTCCTCATCCTCGCCTTCCCGCCGATCACGGTCGCGCTCGTCTTCCTCCTGATGGATCGCTTCTTCGGGACGACCTTCTACGCGATCGCACAGGGGGCCGACCCCCTCCTCTGGCAGCATCTCTTCTGGGTCTTCGGCCACCCCGAGGTGTACATCCTGATCCTCCCTGCCTTCGGCCTCGTCTCGGAGGTGCTCCCGACCTTCTCCAAGAAGCCGCTCTTCGGCTACAACGTGATGGTCTACTCGGGGATCATGATCGGCTTCCTGGGCTTCGGCGTCTGGGCCCACCACATGTTCGCGGTGGGGATGGGCGCGGTCGCCGATTCGATCTTCTCGCTGATGACGATGCTCATCGCGATCCCGACCGGTGTGAAGATCTTCAATTGGATCGCGACGATGTGGGCCGGCGAGGTCCGCTTCACGGTGCCGATGAAGTTCGCCATCGCCCTCATCGCGATGTTCACGATCGGCGGGATCTCCGGCGTGATGCACTCCTCGCCGCCGGCCGACCTCCAACAGACCGACTCGTACTTCGTCGTCGCGCACTTCCACTATGTGCTCTTCGGCGGGTCGATCATGGGGATCTTCGCCGGGATCTACCACTACTACCCGAAGATCACCGGGCGCTTCCTCGACGAGCGGCTCGGCAACGTGCACTTCTGGCTGAACTTCATCGGGATGAACCTCACCTTCTTCCCGATGCACTTCAGCGGCCTCCTCGGGATGCCGCGCCGCATCTACACCTACGATGCGGGCCAGGGCTGGGACCTCTTCAACCTCCTCGCGACCTACGGGACCTATCTCCTGGTGATCGCGACGGCGGTCTTCGTCTGGAACTTCGTGCGGAGCCGGACGCGCGGCGCCATCGCCGGTGGCGATCCGTGGGGCGCGGCGACCCTCGAATGGTCGATCCCCTCGCCCCCGCCGGAGTACAACTTCGCGCAGATCCCGACCGTGACCTCGCGCTATCCGCTCTGGGACCTCAAGGACCCGAGCTGGCACGAGGGCGAGGACAGCCATGGCGATACCGGGACCCCCGGCCCCTCCCCGCTCCGCGAGGAGACCGAGACCCACACCGCCAAGTCACTCGGCATCCCGATGCCCTACCCGACGGCGAAGCCCGCCTTCACCGCGCTCGGGCTGGTCGTGATGTTCAGCGGCCTCCTCTTCCTGCGCAACGATCTCTTCGCCGTCGCGATGACCGTCACCCTGGGCGGCGCCGCCATGCTCATCGGCGGCCTCTACGCCTGGCTGACCTCCCCCCTCGAGTAATCGGAGACCCTGACCTCATGGCATCCCACGCCATCGCCGGGCACGACGACGGCCACGCGCATACGCACCACACGACCACCGGGCTCGACAACCGGAAGATCGCCATCTGGGCGTTCATCGGGTCGGAGTGCATGCTCTTCGCCTCACTGATCTCGACCTACCTGATCTACAAGGGGAAGTCGCTGGTCGGGCCCTATCCGCACACCGAGTACACCGACGCGTCAGGGAAGGTCTTCCCGGCGATCCTCGACATCCCGGTGACCTCGGCATCGACCTTCGTCCTCCTGATGTCCTCGCTCGCGATGGTGCTCGCGTTGCAGGCGGTGCAGCTCAAGGGGACCCCGCTCCCGGCGAACGCCGGTTGGTGGACCCGCGCGCAGCGCTCCTCGCAGCTCTGGCTCGGGATGACGGCCCTCCTCGGCGCGAGCTTCCTCGGCTTCCAGGCATATGAGTTCACCGCGTTCGTCCGCGAGGGGCTCACGATCAAGACGAACCTCTTCGGCTCCACCTTCTTCACGCTGACCGGCTTCCACGGCGCGCACGTGACCGTCGGGGTGCTCTGGCTCATGAGCCTCCTCTGGATCGACCGCACCCGCGGCCTCGGCCCGCAGGACGAGCTCGTCGTCGACATCGCCGCCCTCTACTGGCATTTCGTCGACGTCGTCTGGATCGTGATCTTCACCCTCATCTACCTCATCCAGTAGCGCGAGGCCCTCATGTCGCACGACGCTAAGTCCCCCGCGCACGCACACCCCACCGGCGCGACCTATCTCAAGGTCGCCGTGATCCTCACGGTCATCACGATCGTCGAGGTCTGGGCCTACTACATCCCGGCCCTCGTCGCGTCGCCGCTCTTCAACCCCTCGCTCATCATCATGAGCGCGGCCAAGTTCGCCATCGTGGTGCTCTTCTACATGCACCTCAAGTACGACCACAAGCTCTTCAAGGCGCTCTTCACCGGCCCACTGATCATCGCGGGGGCCACGATCATCGCCCTCCTCTTCCTCTTCGCGAAGATCTCGCTCTGATCGGGATCCCGACGCTCTTTCTCCACCCGCAGGTCGACCTCTCCCAGGGCGGCTTCACCGTCCACTGGAGCACCGTCATCGGGCTCCTCACGCTCTGGGGGCTCCATCAGTGGCGCGGCCGCGCGCACCGCGCGGCGGGGGAGCGACTCACCCTCGGCCAACAGTGCAGCTTCGCGGGCGGCCTCCTCGCGATGTTCCTCACGCTGAATGGGCCGATCCACGACATCAGCGACTACTACCTCTTCACCGGTCACATGGTGCAGCACCTCGTGCTCACCTTCGTGACGCCGCCGCTCCTCCTGCTCGGTACGCCGGGGTGGATGCTCCGCCCCGCCCTGCGGATCCCCGCCGTGGCGGCCCTCGCCGGGACGATCACCCGCCCCGGCGTCGCCTTCGCGAGCTTCAATCTCGTCCTCGCCACCTGGCACCTCCCGCCGCTCTACAACGCGGCGATGTACTACCACGAGGTGCACATCGCGCAGCACCTGATGTTCCTCGTGACGGCGGTCCTCGTCTGGTGGCCCCTGGTGAGCCCCATGCCCGAGCTCCCGCGCCTGAGCTATCCGGGGCAGATGCTCTACAGCTTCCTCATGACCCTTCCGATGACGATCGTCTCGATCTTCATCGTCTACGCCGATCATGTGCTCTACCCGGCCTACGCGAGCGCCCCGCGCCTCTGGGGGCTCTCCCCGCTCGAGGACCAACGGCTCGGCGGCCTCATCATGTGGATCCCCGGTGGGCTCTTCTTCTACCTCCTCACCGCCGTGGTCTTCTTCAAGTGGGCCACCTCCCAGCGCGACGATCGTGCGGCGGCGCAGGTCCCGGGGCTCGTCACGAAATAGGGGGGCTGGTCGTCAGCCTTGGTGACCGCGTCGCCACGACCGCCTCTGCCGGGTACTATTCCTTGATGCGTCGACTTCCCGTCGTCCCCCTCCTCGCGCTCCTCTGGCTCGCCACCCCCGCCGACCCGCTCGGGGCACAGGGATCGGCAGCCAAGACCAGGACCGCGGCGAGCAAGACGACGGTGAAGAAGTCGACCGCGAGCCCAAGAAAGCGCACGACGAAGGGGACGACCACGACGGCGCGGACCAAGGCCAAGGCCGTGCCCCGTCCGAGGATCGCCGCCGCCACCCTGGCCGGCGCCACCGCCCTCCACGCGCACCTCCGTACCCTCCTCGACGGCGCCACCAACAGCGGTCGTTGGGGGGTGATGGTCGTCTCCCTCACCAACGGCGACACCCTCTACGATCACAATGGCGACGAGCTCCTGCTCCCCGCCTCCACGATGAAGCTCTACACCGCGGCGATCGCCCTCGAACGCCTCGGCCCCGAACATCGCTTCCGCACCCAGGTGCTGCGCACCGGCTCCGTGCGCTCGAATGGCATCCTTGCCGGCGACCTCATCTTGAAGGGCGCTGGCGATCCCTCCCTCGCCTCGCCCGTGGCCGGTGGGACGCCCGGACTCCAGCCTCTCGACGCCCTCGCCGCGCAGGTCGCTGCCGCGGGGATCCGCGAGATCCGCGGCGACCTCATCGGGGACGCCTCCGCCTTCGATGGCCAGCGCGTCCCCGACGGATGGCGTGCGCGCCACCTGCAGACGAGCTACGGCACCCGCGTCTCGGCGCTCTCCTTCAACGAGAACCTCACGACGATCACCGTCCGTCCCTCGACGCGGGGCGCCCTGGTGACCTTCGGTCAGCCGGTGAGCGGGCTCGATCTCCGCTCGGCGGTCACGGTGCGCCCCAACGCCCGCGGCGCCTCGATCCGCGTCTGGCAGGACACGCTGACGCACGAATACCGCGTGAGCGGGTGGATCGGCGCGCGCAGCAAGGCACGCACCTATCAGGTGGTCATCGAGCAGCCCGAGCAGTTCGTGGCCGCCGCCTTCCGCGCCGCCCTCGAGGCGCAGGGCGTGCGCGTCACCGGGGTCAGCCGGATGGGCCGCGCGCCCAGCGCCGCGCAGTTCGTGACGGCGTGGGACTCCCCGCCGGTCTCGACCCTCGTCGCGACGATGAACGGGGAGAGCAACAACCACTTCGCCGAACTCCTCTTCCGGAACACCGCGCGCTCCTCCGGCGCCGTGGGCTCCGCGGTGATCGCGAACGAATCGCTCCGGACCTTCTTGGCCGAGCGCGTGGGGATCCCGCGACGCGCGGTCTTCGCGGCGGATGGGAGCGGGCTCTCGACCCTGGATCGCGTGACCGCGCGCTCGATGATCCAGCTCCTCGACTATTCGCGATCGGCCTCCTGGGGGCCCGTGATGCAGGCCTCGCTCCCGGTGGCGGGGCGCACGGAGACCCTCAAGAACCGGATGCGTGGCACCGCGGCGCAGGGGAACCTCCGCGCCAAGACGGGGACGACGGGCGACGTCGTCTCCCTCGGCGGCTACGTGACCGCCAAGAACGGCGAGCAGCTCGCCTTCTCGTTCATCTACAACGGGGCCGATCGCTGGCGCGCCCGCACCGCGATCGACGCCATGGGCGTCACCCTCGCGAGCTTCTCACGCTGAACGCGAGACCGCCGCGCCACCCCTGCGGGTGACGCGGCGGATGGTACGGCGGCGCACGAACCTCAGCTGACGGACTGTGCGATCGCGATCCCGCGCTTCGCCAACTCGACGATGTAGCGCTCCCCGGGCATGCACTCGTCCGGGGTGTGGACGCCGGCCGGCGTCACCGCCCCCTCCGCCTGCAACTGCCCCGTGATCGAGAGCGAGTAGCCCGTGGTCCGCATCATCGCGCTGATCCCGTGCGCGGCATCGTAGCGATCGACGAGCTCGAAGGTATGGGTGATGGGCTTCCCCCCCGTCGTCCCCGCGACGACGACGCGCAACGCCACGAGGTCGGGGGAGTTCGGCTTGGTGAGGCGCGGCTGCATCTGCGCGATCGCCACCTCGCGCGGGACAACGGTGGTCCCCTTCACCTGCACCGGCTCGAGCTCGAGGAGCCCGAGCTCGCGGATCGCCTCCATGATCTTCGCGTGGCCCGGATACCGGAGGGTCTTGTACTCCATGTTGGGGATCTTCCCCTGATACCGGAATGCCATCGTCGAGAGCCCACCGGCGGTGTGGAAAGCCTCGAGCTCCCCCACCGGTGCGTCGAAGTGGATCGGTTCGATCTCCGAGAGCGCCTTCATCTGGAGCTGCTTCCCGTCGCGGATGATCCACGAGAGGGTCGTGTAGTAGTCGAGGACGCCCTCGATCGAATAGACGATCTGGTAGTTGAGCGGGCCCTCGGGGTGCTGTGGGAGTCCGCCGACGAAGATCCGCACCGAATCGACCGAGTCACAGCGATCGATCCCGAGCTGCGCGAGGATGTTCACCATCCCGGGGGCGAGCCCACAGTCGGGGACGACGGTCACCCGATGAAGGGCTGCAGAAAGGCGGGGAGGCGATCGACCCGCTGATCGGCGAGGCGGACCTCGGTGATCGCCGGGTTCTGGAGGAGGTCATAGGCACACGCCGAACCCTGAAGGCCGGCACCGAGCACGAGCATCCGCATGGGTCACTCCACGGGGGGAGAGGTCGAGTTGGACAGCCCTTGAATCTACTCCCCCACCCCCCTGATTTCACCCATGATGACCGACTGGCGCCAGCACCTGATCGAGACCCCGGACGGGATCTCCGCCCTCCTCGACCGGACCCGCTCCATCGCGGTCCTCGGGATCAAGACGGGGGAGCGCCCCGCCCCGGCCTACGACGTCCCCGCCTACGCCCAGCGAGCTGGCTTCCGGATCATCCCCGTCCCGGTCTATTACCCGGAGGTGACCGAGATCCTCGGGGTCCCGGTGCACCGCACCATCGCGGGGATCGGGGAGCCGGTGGACCTGGTGAACGTCTTCCGGCGCGACCGCGACCTCCCGGGGCATCTGGATGATCTTCTCGCGGCGCGCCCGCGCGCCGTCTGGTTCCAGCTGGGGATCCGCCACGACGAGGTGGCGGAGACGTTGGCGCGGGCGGGGATCGACGTGGTGCAGGACCGCTGCCTGCTCGTCGAGTTGCAGGAGCGCGGACGATAGCGTCCGGAGCGGGAGGCGCGGAGCGCTAGGCGCGTGCGCCGAGCCGTTCCGCGAGGAACCGCCCCACCCGCCGCACCCCCTCCCGCGACTCCGGCGTCAGCGGGACGCTCACATGCCAATCGTGCGGGAGCCCATGGAAGACCTCGAGCATGGTCGACACACGCACGGCGCGCAGTCGCTCCGCGAGCCGCGTCGCATCGTCGAGTAACATCTCCGCATCGCTCACGTGGATGAGCGTCGGGGGAAATCCGGTGAGGTCGGCACGAACCGGGGAGAGGAGCGGAGCATCGAGCGGGGTCGATCCCGCGTACCACCGGGCGAGGGTCTCGGCGTGTCGGAACGAGAGCACGTCGTCGCACACCGCGTTCGTGCGTCGCGAGCCACCGGTCGCCGCCATATCGGTGAACGGACTCAGGACGGCGAGCGCGGCCGGGAGGGCCTCCCCCGCCTCGCGGAGGGCGAGCGTCGTCGCCAGCGCGAGCCCTCCGCCGGCGGAGTCACCGACGAGGGCGAGCTGCGCCGGGGCGATCCCCTGCGCGCGCAATGCCCGCACCGCCGCGAGCGCATCATCGAGTGCCGCCGGGAAGGGATGCTCCGGTGCCAAACGATACGCGAGCGAACAGACCGCGATCCCACTCCGGTGCGCGAGCCACGCGGTGAAGGGACGGAAGTCCTCGATCCGCCCCCCGACATAGGCCCCGCCATGCAGATAGAGGATCGCGCGCGTGGGATCGGCCCCGCGCGGGCGACACCATTCCGCCGCCACACCACCGAGGGTCGAGCGCTCCACCGCGACCGTGCGCGGTAGGAAGGCGGGGAGACTCCGCCGCGCCCGCATCGCACGCCGCACACGCCGGAGGTCGAGGGTCGGTGCCGCCATCACGCGGCGGATCATCAGGCGCGAGGCGAGCGCGGTCAGCCGCGTCGCGAGGCTCGGCGCGGGGCGCGGCGCGTCATGCGACGCGCCATCGAGAATCGGCGGCGCGCTCACCCCGCGGCGACGCGGAGCGCGGTGGCGAAGGCGGGCGCCGTGGCGAACCGATCATCCGCCGCACGCGCCATCGCCTTGAGCAGCGCCGCCTCGACCGCCGTGGGGAGCTCCGACCGTAACGTCCGGATCGGCGTCGGTTCCGAACGCAGCCGCGCGATCATCATCTCCTGCTGATTGCGCCCCTCGAACGGGAGCTTCCCCGTGAGCATCTCGAACGCCATCAGCGCGAGCGAGTAGATGTCGGTGCGCCCATCGAGCAGCTTCCCGCGTAGCTGCTCGGGGCTCATGAACTCCGGCGTGCCGAGGACGATCCCCGTCGAGGTGAGCTTCTGCAGCTCGGCCCCGGCCTGCCGCGCCTTCGCGAGCCCGAAATCCATGATCACCGCGAACTCCTGCCCCGCAGCATCCTTGCAGATCATGATGTTCTCGGGCTTGAGGTCGCGATGCACGATCGTGAGGTCGTGCGCCACCTGCAGCCCGTCGGCGATCTGTGAGACGAAGGTCACGGTATCGGCGAGCGTGGTCCTGCCCACACGGAAGTTGCGATCGCTGAGGATCTCCCCCTGCACGAACGGCATCACCACGTAGACCAGCCCGCCGGGGGTCTCCCCGAGTCGCACGATGTGACAGACGTGCGGGTGTGCGAGCTTCCCACCGAGCAACGCCTCACGACGGAGACGCGCCATCGCGGTGGCATCCTTTGCGAGGTTCGGCGCGAGGATTTTGATGGCGTAGCGCGCACCGGTCGCGAGCTCCTCGCCAAGGTAGACGTACGACATCCCCCCCTCACCGAGCTTCCGCTCGATCCGATACGCCCCATCGAGGGTCTTCCCGACCATCGTCGACTGATCGCCGAGGTCGGCGAGAGTCACCTCACCTCCGGCGACCGACGGACTCACCGAAGGACCGACAGGCGGCGGCACAGGCGGCGGCACAGGCGGCGGCACAGGCGGCGCGACCGGGGGAGGGGTCGGTGGGGCCGCGGGCTCCGCACCCGCCGCACCGGTCCCGGGGACCGGCACGAGCTTCCCACCGTCCTTCGTGCAGAAGCGCGCCTCGTCCCCATAGGTCGCCCGGCAGTTCGGGCATCGCATCGTCATCGCGGCATTCCTCCGTCGCCGATCAGGGCGCTCAGGCCATCCCACTCCACATTCCCACCGCTCAGCACGCAGACCGTCGGCCCCGTGACCGCGACGCGCCGATCCAGGAGCGCCGCGACGGTGATCGCGCCACTCGGCTCCGTCACGATCTTCATCCGATCAAGGAGGAACTGCACCGCGCACGGGAGCACTGCATCGGGGACGGTGATCACCTCGTCCATGTGCGTATGCAGATGCTGGAAGTTGCGCGTCCCGATCCGCACCGCGAGGAGTCCGTCGGCCAATCCTTCAGGATGTGCGGGGATCGTCACCGGTGCACCGGCGGCGACGGCGCGCGTGTACTTCGGCGATCCCTCCGGCTCGACGCCGATCACCCGCGCCTGCGGCGCGAGCGCCTTGATCGCGGTGGCGACCCCCGAGCTGAGCCCGCCTCCACCGATCGGAACCAGGACCGTCCCCACCTGCGGGCAGTCCTCTCCGATCTCGAGCCCGAGCGTCCCCTGCCCCGCGATGATCGTCGGGTCGTCGTACGGCGGGACCATCGTGAGCCCCTCCGCCTCGGCGATCTCCATCGCCCGCGCCATCCGCTCCGCGGTGGTGACGCCGGCGTAGAAGCAGCGCGCCCCAAGTCGCACGGCGCCGTCGCGCTTGGCCCGCGGCACCGTGGTGGGCATCACGATGGTGGCCGCGACGCCGAAGAGCTTCGCCGCGAGGGCGACCGCCTGCCCATGATTCCCGGAGCTCGCGGTGATCACCCCGCGCGCTCGGGCCTCAGGGGAGAGCCGCGCGAGGAAGGTGTAGGCCCCACGGAACTTGAACGCCCCGCCACGCTGCAGCATCTCGGGCTTGAGGAGGACCGGCGCCCCGAGCTGCTCGGTGAGCGGATCGCAGGGGAGGAGCGGGGTGCGCACGGCGACACCATGCAGGAGCGCCGCCGCCGCGCGGATCTCGTCGAGCGAGACGAGGGGCTCCTGCGCGAGTGGGGCGGCGGTCATCTGCGGAATCTCCCGCCCGTCAGCGCGCGCCGCAATGCATCGCCGTCCCCGTCGGCTCGGCGGGGTTGGGGGGACCATAGCGGCCAGTGATCACCCGGGTGGTCCCGCCGTCGAGGATCGCAGTGAAGAGGCCGTCGTATTCGTGATCACAGAGGTCGGCACGAGCCGGGCCACCGAGGGCCGCGAGCCAGGGCATGACGGTGTTGGAGTGGCCGACGAGGACGATGGTCTGGCCCGGATGGCGACGGGCGATGGCGACGATCGAGTCCCCCTGCGCCGCGCGCGGGACGAGCGGGATCAACTGCGGGGTCAGCCCGAACCGCGCCGCCACCGGTCGCGCGGTGTCGCGCGTGCGGAGCGTCGGGGTGTGATAGACCGCCGCGACCTTGGCCTCGCGCAACGCCTCGCTCAACGCGGCCGCACGTTCGGTGCCACGCGCTGTCAGCGGGGGATCGTTCGCCGGCTCCGTCCCCTTCTCGGCATGCCGCACGAGGATCACGATGGTCGGCGCGGATGCCGGTCCCTGCGCCGTCACATCCGCGACGCGCGTGCACAGGAGGAGGGTCGCGACGAGGAGCGAGGCCAGGAGGCGCATGGGAGCGGAACGTAAGAAGGGCATCAGCGACGGATGTTCGTACGGACGATCACGACCCCGGGACCATCGGCGCGCGCCCGGACGAAGAGCACCTCACCATTCGGGAGGAGCCCCACCGGGACGCCACGACCCTCGAGCGTCCCGACATACACCCCATCGGGACCGAAGACGTCGAGCCGTCTCGCCTCCACGACGCCCGGCACGGTGCGCTCGACCCAGAGCGTCCCGTCCTTCTGCAGCGCGAGCCGCGTGATGGCCACCGCGGCGGGATCCACCGGGCGGCGAACCATCGCGAGGAGCCGCGGCCCCTCGAAGAGCCGCACCTCGTAGGTCGACGGCCGATGCGCGACGACACGCGGTCCCTCGGCGTGTGCGACGATCGTCGCATCCTCCGCCTCGAGGAGCGGGGCGCCCGAGAGCGTGTCGGCCCGCAACACCGACCGATGCACACGTTCCTCCCCGCCGCTCCCCTGCACGAGCCAGAGGCCCCCGGCGCGATAGGCATGCCACTCGGCGGTCGCGAGCGCGCCGTCGAGCGGGCGGTCCTCCACGGGATCGAGCGTCGGCCCGAACCGCACCAACGCGCCCTTCCCGAGGTCGGTGACCACCAGCGTGTCGGCCTGCGCCGCGATGCGCACCGGACGCAGGAAACCGCCCGGACCGCGAGCCGCCGCACCGAGCACGCGATCCAAGCGTCCATCGCGCCCGAAGCGGAGCACCGCCGTGTCGCCTCCGATCACATAGGTGCGCCCCCCGCGATCGGTGAGGACCCGCACCGGTGACACCGCATCGAAGACCCACGGATTCCCGTCCGCGTCGCTGAGCGGACCGATCTCCGTGAAGGTCCAGGCGAGGGCGCGATCCTCAGGACCCGACGTGATGAGCCGCACCCCGGCAGAGTCGGCGCGGACGACGGTCGGATCCGCCGGTTCGGCGGTCCGACACCCGAGGGGCACCATCGTACCGATCACGACGGCGACCAGCACCGAGGAGCGATTGAGGGATCGCATACGCATGGGGGAAAGCTAGCGGGGGGCCGAGTACTGGACTCGACCCCCCATGCCTGTGATCAGGGTGCGACCTGCGGGTCGCCGATGGTCACTCCTCCGACGCGCCGAGCTCCATCTGGTCGGCGCCACCCGCCTCGTCGCCGCCCTCGCTACCCTCGCCGCCCTCACCCCCCTCGGCCTCCTTGTCGTCGGAGACCACGCGCGCGATCGCGGCGACCACGTCTCCCATCTCGAGGTTCTTGAGCCGCACGCCCTGTGCCACACGCCCCGTCTCGCGGATGTCCTTGACCGCGCACCGGAGCGACTGGCCCCCGCGGGTGATGAGCATGAGCCCATCCTCCGGGAGCACCTCGAGCAGGCCGACCACGTCACCCGTCCGCTCGGTCCGCTTGACGGTCAGGATCCCCTTCCCGCCGCGACCCTGCACCCGATACTCCTCGACGTTCGTGAGCTTGCCGAGCGCGAGCTCGGTCACGACGAGGAGCGAGGCCTCGCGCTTCACCACCACCATGCCGACCACCCGGTCGCCATCGCCCAGCGCGATGCCTCGCACCCCGGTGGTGTCGCGGCCCATCGAACGGGCCTCCTGCTCATGGAAGCGGATGCTCAACCCATGCTTGGTGACGAGCACCACGTCGTTGGTCCCCGTGGTGATCTGCACGTCGACGAGCTCGTCACCCTCCTCGAGCTTGATCCCCTTGATCCCAGTGGAGCGGACGTTGGAGTAGTCGGAGAGCGCGGTCTTCTTCACCGTGCCGTTCCGCGTGCAGAACATCAGGAACTCGGTGTCGGTGAACTCCTTCACCGGGACGATCGCCTTGACGAGGGTGTCCGGCGTCACGTTGATCAGGTTGACGATCGGCTTCCCCTTGGTCGCACGACCGCCCTCCGGGATCTCGTGCACCTTGAGCCAGAAGCAGCGCCCGTCCTGGGTGAAGACCAGGAGGTAGTCGTGCGTCTTGGCGACGAAGAGGTGCTCGACGAAGTCGTCGGTGCGGAGCTCCGTCCCCTTGGTCCCTACCCCGCCGCGGCGCTGCTTGCGGTAGGTGGAGATCGAGGTGCGCTTGATGTAGCCGGCGTGCGAGATGGTGACGACCATCTCCTCGTTGGCGATGAGGTCCTCGATCGAGAACTCCCCTTCGTCGCTGACGATCTCGGTGCGCCGCTCGTCGCCGAAGGTCTTCACGACCTCCGCGAGCTCATCCTTCATCACCGCCATCCGCTTGGGCTTCGAGGCGAGGAGCGCCTCCAGGTCGCGGATCTGCGCACGGACCTCGGTGAGCTCCTCCTCGAGCTTCTCGATCTCGAGTCCGGTGAGCTTGGCGAGGCGCATGTTGAGGATCGCCTCGGCCTGCCGCTCCGAGAGTTTGAAGCGCTTCTGCAGTTCGGCGCTCGCCTCCGGGGTGTCCTCCGAGGCGCGGATGACCTTGATCACCTCGTCGATGTTGTCGACGGCGATCTTGAGGCCCTCGAGGATGTGCTCCCGCTCCTTCGCCTTGTCGAGGTCGAACTGGGTGCGGCGGACGATCACCTCGTGGCGATGCGCGATCCAGTGCTGCAGCACCTCGCGCATCCCCATCACCTTCGGCACGAGCCGCTTGGAGGCGGGGTCCGGCACCAGCGCGAGCATGATCACGCCGAAGGTCGTCTGCATCGACGTGTGCTTGTACAGCTGATTGAGTACCACACGCGGGATCGCATCGCGCTTGAGCTCGATCACGATACGCGTCTGCGCGTCAGACTCGTCGCGGAGATCCGAGACCCCTTCGACCTTCTTGTCACGCACGAGCTCGGCGATCGTCGCCACGAGATTCGCGCGGTTCACCTGGTACGGGAGCTCGGTGACGACGATCTGCGACTTGTTCGAGGACTCCTTCTCCTCCACCACCGCGCGAGCGCGCATCACGACCTTGCCACGCCCGGTCTCGATGTAGTCCTTGATCCCCGCGCGGCCGTAGATGAACCCCGCCGTCGGGAAGTCCGGCCCCTTCACGAGCCCGCGGATCGCCTCCACCGAGAGCTCGGGATCGTCGATCATCGCGGTGATCGCCGCGGCGACCTCGCGCAGGTTGTGCGGCGGGATGTTCGTCGCCATGCCGACCGCGATGCCGGCCGAGCCGTTCACCAAGAGGTTCGGGAAGGCCGACGGCAGCACCGTCGGTTCCTCGAGCCGGTCATCGAAGTTCGGGGCGAAGTCGACGGTGTTCTTGTCGATATCGACCAGCATCTCGAGCGCGATGCGCGTGAGACGCGACTCGGTGTAGCGGTAGGCCGCGGCAGGGTCGCCATCGACCGAGCCGAAGTTCCCCTGCCCATCGACGAGGGGGTAGCGCAGCGAGAAGTCCTGCACCATGCGCACCAGGGCGTCGTAGACCGACTGGTCGCCGTGCGGGTGGTACTTGCCGAGCACGTCGCCGACCACCGTCGCCGACTTCTTGTACGCCCGTCCCGGGACGAGCCCGAGCTCGTTCATCGCATAGAGCACGCGGCGGTGCACCGGCTTGAGGCCGTCACGCACGTCGGGGAGCGCGCGGCTCACGATCACGCTCATCGAGTAGTTGATGAACGACTCGCGGACCTCGTCCTGGATGAGCCGCGGGAGGATACGCTCCCGATTGTTCGGTGCGGTCATTGGGATGCGGGAAAGAAGAGGGGGTCGCGCCCCCTCGGACGCGACCCCCAAAGTTACCCGCCAGGACGGGTCAATTCAATCGAATTCCCAGAGCGAAATCACCCCGCGGCCGGGGGCGGCGCCCCCTCCGCCGCGGCGTCCTCGGCCTCCTCCGTGGCGAGCTCCTGCGCGATCGCCTCCCGCTCCCGACGCCACCGCTGGTACCAGGTCCGCGTCACCTCCCCGGCGAGCTCCCGGTTCCCCAGCCCGAAGGAGAGGGCCAGGGCGAGGGCGATCGCCCCGAAGATGATCGCAAAGGCGGTGGTCACGATATCGGTCGCGACCCCGAGCTCCTGCAGCGACATGAAGACCGCGAGGAGGATCACCCCGCCCTTCCCCACCCGGGCGAGGGTCGGCCCCCCGTCGAGGTTCTGCGTCGAGGCCGCGATCAGCGCCGAGACGAAGTCCCCGAGGACGATCCCTAGGATCACGATCACCACCGCCGCGATCACGCTCGGCACATAGCTCAGGAGCTCCGAGAAGATCTGCCCGAGGTAGTCGATCCCGAGGGCGTCCGCCGCGACCAGCATCGCGGTGAAGAGGATCAACCAGAAGACGAGATTCGCCACGACCCGGGTGGGATTCACCGGCTGACCGGTGTGGTCCCTGGCGGGGATCCCACCGCGCTTGAGCACGTCGTTGAGGTGCATCCGTCGCAGCATCCGGCCCACCCCACGCTGGGCGAGCTTGGCGAGCACGTAGCCCACGGTGAGCACCGCCGCCGCGCCGAAGAGCGAGGGGACGAAGGCGAGGAGCCCGAGCAGGCTGTCGGTGAGTCGTTCGAGGAAGTCGGTCACGGCGAGAGAGGCAGGCGATGGAAACTAGAAGGTGAAGGCGAGCAGGGCATGACGGCCAGCGCGGCCCGTCAGCGTGGACGCGATCGCGATCGGATCGACCCGGAGCCGCGAGAGCGCCCCGTACCGCCCCGCATCGGCCACCGGCTGAAGATAGCGCTCGGTCAGCACCAATCCGCCGATCGCCCCGGCGGTCGCGAAGCCGCGCGCGCGCGACCCACTCGCCTCCGCCTCGCCCATGGTGAGGACGCCGATCCCGATCCCCATCAGCGCCCCCGCCCCGGCCCCGAGGGCGAGGCGCCGCCCTTCGATCGGCGTGAGGTCCCGACGCCGCACCAACGTGCGCTCCCCGACCACTGTCCCCACGAGGGCGCCCCCCAGCATCGCCATCGCCCTGGTCTGCGGTTCCGCCTCGGCGTCGGCCACCGCCGTCGCTCCGGCGAGCGCACCGATCCCGGCCGTCAGCCAGAGGGTCTCCACATCCCCCACCGTCACCTGATGGTCGGTGTTCCCGGCATAGAGCCGCCCGACGGCGTAGCCACCCAGTCCCGCGAGGGTCCAGGTCGTCGCGACGCGCCCCATCGAGGGGCTCCGCTCATCGAAGGGATCGGGATCCGAGGTCGTGGTGAGCGCGACCGCCGAGAGATAGGCCAGATCGTGCCCGAAGACCGTCGCCGCGGCCTCCCCTGCCGTCAGGCCACCGCCAATGGCGAGCCCCGCCGCCGTCCCGCCGAGCCCACCCAGCAACGCCACGCCAGCGACCCGCCGCGGCGACGATCCGCTGAGCGAGCTCAGCATCACGAGATTCCCCGTGGTGCGCGTCGCCATCGCGCGCGACAGCAGATACCGGGCCTCGGTGATCTCCACGCGCCGCGTCGCCTCCGCCGAGGCGAAGAAGCTCCCCCCGGCCATCACGAGGTACGCCGCCGCGCCGGAGATCGCGTCGTCCGCCACCGCGAGCGCGAAGGCGGGCCCGTACACCGTCACCCCCAACACCGTCTGGTCGCGGATGAAGCGGTCCGCCAGCGCCGACCGCTGCGCCGCGACGGCGGTGATCGGTGCGGCGAACCCCACGGCACAACAGAGCGCGGCGAGAGGACGACGGATCCAGGTCATGACGGCCAAATCTAGTTGCGGGTCCCGCGCTTGAGATCGAAGAGTACGCTGCGATGGCACTGCGGGCAGAGCAACCACTCGCGCTGGCGCGCATAGCCCAGGCCGAAGCTCCCGCCGCCGATCGATCGCTCGCGCATCCGCACCGCGCACCGCGGACAGTCGGCGTGTCCCTGTGCGGCGTACGCCTCGCGCACCGCACGCTCCTCCACCGGCGTGAACGAGGCGGCCTCAGCCATCGCCGATCCGGAGCACGACCTTCCCGCACTGCGCCCCGGCCTCGAGCCGCGCGAACGCCTCCCGCCCCTCCGCCAGCGGATAGACCGCATCTACGGGGGGGATCAGCCGCCCCGCCGCCGCCTCGGCGACGATCGCATCGAACTCCGCATCGTTCCCCATGGTGGAGCCGAGGATCGACCACTGGTTCCAGAAGAGTCGCCGGACATCCATCGCGAGGTTGGGGCCTGAGGTCCCGCCGCAGGTCACCAGGCGCCCGCCCCGCGCGAGCGCCCCGAGCGACTGCTCCCAGGTGCGCTCCCCCACCGAGTCGATCACGACATCGACGCCGCGCTTCCCGGTCCGCGATCGGATCACCCGTCCCACGTCTCCCGCCGAATGATCGATGAGCTCGTCGGCGCCGAGGGCGGCGGCCTGTGCGAGCTTCTCCGGTCGCGACGAGGTCACCCAGACCCGCGCGCCGCGCGCCTTGCAGATCTGGAGCGCCGCGAGCGCCACCCCGCCCCCGATCCCCCAGATCAACACCTCGTCGCCGCGCGTGACCTGCGCCCGCGTCACGCACATCCGCCACGCCGTGAGGGTCGCCAAGGTGAAGGCGGCCGCCGCCTCATCGGAGAGGGTCGGCGGGCACCGCCGCACATTGGTCGCGGGGACGATCACCTCGTCGGCAAAGGTCCCCGGGAGATGCTCCCCGAGGAGCCGGTACCGCACGCAGAGCGACTGCTCACCCGCCCGACAGAACTCACAGTCGCGGCAGGAGATCCCCGGATTGATCAGGACGCGGTCACCCACGGCGACGGTCGTGACCCCCGCGCTCACCTCGGCCACCACCCCCGTCCCGTCGGCGCCCATGACCCAGCCGGGGGCGATGGAGACCCCCGGGATCCCCCCGAGGACGAAGAGGTCGAGATGGTTGAGGGCGGCGGCGCGCAGGCGGACCCGGACGCTCCCCCGCTCCGGCAGCACGGGCGCGGGGAGATCGTCCCGGTACCGGAGGGCGTCGAGCCCCCCGTGCGCATCGATCGTCAGCGCGCGCATCGGCTATATTCTCGGGTCATGATTCCGATCACGGTTCCCCCCCTCGGTGAATCCATCACGGAAGCCACCGTCTCCCGTTGGCGCAAGCAGGAGGGCGACGCCGTCGCGATCGGCGACACCCTCGTCGAGCTCGAGACCGACAAGATCACCGTCGAGGTCCCCGCCCTCAATGCGGGGGTCCTGAC
>JAJTFH010000034.1 GCA_021298395.1 Gemmatimonadota bacterium | reverse complement strand
TCGACTACGAGCTCGAGGTGGGCGCGGTGATCGGGGTGGGGAATGCGCTCGGGACCTCCGTCCCGCTCGCCGAGGCCGAGTCGCACCTCGCGGGGCTCGTGCTGGTGAACGATTGGTCGGCGCGCGATGTGCAGGCGTGGGAGTATCAGCCGCTGGGGCCCTTCCTCGCGAAGAACTTCGCGACGACGATCTCGCCCTGGGTGGTGACGCTCGATGCGCTCGAGCCGTATCGCGTGCCAGCTCGGATACGCACCGCCGAGGAGCCATCGCCGCTGCCGTATCTCACCCATGCGGGGGATCAGGCACATGGCGGGTTCGACCTCACCCTCGAGGTCTGGATCCGCACGACGCGCATGCGCGAGGCGGGGACGCCGGCGGAGCGCCTGAGCCAT
Organism: Gemmatimonadota bacterium; assembly: GCA_021298395.1. GTDB lineage: Bacteria > Gemmatimonadota > Gemmatimonadetes > Gemmatimonadales > Gemmatimonadaceae > Pseudogemmatithrix. The sequence goes on along the minus strand of JAJTFH010000034.1, from coordinate 11,311 downwards.
GGGAGCTTCGCGCAGATGTACTGGACGCTGGGGCAGATGCTCGCCCACCACGCGAGTGGGGGGTGCAACCTGCGCCCCGGCGATCTGATCGCGAGCGGGACCGTCTCCGGGCCGGAGCAGTCGTCGCGTGGCTGTCTCCTCGAGCTCACTTGGCGGGGCGCGGAGCCGGTGACCTTCTCCAACGGGGAGACGCGCGCCTTCCTCGCCGATGGGGACGAGGTGATCCTGCGCGGATGGTGTGAGGCGCCGGGGCGGGCGCGGATCGGGTTCGGAGAGTGCCGCGGCATGGTGGTGGGCGCATGAGACGCGTCCTGATGCTGTTGACCGTCGCCGCGACCACGACCCCGGCGAGGGCGCAGGGGGGGAGCGACCTCTATGTCGCCTCCTTCCGCGAAGTGGGCACGCACCTGTCGATCGGACGCCCGGTGAACGTCACCCATCGCGTGGGCTATGACAATCAGCCCACCTTCACCGCCGACGGACGCGCGCTCCTGTACACGAGCATCCGCGAGGATGCGCAGGCCGACATCTGGCGTGTGACCGTCGCGACCGATGCGGTGGAGCGCGTCACGCACACGACCGAGAGCGAGTACTCCGCCACGCGCACACCTGATGGTCTCGCCATGAGCGTGATCCGCGTGGAGCGGGATTCCACCCAACGACTCTGGCGCTTCCCCTTCGATGGCAGCGCACCGACGGTGATCCTCCCGGCCCTCCGTCCGGTGGGCTACCACGTCTGGGTGGACGAGGCGAATCTCGGGGCCTTCATCCTCGGTGAGCCGAACGCGCTCGTCCTCGCCGATCCGCGCACGGGGCGGGTCGACACTGTGGCGCGCGACATCGGGCGAGCGCTGGTGCGTGTTCCCGGACGCGAGGCCTTCACCTTCGTGCAGCTCGCTCGCGATACCAGTTGGATCAGCGAGGTCGATGTCCGCACCCGCACCGTCCGTCGCGTCGCGCCGCTCCCGCTAGGCGCCGAGTACCATATCTGGACCCCATCAGGGCAGCTGATCATCACCAGCGGCACTCGGCTCCTGGTTCGCGTGCGGGACCAGTGGGACCTCCTCGCGGACTTCGCCGCACTCGGGGTGCGGGGGATCTCGCGTATCGCGCTGAGCCCCACCGGGGACCGGATCACCTTCGTCGCGGCCGACGCGGGCGTGCGCTGATCGTCTCAGCCACCTTGCGAACGATCGCGGTCGGTCGACAGCATTGAACGTCCCCTCCCCCTGATCCCGATGCCCTCCAAGTCCGCCCCCCGTCCTCCCGCGCCCTCCGATCACCCGGTGCGCGATGCTGCCGACGCCCTCTGCCGCGCCGCGCAGGAGAGCTGCCATCAGCACGATCGGCTGGCGCGCGTCCTCAAGCATGGGCTCGATGATCTCGAGCTCGAGGGGGTGGCCGAGGTCGTCGATCTCTGCGATGGGATCCTCGTGAAGGCGACGGCGCGCTACGAGATGGTCGCCGCCGATGGCCGCGCGCGCGACGAGGCCTGGTGGCGGGCGGCGAATGCGCTCTGGATGGCGGCACGCGAGTACTGCCGGCGCCATGCGCAGAGCGACGCCGTCGCCACGCGGCTCAAGAAGCATGGCACCAAGGAGCTGAGCGAGATCAGCGTGGAGTACGAACTCGAGCTCTCGGCGCGGATGGCGCTGCGCCAGGCCCTCACGGGCTATCTCGCGATCAGGCCCGAGGCGGCGTAGCGGTCAGTTCGGTCGCCTCGGCCCACGCGGCCATGGCGGCATCGAGGGCCCCACGCTCCTTGGCGAGCGCCTGATCGAGGCGGGCGGCCTCGCGCGCCTTCTCCGCACTCCCGTCGTACAGCCCTGGCTCGGCGAGCTGCGCCTCGAGCTCCGCGACCTTGGCCTCATGGCGCTGCACGGCACGCTCCGCGTCCTCCGCGGCCCGCTGCTGCGCGCGTCGTGCGGCGTGCTCATCGTCCTGGGTCGTCTCGTTGCGCTTGGCCTTCGTCTTCTCCGCCGTACGCTTGGCCTCGGCGGCCGCCGCATCGGCCTTCGCGGCGTCGGCGACCCGTGCGGCACGATCGGCCTCCCATTCGATGAAGGGACCGTCGAAGTCACGAAGCCGAGCACCATCGAACCACCAGACACGGGTCGCGACCTCGCGGAGGAAGGCGCGGTCGTGGCTGACGAGGAGCACCGTCCCCTCGTACTCGTCGAGCGCATCCTCGAGCGCTTCGATGTTCTCGACGTCGAGGTGGTTGGTCGGCTCGTCCAGGACGAGGAGGTTGGCGTGCGAGAGGGTGATCAGCGCCATCGCCATGCGCGCGCGCTCGCCGCCGCTCAGCGTCCCGATCTCGCGGAAGACCTCGTCACCGCTGAAGCCGAAGGCGCCGAGGTGGTTCTGCACCGCGCCACGACTCCAGAGGGGGCGCTGATCGAGGATTGCGTCCATGAGCGACTTCCTGAGCGGGAGGTCGGCGAGGTCCTGGCGGAACCAGGCGGGGGTGATCGACGAGCCGACCTTGGCCTCACCGGCCGCCGGCGTGCGATCCCCGAGGATCGTCGAGATGAACGAGGTCTTCCCCGCGCCATTCGGGCCGACGAGGGCGACGAAATCGTTGCGTCGGATCACTGCGGTGAAGTCGTCGACGAGGGTGCGGTCCGGCACCTCGACGCGGAGATCCTTCACCGCGATCACCTGGTCGCCACCGCGCTCCGCGGGCTCGAACCGAAGTGACATCGCCGCGGGGTCCCCGGGGGGCGGGGCGAGACGGGGAAGCCGCTCGAGGCGCTTCCGCTTCCCCTTGGCCTGGAAGGAGTTCACGCCGGCGAGGTTCCGGCGGATGTACTCCTCCTCCTTCCTCACAAAGGCGATCTGCTTCTGGAGCTCGCGCTCGCGCGTGAGCCGACGCTCGGCGCGCTGCGGGACGAACTGCGAGTAGTTCCCCCTGTACCATTCGCCGCTGCGCCCCTCGATGTGCAGGACGTGCGTGCAGATAGCGTCGAGGAAGGCGCGGTCATGGGAGACGACGAGGATCGTCTCGTCACACTCGCGGAGCCAGTCCTGCAGCCAGGTGGTGGTGTCGAGATCGAGGTGGTTGGTCGGCTCGTCGAGCATCAGGAGGTCGGCGGGCGCGATCAGCTGCGCCGCGAGGCCGACGCGGCCGCGCTCCCCGCCCGAGAGCGAGGCGACGAGGCGGGTCTTCGATTCCTCGGCGTCGAAGCCGAGCCCCTGGAGCACCGCGTCGACGCGGGCGTGGTAGACGTAGCCACCGAGGTCGGCGAAGCGCTCCTGATCGCGCCCGAACTTCTCGAGGAATTCGTCGGTGACGGACTCCCCCATCTCACCGAGCTGCATCGCCTGGTCGGCGATCGACTGTTCGAGGGTGATGACCTCGCGCCAGGCCGCCGCGGCCGCCTGCCAGACCGTGGTCGCGCCCTCGAAGGCGCGGTGCTGGTCGAGGAGGGCGTGTCGGAGTCCCGGCTTTCGCGCGACGTTCCCTGCGGTGGCGGTCAGGTCACCGGTGATGACCTTGAAGAGCGAGGACTTCCCGGCGCCGTTCCGTCCGACGATCCCCCAGCGATCACCATCCCCCACGGTGAAGGTGATGTCCTTCAGGAGTTCGGTGGCGCCGAAGGAGATACCGACGCCGGACATCGAGAGGACGCTCATGTATCCGTGGGGGTGGGGACGGTGAGATCGCCGGTCGCGAGCGCACGGGTGGCGATCGACCGGGCCGCGTCGTCCGCGTTCCGCTCGAGCGCGCGGATGGCGCGCCGTGTCCGGCGCATCGCCATCGGGATGAAGAAGCGCGCGACCTCGAGGTCCGCCGCCGCCTCCTTCTCCCCCACGCGTCCGATGACCGAGGTCACGCGCGAGAGGACGGCTGTGGCGAGATAGATGTCGATCGCCGCATTCGCCATCCGCTCTTGCAGGAACTGCCGCTCGATGATCGCCTTGCCGTGCTCGATCAGCGCCTTCTCCACCCCGAGGGCGAGGGCGTGGATGTTGTCCGCCACGAGCTCGGCCTCGTCCTTGAGCGAGGGGTGTACCTGGTTGAAGCTCGGCTTCACCAGGGTCCGCTTCACGCGCCCCGTGAGGTAGCTCGAGATTGCGCCCAGCGAATGGAGGGGAGCCTTGAACGCCTTCCCGACGGCCTTGAGCTCCTCGCCGGGCTGCTGGAGCCCCATGAGGGCGATGAGGGCGCGAAGGACCTCGTTGGTCCCCTCGAAGATCATGTTGATGCGGGAGTCGCGCAGCGCGCGCTCGTACGGATACTCCTTGGAGTACCCGATCCCGCCGGCGATCTGCATCGTCTCGCTCGCCGTCCGGAAGGCGAGCTCCGAGGCGTAGATCTTGCACGCCGCGGTCTCAAGCGAGAAGTCGACGCCGCCACGGTCCACCATCCCCGCGCAGAGCATCCAGGCGGCGTCCATCGCGTAGCAGTCGGCGGCGGCGGCGGCAAACTTCCGCTGGAGCATCTCGAACGAGCCGATCGAGCGCCCGAACTGCTCACGCTCCTTGGCATGGGCGAGGGCGAGCTTCATCATCTCACGCGTCCCGCGCGTCGAACCCGCCGAGAGGCCGAGGCGCCCGGAGTTGAGGATCTCGAGGGCGATCTTGAAGCCACCACCGACCTCACCGAGGAGGTTCTCCGCCGGGACCCGCACGTTCTCGAAGGTGATCGTGCGCGTGTCGCTCCCCTTGATCCCCATCTTCTCCTCGATCTTGCCGAGGGAGATGCCGGGGGCGTGGGCATCGACGATGAAGGCGGTGACGCGCTGCTTCACCACCCCATCGATGGTGACGGGGACCTTCGCGAAGACGGTGAGGACGCCGGCATAGCCTGCGTTGGAGATCCAGATCTTGGCACCGTTCAGGAGGTAGTGCGACCCATCCTCGCTGGGGACGGCGGTGGTGCGCATCGCCTGCGCATCGGAGCCGGAGCCTGCCTCGGTGAGGCAGAAGGCGCCGATGCACTCGCCGCTCGCGCACCTGGGGAGCCACTGATGCTTCTGCGCCTCGGTCCCGAAGAGGATGATCCCCTTGATCCCGATGCTCTGGTGCGCCCCGAAGTAGACGGCGAGCGCGGCATCGTGCGCGCCGATCTCCCCGAAGACGCGATTGAAGATCATCGCCGAGGCGCCGAAGCCACCGTACCGCTCGGGGATGTTGAGTCCCATGAGACCGAGCTCGGCCATCCCCTGGCGCACCGCATCGGGGAAGCGACCGTCGTGGTCGATCTGTGCGCTGTCGAGGGTATCCGCGGCCCAGCTGCGGAAGGCGTCGAGGATCGCGGCGAGTGATTCCTTCTCTTCTGTCGAAGGCTCGGGGAAGGGGAAGACCAGTGCTTCGCGGATCTCACCGAGGAAGACCCCTCGGGTGAACGAGGGGTGATGATCGGGGTCGGCGAGGTGGGACGCGGAGGGGGCGTGGGCGGGAGAGGCGGTGGTCATGACGAGTTCGACGGGAGGAGACATACGAAAGGTACCCGGACTGACGGGTTGCGTGCCGCGCCCGCTCGGTCGAGGTTGCGGGTATGCCGATCCTCATTTATGCGCAGCTCCAAGCGGTCCAGGAGGGGGGGGCTGCCTCTCTCGGATGGGTCCGCGACCATCTCCCATCCGCCCTGCAGGGGATGGGACCCCTCGAGGTCGCCTGGTGGCAGTGGCTCGCGCTCGCCCTCCTGATCCCGGCGGGAGCGACCCTGGGGTATCTCCTCGTCCGACCGGTGCAGGCGGGGTTGCGGCGCCTGGTCGCCGCGACGGAGACGGAGCTCGACGATCTCCTCGTCGATGCCTCCCGCGGTCCGATCATCCTCCTCGTCGGCGTCCTCGCCTCCCGCATCCTGATCGGGTGGGTGGCCTTGGCGCCGGCGCCGCTGGGCCATGTGGTCGATCTCCAGCAGGCGCTGCTGGTGGTCGCCTTCTTCTGGGCCCTGTTGCGACTGGTCGGGGTCGTCGAGCGGACGGCGCCGGCGAGCGCCTGGGTCGGACAGTATCCGGCGATGCGATCGCTGATCCCGCTCGGCGCGCGGATCGCCCGTGTCCTCCTCGTCGTCCTCGCCGTGCTCAGCATCGCGACGGTCTTCGGTTACCCCGTCATCACGATCCTCGCGGGACTCGGGATCGGTGGGATCGCGCTCGCCCTCGCCGCACAGAAATCGCTCGAGAACCTCTTCGGGTCGCTCTCGATTGGGGTCGACCAGCCCTTCCGTGTGGGGGATTCGGTGAACATCGAGGGGATCGAGGGAGAGGTCGAGGCGATCGGGCTTCGGTCCACGCGGATCCGCACGGCGGAGCGAACGGTGGTGAGTCTCTCGAATGGGCGGCTCGCGGAGATGCGCTCCGAGAACTTCGGGGAGCGGGACCGCTTCCGTTTCCGCACCGTCCTCTCGCTCGACCTCGCGACCGCGCCCGACCTGCTCGAGCGGGTGCGCGATGGGATCGACCCCTTGCTTAGGGCACACCCCAAGACCTGGTCCGAGGGGGTGCAGGTCAGACTGATCGGGCTCTCGGCTACCTCGATCGATCTCGAGGTGGTCTGCTGGGTGCAGACGCGTCAGGGGCCGGAGTTCAAGCAGGTCCGTGAACAGTATCTGTTGGGAATGTTGCGACTCGTGCGGGAGTCGGGGGTACAGTTCGCCGCACCACCGAGCCCCGTGCCAACCCCTCCCATCGCCCCCTGATCGCTCGGTGGGTCAGCGCAGGAATGCGGGGAGGTCGCGCACTAGGACATAGCCGCCCGCCGCCGTCATCACCAGCGCGACGGCGAGTCCGAGTCCGGTGAGCCAGCGGGGATGCCGATAGCCCCCGACGATCTCCGGACGCTGTGAGGCCGCGAGCATCGCGGCCAGTCCGAGCGGGAGGATGAGTCCGTTGAGGGCCCCGACCAAGAGGAGTGTCTTCACCGGGCGACCGATCAGGACGAAGACACCGGTCGAGAGCGCGATGAACGCGATCACGACGCGGGGCCACTGTCGCTCGAGGGCGGGATGGAGGCTCCGCAGAAAGGAGACCGAGGTGTAGGCGGCCCCGACGACCGAGGTGATCGCCGCGCTCCACATCACGATCCCGAAGAGCCGATAGCCGAGATCCCCCGTGGCCGCACGAAAGACGGAAGCGGGGGGATTCGCCGGATCGAGTGCGACGCCTTGGGCGACGACGCCGAGGACGGCGAGGAAGAGGATGATGCGCATCAGACTCGCGACCCCGATCGCGGTCGCGGCCGAGCGGGTGACCTGCGGCACCGCCGCCGCTCCGGTGATCCCCGCGTCGATCAACCGATGCGCCCCGGCGAAGGTGATGTACCCTCCCACCGTCCCGCCGACGATCGTGACCACCGAGAGCACGTCGATCTGGGTCGGGAGCACGGTGCGGACGATCGCCTCGCCGATCGGGGGATTCGACGCGAGCGCCACGGTCAAGGTGAGGGCGATCAGCACGAAGCCGAGCCAGATGCTGAAGCGATCCATCGCGCGCCCCGCCTCCTTCACGACGAAGAGCCCGATCGCGAGCGCCGCACTCAGTACGGCACCGATCGTCACGGGGATCCCGGCGACCACCTCGAGGCCGAGCCCCGCCCCCGCGACATTCCCGACGTTGAAGGCGAGCCCGCCGAGCACCACGAGCACCGTGAGCGCGGTGCCGAGCCCCGGGAGCACCGCCTCGGCCACCGGACCGGCGCGGCGTCCCGAGGCGGCGATCACCCGCCAGATGGTGAGCTGCGCGACGAGATCGATCACGATGCTCGCGAGGATCGCGAAGCCGAAGCTCGCCCCGAGCCTCTCGGTGAAGACCGCGGTCTGTGTGAGGAACCCCGGCCCGATCGCCGAGGTCGCCATCAGGAAGGCGGCGCCGATCAGCGCCGAACGCGGTCGATCAGACATCCGAGGGTCCAACAGGTGAGGGCGACGCCAAGGGAGGCAAGGAAGGGGATGGAGATCCCTGCGGCACGCGCACCGACGTACCCGAGGATGCCACCGAGCAAGGTCGCCGCTGCCGTGCGTGCCGAGCCACTGGAGGTGAAGAGCGCGAACACGACCGTAACGAGGATGCCCGCGCTCCCGAACGCCGACGCTTCCTGCACCAGAGCGAAGACCCCCTCGGCGTTGAGGGCAAGCGCATAGGCGATGAGGCCGAAGCTCACGACCCCGCCACGCGCGATGCGCACCTTATGCCGCTCGTCGCTGATCCTGAACAAGGGGACGATCAGGTTGTGCGAGACCAGCCCCGAAGCGACGAGGAGGGTGGAGTCGACCGTCGAGAGGATCGCGGAGATGAGCCCCCCCGCGAAGATCGCGAAGAAGACGGTCGGGAGGAGGTCGCGCGCGATGGTGGGGAGGAGTTGTTCGGGGTCACTCATCGGCCCGACGAACGAACCGCCGATCAGCGCGATGAGCACGGGGATACTCCCGATCGCCAGGTAGAGCCACCCTGCCGTGAGCGAGGCGCGCTGTGCGACGTCGGCGGATCGTGCCGCGATCACGCGGCTCACGACCTCGGTGGCGGCGACCGATCCGAGCACGGGGATCGCCCACGCCTCGAGCGTCGCATACCACGGGCCCGCCGCCGTCGGCGTCAGGTCGATCTTCCCACTGGTCGTCATCAATTGCAGCGAGGCCGCGACTCCACCGGCCTCCTGGACCACCGCGACCAGCATGATCACGAGGCCGATCGAGAGGACCCCACCTTGGAGCACATCGGTGATCGCATCGGCGAGCATCCCGCCGAACATGGTGTAGGCGACGACGAAGAGCGCGGCGATCCCGATCGCGGTCGAGGGGGTGAGGTCGCTCACCGTCGCGAGCACCTGCCCGAAGGCGCGGATCTGCGCGCCGGCCCAGAGCACGGAACTCGGCACGAGGAGGATGGCGGCGAGGCGCTCCACGCCACCGCCGAATCGCAGGCGGTAGAGGTCGGCGAGCGTGGTGAGGCCGCGGTTCCAGAGGGGGCGCGCGAGCAACGCCCCCATCAACAGTAGGCAGAGTCCGTAGCCGAAGGGCTCGGCGGAGGCGAGCGAGAGGCCCTCGGCGTGCACCATGGCGGCGGAGCCGATCACCGTCTCCGCCCCGAACCAGGTCGCGAAGATCGAAAAGGTCGTGAGCACGGGACCGAGACGGCGGCCCGCGACGAGGTAGTCACTCTCGGAGACGATCCGGCGCGAGATGTAGATGCCGATCCCGAGTTGCAGCCCCAGGAAGGCGAGGAGCGCCAGGAGGGGGGTGGTCACGTCGGGGCGAGCGCGGGGGCGAACATGATGCGGGAATCTGTGGCCATGGTGCTCAGTCGAACAGGTCGGCGAGCGACGCCAGGGGTCGCGGGGTGGCGTCCGCTTGCAACCCACTCAGCTGCGCCGCAAGGCCGAAGATGCGTGCCGGCGTCCATCCCGTTGCGCGCAACTCGGCGAGCCCGGTGTCCTGCGACGACTTGCTCAACTTGCGGCCATCGGGATGCCGGAGGAGCGGGTGATGGAGGAAGGCGGGTGGGGTCGTGCGACCGAGCAGCCGTGCGAGGCGAAGCTGGCGACCGGTGGAGGCGAGGAGGTCCTCCCCGCGGATCACGAGGTCGATCCCCTGCTCCCAGTCATCGACGGTGACGGCGAACTGATAGGTCCACTGGCTGAGCCGATCGCGCATGAGGAGATCCCCGCACTGGGTCATCGGGTCCTGGATCTGCGGACCAAGCCGCAGGTCATCGAATCGCTCAGGCGCCTCTCCGGAGATGATGACTCGCAGTCCGACCTGATCCCTGACCCCTGTTCCCTGACCTCTGCAGGTCCCAGGGTAGACGAGCTCGAGTTCCTCGTGCGCGTTCGTGGCCCTCGCGATCTCCGCCCGCGAGCATCGGCATCCAAATACGAGTCCGCGCGCCTCCAATTCGGCGAGTCGCATCTCGTATCGCGCGGTGTTGTCACTCTGGCGCTGCGGCACCGGGCCGGCGCGGAAGTCGTCGGTCGTGAGTCCATCTGGCGCGAGGCCGAGCCAATCGAGGTCGTCGAGGATCCCCTGCTCGTACGCCGGGCGGCATCGTCCCCGGTCGTGGTCCTCGATCCGCAGGAGCACGGTGCCGCTGAAGCGCCGCGCGAGCCCCCAGACCCAGACGGCGTTCACGGCGTGCCCCAGATGCAGCGCGCCCGTGGGGGCGGGGGCGAATCGCGTCGTGAAACCCGGGATGGGGGCGCGCATGGCCCAATCTCATCCCCGTCGGCATCACTGACAACCACACCACGCGCAACCTAACTTGCACGGCATCCCTCCCGAGCCCACGAGACGCGTGCACGCCGATCCTGATTTCGTGACCATCGTCGAGGTCGCCCCCCGCGACGGCCTCCAGAACGAGTCGACCCCGCTCCCCGCTGAGATCAAGGTGGAGCTGGTCGATCGGCTGAGCGCGGCGGGGTGCCCGACGATCGAGGTCACCTCCTTCGTCTCCCCGAAGGCGGTCCCGCAGCTCGCCGATGCCGCGCAGGTGATGGCGGGCATCCGACGTCATGCCGGCATCCGCTACACGGTGCTCACGCCCAATTGGCGAGGCTTCGAAGGCGCACGCGATGCGCGCGCCGATGGGATCGTCGTCTTCGGTGCGGCGAGCGAGACCTTCTCACAGAAGAACATCAACTGCTCGATCGCCGAGTCGCTGGCGCGCTTCCGGCCGGTGGTCACCGCGGCGCTCGAGTCGGGGATCGCGGTGCGTGGGACGGTCTCCTGCGCACTGGGGTGTCCCTACGAAGGGGTGATCACGCCGGAGGCGGTGGCCGACGTGACTCGCGAGCTGCTCGAGATGGGATGCGAGGAGATCAGCATCGCCGACACGATCGGCGTCGGGACGATGGAGCGCACGCGGATGGTGATGGAGGCGGTGCTCGAGGTGGTCGATGCGGCGCAGGTCAACGCGCACTTCCACGATACGCAGGGGCGCGCGCTCGACAATCTCGAGGTCTGTCTCGAGCTCGGGATCCGGAGCATCGATGCGAGCGCGGGCGGGGTCGGGGGATGTCCCTTCGCGCCGGGGGCCACGGGGAATGTCGCGACGGAGGCGGTGCTCGCCTTCCTGGAGTCGCGCGGATTCACCACGGGGATCGATCGCGGGGCGGTCGCCGCGACGGGGCAGTGGCTGCGCGATCAACTCGCGCGGCGGTAGCGCCGCCGCACGACGGACGGATCAGTATCCGAGTCCGACCCGCCGCCGCAGATGCCGGTTCGCCGTCATCTCCTCCACCAGGAAGTGCGCGACATCCTCCACCGAGATGCGGTTCGCGCCCTCTGGTAGATAGTCATCGCTCCAGCGATAGACCCCGGTCCGCTCGCCGGGCACGATGTCCCCGGTGCAGACCATCGTCCAGTCCA
>JAJTFH010000075.1 GCA_021298395.1 Gemmatimonadota bacterium | reverse complement strand
GGCGCGCCCGATTCGCTCGAGCGACGCTTCTGGTTCCCCGTCGACACCCTCGCCCTCCGCATCGCCCGCGAGGTCGCCACGCGCGTTCCTCTGGCGCGCTGCACCACGGACCAGAGCTGCCTTCCACATCAGCCGCGCGTGGTCGTGGGAGGGAACGGGGTGAGTGGCCCCACCTTCGTCGACAACGCCGCCTATCGCGAGTGGAGCTGGCGCACCTTCCAGGCGGAGGCGCTCGACATGGAGACCGCGGCCGTCGCGGTGGTCGCGCATGAACATCAGGTGCCGTACATCGCCTTCCGCTCCCTCTCGGACCTCGCCGGCGGGGAGAGCGGCGACAACGTCATGCGCACCTTCGGTCGCCTCGCCGCCGCGAACTCCGCGGCCGTGGTGCTGGAGTTCCTCCGCGCCTATCCCCGCCGATGATCGGTGCCCTGCGACGCGACCTGCGCGAGGCGGTGGCCCGCGGAGAGACCACCCTCACCACCGAGGTGCGCGCTGGTGTCGCGACCTTCCTCGCGATGGCCTACATCATCGTGGTGAATCCCGCGATCCTCGAGGCCGCGGGGCTCCCACGCGATGCCTCGGTCACCGCGACGATCCTCTCGGCGATCGTCGGGACCCTGTTGATGGGGCTCTACGCCCGGCGGCCCTTCGCCGTCGCCCCCTACATGGGGGAGAATGCCTTCATCGCCTTCACCGTCGTCCAGGGGATGGGGATCTCGTGGCAGGTCGCGCTCGGCGCCATCTGTCTCGCGGGGATCGTCTTCGCCCTGCTCACGGTGCTGCGCGTCCGCGCCTGGCTCGCCGATGCCCTCCCCCGCTCCCTCACGCGGAGCTTCGCCGTCGGCATCGGCCTCTTCATCACCTTCATCGGACTCACCGACCTCGGGATCGTGCGCGTCGGGATCCCGGGGGCGCCTGTGGCACTCGGGGACCTCACGGCGCCGAGCACGGCGCTCGGACTCGGCGGCGTCCTCCTCACCGCGATCCTCCTCGCGCGCCGCACGACCGGCGCCTTGCTGATCGGGATCGTCGCCACCGCGCTCGCCTCCTTCGCGCTCGGTGTCACCCCTTGGCCCACGGCGGTGGTCAGCGCCCCCCCGAGCCTCGCCCCGATCGCGGGCCAACTCGATCTCCTCGGGGCCCTCTCGCCGAGCGCGCTCCCGGTCGTCCTCCTCGTCTTCGTGATGGCCTTCGTCGACACCATCGGCACGCTCTATGGCCTCTCCTCACAGGCCGGACTCCTCGACGCCGAGGGGCGCCTCCCCGATGTGGAGCGCCCGATGCTCGCCGATGCCCTCGGCAACATCGCCGCCCCACTCCTCGGGACGACGACGACGGGGGCCTACATCGAATCGGCTGTCGGGATCGGCGAGGGTGGGCGTACCGGCGTGGTCGCGTTGGTCGTCGCGCTCCTCTTCGGGTTGGCATTGTGGTTCGCGCCGATCCTCACCGCGGTCCCCCTCCACGCCTCCGGCGTCGCGCTCGTGGTGCTCGGTGCCCTGATGCTCCAGGGGATCCGCGAGCTCGATCCCTCCGATCTCTCGGAGTGGATCCCCGCCTTCCTCACCATCGTGCTGATGAGCTTCACCTTCAACATCGGTGTGGGGATGACCGCAGGGTTGATCGCGCATCCGCTGATGCGAGTCGCCACCGGGCGGGCGCGCGAGGTGCCTGCGGCCCAGTGGGTCTTGGCGACGATGTCGCTCGCCTTCTACCTCGTCTATCCCTTCTGAGCGCGGCGCGGCGAGCATGCCGCGTCTCTCTCAATAGCGGACGAGGGTCTCCGCGCGCACGCCCGCGAGTGCGGTGCGCCACGGGAGGAAGCTCAGATCGATCACCGCCGCGATTCCGGCGAGGGTCGCGCCGGTGCGTGCCACGAGTCGGACCACGGCCGCGGCGGTCCCCCCCGTCGCCAACACGTCATCGACGATGAGCACGCGATCGCCCGCCCCGAGGGCATCGGCGTGGCATTCGAGGGTGTCGGCCCCATACTCGAGGGCGTACGACTCGGTGATGCGCGCCCGTGTGCAGTACCGGGGTGATGTCCTTGAATGACACACCCGGACGAGGGAAATCCGGGACGGTGAGGATCGCGCGGGTGAGATCGGCGATGAGGGTCGGAATAAGCGGTTGCTGAGCGGACATCGATGGCAGTCGGGGGTCGAGGCGAGCGAAATGGTCAGCGGTCGGAGGTCCGTGGTGCTCCCCCAACATCAAGAGTATCACGCATGAAATCGTGTGGTTGCGCCAGTGCGTGTCAACTCACCCTCTTTCGGAGAGTGGACACCTTGCTGCACGTTTCCATGATGCGCCTCACCTTCCTCCTCCTCGCGGTCGGTCTCTTCGCCTCCGCCCCGCTTCCGGCGCAGTCGGCGCCGGTCACCGCCCTCCGTGCCGATCGCGTGATCGTCGGCGACGGCACTCAGATCCCCAACGCCGTCGTCCTCATCCAAGGAGACCGGATCACCGCCGTCGGCTCAGCGACACAGGTGCGGATCCCCGCCGGCGCGCGGACGATCGACCTCGCGGGGCAGACCCTCCTCCCTGGGTTCATCGACGCCCACACCCACCTCACCTCCATCGATAACGATGGCGGCGACCTCGCCGCGCTGCGGGAGACCCCGGCCCACGGAGCGATCTACGCGACCATCAATGCGCGCAAGACGCTCGAGGCGGGGTTCACCACCGTGCGCGAGGCCGGGTCGCTCGGCTACGTCGATGTCGCCGTGCGTGACGCGATCACCCGCGGGCTGATCCCGGGGCCGCGCATCCATGCCTCCGGTCCCGCCCTGGGGACCACCGGCGGTCACGCCGATGTGAATGGGTGGAGCCCCTTCCTCGATCTGCCAGGGACCGGCGCGATCGTCGACGGCGCCGATGCCATGCGGCGCCAAGTGCGACTCAACGTCAAGTATGGTGCCGATCAGATCAAGATCGTCGCGACTGGTGGGGTCCTCTCGGTGGGAGACGCCGTCGGGGCGCCGCAGATGACCGAGGAGGAGCTCCGCGCCGCCGTCACCGAGACCGCACGGTTAGGCCGCAAGGTGATGGCCCACGCGCACGCCGGCGATGGTCTCCTCGCCGCGGTGCGAGCCGGGGTCGCGAGCATCGATCATGGCTCCCTCGTGAGCGACACCGCGATCGCCGAGATGAAGGCGCGCGGTACCTACCTCGTGCCGACGCTGATCATCCTCGAGGAGATCGTGCGCGATGGGGCGGCGAAGGGGGTCCCACCCTATGCCGTGAAGAAGGCGACCGCCATCGCGGCGGAGCGTCGTGTGCGACTCCGTACCGCCTATCGCGCCGGCGTGCGCTTCGCGCTGGGCACCGATGCCACGAGCGATATCCACGGACGCAATGGCGAGGAGTTCAAGTACATGGTCGACATCCTCGGTGCGACACCGATGGAAGCCATCACCATCGGCACACTCAACGGCGCGCGGCTCCTCGGCATCGAAGCGGATCTCGGCACCGTGAGCACCGGCAAACTCGCGGATCTCGTCGCCGTGACCGGGAATCCCCTCGACGATGTCACCCGGCTCCAGCGGCCGACCTTGGTGATGAAGGGCGGCACCATCGTGGCCGGGGGCGCTCGGTAATCCCGTTCATGACGCGTACGGTGTGATCGGCCGATGCACCTGAGCGCTACCGAGGCTCCACCAGGTCCCATTTGTTGCCATAGAGGTCCTCGAAGACGACCACCCGGCCGTACCGTTCATCTCGTGGGTCCTCGAGGAACCGGACGCCACGGGCGCGGTAGGCCTCGTGATCCCTAGCGAAATCATCGGTGCGGAGAAATAGGAAGACGCGTCCACCTCCCTGTCGACCGATAATCGCTTCCTGATCGGGACCGACGGCGCGCGCCAGCAAGAGCCCAGATTCGCGAGCGCCGGGCGGCGCCACCACTACCCAGCGCTTGGTTGGGGACATCGGCGTGTCCTCGAGCAGGTGGAACCCGAGGGTATCAACGAAATAGGTGATCGCCTCGTCGTAGTCCCGGACGAGGAGCGCGACATGAGCCAGGTGTTGAGGCATGCCGGAGAATAATGCATCGGCGTCCATCGCCATCGCGCCCGACACCTCGATTCCCAGCATACCGGTTCGCATACCGCTTCGCATCCCGAGGCAGCCAAGGGCGGCCCTGGGTGGGGTGCCAGGGGAATCAGGTCGGCGGGGCTGTGCTGACGACCCGAGGTGTCGGCTGGATGTCGTCTCGGCTCCCTGACGCTCCGTCATCCGCGTCGTTTGCCAAGGCATCGAGAAAGCGATGTGGCAAGGAGCGGTGAGTTCGCCAGAGCATCCCCGCCATCACGACCGCCGCGAGGAGGTTGGCTCCAGCCACATGCAGGCGGGGGAGGAGGACCTCCCTTTGCATCGCGAGCATTTCCGTGAAGCCGGCCAACAGGACCTCGAACGCGACGAAGAGCAGGCCGACCCCGATGAGGACCATCGGCGTGCGTTCACTCATGGCTAGCAGCTTGCCGCAGATCATTCCGATCGCGACGAACACACCGACATGGAGGATGCTGAATGTCACCAGTACCAGCCCATCACGCGCGTCTGCCGAGCCAACACCGGTCGCACGGAGCAGGTGCCGTCCTAATGTGAGTGGGGTCGTCAGCGGCGCGCCCCGGATGCTATCGAGCACCAGAAACCACAGCGCAATCACCGTCGCGCCTAACACGCCGGCAAGGATACCTTCGCGCACCATCATCGTTCGTGACGACATGGCCAACTCCTGCGTCCCAGCGGGGAAACGGCGCGGGGAGCCAGAACGGATGGGAAGGTCCCGCTTGTCTTATACCCACCGACACCCAGTCGGTTCCTCCGTCCGATGCTACGGCGCCCACTATCGGAGG
>JAJTFH010000074.1:2961-5601 GCA_021298395.1 Gemmatimonadota bacterium | reverse complement strand
GTCGACCTTCGCCTGATACCCCCGCTCGGCCTGCCCCGTATAGATCTGCCGCGGCCGCGCGATCTTCTGCTCCTTGTCGAGCAGGAGCTCCTCCCACTGGGCCATCCAGCCGGCAGTCCGCGCGATGGCGAAGAGCACGGTGAAGTAGTCCGTCGGGAAGTGCATCGCCCGATAGATCAGCCCGGTGTAGAAGTCGACGTTCGGATAGAGCTTCCGCGAGATGAAGTACTCGTCGCTCAGCGCGATCCGCTCGAGCTCGAGGGCGATCTCCATATCCTTCGTGAGACCGGCCACGCGGAGCACGTCGTCGCAGAGTGACTTCACGATCTTGGCGCGCGGGTCGTAGCTCTTGTAGACGCGGTGCCCGAAGCCCATCAGGCGCGCCGCCCCCTTCCCGCTCTTCACCGACTCGATGAAGGCCGGGATGTTCTTCACATCGCCGATCTCCTCGAGCATGCGGAGCACCGCCTCGTTCGCCCCGCCATGGAGTGGGCCGTAGAGCGCCGAGACGCCGGCCGCGATCGCCGAGTAGGGATCGACGTGCGATGAACCCACCGCGCGGACCGCGTTGGTCGAGCAGTTCTGCTCGTGGTCCGCGTGGAGGATGAAGAGGATGTCGATCGCCCGCGCATACACGGGATTGGCCTCGTACTTCGGCTCCGACATCCGCGCGATCATCGAGAGGAAGTTCTCGCTGTACGAGAGCGAGTTGTCGGGATAGACGTACGGGAGCCCCTTCACATGGCGGTACGCGAAGGCGGCGAGGGTCGGCATCTTGGCCAGGAGCCGGATGAACGCGATGTCGCGCTCCTTCGGATCGTGGATGTTCTTGGACTCCGGATAGAACGAGGAGAGCGCCGCGACGCCGGCGGTGAGCATCGCCATCGGATGCGCGTCGTAGCGGAACCCCTCCATGAAGCGCCGGATGTTCTCGTGCACGTACGTGTGGTACGTGATGTGGTGCTGGAAATCGTCGTATTCCTTCTGCGTCGGCAACTCACCATGCCGCAGGAGCCAGGCGGTCTCGAGAAAGTTCGACTTCTCCGCGAGCTGGTCGATCGGATACCCGCGATACCGAAGGATCCCCTTGTCGCCGTCGATGAAGGTGATCGCCGAGCGGCACGACGCGGTGTTCATGAAGGCGGGATCGTAGCCCATGATCCCGAAGTCGTCGGGATTGACCTTGATCTGCTTGAGGTCGGCGGTGCGGATCGTCTCGTCGGTGATCGGGGCGTAGTAGATCTTGCCCGTGCGAGAGTCCTTGATCTCGAGATGGTCGCCGGTGGGGGGAGTCGTCGTGCCGGACATCGTGGAGGGTCCCGACTGCGGAGGGTGAGAAAGGGCCAGGCAGGGCGCGCGGCCCATGACGAACGCATCGGCGTCCGTCCATCGAGGGAAAGATAGTGACTGGTACCCCGGCACGGATGTCGGGTTCGACTATCCTTCGGGGACCTTGATGGACCAGACCACCCTCCTCCCCCTCACCGCGCTCGCCGCGGCCGTCGGCGCCGCCATGAATGCCATGGCCGGTGGGGGGACCCTCGTCACCTTCCCCGCCCTCATCGCCCTCGGGATCCCCCCGATCACCGCGAACGCGACCTCGACCGTCGCCCTCTGGCCGGGGACGATGTCCTCGATGTGGGGGTACCGCGCCGAGCTCCGGGGGGCCCGTCGCTGGGCCAAGGCCTGGGCGGTCCCCAGCATCCTCGGCGGGATCATCGGGGCCCTCCTCCTCCTCTGGACCCCCGAACGACGCTTCGCCGCCCTCGTCCCCTACCTGATCCTCGGGGCGACCGTCCTCTTCATGATCCAGGGCCCCCTCCTCCGGTCGTGGATCGCCACCCGGACGATCGCCCGCCCCGATGGGACGCTGGACCTCCCCCCGCGGCGCTTCCTCCTCTTCCAGTTCGGGGTCGGGATCTATGGCGGGTACTTCGGCGCCGGCGCAGGGATCCTGATGCTCGCCGCGCTCGGTCTGATGGGGCTCACGAACATCCACCAGATGAACGGCCTCAAGAACTGGGGGGGCGGCCTCATGAACCTGGTGGCCGTCGTGATCTTCACCGCGAGTGGGATCGTGAACTGGCCGGTGGCACTCACGATGGCGATCGGGGCGACCGTCGGGGGGATCGGCGGTTCACTGCTCGCGCAGCGCGTCGGCCAGACCTGGGTCCGGCGCGTGGTGGTGCTGATCGGCTTCGGGAGTGGGCTCGCGATGCTCCTCGATCTGCTCTAGCCGGGGCCCACCCGCATCACCCCGCGACGCCGGCCATCGCGCAGATCGTCTCCCACTCCTTCTTGGTCACCGGCTGCACACTGAGCCGGCTCCCCTTCTGGAGGAGCACCATCCCCTTGAGCGCCGCGACCTCGCGCAGCTCGCCGAGGGCGATCAGCCGCGGGAAGGGCTTCACCGCCTTCACGTCGACCATGTACCAGGTCGGGGCATCGGCCTTCGACTTGGGATCGTGGTGCGGGTCCTTCTTGTCGAAGGCGGTGTGATCGGGATACCCCTCGCGGACCACCTCGCAGATCCCCGCGATCCCCGAGGGCTCGGCGTTCGAGTGATAGTAGAAGCAGCGATCCCCCTGCTTCATCTCGTCGCGCAGGGTGTTCCGCGCCTGATAATTGCGAACGCCGTCC